>NZ_JBVHJE010000016.1:0-235885 GCF_055560195.1 Streptomyces sp. NPDC023481
AAGGCGGAGGAGGGAGTCGACGCGGAGCGTCGGCGACCGACGACAACGCCGCAGATGTGCGTGCCAGGCCCCGCGACGCCGGCAAGATCCGAAAGGGAGGGCCTAGCCGCCCGCGGAGTGACGGACGAGTCCTGCCGGGCCACGTGGCCCGGCAGGACTTCTTCGTGCCGGAGCGCGGTTCGAGCCGGTCAGCCGGCACGGGGGGCAAAAGGTGCACGCGGTGCGTGCGCGCTCCGTGACCCGAGTGCGCGGGTACGGCTCAGTGGCCGGCGTCCGCCAGCCCGCGCAGGACCTCCACCGCCCGCTCGGCCTGCTCGTACGGCACGAAGAGGTGGTCGTGGTGGTAGCCCGCGACGACGTTGCAGCTCAGGCCCGCGTCGGCGAGCGCCCGGGAGACCGCGGCGGTCAGCCCGACCGCGTCCAGCGCGGAGTGGACGCGCAGGGTGATCCACCCGGCCACATAGTCGTACGCCATCCCGGCCGCGTCCGCGTCCGCCTGGGACACCACGAGGGTCAGCCCCTCCTGCTCGGCGACCGTGACCACCGGCGAGACCCCGGAGGGCGCACCGCCCTCGGCCATGGTGAAGACATAACGGCCCGGGTTCAGCTCCGGCCGCATCTCCCTCAGCAGCGTGCGCAGATCGGTCTCACCGCTCATGATCCCCACCCTAAGGGCACGCGGACCGGCCGTGCCTCTCGGCCCACGGTCGTTCACGGAGCGCGCGGCACATGCTCGTGTGAGCCCTGTACGCGCCCCCGGTCCTGCGACAAGACTGCGCTGTCGGCGGGCGGCGGCCGCCACCGTCCGCCCGTCGTCCGAGCCGAGAAGAGGCAGGTGGCCCGCCGTGCTGTTGCGACTGCCCACAACCGTGACGGAAGCCCGGGAATGCCTGGCCGAGGGGGCCGTACCGATCGGTGGGGCGACGCTCGTGTGGGCGACCTGGCAGCGGGACGGGTTCCCCGAACTCGCCTTCTCCCTGCGCGAGTTGCCGGAGGCCAATGTCCTGGGCCCGGAGACCGTGGGCGGTGCCGTGCTGCTGCACCGGATCGACGCCACCGTCCCGGACGTGCTGCGGCTGGCCGCCGGCACCGTCGGCACGGGCGCGGTGCGGCGGACGGCGACCGTCGGCGGCAACATCGTCGGCAGCACGCTGCGCTGCCTGCTGCCCGCCGCACTCGTCCTCGACGCCCGGGCGACCGTCCTGGAACCCGACGGCGTCCGCGAGACGGACCTGGCCGAGGTGGTCGCCAAGCGCCCCGTCCTGCTCAGCCTGCGCTGGCGCCCGCCGACGGCGTCGGCGTACCGCAAACTGCCCGGCGAGGCCGGCGGAGCACCTCCCCTCGTCGTGGCCTCCGCCCTGCACGCCGGCCAGGGGACACCCGACCGCCTGCGCGTCGCCGTACGGGACGGCTACGACGTCCTCAGCGGCACCACCCGGTGCGCACCCGGCGCCGAGGCGACCCTCGACGCGCTGCGCGCCACGGCCCTCGGTGAACTGCCCGCCACCTCCTGGGAGTTCGTCCGGCCGCAGGTCATCGCCCTTCTGAAGAGCCGCGGCACGGGCTGACGCGGCAGCCGGTCCACCGGCCGTGTGCCGTGCCGCTGGAGAAAGTGGCCGCCCGGGGTGCCCTGCCCCAGCCCGCGCCGACACACCACCGCGTACCGGAGAGGCCCTCCGGTACGGCGTCCCTGGCGCGGACGGGCTGAGCGCTCGGCGGTGTTCTCCGGCCGTGGGAGCGTGCCATCGTGGCGGTATGGCGACGGGCCCGGAGGTGGCGGTACTGGTCGGGTTGCAGGCATCCGGGAAGACCTCCTTCTACGCACGGTGCCTGTCCGACCGGTACGCGCTGGTCAGCAAGGACCTGTTCCCACGCGGTGCCCGGAACAGGCAGTGCCGGCAGATGCGGCTGCTGGCGGAGCACCTGGCGGCGGGACGGTCCGTGGCCGTGGACAACACCAACCCGTCGCCGCGGGAGTGGGGACCGGTGGTGGAGGCGGCCCACGCCGGGGGCGCGACCGTGACGGCCTACTGGTTCCCGCCCGACGTGGCGGCTTCCCTGCGGCGCAACGCCGGGCGCGAGGGCCGCGACCGGGTCCCCGACGTCGGGGTCCTCGCCACCCTGAAGCGGCTGCGCAGACCGACGGCGGCGGACGGGTTCGACGCGGTGCACGAGGTGAGGTTCGACGGGCGGGGCGGGTTCGAGGTACGGCCCCGGGACACGGCGTCGGCGCCCGCCCCGGCCGTCCGGCTCCGGCACCCGCCCTGAGCCGCCCCTGACACCCGGCGCGGGACACATTCGGCTGCTTTCCGCCCCACCCGGGATCTCCCTGGTGAGAGCGGGCCGGCGCCGGAAACACAAGGTCGGCGGGTCCTACCGGTTCGACGGCCGGCGGGATACCCCTGGAAGGGCGGCCTCCGCCGAGGCCGCTTCCCCGTGGAAGGAGCCCGGCCGTGGACGGATGGTACGTGGACGACCGATGCACGAACTGCGATGTGGCCCGGCAGTTCGCGCCCGAGCTGATCGGCGAGGCCGACGGGAAGTCGCGCATCCTGCGCCCACCGGCCGACGAGGCGGAGAACCGGCGCCTGCACGCGGCCGTCTTCGCCTGCCCCACCCGCTCGATCCGGCCGGTGACCGGCCGGGCGGACCAGTCGCTCGACCCGTTCCCGCTGCGCCTTGACGACGGCGTGCTGATCTGCGGCCACAACTCGCCCCAGACCGCCGGCGCCAACTCGTACCTGCTCCTACGACCCTCCGGCACCAGCATGATGATCGACACGCCCCGCTGGAGCCGCGCCCTGGCCGAGCGTTACACGGCCTCCGGTCCCGTCACCGACGTGCTGCTCACCCACCGCGACCACGCCGCCCACGGCCGCCGCTACGCCGACCACTTCGGCGCCCGGCTGTGGATCCACGAGGACGACCTCGACGCCGCACCCGACGCCGACCAGGTGATCCGCGGGCTCGAACCCCTGGAGATCGCCGGGGGCGTCACCGTCCACCCCCTCCCCGGACACACCCGGGGCAGCGTCCTCTACCTCGCCGACGACCGGTACTGCTTCAGCGGCGACAGCTTCTACTGGTCGCGTACGACCGGTGACCTGGAAGTCGCCGAGAGCGTGACCTGGTACTCCATCGAGGAACTGGCCGCGTCCCTGGCCAGGACGGCCGGCCGGCTGCGGTTCGAGTGGGTCCTGCCGGGCCACGGAGACCGACACCGCCTGCCGGCCGACGAGATGTCCCGGCGGCTGCACGCCCTGACCGACCGCACCCGCCTGCTGCGCCCGCGCCCGGTCGACTTCACCGGCCTGCGCTGGTGAGTGCGCCCGGGTACGGCGGGAAGAGCGGCTCGGAGGCGGCCCCGGGGACGGTGTGATGTGTCCCACGGGCCCTTGGCGTGGCCGAAAACGATCCCTAGATTCGATCGTATGTCCACCCAAGACGCCGCACTTCCCCCCGAGCCGACCGACTTCGCCGTAGACCTCACCGGCCATGAGATGACCCGGCGGGCCCACGTCATGGCCGCGCTCGGCGCCGACTGGGACCCCGTGGAGGCGCTGCGTGGCGAGGAGGAGGCGTACGACCGGCTGTACTCGGGCCTCGACGAGGAGCAGCAGCGGCTGTACGACACCCTCGTCGAAGCCGGGGTCCTCCCGCGGCGCGGGGGCGGCCGTGCTGCCGCTTGATCCGCAGGCGGACATCGGGCGCCGCGCCTGGGTGACCTGCCCGAACTGCGAGGACCACCTCGCGTGCGCCGGCTGCCGGGAGGGGCGCAGGTGCCCGGACCACTGGCGCTACCTGCTCTCCAACACCGGCAGCCTCCTGCACCTGCAGTGCCCCTCGTGCACCCATGTCTGGGACCACGAGACGGGCTTCGGCGCCACCCGCACCCGCGGGCCACGCACGGCGGACGGTCACCGACCGGAGTGACATCCCGCATCCTCGCCGCCGGCCGGCCGTGGTACTGGGCCTGCTCCACGGGATCCGCGTGTCGCGCCGCATGAACCGGCTCTGGGCCGGGGCCGGGGACCTGACCCCGGCCGACCGGGCGACGGTGGTACGCGCCACCCGGCGCGGCGAACCCGCCGCCGATCCCGGCCTGGCCCCGGCGGTCGCCGCGTACGCGGACGCCCTGCGGCGGGCCGCCGAGGAGGACCGCCTGCGCCGCTGGATCATCGTCCTCGTCACGCTGCTCGCCCTCGCCCTCGCCGTGTACGACACCCTGACCGGAACCACCGGCGAAATGATCTCCTCCTGGCCGGCAACCGCCCTCTGCCTGGCCGACCTCCTGTGGTGGCCCCGAAGAAGAGCCCACCTGCTGGCCCGGGCCGCCCGGGCGACGGGACGCGGCTGAGACGACAGGTCACCGCACCGGGCGGATCACTCGCTCCCCGCCGTCAACTGCTCGATCACCCGGTCCAGATCGAGGTGCCGGTGCTCGGTACCCGGCGGCACCAGCGCGTCCGCGCGGCGCAGAAAGGCGGTGACCGTGGCGCCGGCGACCTCCAGGACCGCCGCCCCGGTGCGGGTCCTGAGCAGGATGCGGACCGCGTCGGAACGGGGCCGGAGCTTGGGGGACACCACGATGTCCCCCGCCCCGGCGGGCCCGCTCAGTCCCCGGGCGAGGAGCGACCGGGCGAAGACCCAGTCGACGGAGGGGGCGGCGGGTGCGCCGAGGGACAGACACACGGCGTAGGGGTCGGCCGCCGAGTACCGCAGCTCCGCGGGGAGCGGCACCGGCGGATCGCCGGCCACGGTGACGCGGACGCTCGTCCTGCATACGATCGGATCTTCGTCAGCGGCCTTGGCGGGTTCCTGTGCCATGCCGTTCCCCTGTCTGCGACGGTTCGGTTCGGTTGTGCGGTCCGTGTCAGGGCGGCCCGGGGCGCCGGCGGCCGTACGGCGGGCCCGGGGGAGCGGCTTGCCGGCGCGCGCACGGGTGGTCGCCCGAAGACGCGTCGGCATGGCGCCCCTACCCATCCGACCCCATGCTGGTTGAACATAGAACAAATAGCAGGTCGAGAGGTGGTCCACGATGAGCAATGTCGAGACGGAGCCCGCGGAAGTGCGCTGCGGCACCACGGTGGCGCGGGAGCCGGCGCCCGGCGCACCCCGCGTCGACGTGCTGTCCCCGCGCGACGTGCCCCTCGGCGGCCCCCGGGCGATGACCGTGCGGCGCACACTGCCGCAGCGCGCCCGCACCCTGATCGGTGCCTGGTGCTTCGCCGACCACTACGGCCCCGACGAGGTCGCCGCGACCGGCGGCATGGACGTCGCCCCGCACCCGCACACCGGCCTCCAGACCGTGAGCTGGCTCTTCAGCGGCGAGATCGAGCACCGCGACAGCCTCGGCAGCCACGCCCTCGTACGGCCCGGCGAGCTGAACCTGATGACCGGCGGCTACGGCATCAGCCACTCCGAGGTCTCCACCCCGCGGACCACCGTCCTGCACGGTGTCCAGCTGTGGGTGGCCCTTCCGGAGGAGCACCGGGCCGCGCCGCGCGACTTCCGCCACCACGTTCCCGAGCCGGTGCGGACCGGCGGCGCCGAGATCCGGGTCTTCCTCGGCTCGCTCGCCGGGGCCACCTCCCCGGTGCCGACCTTCACCCCCCTGCTCGGCGCCGAGATCGTGCTCGCACCGCACGCGGTCCTCACGCTCGCCGTGGACCCCGGCTTCGAGCACGGCCTGCTGGTCGACCAGGGTGCCGTCCGCCTCGCTGACGCCCCTCTGAAAGCCGCCGAGCTGGGCTACGTCCACCCTGGCCCCGGCACGCTGACCCTGACCAGCGAGTCGGACGACACCGCACGGGCGGTCCTCCTCGGCGGAACTCCCTTCGAGGAGGAGATCGTCATCTGGTGGAACTTCATCGGCCGCAGTCACGCGGACATCGTCAGGGCACGCGAGGACTGGCAGAACTCCTCCGATCGCTTCGGCGCCGTAGCGGGATATCCGGGGGACCGTCTCCCGGCCCCCGCCCTTCCGAACGCCACCATCAGGCCGCGCGGAAACCCGCCGCGCCACTGACGGCGAGGTCAGGCCGAACCGGTTGGCGAGCGTGGAAGCCGGGGGCGCCTCGCCCGCCGTGGCCGTCGCCCGCTCCGGGACCGCCGACGTAACCGTCGCCCGGTCCAAGGCCGCCGCCGACCTGATCCGCGAGGCGGTCCGCGCGACGGCCGACCCGCCGGCCCCAGCCGATTCTGCACAGGGGTTGTCCTGACAATCTCCCGCCCCTAGGGTCGTCCCGTACGGGAGCAAGCGCTTTCCATACTGTGTTGTCCACGGCGTGGTGTCCCCTGCGCGCTGCCCACGGCGTGCCGTGCACAGCATGCCGTGGGCAGCCGCTCCCGACCCGTCGATCTCCGAGGAGCGTCGCATGTCCCTGCCCGCACCCCGCCGGGTCGCCGTGATCGGCACCGGGGCCATCGTCACCGGCAGTCATCTGCCCGCGCTCAGAGCCCATGCCGAGCGGGTCGAACTGGTCGCCGCCGTCGACGTGGACGCGGGCCGGCTGGACGCCTTCCGGCGGCTCGCGGGCGCCCGGGTCGCCGGGTTCACCTCGACGGACGCCATGCTGGACGCCGTAGCCCCGGACCTGGTGCTGATCGGCACCCCGCCGGCGCTGCACCGGGAGCAGACCGTGGCCGCGCTCACGTCGGGCGCCTGGGTGCTGTGCGAGAAGCCGCTGTGCCTGTCACCGGCCGAACTCGACGACATCGCCGCCGCCGAGGAGGCCTCCGGCGCCTACGCCTCGGTGGTCTTCCAGCACCGCTACGGCTCCGGCGCCGTACACGCCCGCGACCTGATCGCGCGCGGCGAGCTGGGCGCACCGCTGGTGGCGCACTGCCAGACCACCTGGCACCGCGACAGCGCGTACTACTCCCTGCCGTGGCGCGGCCGGTGGGCCACGGAGGGCGGCGGTCCCACCATGGGGCACGGCATCCACCAGTACGACCTGCTGCTGCACCTGCTCGGCGAGTGGGAGGAGATACGCGCCATGGCGGCCCGGCTGGTCCACGACGTCGAGAGCGAGGACGTCTCCACGGCCCTGGTCCGCTTCCGCAGCGGCGCGCTCGCCACCGTCGTCAACAGCGTGCTCTCCCCGCACGAGGTCAGCCGCATCCGCGTCGACTGCGCCGACGCCACGGTGGAGTTGACCCACCTGTACGGACACGGCAACGACGACTGGGTCTACACTCCGGCCCCGCACGTCGGCCCCGAGCGCGCCGCCGCCTGGCGCACCCCCGACGAGGACGTCCGAAGCTCGCACACCGCGCAGCTCGGCGCCCTCCTCGACGCCTACGACCGTGGCGTACGGCCCCCCGGCAGCGGCCAGGACGCCCGCGCCGCCCTGGAGTTCGCCGCCGCCCTGTACAAGGCCGCGTTCACCGGACGGCCGGTGCGCGCCGGCGAGATCGGTCCCGGCGACCCCTACTACACGGCCATGCACGGCGCACACCCCGACTGGGCCCCGAAGGAGCGCGCATGAGCATCCGCGTCAGCCACGTCCACGGCGAGCACCTCGCCGTCGAGGCGCCGAACGGCACCGAGATCCTCCGCTACGTCTACCGCCCCGACCCGGACCCCTTCGAGTCCGGCAAGCCGTACGCCCACCCCGTGCGGACCCTGGCCGGCCGCACGGTGACCGGCTACCGGCCGAGCGACCACCGCTGGCACAAGGGCCTGCAGATGACGGCCAGTCACCTGTCGGGGCAGAACTTCTGGGGCGGCAACTGCTATGTGCACGGCCAGGGCTACCTGGCGCTGCCCGACCGCGTCGGCTCCATGCGCCACGACGGCTTCACCGCGCTCACCGTCGAAGACGAACGGCTGGCGTTCGAGGAGGAGTTGACCTGGGTCGAGAACAGCGGCCGGGAATGGGCCCGCGAGGTGCGCGGGATCCAGGTGCACTCCGTCGACGAGGAGGCCGGCTCCTGGGCGCTGGACTGGTCGATCCGGCTCACCAACACCCGCGCCGAACCACTGGTGTTCGGCTCCCCGACCACCGCGGGCCGCGAACTGGCCGGCTACACCGGACTGCAGTGGCGCGGGCCGCGCGACTTCACCGGCGGCCGGGTCCTCACCCCCGACGCCGAGAGCACCGGCACCGGCACACCGATGGGCAGTCAGGGGCCCTGGCTGGCCTTCACCTCCGAGCACGACGAGGCCGACGGGCACTCCACCCTCGTCTTCGCGCACGCGCCCGAGAACCTGGACGAGACACGCGCGATCCACGAGTCCCACTGGTTCGTGCGCTCGGAACCCATCTCCACCGTCGCCTTCTCCTGGGCCTTCTTCGAGGAGTTCACGCTGGAGCCGGGGGAGTCCTTCGGCTACCGCTACCGGGTGGTCGTCGCCGACGGCGACTGGGACCGCGACCGGATCGCCGGCCACCTGAAGGGCCTGCCGTGGTGACGGAACCGCAGGGCGCCCTGCCGCACCCGCTCCCCGGGGCCGTCGGCCTGTCCCACCTGAGCGCCTACGACTGGGAGGCCGCCGACGGCGTCTGCGGCGGAAGCCCGCACCTGCACCTGGTGTGCACGGAGGCGTACGTCGTCACGGGCGGCCGGGGCGCGGTACAGACGCTCGGCCCCGACGGCTACCGGGAGATCCCGTTGCGGCCCGGCTCGGTCGCCTGGTTCACCCCGGGCACCGTGCACCGCATGGTGCAGGGCGGCGACCTGCGCGTCACCGTGCTGATGCAGAACAGCGGCCTGCCCGAGGCCGGGGACGCCGTCTTCACCTTCCCGCCCGAGGTGCTCGCCGACCCGGAGCGGTACGCGGCGGCGGCCGCCCTCCCGCCGGGCACCGGCCCGGGCACCGAGGCGGCGGCCCGGCGCCGCAGGGACCTCGCCGTCGAGGGCTACCTCGTCCTGCGCGAGGCCCTCACCGCCGGCGACGACCGCCCCTACCGGGACTTCCAGCGCGCCGCCGCCCGCCTGGTCCGCGCGAAGGTGCCCACCTGGCGCGCGCTGTGGCGCGCGGGCGCCCTCGCCACCGCCGAACGCACCGGCGCCCAGCTCGACGCGCTGGCGGCGGGAGACCCCGCCTACCTCGGCCAGGCGGCCGCGTACGACACCGGGCCCACCCGGCACGGCGGCTTCGGGATGTGCGGGCGCCGCGACGAGTACGCCCTGCCCGGCACGACCCTGCCGTACCAGGCCGGCTGATCCGGCCCGCTCCGCCCCCCACGACAGTTCGAGGAGAGAAGAGGTGACCTCGGCATGCCCGGACCCGGCACGACGCGACTCCGCGCGACCGCCGCGGCACTCGCCCTGTGCGCGGTGCTGGCCGGCTGCGGCGGCTCCGGCGAGTCGGCAGGCGGCGACAAGGTGGTGCTGCGCTACACGTGGTGGGGCAACCCCGACCGCGCAGAACGCACCGAACGGGCCGTCGCCCTGTTCGTCGAGCGGCACCCGGGAGTACGGGTGCAGACGTCGTTCTCCGGCTACGACGCCTACAAGCAGAAGCTCGCCACCCAGGCCGCCGGCGGCGACGCACCCGACGTGATGCAGCTCGACTACCGGCAGATCGACCAGTACGCCGCCGGCGGTGTCCTGCTCGACCTGACCCGGCAGCGGGGCGTGCTGCGCACGGACCGCGTCGACCCGGGCCTGCTCGCCACCGGCCGGGTGCACGGCGGCCAGTACGCCGTACCCCAGGGCCGCGGCACCGAGACGGTCGCCTACGACGTCCGGGCCTGGAGGAACTCCGGGGTGCCGCTGCCCCGCCGCGGCTGGACGTGGGAGGAGTGGGCGGACACGATGCGCGCCCTGGCCCGGGCGACCGGCCGGCCCGGCGCCACCGACCCCGGGCAGAGCGAGGACGCCTTCGAGGTCTGGCTGCGCGGCCGGGGCAAGTCCCTGTACACCAGGGACGGACGGCTCGGCTTCACCGCCGCCGACCTCGCCCGCTGGTGGACCTTCACCGACCGGCTGCGCCGCGGGGGCACGGTCTCGCCCGCCGAGCAGACCACCCAGCTCGACGGCAGCGTGGAGAACACCCCGCTCGGCCGCGGCATGGCCACCGCCGACCTCAACTGGGACGCACCGGCCGGCGGTTACACCGCCCTCCTCGAGGACGGGGTGGCGCTCGCCCCGATGCCGGCCGGCCCGGACGGCACCCCCGGCCAGTACTTCAAACCGTCGATGTTCCTCGGTGTCGCGGCCCGCACCGGCCACCCCGGGCAAGCCGCCCAGCTGGTCGACTTCCTGCTCAACGACCCGGACGCGGCGAAGATCCTCGGCGCGACCCGCGGTATCCCCGTCAACGAGACCGTCCGCAAGCGGATCCGGCCCCGGCTGACCGGCTTCGACCGGACCATCGCCGCCTTCCAGGACTCCCTGGAGGGCACCCTGAAGGATCCCCCGCAGGCCCCGCCCGCCGGCGACAACGCCCTGCAGACCACGTTCCAGCGCGACTACGACCAGGTGTCGTACCAGCGCATGTCGCCCCGCGAGGCGGCCCGGAACTACGTCACCGAGGCGAAGGCGGAACTGAGGTCGTGAGCACACGCCAACGCCAGGGCGCCGCCTGGGTCTTCCTCACCCCGTGGGTACTCGGCGCGACCGTCCTGACCCTGCTGCCCATGGCCGTGTCGCTGTACCTGTCGTTCACCGACTACGACCTCTTCAACGCCCCGCACTGGGTCGGCACACGCAACTACGTGCAGATGTTCACCGAGGACCCGCGCTACTGGCGGTCGGTGCTGACGACCCTGACCTACGTCGTCATCGCCGTACCCCTCCAACTCGCCCTCGCGCTGGCCGTCGCCCTCGCCCTGAAGGGCATGCGCCGCGGCAAGGCCTTCTACCGGTCCGCGTTCTACGCCCCCTCCCTGCTCGGCGCCTCCATGTCGGTGGCGCTGGTGTGGCGGGCGGTCTTCAACGACGGCGGCACCGTCGACCGCCTGCTCGGCACCGGCGGCTGGGTCAACCGGCCCGGCTGGTCCCTGCTCGCCGTCGCCCTCCTGACGGTCTGGCAGTTCGGCGCCCCCATGGTCATCTTCCTCGCCGGGCTCCAGCAGATCCCGGCCGAACTGTACGAGGCCGCGGCCGTCGACGGGGCCGGCAGGTGGCGGCAGTTCCGGTCCGTCACCGTACCCATGCTCTCCCCGGTGCTCTTCTTCAACCTGGTCCTGCAGACCATCCAGGCCTTCCAGGTCTTCACCCCCGCCTTCGCCGTCAGCGCCGGCAAGGGCGGACCCGCCGACTCCACCCTCGTCTACACCCTCTACCTCTACGACCGCGGCTTCGTCGCCTCCCACATGGGCTACGCCTCTGCGATGGCCTGGGTACTGCTCCTCGCCATCGGCGTCGTCACCGCCGTGCTCTTCCGCACCTCGCGGTCCTGGGTCTTCTACACCTCCGAGGGGAACCGATGACCACCACCGCCCCCGTACGCACACCGGCCCGGCCGGGCCGGATCGCCCTGCACCTCGGCTGCCTGGCCGCGCTGCTGGTCATGCTGTACCCGCTGGCCTGGCTGCTGGCCACCTCGCTCAAACCCGCCGACGAGGTCATCGCCAGCCTGGACCTGCTGCCCCGCCACCTGGAGTGGTCGAACTACTCCACCGCCATGGACGGCGTGAACGGCGTCTCCGTCTGGCGGCTGCTGGGCAACTCGCTGCTGATCGCGGGCGGCGCCGTCCTCGGCAACGTGCTCAGCTGCTCCCTCGCCGCCTACGCCTTCGCCAGGCTGCGGTTCCGGATGCGCGGACCACTGTTCGCGTTCATGATCGCCACCATCATGCTGCCGCACCACGCCGTACTGATCCCGCAGTACATCATCTTCAACAGGCTCGGCCTGGTGAACACGTACTGGCCGCTGATCCTGCCGAAGTTCCTCGCCACCGAGGCGTTCTTCGTCTTCCTCATCGTGCAGTTCATGCGGGGCCTGCCGCGCGAGCTGGAGGAGGCCGCCCGGATCGACGGCTGTGGCCCGTTCCGCAGCTTCTGGAAGGTCGTCCTGCCGCTCACCCGCCCCGCCCTGATCACCACCGCGATCTTCACCTTCATCTGGACCTGGAACGACTTCTTCACCCAGCTCATCTACCTCTTCGACCCCGACAAGTTCACCCTCACCCTGGCCCTGAGGTCCTTCGTCGACGCCTCCAGCCAGTCGTCGTTCGGCCCGATGTTCGCCATGTCGGTGCTCGCCCTGCTGCCGATCGTGCTGTTCTTTTTCGCCTTCCAGCGCTTCCTCGTGGAGGGCATGGCCGGCTCCGGGCTCAAGGGATGAGCGGGACGCGCCCCCGGGAGGCGGGCGAGGTGTTCGGCCCCCGGATGACCCTGTTCGCCGACATGCTCGCCGTCGGCCTCGCCACCGCCGTGGCCTGTCTGCCGCTGCTGACCGCGCCGGCCGCGCTGTCCACGGCGTGCGCGGTGCTGCGCGGCGCGGGAGAGGACCGGCCCGCCACCGCCGGACGGTACGCGGCCCTGCTCCGCGGCCGGCTCCGGGCCGGCGACCTGGCGGCGGGCGCGGTGGCCCTGACCGGCGCGCTGCTGTGCGCGGCCGACCTGGCCGTCGCCTGGCGCGGCGGGCTGCCCGGCGGGCCGCTCGTCGCCCTCGCCGCCACGGCCGTCACCGCCGGTGCCGCACTGGTCGGCCTGCGGGCCTGCGCCCGCCCCGAGTCGCTCACCGACTGGCGGACCGCGCTGCGCACCGCCGCCCACGACGCGGCCCGGGACACCGGCGGCAGCGCCCTCGTCCTCCTCGCGCTGGCCACGGCCGCCGTGACCGCCTGGGCCCTGCCCCCGCTCGCGTTCCTGGCACCGGGCCCCCTGGCCCTCGCCCTCACCGCCGTCGACGTACGCCACGGGACCACCGGGCGCGGTGCCACCGGCAGTACAGCACCGGTCCCGGAGCACGCGCCCCCTCGGCGGTCATCCGCCTGACCCCACGACCGGACCGCACGCTCGCCGGGGCGCCATTTTCAACGGGCGCGAGAGCGGCTGCCGTTGCCGTGCGCCCGCCCGTTCGCCGGCGGCCCGGAGGCACTGCGCCTTTGTCGAACTGTGCTTCACACCGACCTACGCCTCGTGGGCGAACCGATCGAGGCGCACTCTGGACCGTTGAGGCAGTTCACCGTCTGAGGCAGTTTACCGTTGCCAACTCCGACCACCCCCATCAGACCGTGCAGACCCGGGCCCTGCACGCCTACCTGTGCTGGCGCAACGCCAACGCCCGCCACCGCGACGTCCTGCCCGCCGAACGTAGGGCGGTCCCCCAATAGGTGAACGTTCAACGCCTACCGGGCCCCTCCGCGGGCGTCAGTGAGCCGATGCGGCGGCGTCGTAGGTGGCGCGAGCGGTGGTGATGTCGGCTCGGTGGCGTTCTGCCCAGCCGACGAGCCCGGTGAGGGTCGCGTGGAGTTCGCGGGCCATGGGCGTGAGGCTGTATTCCACCTTGGGCGGCACGGTGGGGTAGACGGTCCGGATGAGCAGGCCGTCGCGTTCCAGCTTGCGCAGGTTCAGGGTGAGCATGCGTCGGCTGATGCCCGTGATGGCGCGCTCCAACTCGGTGAACCGGACCGGCCCGTTCGCGGCGGCGACGAGGATTCCGATGCTCCACTTTCCCGCGACATGGTCGAGGACCTCGGTGAGCGGGCACGCCTCGTTGCTGACCTGGTCGGACACATCGGTGTGACTGCGTGACACGAAAGTGCCTCCTTCCGGTGCGCGTCATGGTTACAGAGGATGACGGCTGTAACAAGTCGTGCACCATGGGAAGGGGGCCTCGTGCCCAGATCCGTCTCCTCGGCAGCAACATCCCGTTGGGCGGCCTTGGCCGTGCTCTGCGCCGGTCAGTTGATGGTCATCCTCGACGGCACCATCGTGAACGTGGCACTGCCGGCTATCCAGCAAGACCTCGGATTCTCCTCGTCGACCCTGGCCTGGGTGGTCAACATCTATCTGGTCCCCTTCGGCGGTCTGCTGCTGCTCTCCGGTCGGCTCGGCGACCTGATCGGGCGCAAACGCATCTTCATTATTGGCTTGAGCATTTTCACGACCGCCTCGCTGCTGTGCGGAGTGTCGCAGGATGCGGCCATGCTGCTCGCCTCCCGGTTCGTCCAGGGCATCGGCGGCGCGGTGGCCTCCGCCGTCACCCTCGGCATGGTCGTGACGCTGTTCCCACAGCCGAAGGAACGGGCCAAGGCCATCGGCGTCTACAGCTTCGTCCAGTCCGCCGGTGGTTCGTTGGGCCTTCTCGCCGGCGGCGTCCTGACGCAGACCATCAGCTGGCACTGGATCTTCTTCGTCAACGTTCCGATCGGCATCGTGGCCGCACTGTCGGCCGGGCGCATGCTCGCGTCCGAGCACGGCACCGGCCTCGGTGAGGGGGCCGATGCCGTGGGCGCGCTCCTGGCCACCTCCGCACTGATGCTCGGCGTCTACACGATCGTCGAGACCGCCAGCTACGGCTGGGCATCCGCGCACACACTGGGCTTCGGCGCTGCGGCACTCGCCCTGCTCCTGGCATTCGTCACCCGCCAGGCGAAGGCGAGTCACCCGCTCCTGCCGTTGCGCGTGTTCCGCTCGCGCAACGTCTCAGGAGCGATGGGCATCCAGGCCCTCATGGTGGCCGGGATGTTCAGCTTCCAGTTCCTGTGCGTGCTCTACCTGCAGAAGGTGCTCGGCTTCGACGAGGTCCACACCGGCCTCGGCATCTTCCCGGTCTCGGTCGCGATCGGCGCACTGTCGCTCGGCTTCTCTCCCAGGCTGATCTCACGCTTCGGCCCCCGTGCCGTACTCCTTCCAGGACTCTTCCTGATCACGACGGGCCTCGCCGTCCTCGGCCGCGTACCGGCAGGCGGGAGTTACCTCGTGGACGTCCTGCCCGCGCTGCTGCCGCTCGGTATCGGCTTCGGCCTCGCGATGCCGTCGCTGGCCACGCTCGCGATGTCAGCGGCCACGCCCCAGGACTCGGGGATCGCCTCGGGCATGTTCAACACCATGCAGCAGATCGGCAGCGCCTTCGGCCTCGCGGCCCTCAGCACCCTCGCCGCCTCGCACACCCATACCCTGCTGGGCGACGGGACCAACACCATCTCCGCACTCACGGGCGGCTACCAACTCGCCTTCCGCATCGGCTCGTGCATCGTCGCCGCTGCTCTCCTCCTCGCCGCCGCTCTGCTGCGCACCCCCACCACGACACAACGTCCAGCGGCCGAGAAGAAGCCGGTCACCGAGAACGCCACTCGCTGACTACCCATCCACCGGGATGCCATCGTCGACGGATCCCGAACGGGGTGATCTTCGACAAGCTCATCGAGGTGCTGGTATCCGGGACGAGTGAGCGAGCCGGGGGGCCCCGCCACCCACTGAGCGGAATGATCACTCACCAAGGTGAGTAGACAGTGTCTACGCAGGCTGGTAGACACTGTCTATGACTGATGAGAGCTCCCTTCGGGAGCGGTTGATCGATGTCGGGGTCGACCTTGTGCTGAGCGAGGGCTCCGCGTCCGTGGGCCTGCGGGAAATAGCCCGTCGAGCGGGGGTGTCGCACGGCGCGCCGCGTCGGTACTTCCCCACGCACCAGGCGCTGCTCTCGGCTATCGGCCGTCGCGGCTTCGAGGACCTCGCAGCCATGTTCGAGGCCGCGGTCGCCGGCACGACCACACCGCGCGGCCAGTTGGAGGCCCTGGCTCGGGCGTACGTCGGGTACGCGCTGGAACGCCGCGCCATGTTCGAGCTCATGTGGCGGCACGACCTGCTCGACGGCGCGGCGCAGGCATCGGACCAACCGGGGCTGCGCGAGTCGACCCTCCCGCTGTTCGAGCACTTCACCGAACTCGTCGCCCGATGCCTACCGGAGCGGGATGCCGCGCGACGCGCCGACGGGCCGAACGAGGCCGGACCTCCGCCCGCGGTGACCGCCGCCGCCCTGTGGTCGAACCTGCACGGCATGGCCCAGCTGTGGGCCTGGGGCAGCCTGCAACTCGCCCTCGGCACCCCACCGCCGGACGGCGCCCCCGATGACGACCAACGCGACCGGCTCATCGTGGCAGTTCTGGACGCCCATCTCGGCCCGGTGGCCTCATGACCGCACCCGTACAGCGGCAGATCGCACTTCTGGTCAGCGTGGTCGGCGCGGTGATCGTCGCGCTGGACGGAACCATCCTGCTCATGGCGCAGCCCGGCATGCAGCGTGATCTCGGCGCGAGCGTGACGCAGATCCAGTGGACGAGCACCGGTTACCTGGTCGCCGTGGCCGCGTTACTCGTGATCGCCGGGCGTCTCGGGGACCGGTACGGGCACCCGCGTCTGCTGTTCGTCGGCGTCCTCGGCTTCGGGGCCGCCTCGGCCGGGATCGCGCTCGCGCCGACCGTCGGCTGGGTGATCGTCCTGCGCGCGGTGCAGGGCGGGTTCGCCGCGTTCCTCCAGCCTGCGACGCTCGCGCTGCTACGGCTGGCGTATCCCGCGGACCGGCTCGGCACGCCGATCGCCATCCGCACCAGTGCGATCGCGGTGGCGGCAGGGTCCGGTCCGCTCCTGGGCGGTGTTCTCGTGGCTCATCTGGGGTGGCGCGCCGTCTTCTGGGTCAACGTGCCCCTCGCGTTCGGCATCGCCGTCCTCGCCCTCGCCGTCCGGACGCCGGCACCTCAACGTGGCGACTCCCCACGGCTCAACCTCACCAGCGCGGGCCTGCTGGCGGTCGCGCTCGCCATCCTGGTCCACGCCTTGGCCGACGTACCCGCGCGGGGGTGGACCGCCGCGCCGACGCTGTTCGAATTCCTCGCCGTCATCGGCGTCGCAACGGTGCTCGCCTGGCACGAACGCCGCACCACGCACCCGATGGTTCCACCAGCCGTAGCGCGGTCCGTACCGGTGACGGCCTCGATGACGATCCTGCTGGTCACCACCGCCGGCCTGTTCGGCGCGCTGTTCAGGGCCACCTTCTACCTCCAGGACGTACTTCGACTCGACCCACTCGACAGCGGTCTGCGCGTGCTCCCGCTGACCGTGCTCATGGTCCTCGGCTCACCCGCCGCGGTCACCGCACTGCGCCGGTACGGTGCGCGCCGCACCGCCATCGCCGGTACGGTCCTCGTCGTGGTCGGCATCGCGGGGCTGTCCCGGCTCGGTCCCGCCGGCACATGGATGGCCATGGCTGCGGCCTTCGCCGCCATCGGTGCCGGGTTCGCCACCGTGATGGTCACCGCCACCGGGACCGTCGTCGGTGACGCGCCGCCCGGGTACGCCGGGGTCGTCAGCGGGCTCAAGCAGACCGCCATGAACATCGGTCCGACCTTCGGCATCGCCGTCGCGGCCAGTGCAACCGGCACGGCTGCTTCAACCATGAGCTCCACTCTGCTGATCCTGGCCGCACTCGCCGCTCTCGGCCTGCTGCCCGCCTCGCGGCTGCCCCGGCGCCCGGCTCATCAGGAAGACGACGACACGACCGCTGCGCCCCCGATGCAAGCACCAACACCACCGGCGGCACCCGCCCCCACGTACAGACAGTTGAGCAACCGCCGAGCATAACCAGGCTGATCCGGTCATGTTCCAGACCGGCCGAGCTCCAGCACGAACTGATCGTGGCGAACACCAACCACGGGCTCGCCTCCGCCCGCGCCCGGGCTCCCGGCCGAAGCCCACCGAGGACCAGGCCGCGCTCACCACTGCCGATGGTTGCCCGGGCTCACCCGGCGAGCTGATGGCCGGCCTCAGCCATGAGACCTGCGCCGTGATCGGCGAGGTATTTCCAGCCCGACGTGCCGGGTCCGGCTTGCCCGACGATCTGTTCAGCGGCACTGACGCGGCCAAGGAACCCGTGAGCGCGAGCAACGGCAGGATGGTGCCCGCGAGCCGTATCGGACACGGGCACCATCTCCGGGTGCCAGGGGCGGCGTCAGCTGCGCAGGAGCCGTAGGTCGATCGCGTCGGCCATGGCTTTCATGCCCTGGTCGTTGGGGTGGATGTGGTCGCCCGAGTCGTAGGCCGAGTCGAGGGCGGCCGGGTTGGCGGGGTCACGCATGGTCTTGTCGAAGTCGATGACGCCGTCGAAGGCGCCGCTGGTGCGGATCCACCGGTTGACGCGCTGGCGGATCGCCTCGGCGGCAGGGGTGTAGTAGCCGTTGCCCTCGTCGGGCATCAGGGTCGCGCCGATGACGTGGACGTGGGCGGCCTGTGCCTCGTTAATCAGCGTGCGGTAGCCGTTGATGAGGTCCTGGGCGGTCAGCGGACGGCCGTCGGGGCCGGCGTTGTTCCCGATGTCGTTGATGCCTTCGAAGAGGATCACGTCCTTGACACCGGGCTGGCCGAGGGCGTCGTGCCGGAAGCGCTTGAGGGCGCTGACCCCCTGCCACAGGTTCGGTACGTCGGTGAGGACCCGGTTGCCGCCGATGCCGGCGTCGACGACGCTCAGCCGCTGCGGGTTCGGTCCGGCGCCCAGCCGGCGCCCGAGGAAGTCGGGCCACCGGGTGTAGGTGCCGGTCGAGGAGTGGTAGCCGTCCGTGATGGAGTCACCGAAGGCGACGACCGTGCCGCGCGCGGTCGGTGACACGACGTCGAGCCCCGCCAGGTAGTACCAGGAGGTCGTGGTGGTGCCGAAGGCGTCGGCGCTGTCGTCACCGGTGTGGTTGCCGGAGGCGATGTAGGTGGTGTCGAACGCGTCGGAGTGCCAGGTCGACATCCCCGTCGTACCGGGCACGTAGAGGCTCACGAGCAGGTTCTCCCCGGCGCGGACCGAGATCGGGACGGCGTCGCTGACCGCTTCCTCGCCCGCGGGGAGCGTGACGTGGCGGGATCCGCCGAAGGTGACGTTGCGCGTGGTGCCGCGCGTGGCTTCTCCACCGCTCGCCTGGACGGCCATGTCCACGGCGCTGACGTCGAGCGGGGTGGTGCTGTACCGGTTGGACAGGGTGATGCGTGGGCCCGAGCCCGAGACGCTGCTGTGGACGACCATCCGGAGGGTCCGGTCGGTGAAGGACGGGCCGCCGGTCGTCATGCTGGGCGACCAGGCGCTGACCCGGGTGCCCTTGCCCTGCGTCGAGGGCGTGGCGGCGCTTGCCGCATGCGCGGTGCCCAACGGCACAGCCGTCAGGGCCAGGCCGGTCAGCGCGCCCAACACGACCAGCAGGGTTCTGCGGCGCGGTCGGCGACCCGCCGCCATGGTTATCTCATCCGGGGACATGCTCGATCTCTCCGCTCTTCTCAGGGTTTGCGTCCTCAGCCGAGATCGCGCAGCGTGACGGACTCTCCGGGCTTGAGGCTGATCCTCCGTGCGGCGGCGCCCGCGAAGACGGTGGTGTCCCGGCCGCCGACGCTCTTCAGCGTCACCTGGGTGGCCTTGCCGTTCTTCCACTTCAGGTCGACGACGAAGCCGCCGCGGACTCCGATGCCGGACACCGAGCCGGAGGCCGCCCAGGCGGCGGGCAGCGCGGGCAGCAGTTCCACGTGCCCCGGTCGTGAGTAGACGAGCATCTCGACGATCGCGGAGGGTGTACCGAAGTTGGCGTCGATCTGGAAGATGCCGCGGCCTTGTCCCATGTCCATGATGTCGAAGAGGTTCGGCGCCGTGCCGTTGCCGCCGTTCACCGAGGGCTTGAGGTTGTTGATGACGAGCTGGTAGGCCTTCTCCGCGTTCTTCAGCCGGGACCAGCACAGGCTGCGCCAGGCGTTGGACCAGCCGTAGCTGTTCATGCCGCGGGCGGTCAGGAGGGCCGTGGCGCCGGCGAGGATGTCCTTCGGGGTGGAGTCGTCGGGGCGGATGCGGTCGCCGGGGAAGAGGCCGATGAGCGGGGAGAGGTGCCGGTGTGTGGTCTCGCCGAGGTTGTCGGGCGACATCCACTCCTCCAGCCAGCCGGTCTTGGGGCTGACCACGGGCAGGTACAGGCGCCGGCGCAGACCGTCGACGGTCGTGCTGTAGGCGACGTCCTTGCCGAGCAGCCGGGTCGCGGTGTGGTAGTTGCCGAACAGGTTCCAGACCAGTTCCTGGGCGTAGGTGATGCCCTTGGCGTCCAGCGGACCCTGTTCGGGGGACCAGTCGCTGTCGGCGACGAGGACCTCGCGCGAGGCGCCGGAGGCGTCGGTGACGGTCGTGGTGATGAGGCGTGCCTCCCAGAACTGGACGGCGCCCTTGAGGAGGGGGTAGATCTTCTGGAGGTAGGCGCGGTCCTGGGTGTATTCGTAGTGCTCGAACAGGCTCTGGCAGAGCCAGGCGTTGCCGGCCGGATGCCACCACCAGCCGCCTCCGCCGTAGGGGTTGGTGGAGATGGCTGTGGTCCAGCCGGCGATCTTCCCGCTGGAGTTGCGGTATCTGTTGGCCGGGCTGTTGAACAGCCGCTGGGTGACGTCCGTCCAGGAGGGCAGCTGGGCGAGGCAGTAGTCCGCGAAGGCGTCGAAGCAGCTCGACAGGCCGGCGCGGTCGGCCATCCAGTAGTTCATCTGGACGTTGATGTCGGTGTGGTAGTCGCCCATCCAGTCCGGGTCGTTGCCGTCCAGCCATGGGCCCTGCAGGCCCATCGGCAGGGTGCCCCGCGATCCGGAGATCATCAGGTAGCGGCCGAACTGCAGGTACGCCGCCTCGAGTTCGGGGTCGGGGACGTCGTCCCGGTAGCGGGCCTGTATCCGTTGCCAGGTGTCCAGCCTGCGCTGCGCGGCGGACGAGGTGCCGAGGTTGATGTCCAGCTGCTCGAACACCGGCCGGAAGTCGGCGACATGTGTGTGCAACAGGGTGCTCGCGGAGTGGCCGGCCGCGTCGAGGACCTTGGTACGCGCCAGGCGCTCCGGGTCCAGGGACGGATCGCGGAATCCGGCGGCCGCGTCGGGTGCGTAGTCGGTGCCGCCGCTGATCACGACGGTGAGGTCCTTGCAACCCTTGAAGGAGATCGACGCACCCGTCACGGAGACCGTGCCGCTGCTGCTGTGCGCGGTGACGGCAGCACCGTACGTCAGCCCGTTGGCGAACGAGCCGCCCAACGAGGCGTAGCGCCCGGGGCTGTTGACGGTGGTGTTCTCGCCGTGGGTGCCGACGAGGGTCATGTTTCCGGTGTAGGTGCCGCCGCCCTGCTGGGAGAAGTACAGGACGATGACGTCGTCGGGGCGGCTGGCGAAGATCTGCCGCCGGTAGGTGACGCCGGACAGGTCGTAGGAGGCGCTGACGACGCCCTGGGCCAGGTCCAGGGTGCGACGGTAGTTGTCGACGGAGCCCAGGTCGTGTGCGGGGATGTCGACGGTGAGCTTCGCGAGCAGGGTCAGGGACCCGAAGTCGTCGCGGCCGTAAGGAAACTGGCCGTCGCTCTGCAGGGTGTCGTTGCGGCCGCCGGTCCACAGGGTGGCGTCGGTGATGGTCAGCAGTTCGCTGGAGGGGTCGTTGCTCACGAGTGCCCCGAGGCGCCCGTTCCCTACTGGCAGGCCCTGCTGGATCATCGAGTCGGGGGAGCCGGGAGCCTGCCACCACAGCTGGTTCTTCGCGGCGGCGGCCGCGGACAGCAGGGGGGAGGAGGTGGGGCGGGCGGGGGCGGCCGACGCGGTGAAGGCGGGCAGACCGCCGAGGGCGGCGGCCGCGCCGGCGGTGGCGGCGAGAGCGAGAAAGCCCCTGCGGCTCGCGCGGTTGTCGCGCGATGCGGTGTGATCGGTGTGCTGGGTGTCCACGTTGTGCACTCCATGTCCGGAGAACGGCGCATGCGGGAACGACGGATGGGGGCCGTCGGGAGTTGCGTGAGGCGAGGACCCGGGCGGCGCGCCCGGGTTGCGGGACCGTGTGCGGGCGGGGACGGTCCTTCGGCGCGGGCCCGGGGCGTGTCACTCCCGGGACCCGCGGGAAAGTGGTCAGGCGGACTTGGGTACGTCGATCCTGTCGATGTCGGGTGAGTAGTCCCAGCCGCTGTCGAACGTGATGGTGTTGGTGCCCGCCTTCAGTGCCAGCTGCACGCTGACGGTGTCGACCGTGCTCCAGTCGCCCGTGGCGGGGAATTTCATGCTGGTGCCGTTGCCGCTGTTGGAGTAGACGGTCACCGAGCGCGGATCGCCGCTGACGTAGTCGACGTTGACGGTGTAGACGCCGTCCTTCTTCACCGTGATGTCGTTGAACTGCAGCTTGCTGTCGAGATAGAGGTTGCCGATTTTCCTGCCGCCGGAACAGGAGTCGCACGCGGCGGCGGAGGCGTTGCCGGTGAGGGTGTTGTCCGCCGACTCGGCCTCGTAGCGGGTGACCGGCAGGGGGGTACCGCCGGGCTTGACGGTGAACAGCCGTGAGCCGTGTGCGGGCAGCGTCGCGGTGATCCTGTTCTTGTGCGTGCCGAGGCTCTGGTGGTTCCACAGGTCGCGTACGGAGGCGGCCCCGGTGAAGCCGAAGGACGCCCAGTCGGCGGTGACGGAGGCCGGCGAGCTGCCGAGGTTGAACAGGGCGACGGTGTAGGTGCCGTTGGCGTTCTTCGTTCCCCAGACCTGCTGGTCGCCCATCGGTGTGACGGGGCGTGCGACGGGCGAGGTGTTCTGGTCGACGGCGATGACTTCCTGGTTGGTCAGCAGGGAGAGGCCGTAGCTGTCCAGCTTGGTGAGGTCGTCGCCGGTGAACAGGGGCGACTTGTTGATGGCCCACAGAGTCATGTAGCTCTGCCGCTCTGCGTTGGTCAGGCCGTCCATCGCCCCGTTGCCGACGTCGACGGCGTCGAGGTCGTTCCAGCCGCCCGGGCCTGCCTGGTGGCTCCACGCCGGGGCGTCGTTCCACCGGTCGTTGACGGAGTTCTCCCAGGTGACCAGGGTGTTGCAGTAGCACTCCACGTCGGTGTCGATGCGCCAGCCGTTGGAGTACTTCTTCCAGTCGGCGGCGTGCTGGATGTCGAGCGACCAGGACAGCTCCAGGTGGATGGGGCGCCCGGTGGCGGCGATGGCCCGGTGCCAGGCGGCCACGTCCGCAACGTTGTTGTAGTTGTCACCGGACTTGAACGAGCCAGGGCCCACCCCGTCCAGTTTGAGGAAGTCGTAGCCCCAGTCCGCGAGCATCCGCGCCTGCGCGTCGATGTACTTCTGCGCGCACGGGTTGTCGAAGTCCAGCTTGTAGGCGCTGTCCCAGCCGTTGGTGGTGCGCAGGTCCGGATAGACGACGTCGGCCGTGGTGCAACCGGGGGCGTTCCCTATCGGCACCTTGCCGTCACCGTACGCGCCCTTCTCCAGGCCGACGGGCAGGTAGATGCCGGCCTTGAGGCCCTTGGCGTGGATATGGTCGGCGACCGACTTCATGCCGTGGGGGAACCGGACCGGGTCGGGTGTCTGGCGGCCGTACTGGTCGAACTCGGATGTCCAGTTCTTGTCCATCCACCAGCCGGCGTCGATGTTGACGTAGTCGTAGCCGTACTTCTTCAGCGTGGCGGCCAGGGCGTCCGTCTGCTTCAGGACGTTCGCCTCGGTGAGGTAGCTGTAGTTGCCGTCCGGGTTCAGGCCCGGGTACTGGGAGGACTGCATGCTCCAACTGGACCAGCCCATGTACGGCCTGGCCGCGAGGCCGGAAGTGGCGTCCACCGTCGTGGCGGCGGAAGTGACGGCGGTGCTCGTGGACTTGGCGGTGGCGGCCATGGCCTGGCCGGCGGCCGAGACCGCTGCGGCGAATCCGGCCGTGACGGCCAGCACCAGCATCGCTCGGAGGGTACGGCGCGGGAGGCCGGGGAGGGCTCCGCGCAGGGCTCTGTACGGGGATGACCGCATGGGTCGCCTCCTGGGGTGAGGGAGCGGAATCGGTTCGGTGGCACCCGGTGGGGGACGGGCGTAGGCCGGGCAGGGGAGGGGGGTGAGGTGCCGGGCAGGAGGCCGGTTGGAGCGGCCGAGTGGCCGGCCGCCAGGGCGTCGGGTCGGTGGCTCAGCCTTTCCCCGAGGCGATGTGAGCCCGCTGATGGGCTGTCGCCGCGACCCGAAGTGCGCCGGGGGCATGGGGATCGCGGTCACGAGAGCACCGTCCGCGACCGGATGGGACCGAGTAACCGTCTTTGAACCGGACCGGCCCCTGCGCCGCAGGCGGCGAGAGCGGGGCAGGGCCGAAGTGGCGGCCCCGAGACCGAACGGCACCCGGAACACCGTGCGGCCGGCGGTTCCCGCGACTGCCTACGGGCTGCGGCTCTGCAGCGTCATTGCTACTCCTCGTACGTGTCTGACCCCATGAAGGACTGGATGGCGGTGGCCGCGGCTCCACGCGCCCACTCCTCGAAGGGCAGGGGATGTGTCACCACGTCGCACTGCGCGGCGGTGCCGAAGGCGGACGCGGCGAACGCGTCCCGGATGCCCTCGGCGAAAAGGTCGTAGGCGGCCAGGCCCTCGCCGGAAATGACCACCCGCTCGGGACCGACAAGGTTCACCAGGAAGCCGATGGCCTTGCCGATGGCTTTGCCGGCCCGGGCGTAGACCGCTCGGGCACCGGGGTCTCCGTCGTGGGCCAGGGCCAGAGCTCCGGCTACATCGGTCACCTGCCTGCCGGTGGCCGCGCGCACCGCGCGGAGTATCGCCGGGTCCGCCGCGATCGCCTCCACGCACCCTCGGTTGCCGCAGTGGCAGAGCGGGCCGAGCGGGTCCAGCGCCAGGTGCCCGATCTCGCCGGCCACGCCGTGCGCCCCGGACACCACCCGCCCGTGGACCACCAGGCCGCATCCGATTCCGGCGCCCACGGTCACCAGAGCGAAGTCGGAGAGCCCGACTCCGGCGCCGAACCAGTGCTCGGCGACCGTGAGTGCCCGTACGTCGTTGTCGACCGTGACCGGCAGCCCGGTCGCGGTCCCGACGATCTCGGCGAGGGGTACGTCCCGCCACTCCAGGAAGGGGGAGTAGCGGACCACACCGTCCGCGCGGTCCACGTCCCCCGAGATCGCGATGCCCAGGCCGCGTACCCGTACACCGAATCCCTCGGCCTCGGTGAGCAACTCCTGTACCAGCGAGGTGAGGTCGGGGAGCACCGCGTCCGGCTCGCGGCCGGTGAGCCGTACGCGCCGGGAGATCCGGACACGGCAGCACAGGTCGGCCAGCGCGCCGATGATCTCGTCGCCCGTCACCTTGATGCCGATGAACAGCGCTTTCCCCCCGTCCACCCGCACCAGGTTGGCCGGCCGTCCCACCGAGGGCCGTGCCTCTTCGTCCACGCCCTCGACCAGATAGCCGAGTTCCATCAGCGGACGGACCGCTTTGGTGACGGCTGCCGGAGAGAGCCCGGTACGCCGCCCCGCCTCGGCCCGGGTGAGCGGACCGTGTGAGAGCAGGGTGGTGAACACCAGGGAAGTGGCCGGAGTCATCGTGACGGCCGACTCACGGGGGGATGCCGTGCGCATGGCCGGAAACCTAGGGCGACTCTTTTCTGCTGTCAATGAAAAAAGCATCCCTCTGCTAAGAGACTCGGCTGAGGGCTTTTGTGCCTATGAAAAGCAGGTATAGCCCGTCGATTGGGGCATGATCGAAGGAGTGATCAGCTGCCCGCCGACCTTGGGCGGCCCTCTCCCGCCCGGCTTGCACGCAGCCCGCCTCGCATGCGAGAAACCCCGGATCCGCCCGGCGATGCCGGACGGATCCGGGGTGTTGACCGCCCCCGATGCCCGGTGGGGCTACGGATAGCTGGTCAGGTCGGCCACGTTGGTACTGGAGTTGGACGGGCCACCGGTGTTGTTGATGACATGGCTGATGGTGCCGACACCGCCGAGGGATACGGTCACCATGCTGGTGAAGCGGACGTTGGAGTTGTTGGGCGCCTCGATGGCGTGCGCGGCGACGACGCCGGGGTTGACGTTGAAGTAGCAGTAGCTGCCGAGGCCGTACGCCTGGTGGCTGGTGACGGAGTCGGCGACCTTGTAGGCGGCGTAGCCCTGGGTGGAGCCGTTCATCCAGGCGGACTGGTTCGGCGGGTCGTACGGCATCTCGTTCTGGAAGAAGTAGGTGCGGCCGCCGTTGCCGTTCCAGATGACCTGGTACTTCTGGAAGTGCTCCACGAACAGGCCGTACATGGTGACGTTGTTGCCGTTGACGACGAGTCCGGTGTCGGCGGTGTTGCTGGTCCAGCCGACGCCGCTGCCGTGGTCGGCGCGCCAGATCCAGGTGTGGTCGCCGATGACGTTGCTGCTGTTGACGATCAGGCTCGTGGTCGCCTTGCCGACGCCGGCGCCGCCGATGCGGAAGTAGACGTCGTGCAGGGAGGTGGGGTCGGCCGCGTGGGACGCGGAGGAGCCGGTCGGCCCGACCTCCAGCAGAGAGGGCGAGTTGGTGGTGCCGGCGTCGAAGAGCAGGCCGGCGATCTTCACGCCGTCGACGTCGGCGACCTTCATAGCGGTGACGCCGTTGTCGGGGACGAAGGTGGCCAGACCCAGGCCGAGGACGACGGTGTCCGCGCGGTTGACCTGGAGAGTCTGGTCGAGGTGGTAGACGCCGGGAGTGACCAGCAGGTTCTTGCCGGCGGCCAGGGCGGCGTTGATCTGCGCGGCGGTGGCGCCCGGCTTCACCACGTAGAAGGTGTCCAGCGACAGCGACGTACCGGAGGCCCCGTTCGCCCAGCTGATCCCGGTGGAGTTGGCCCGCGGGGACGGCACGAACACCTTGTACGTGCCGTCGCCGGCAACGTAGAGGAACGGCTTCTCCCGGCTGGTCGGGGTCTGCGCGACCGTGGTGTACGGGGGGCTGGGGAAGCTGGTGGCGGGGACGCCCGTGCTGCCGACGAAGACCATGTTCCAGTTGGAGCCGGTCCAGCTGCCGAGCTGGGAGTTGCGGGTCAGCCACTGCTGCTGGGTGCCGGAGTTGACCTGTCCGTCGACCTTGCTGTCGGCGAGGTATCCGCCGGAGGACCAGCCGCCGTCGTCGAGGGCGAGGTTGCCGCGCAGGTGCATCCGGCGGTACGGCGCCGCCTGCGAGACGGCCCAGCGGTCGCTGCCGCTGGTCGGGTTGACGGACAGGTTCTCCGCGCCGCGCCAGAAGTTCTGGGTGGCGTTGCCCTGGAACCAGTCGGCCTCGGCGTGCACGGCCCCGTTGATCGTCACCGCGTCGGGCGACAGTCCGAGGCCCAGCGCCTGGGTGTAGAAGCCGACGTTGACGTCGGCGTTGTAGGCGCCCGGCTTGAACAGGACGGCGTAGCGCTGGGAGCCGAACTGGTTGGTCTGCTGCTGCTGGAAGATCGAGTCGAGCTTGCTCTGGATCGTCGAGGAGGACATCGACGGGTCGAAGATGGCGACGTTCGGGCCGAGGTCGGGGTCGGTGGCCGACTGGGTCACGGGGACGACCTGGAAGCGCTGGGCGGCGGTGCCGTTGCAGGTGTACTGCACGAACTGCACGCTGTCCGCGGTCGACGCCCCCGGGTCGTCCAGGCACTTGCCGCTGTTGCGGTTGACGAAGTGGTAGGCGCCTCCGCCGTCGTCCACCGGCAGCCACTGCTGGTTGCCGCCGCCGCCGTACGCCCACAGGTGGACCTGCGCGTTGTCGGCGGTGGAGAGGTCGGCGACGTCCACGACCTGGGTGGTGTCGTTGCCGTTGTTGATGCGGACGTATCCGTCGCTGGTGGCGGCGAAGCTCCACTGCTGCGCCGTGGTGCCGTTGCACGTGTACTGCTGCACGACGGTGCCGTTGGCGGTGGCGGCCGCCTTGGCGTCGAGGCATCTGCCGCTCGCGGCGTTCATGACGGTGGCGAAGCCGGTGGGCAGCGCGGTGGTCGCGGCCCGTGCGGGAGCGCCGGTGAGCAGGGACGCGGCCGCCACGGCGACCAGTGCGGCCGCTGTGGATCTGCCGCGGCGTGATGGGGAAGGCATGGGTTCTCCTAGCCGGAAGCGGGGGTTCGGCCGAGGTCGGGACGGCCGGGGGTGTCAGCCGGTGTAGGCGGCGAAGACGCGGGTGTAGTCCCAGTCGGACTGGGCGACGCCGGAGCAACTGTCGGCGGGACCGCCGGTGCAGGGCCGGTCACGGTTGGCGGACCAGAAGGTCAGCCGGGCGAGGTGGTGCTGCTGGGCGTAGGCCAGGATGGTGCGGAAGTCGTTCACCGTGACGGTCTCGTTGTTGTCGGTGATCCCGTTCATGGACGAGATGCCCATGTCCCGGTAGGCCTGGTCGTCGCTGTAGTGGTAGGCGTTCTTCAGCGCGTTCTTCAGGCCCTCGGCCGCCTGCGTGGTGAGGTTGCCCATGTTCTGCCCGGCGCCGCCGAAGTCGAACGGCATGATGGCCCAGGCGTCCACGGTCAGTCCGGAGGAGGCGGCCCGGTTGATGAGGCTGGTGTCGGGGCCGGACTGCCCGGTGCCCTGGGTGATGTACACCTTCAGGCCGGGGTTGTTCGCCTTCACGGTCTTCAGGGCGTCCACGGTGCGCTGTTGCACGGTGGCGCTGTTGTAGGCGTCGGCCTCGATGTCGATGTCGATCGCCCTCAGGCCGTAGGCGTTGATCACCTTCTGGTAGGCCGCGGCGAGTTCGCCGGCACTGGAGCAGGAGCTCTCCAGCTTGTTGCCGCTGTAGCCGCCGAAGGAGGGGATCACGTCACCGCCGTTCGCCCGCACGGTGTTGACGGTCTGCTGGTCGACGCCGCCGGTCAGCGGGCGGCTGCCGTCCCACTGGGGGGTGCAGTAGCCGTTGCTGAGCACGAAGGCGAGGGTGAACCACTTCACGCCGGTGGCCTGGGTGATGGTGGTGGGGTTCGGCGGGCTGCCCCAGCCGTTGTACAGGTACGGCGCCACGGCCATCGGCGCGGAGGGCGTCGGGGTGTCGCCCGCGGCGGGCGCGTTCCACTTCTGGTTGGCGCCGCCGCTGCAGCTCCAGATCTGTATCCGGCTGCCGTTGGCGGAGTTGTTGTCGGTGACGTCCAGGCACTTGTTCGCCTGGGGGTTGACGATGTCGTGGGCGGCGGTGACGGTCCACTTCTGGTTGGCGCCGCCGGTACAGGTCCACAGCTGCGCCTTGGCGCCGTCGGCCGTCGAACTGCCGGTGACGTCGAGGCACTTGCCGAGGGCGCGGATCGTGCCGTCGCTGCCGACCGTCCACTGCTGGGCGTTCGTGCCGTTGCAGTCGTAGAGCTGGACGGGCGTGCCGTCGGCGGAGCCGGCCCCGGCGACGTCGAGACACTTGCCGGCGAGGCCGGTGATGGCCCCGGTCGCGGCCTGGGCGGGTGAAGCGGTGAGCAGGGCGGAGGACAGGGTGAGTACAGAGACCGACAGGGCGGCGGATGCGGGGAAGTACCTGGCTCTGGACATGGCGCGGCGGCCTTTCGTGGGGGATGGGGTGCTCGGGCCGCGTTCGCCTGGCGAACGGTCGAGCGCACGCATGGGCGTGTGGTCGTCCGGAGAAACTAAAGGTACGGACCAGTTCCGTCAAGGTGTGAAGTAAGACGTGCAGGAAGGGGGTTGGGTGTTGGCTCACACAGTGCACGGCGGCCCATGGGGTGTGGCACTCTCGTTCCCCACGCATCCCTTGGTGTCGCCCACATGACCAACCGCCGCCCCGTCGACCTGTGCGGCCGCCACATCGTTGGGGGCTCCGAGCTATTGGTCCGGTTCGGCGACGCCGCGTTCGCCATCGCGACCGTCGTTCACGCCGTCGAGGTCGCCTGGTGCTCAGGATCGTTCACTCTTCATTCTTTTCATCCGGGCTGATTGTATTCACACTTGACCAGCCGTGGAGCGGGAGCCGCCTGAAACGATTAGGCGTGCCCGATGAAACGAGTAAACGCTGCCGAATGAGAGTTCCAGGACGAGGGCACACCGCTTTCATCGGCGTTTCTCACGCGAATTGCAGAGAACTCTTCGGGGTGCCTCATGGAATGGACACAGCCTTGATCCATGCCTACCTCGAACACCATCGAGACGACCGATGGACGAGCCTTACCCGCAGCGCTCGCCGCCTGGCCGGTGCGGGATCCCGCACCGGCCAGGACGCTGCTGGACATCCTGGACGCCACTGTGAGAGCGCATCCCGACGCCGCGGCCCTCGACGCGGGCGGCACGGTGCTCACCTACCGGGCGCTGTCGGAACGGGTGCGGGCCCTCGGCGACCGCCTGGCCCGGCTCGGCGTCGGCCGCGGCGACCGGGTGGGCGTGCGGGTGCCCTCCGGCACGGCCGACCTGTACGTGGCGGTGCTGGGCGTTCTCGGCGCCGGAGCCGCCTATGTGCCGGTGGACGTCGACGACCCGGACGAGCGGGCGGAGACCATCTTCACGGACGCGGCGGTCTGCGCCGTCGTCGGCGAGCAGCTCGCCATCACCCCGGTGCCCGGCGTACGACCCCACGGCCCCGGCGGCCTCCCCACCCCCGGGGACGACGCCTGGATCATCTTCACCTCCGGAACCACGGGCCGCCCCAAAGGAGTTGCGGTGACGCACCGCAGCGCGGCGGCGTTCGTGGACGCCGAAGCCCGGCTCTTCTTGCGGGAACGCCCGCTCGGCCCCGGAGACCGCGTGCTCGCCGGGCTCTCGGTGGCCTTCGACGCCTCCTGCGAGGAGATGTGGCTGGCCTGGCGGCACGGTGCCTGCCTCGTCCCCGCCCCACGGGCGCTGGTGCGCAGCGGGGCGGACCTCGGACCCTGGCTGGTGGAACGCGCAATCACCGTCGTCTCCACCGTCCCCACCCTGCTGGCGCTGTGGCCGCAGGAGGCGCTGGCGAACGTTCGGCTGCTCATCGTGGGCGGCGAGACCTGCCCGCCCGAGCTGGTGCAGCGGCTCGCCGTTCCGGAGCGGGAGTTCTGGAACACCTACGGTCCGACCGAGACCACCGTCGTGGCCTGCGCCGCGCGGCTGCGGCCCGGTGAGCCGGTGCGGATCGGCACCCCCCTGGACGGCTGGGAGATCGCCGTCGTGGACGGTGAGGGCCGCCCGGTGCCGTGGGGCGGCACCGGTGAACTGCTGATCGGCGGCGTCGGCACGGCCCGCTACCTGGATCCGGCCAGGGACGCGGAGAAGTTCGGCGCGCACGGGGCGCTGCGCAGCGAACGGGTCTACCGGAGCGGCGACTTGGTGCGCGCCGAGCCCGAGGGTCTCGTCTTCGTGGGCAGGGCCGACGAGCAGGTCAAACTCGGCGGCCGCCGGATCGAACTGGGCGAGGTGGACGCCGCCCTCCGGGCTCTGCCGGGGGTGCGCGCCGCAGCGGCGGCGGTCCAGGCCGCCGAGGCGGGCGGCCCCCTGCTTGTGGGCTACCTCGTTCTGGAGGACGGCACCTCCTTAGACCCCGGCCTCTGCCGCAAGCTGCTGCGGGAACGGCTGCCGCAGGCCCTGGTCCCGGTGCTCGGCGTGGTCAGCGACCTGCCGGCCCGTACCTCCGGCAAGGTGGACCGCAAGGCTCTGCCCTGGCCGCTGCCCACCCTCGCGGACGACGGCGACGGCGAGGACGGGGAACCACCGTCGGACGGCACCGCCGCCTGGCTCGCCGAGCGGTGGCGCTCCGTCCTCGGCGTCACCCCGAAGAGCGGCAGCGACTTCTTCGCCCTCGGCGGCACCAGCCTCACCGCCGCCTCCCTGGTCTCCCTCCTGCGCGAGCGCTACCCCAAGGCGTCGATGGCGGACGTCTACCACTTCCCGGTCCTGCGCCGGCTCGCCGAGCGACTGGACGAGTCAGGATCGGCGACCGGCAGTGCGCGGGAGGTACGTCCCACGCCTCGCCGCACCGCGATCGTTCAACTCCTCGTCACCACCGTGCTGCTGGGCGTCGCCGGACTGCGCTGGCTGACGGTCCTGGCGGCGGCCGACGACCTGCTCGGCCCGGTTCGCTGGGCGCCACACGTCTCCTGGTGGCTGGTCGCGGCAGGCTGGCTGGTGCTGTTCAGCGCACCGGGCCGGGCCGCGATCGGCGCGGGCGGCGCCCGGCTGCTCACCCGCGGCCTGCGAGCGGGCAGCTATCCGCGCGGCGGCCGGGTCCATCTGCGGCTGTGGGCGGCGGAACGGCTGGTGGCCGCCTTCAACGTGGCATCGGTGGCCGGCACCCCCCTCGCCTCCCGGTACGCCCGCTGGCTGGGCTGCGCGGTGGGCGATCACGTCGATCTGCACGCGCTGCCGCCGGTGACCGGCTTGGCGGGGTTCGGTGCCGGCTCCAGCATCGAACCGGAGGTGGATGTCGCAGGCTGGTGGCTCGACGGTGACGTTCTCCACGTCGGGAGCGTGTGGGTGGGTCCGGAGGCGCGCGTCGGAACGCGCAGCGTCCTGATGCCCGGCGCGGACATCGGCGCCGGGGCGGAGATCGCACCCGGCAGCTGCGTCACCGGCCCCGTCCCCGAGCTCGAGTACTGGCACGGATCCCCCGCCCGGCCGGCGGACGGCGACACGGCCGGCGCCGTGCGGGACTGGCCTGCACCGACGCACCGCACCTCCCGCCGCTGGGAGCTGGCGTACCTGCTCTCCCTGCCTGCGCTCCAGGCACTGCCGCTGCTCGCCGCCGCCCCCGCGGGGATCACCCTGTTCGTCCTTCTGCGGCACGCCACCAGCTACGGCCGCGCCGTCGAGCTGCTGCTGCTCCTGTCCGTCCCGGCCGCCGTCCTGGCCTACGCCTGCTACGCGGGCCTGCTCGGGGCCGCCGTCCGCCTGCTCGGACGCGCCCTCACGCCGGGCCTGCACCCCGGACGCGGAAGAACCGCCTGGGCCGCGTGGCTGACGCACCGCCTGATGGATGCCGCCCGCAACCAGCTCTTCCCGATCTACGCCTCCCTCCTCACCCCGGTGTGGCTCCGCCTGCTGGGTGCGCGCGTCGGGCGCCGCGTGGAGGCCTCCACCGTCCTCGGCCTGCCCGCTCTGATGACGCTCGACGACGGTGCCTTCCTCGCCGACGACGCACTCGTCGCCCCCTTCGAGGTGCGCGGCGGCTGGCTGAGGCTTGGCGAGGCACACGTGGGCCGGCGAGCCTTCGTCGGAAACTCCGGGATCGTCGGCCCGGGGCGGCGGCTGCCGGAGGACTCCCTCGTCGGCGTCCTCTCCGACGCCCCGGCCGAGGCGGCCCCCGGCTCCAGCTGGATCGGCCGCCCCGGACTGACCATCAGCCGCGTCGTGGAGCCCGCGGACGTCAACCGCACCCACGAGCCACCGCGCCGCCTGGTGGTGGCGCGCGCGGCGGTGGAACTGTGCCGCCTTCTGCCGCTGCTGGTCGTCGCAGCCCTCGCGGACGTCACCACGGTCGCGCTCCAGGAAGTCCTGAACAGCGCCGGGCTCGCCGTGGCCGCGCTCGCCGCCGGACCGGTGGCACTCGTCTTCGGCGTGCCGGCCCTGCTGACCACCACCGCTGCGAAGTGGCTACTGGTGGGCCGCTTCCGCCCCGGCCGGCACCCGCTGTGGAGCTCCTTCGTCTGGCGCAATGAGCTGTATGACGTGTTCGTGGAGGAGCTGGCGATGCCCTGGCTCGGCCAGGCCTTGCTGGGCACACCCTTCTTCAACTGGTGGCTGCGCACCCTGGGCGCCAGGGTCGGGCGCGGCGTGTGGTGCGAGTCCCACTGGCTCCCCGAGACCGACCTCGTCCGCCTGGACGACGGCGCCAGCGTCAACCGCGGCGTGGTCGTCCAGACCCACCTCTTCCACGACCGCCTGATGCGGATGGACACCATCCGCCTGCACCGGGGCGCCACCATCGGCCCGCACTCCATCGTGCTGCCCGGCTCCACCCTCGGCCAAGGCGCGGCGATCGGCCCCTCCTCCCTGGTGATGCGCGGCGAAGAGGTGCCGCAGGGCACCCGGTGGCTCGGCAACCCGGTCGTGGCCTGGGACGCACCGCCGGCCCCCGTCGCCCGCCCGGTGTGAGGCGAGGTCGCGGCGGCACCGACGGTCGTCGGGCGCGCAGACACCACCCGTGACGTCGACAGGGCACGGGCCGACAGCGGTCCGTGCCCTGCAGCCTCCGCCATCGGGGCGCTTCGGCGCGCTTCGGCCCGCGGTGGACCGCGACGCCACGGCGTCGACGCCCCTCAGCGGTGCGTCGATGTCTCAGGCGTAGGGGTCGAACGAGATGCCGGAGGGCTTGGAGTAGGCGAGGTTGTCATTGAAGGAGCCGTCCTTGATCTTGATCGTGGCCTCGCCGAAATCGGCGGTCATGAGCTTGTCGCGGTAGCCGGCCGGATAACCCTCCCAGCCGACCAGGCGCGGGTAGAACCAGCCGCCGGTGGCATTCTCCGGTGGTTCGTCGTTGCTGTTCGCGAAGCGGAAGTCGTGGGTCGACACCCCGTCCTTGTGGTACACGATCTTCGGGTGGGTTCCGTCGAAGCGGACCGAGGAGCTCGGACTCACCAGCTATGAGGAGTGCTGTGACACGGAGACGTACTGGACCTGGTTGTCGGAGATCCACACGATGACGTGTTCCCAGTCGTGGGTGTGACCGATGGCCGCCGGCCCGAGCGTGGCCTGATCCTTCTCGAAGTAGCTGGCGTACATGACGGCGCACCAGCCGTTGTTGCACTTCTCGCGCGAGTACGTGTTGGCGTTCTTCAGCTGGGCGGGATCGTGGCAGTGGCCGTTCTTCACGTCGCCGCCCAGCGGCAGGCCGGGGTTGACGGTGCCGTCCGCGCCGATCGCGGCGGTGGCGTAGCAGCCGTCGCCGTCGTAGTCGTAGGCGGGGGAGAACGTCTGCTCCAGTCCGTCGGCGTTCTGCGGCAGGAGGGTGAGAACGTCGGCGTTCGCGTCGGCCGGGAACGCGAGGACCAGGGCCGCGGCGGCAAGGACGCCGGTGAGCGCGAGGTGGCGGGTCCTCTTGCCGGGGCGCTTCGTTCGGCGGGGAGCGGTTTCCGCTTGCGGGACGGGTGACGAGGATCTGCCGAGCACTCCAACTCCTCTTGTATGAAGGCAAGTTGAGGTGAGCCTCTTGCTTTCCCGCATCGAGATCAAGAGGCGTCGCGGATGTGCTGGTCGTGCCGATGGCCGTGCCGTCGACGACCGGTCGGCGCAAGGTGATCACGACGAGGTCGACCAGGGTGTCCGCAGACGGGCGATGCGCGAGGACGTCTTCGGGTGTCGGAACCTGACGGGTCGGGCGAGTTCAGTCGCCGGTCAGGGAGGTTCCGGTGTCGGCGGATGTACGGAGCAGGCCCACGAACATGGTCTGGTGCAGCGTTTCCACATGGCGCCGGGCGACTTCCCCGGCGGCGGCGGTGTCCTTGCGGCGCAGGGCGTCGAGGAGGTCGCGGTGCTCGCGGTTGGAAGCGCGCAGCGCGTCCATGGGGTAGGGCAGGTAGTAGCGGTAGAGCTCGCGCAGGACCGCGCCGTAGGGGCCGGTGATCGAGGAGCTGCCGGTCGCCTCGGCGAGCCGGAGGTGGAAGCGCTCGTCGCAGCCGTGGAACTCGGCCCAGCTGGGCGCGCGGTCCATCTCCTCGACGAGTTCCCGCAGCTCGGACAGGTCCTCGTCGCGGGCCCGGACCGCCGCCAGGTGGGCGATTCCGCATTCCAGGGCGAGCCGGTGGTCGATCAGTCGGCGCACGGCGTCGCCGGCCGTGCGGTACACGTCCGTGGTGAGGACGGTGCCGGGAGTGGGGTGCGCGGCGACCAGGGTGCCCCCGCCGCGCCCGCGGCGGCGCTCCAGAACGCCGTCGGCACACAGGGATACCAGGGCTCGACGGACGGTGATCTCGCCGACGTCCAGGGCCTGGGCGATCTGCGGGGTGCCGGGCAGCCGCTCGCCGGGGGTCAGCAGGCCCAGATCGACGGCCAGAGCGATCCGGGCCCGGACCGCTTCCAGGGCGGACAGCCTGCGCACGCCGCTGAGTTCGGGGGCCGTGAGGCCGGTGGTCGGGGGGTGGTCGCTGCCGGGCATGGCGTCACCCTAACCAGCTTCGTTGATCACCGCTGAAAATGCTCATCTTGAGCACTCTTGTTTAAGTGCTCATCTTGAACTAGTTTCGCGTTCATGTCCCGCCCCCTGCCCCTGGCTCTCGCCCAGCTCCCCCCGAGGCCCGCGCACACCCCGCTCGCTGGTTTCGCGGCTGAGGCGGAGAGCATCATGGCCCGCTTCCCGCACACCCGGATGGCGGTCTTCCCCGAGCTGCACCTGTGCGGCGTCGACGCTCTCGGGGCCGAGGCGCACGAACAGCTGCGGGAGATCGCCGAGCCCCTGGACGGCCCCCGGGTCAAGGAGCTCGCCGCGCTGGCCGGAGACCTGGGCATCTGGCTGCTTCCGGGATCGGTGTGCGAGCGCGGGCCGGCCGGGGAGCTGTTCAACACCGCCCTGGCCTTCTCCCCGCAGGGGCGTCTGGCGGCCTGGTACCGCAAGGTGTTCCCCTGGCGGCCGAGCGAGCCCTACGATCCGGGCGACCGGTTCGTGGTCTTCGACGTGCCGGAGGCGGGGCGGATCGGTTTCGCGATCTGCTACGACGCCTGGTTCCCGGAGGTCGCCCGCCACCTGGCGTGGCAGGGCGCCGAGGTCATCGTCAACCCCGTGATGACCACGACCGCCGACCGTGCCCAGGAGGTCGTCCTGGCCCGCGCCAACGCCATCGTCAACCAGGTGCACGTGGTCAGCGTGAACACCGCCGGCCCCCTGGGCAGCGGGCACAGCCTGGTCGTCGACCCCGAGGGCCGGATCCGGGCCGAGGCACCCGGCGACGGCAGCACCATCCTCACGGACGTGATCGACCTGGACGACGTGACCCGCGTCCGGACGTACGGCACCGCAGGCGTGAACCGCATGTGGGACCAGTTCACGGACACCGACGCCCCCATCGAGCTTCCGCTGTACGGCGGCCGCATCGACCCGCGCACCTGGCGTCCGGGCGTCTGACCCTCCGGCCTCCCGCCCTTCACCGTCCCCCGCTCGTACGTCCCCGGAGCCCCGTCATGGCCAACGACACCACCGGCGCGCCCGCACTCGCGCGCACCCTCACTCTCAGAGCCGTCGTGCTGTTCGGTCTCGCCTACATGACCCCGCTGATCGTGCTGGGCACCTTCGGCGTCGTCGCCGCCAGTACCGGTGGGGCGGTCCCGACGGCGTACCTGCTCGCCCTGGTCGCGATGCTGTTCACGGCCCACAGCTACGGAAAGATGGCCGCCGCGTACCCTGTGGCCGGCTCCGCCTACACCTACGTCCGCAAGGCGATCGACGGGCGGCTCGGCTTCCTCGTCGGCTGGGCGACCCTGCTCGACTACTTCTTCCTGCCGATGGTCATCTGGCTGATCGGCGGCGCCTACCTCCAGGCGCAGTTCCCCGGTGTGCCGCACTGGACATGGATCATCGGCTTCGTCGCCGTCACCACCGCGCTGAACATCCGCGGCATCAAGACCGCCGAGCGCGTCAACGACCTGCTCATGGTCTTCCAGGTGCTGGTCATCGGCATCTTCGTCGTCCTGTCGGTGCGCCACGTCTTCCAGACGGGCGGCGCCGGTGCGCTGGTGAGCACCACGCCCTTCGCCAACGGCGCGACCACCGCCGCCGGGATCTCGGCGGGTGCCGCCATCGCCGCGTACTCCTTCCTCGGTTTCGACGCGGTCACCACGCTCACGGAGGAGACGGTCGACCCGAAGCGCACCATGCCGCGCGCGATCCTGCTCACCGCGCTGATCGGCGGCGGCATCTTCGTCCTGGTCGCCTACACCACCCAGCTGGCCCATCCGGGCAGCGCCTTCGACGACCCCAGCTCCGCCGCCTTCGAGATCGCCAGGACCATCGGCGGTGACCTGTTCTCCTCGGTGTTCCTGGCGGGGCTCGTGGTCGCGCAGTTCGCCTCCGGCATCGCCGCCCAGGCGAGCACCTCCCGCCTGCTGTACGCGATGGGCCGCGACGGCGCCCTCCCGCGCAGGGTCTTCGCCCGCCTCCACGCGCGCTACCGCACCCCCGCGCTCAACATCCTCCTGACCGGCGCGGTCGGCCTGATCGCCCTGCGCCTGGACGTGGCCGCCTCGACGTCCTTCATCAACTTCGGCGCGTTCACCGCGTTCACCTTCGTCAACGTCGCCGTGCTCGCCACCTACGTACGGCGCCGCCGCGCCGGCGAGAGCCCCAGCGCGCTGTCGTACGTCGTCGCCCCCGCGGTCGGCGCGGTCGTGGACCTCTACCTGCTGTACAACCTCGACGGCAGGGCGCTCACCCTGGGTCTGATCTGGCTGACCCTCGGCGTGGTGTACCTGGCCTACCTGACCCGGATGTTCCGCGTGCCGCCGCCGGAGATGTCGTTCACGGAGACCGCACCGGAGGACGTCCAAGACGCCGCGCCTCTGCAGAGCGCGAAGTGACCGGGTTCGATCAGCAGTACAGGTTGCTGCCGGGGCCGACGCCGAGACGACGATGTCATGGAGGACGGGGACCCACGCACCAGCTCAACTCACGTCAAGTGGTGAACGGTGAAGAGGGCTTGGGATCGGCCAATTGAACGGGTTCTGAAGAGGTCGCAGGTGTGCCGTCCCCGTTCCTGTGAACTCCCGTGGTTTCGCGTTCAGTTGTTGACGCCGGGCAGGGGCGGGAGTACAAACCCCGAGAGCGCTCTCCACCTGCTGTTCCTCCAGCCCCCCACGCCCGCCCACTCGGCACCCGGAGGCCCCCATGCAGACTTCCTCAAGTGCGCTCATGCGCAGACCAGCAGCCCACGTGGTGCGCCCCCGCACGGCACTGGTCCTGGTCATCGCCCTGCTCGCCGCCTGCTTCGTCGCCCTGACGCCGTCGCCCGCACGGGCCGCCGACCAACTGCTCTCCCAGGGCCGGCCCGCCACCGCGTCCTCGACCGAGAGCGCGTCCTTCCCCGCCGCCGCAGCCGTTGACGGCAATTCCGGCACCCGCTGGTCCTCGGCCTTCGCCGATCCGCAATGGCTCCAGGTGGACCTCGGCTCCGTCCAGCAGATCACCCGCGTCACCCTCGCCTGGGAGGCCGCCTACGCCAAGGCCTACCAGGTACAGACCTCCACCGACGGGGCCAACTGGACGTCGGTCTACTCCACCACCACGGCCACCGGCGGCACCCAGAACCTGTCCGTCACCGGCAGCGGCCGCTACGTACGCGTTTACGGAACGGCAAGGGCGACTCAATACGGTTACTCCCTGTGGGAGTTCCAGATCTACGGCCCCGGCGGCGGCACCACTCCGCCGTCCGACTTCTGGGGCAGCACCAGTGACATCCCGGCCGCGCAGAACGCCGTAGAGGTGAAGATCCTCAACCGCACCAACGGCAAGTACCCCGACAGCCAGGTCTACTGGAGCTTCAACGGCCAGACGCACTCCATCGCCGAACAGCCCTACCTCGACATGCCGGCGAACTCCGCAGGCCGCATGTACTTCTACCTGGGCTCACCCAACAGCCCGTACTACGACTTCATCGAGTTCACCGTCGGCAACAACGTCTTCAACGGCAACACCACACGCGTCGACGCCTTCGGCCTCAAACTCGCCATGCGGCTGCACGCCAAGGACGGCTACGACGTCGAGGTCGGCGAGAACCGGCAGACCTTCGCCGAGGACCGCGCCACCACGTTCCAGCGCTTCACCGACGCGGTCCCGTCCCAGTTCAAGATACTGGCCCAGACCCAGGCCCCGTATCGGATCATCGCCCCCGGCAGCGACCCGAGCTTCCGCGCGGGTGGCGCCAACGCCGACTACTTCACCTCCTACGCCCAGTCCGTAGGCGTCAACGCCGCCACATCCGACATCTTCGGCTGCGCCGCATCCCTGGCCGGCAACCCGGACCTGTGCGCGGCCCTCAACCGTCACGTGGCCACACTGCCGGCCTCGCAGCAGGCCGACCCGAGCCAGTACTACAAGGCGGCACCGGCCAACTACTACGCCAAGTTCTGGCACGACAACGCCATCGACAACCTCGCCTACGGCTTCCCCTACGACGACGTGGCGGGTCAGTCCTCCTTCATCTCCCACGGCAACCCGCAGTGGCTCCTGGTCGCCGTCGGCTGGTGAACACGATGCACAGGGGTTGACCGCGGCCACCGCACCGGAAGGCGTCGCCGGCCGCACGTGGTCTGCAGGAGGTGGCATCGCGGACTCCCATGCCCCGACACACGACATGGCCCGGGCTGGTGTGCCCGGGCCATGTGCCGTGGCATCACATGTGCCGTGAAGCCACGTGGCGTGCGCGACCTGTGTGGGGGTCAGAGCGCCGACGGGTCGTTGCCACCGGGGCGGATCCGGCCTCGCCACGCACCGGACTCCCCACCGCGCTCCTCGATGTACTCCTTGAACCGCTTCATGTCGCCCTTGACCCGCCGGTCGATGGTGCCGAGCAGGTCCGCGACCTTCTCCGCGGGGCCACTGGGCTCGACGTCCATCACCAGCTCGACCTTGGTGTGGCTGTCGTCCAGGCGCTCGAAGCGCACCGAGCCCTTCTGGCTGACGTCGCCGGTGGTGGTGCGCCAGGTGATGCGCTCGTCGGGCAGCTGGTCGACGATCTCGGTGTCGAACTCCCGGCGTACCCCGCCGATCTTCGTGGTCCAGTGATTGTGCCGGTCGTCCAGCTGCCTGATCTCCTCGACGCCTTCCATGAAGTGCGGGAAGTCCTCGAACTGCGTCCACTGGTTGTAGGCGGTGTGCAGCGGAACCTCGACCTCCACCGCTTCCCGGACCGTGCTCATCTCTGTACCTCCGTCGTCACTGCTTGCCTGGACCTGCCGAGTACCCGGACAACCGGAGGTCATGAGCACCGAAGTGCGAAACCGTGAGCGTGAGGGCGCGGACACGCAGCGCATCCACCCTGATCCCGCGCCGCTCGGATCCAGCCACTGCCCCCATTCCGGCCACCGCGCTGACGTGGTGTTTTACAGTGTCTGCACCCAGTTCCAGCGACAGGACGTGTGAGGTATTCGCGAACATGCCGACTGAGACCTTCGAGTTTCAGGTGGAGGCTCGTCAGCTGCTCCAGCTGATGATCCACTCGGTCTACTCGAACAAGGACGTCTTCCTGCGGGAGCTCGTGTCCAACGCCTCGGACGCGCTGGACAAGCTGCGTCTGGAGAAGCTGTGGGACGACTCGCTCGACGCCGACGTCTCCGACCCGCACATCGAGATCGACATCGACAAGGACGCCCGTACGCTCACCGTGCGGGACAACGGCATCGGGATGTCGTACGACGAGGTCGGGCGGCTCATCGGGACCATCGCCAACTCGGGCACCGCCAAGTTCCTGCAGGAACTGCGGGAGGCCAAGGACCAGGCCGGTGAGGAGGGGCTCATCGGCCAGTTCGGCGTCGGCTTCTACTCCGGCTTCATGGTGGCCGACGAGATGACCCTGCTCACCCGCCGCGCCGGCGAGAGCCAGGGCACCCGCTGGTCGTCGCGTGGTGAGGGCACGTACACCCTGGAGACGGTCGACGACGCGCCGCAGGGCACCTCGGTCACGCTCCACCTCAAGCCGGCCGACCCGGAGAACCAGCTCCACGACTACACCTCGCCGTGGAAGATCAAGGAAATCGTCAAGCGGTACTCGGACTTCATCACCTGGCCCATCCGGATGATGCCCGAGGGCCCCGCCGACGGCGGCGACGAGACGCCCGCGCCGGAGACCCTCAACTCCATGAAGGCGCTGTGGGCGCGGCCCCGCGACGAGGTGTCCGAGGACGAGTACCACGAGCTGTACAAGCACATCGCCCACGACTGGCGCGACCCGCTGGAGACGATCCGCCTCCAGGCGGAGGGCACCTTCGAGTACCAGGCCCTGCTGTTCCTCCCCGCGCACGCACCCCACGACCTGTTCACGCGCGACTTCAAGCGCGGTGTACAGCTCTACGTCAAGCGCGTGTTCATCATGGACGACTGCGAGGCGCTGCTGCCGCCGTACCTCCGCTTCGTCAAGGGCGTCGTCGACGCGGCGGACCTCTCGCTCAACGTCTCCCGCGAGATCCTCCAGCAGGACCGCCACATCGAGATGATGCGGCGCCGGCTCACGAAGAAGGTCCTGTCCACGGTCAAGGACATGATGACCAAGGACCGGGAGCGGTACGACACGTTCTGGCGCGAGTTCGGCACGGCCCTGAAGGAGGGACTGGTCACCGACGCGGAGAACCGCGACGCCATCCTCGCCGTCGCGTCGTTCGCCAGCACCCACCACGACACCGAACCGACCACGCTCAAGGGCTACGTGGAGCGGATGAAGGACGGTCAGGAGGACATCTACTACCTGACCGGCGAGTCGCGGCAGAGCATCGAGAACTCCCCGCACATGGAGGCGTTCCGGGAGCGGGGCATCGAGGTGCTGCTGCTCACCGACCCGGTGGACGAGGTGTGGGCGGACGCCGTCGGCGAGTACGAGGGCAAGAAGCTGCGGTCCGTCGCCAAGGGCCGGATCGACCTCGACGCCGAGGACGAGGACACCTCCGACGCCGAGCGGGAGAAGCAGACCGAGGAGTACGCCGGGCTGCTCGGCTGGATGAAGGAGCAGCTGGACGAGGACATCAAGGAGGTGCGCCTGTCCTCCCGGCTCACCGTCTCCCCGGCCTGTGTCGTCTCCGACGCGCACGACCTGACCCCGGCCCTGGAGAACATGTACCGCGCGATGGGCCAGGAAGTGCCCCGCGCCAAGCGGATCCTGGAGCTCAACCCGGACCACCAGCTGGTGAAGGGCCTCAACCAGGCGTACAAGGACCGCGAGGACCGCGCGGAGCTGGCCGAGACCGCCGAAGTGCTGTACGGCCTGGCGGTGCTCGCCGAGGGCGGGCAGCCGAAGGAACCGGCCCGCTTCGTCAAGCTGATGGCGGACCGTCTGGAACGCGCGCTGTAACACGCCTCCTCCCGCCGCAGGCGGCCTGCCCGGGACACCCGCTCCCACCCGGACAGGGCAGGCCGCCCGCGCCGCACCGGCCCGACCGGCACGGCAGGCCTCCTGGACGGCGGGACCCGCACCCCGCACGGCCAGGGCGCCGCGGCCGCCGCCCGGCACCGGGTGGCGGCCCACCTCCACCTGGCGGCGAGCCTGGACCCGCACCGGGAGGACGGCCGACCACCCGGCAGCAGAGCCGGCGCCGTGTCATCCGGTCCCGCGGTCCAGGACCCGGCGGGCCGCCTCGGCCTCCGCCGCCGGCGGGGACAGCTCGTCCAGGGTGTCGAGTTCGTCGTCCGCTTCCAGTTCCCGCTCCCAGGCCGCGGCGAGCTGCTCCTGCTCCTCGCGCGGCTTCGCGCCGACGGTCTCCCGGTGGCCGGGGTCCAGCGCCGCCAGGAATCGTTCGACGGAATCCTTCGGCATGCAGTGCTCCTTGTCGCCGCTCGCGGTGCCGCTGTCGGCCCAGCATGGCCAACCGGGCCCGCACCCGCGCCCCGACACGGCCCCGGACCACCCTGATGGACCTGGCGAGCTCGGGGGAGCCGGGGGAGCCGGGGGAGCGTTACGTCAGGTCTGCCGGGCGTGCACCGGGTCGTTGGCGAGCTCGTCCGGGCAGCTGCGGCGGGACCGCTTCGCGCGCCGGTCGCGCTGCCAGTCGGCCGTGGCCAGCGCCAGGGACGCCGCCATGCCGACCAGGCCGGCGCCCAGCGCGGTGACGAGCGCGGCGCGGTAGTCGTGGCTCCGGCCGAGCACCAGGTAGAACAGCCCGGGCAGGGCGGCGGTCCCCAGCGCGGCGCCCAGCCGCTGCCCGGTCTGCAGGGCACCGCCCGCCGCGCCCGCCATGCGCACGGGCACGTCCCGCAGGGTCATCGTGATGTTGGGCGAGACGACGAAGCCGCTGCCGATACCGCCGAGGAACATGACGGGAGCCGCGAGCCAGGGCGCCGAGTGCAGCGGTGCGAAACGCAGCAGCAGCGCGGTGCCGCCCAGACCGGCGAGCACGCCCGCGAGACCGCACACGGTGAGCAGCCGCCCGAACCGTTCCACCAGCCGGCCCGCGACCACGGCCGCGCTCGCCGAGCCCAGCGCGAACGGCGTCACCGCGAGGCCCGACCGGAGCGGGGAGAAGCCGAGGCCCCGCTGGTAGAAGAGGGCGAAGACCAGCCAGACCCCGCTGAAACCGATGAAGTACAGGGTGCCGATGCCGGCGCCGACGGCGTACCCGCGCACGGTGCTGAACAGGCGCGGGTCGAGCAGCGGCTGGGCACCCCGGGCGACGCGGCGGTACTGCCACCAGGTGAACACGGCCAGCACCGCCGCCCCCACCGGGAACAGCCACCACAGCCGGTCAAGGCCACCGGAGTCCGCCTGGACCAGCGGATACATGAGCGCCAGGACACCCAGGCCGAGCAGCAGCACGCCGGCCGCGTCCACTTGACCCCGCTGCGAGCGCCGGGTGCGGGGCAGCAACCGGCGGCCGAGCAGGACGGCCAGGACGCCGATGGGGACGTTGACGTAGAAGATCCACCGCCAGCCCTCGGCGCCGGAGGCGAGGGCGAGGATGGCACCGCCGGTGATCGGCCCCGCGGCGGAGGAGATGCCGACGGTGGCGCCGAAGAACCCGAAGGCGCGACCGCGCTCGGCACCGCGGAACATCTGCTGGATCAGCGCCGAGTTCTGCGGCGCCATGAAGCCCGCCGCCAGCCCCTGGGCGAGCCGGGCCACCACCAGCAGAGTGATGCCGGGGGCCGCTCCGCAGGCCGCGCTGCACAGCACGAAGCCGCTCAGGGCCAGCAGGAAGATCCGCCGCCGGTCCAGGGCGTCACCGAGGCGGCCGGCGGTGACCAGGGCGAGCGCGAAGGTCAGGGCGTAGCCGGAGACCACCCACTGCACCTGCGCGGGGGAGGCGTGCAGCTCGCGCTGGATGGTGGGCAGGGCGACCGACACGATCGTCACGTCCAGCAGGCTCATGAAGCCGGCCACCAGGGTGACCCACAGGGCACGCCACCGCTGCGGGTCCGGCTCGTACCCGGCCTCGTGAGCGTCCGCGGATGCTGCCGCTGCCACCTGGACTCCTCTCCCCTCGGCCGCCACCCGGTCGCTCCAAGTTCCCCCGCCCCGCGCGGGCACACATTCCGGGCGGAGACGCCACGGTTCAGGAACCGGCCTGCTGCCGCTCTCCGTCCCCGGCCGCCGGCCCGGCGTGCGGCGGACCGCCCGCGGACGGACGGCGTACCTGCAGGCCGGCCACCTCGAAGGACATCTCGGTCGTCCCGGGCTCGGGCGGGGGGTGGTACCGGCCGGCGACGACCGAGAGATTCACGATGAGGTAGGCCTGCCAGGCGTGCCCCACGCCCCGGCCGTCCGCGAAGACCCGTGTGCCGTTCAGCCACCAGACCACCGACCGCGCCCCGAAGTCCGTGCGCAGGTCCACCCAGGCGCCGGGCCGGACGGCGTCGTCGCGCAGGTAGCGGTTGCCGCCGCGCACATGGTTGGTGAACTCCAGCAGATCCGGGTTGTCCGGGTGGTACTCGAAGACGTCGACCTCCTGGCCGCCGTCCCGCCAGGTCCAGATGGCCGGCCAGGTACCGATCGCCTCGGGCAGTCGTACGCGCGCCTCCAGTGCGTCCCCCGACCGCACCATGAACCCCTCCTCGCTGCCCTCGGTGGTCAGCAGCCCCGTGTCCCACCGCCCGTCCGGCCGGAGGGTGGCCCGGAAGACGCCCGAGCGGCTGTAGGAGGCGTCGTCCACCAGATGGTCCAGTTTGTCGTCGCCCGGATTGACCGGACCGCCTCCCGGATAGGCCGACGTGCGCCCGGCGACCCACTGGGTCCCGGAGGCGAAGTCCGCCTGGAACACGACGTCGGGTTCGGGGGATGGGACGCGGGGGCCCGGCAGCGGGTCGGGGGATGTCGATTCGTCCATGGGCGATGTCTGACCGTACGGCGACCCGCCATGCGCGCCGGGCGGCGTGCCACCCGGGGACACATCCGTTCGGAGGTTCCCCCGCCCGCGACCCTGGCGGCGGCGCGACCCCACAGCCGCCGTACGCGCCTTGGCGGCGACGCGATCCGAAACCCGCCGCACACGCGGTGGCGGCGACGCGATCCGAAACCCGCCGCACGCGCGGTGGCGGCGATGCGGCCCCACACCCGCCGTACGCGCCTTGGCGGCGATGCGGCCCCACACCCGCCGTACGCGCCGGGTCAGGCCAGGCTGGCGCCCTGCGCCCGCAGCTCCCGCTGGACCGCGCCCACCGGGACGTCCCGTGGCCGGCGTCCCCCGGTCGCCGCGAGGGCCGCGCAGACGCCCGCCGCCTGCCCGGTGGCCATGGAGATCGGCATCACGCGGTAGGACGAGTGCGCCACGTGGTCCCCGGAGATGCAGCGCCCCGCGACCAGGACCCGGTCGACGTCCCGGGGGAGCAGGCAGCGCAGGGGGATGTCGTACGACCGACCGCGCGGCAGGCGCTTCAGCGTGGTGCCGCGACCGCTCGGGTTGTGGATGTCCACCGGGTAGGCACCGCGGGCGACCGCGTCCTCGAAGCTGCGGGCCTTGAGCACGTCGTCGCCGGTCAGCTGGTACTCGCCCACGATCCGGCGGGTCTCGCGCACGCCGACCTGGACACCGCTCTGGGCGACGTAGGAGTCGGCGAAGCCCGGTACCCGGTCGCGTAGGAAACGGGCGATCTGCGCCATCTGCCGGTGGGCCGTGAACTCCGCACGGGTCAGGTCCCAGACGCTGGTGCCGAGCACCTCGGTGACCCGCGTCGAATTGACCGCCACCTCACCGCTGTTCGGGGTGGCGAAGAGCAGCACGTCCTCGCGCGGCAGATCGAGTTCCCCGGCGTCCGCCGCGGCCCGCACGAGGTCCCACAGCCCGTGCACACCCCTCCACTGGTCCGGGTGGGCGCGGGTGTAGGCGGTGAACTCCTCGTGGTCGAAGCGGACCATGCGGAACATCAGCGACATGGGCTGCGTCCAGCCGTCCTCCGGCCGCCCGATCTCGTACGACGCCCCGGCCGCCGCCGCGATGTCACCGTCCCCGGTGCAGTCCACGATCACGTCCGCGTCCATGACGAGGGGACCCGACTTCGTCTCGAACACCGCACGCGCCCGGTCGGGCAGGCTCAGGACGTCGGAGGCGAAGGCGTGCAGGAGCGTACGGACCTCATGGCTCTCCAGCAGCTCGTACACCACCAGCTTGAACAGCTCCGGATCGAACGGCACGGTGTAGCCGGTCTCCAGCGACGGCCGGATCGCCGCTCCCACCCGCACCAGCCGGTCCAGCAGCACCCACAGCACTCCGCCGACGACCGGCTCGCCCTCGCCGTGATCGGGCGGCAGCAGGCGCGTGGTGTCGCCGGCCACGGCCTGCTTGACCTCGTTGTGGAAACTCATCAACGGCATCACCAGCGCCGCGGTCGCGTTGCCGCCGAGGAACCCGTACCGCTCCACGAGCGCGACCTCGGCGCCCGCGTTGGCGGCACCGAGGGCCGCGCCGATACCGGCCGGGCCGCCACCGATCACCAACACCTGCGTGGACCCCGCGTGCAGCGCCTGACGCGGCGGAAGCTCCACCGTCCGGGGAACGCGGGGCGGCCTCAGGTACGACACGTTCACTCCCTCCGGGAACCGGTGACCGTCGGCGTCAGCCCAGCGTCGACGCGGGCACGGGCGCCACACCCCGCAGGACCCGCTGCGCGGCCACGCCGTCCAGACAGGCGAGGAGCCGCTCGGCGGTCTCCGCCGCCCGCAGCCGCATCGCCGCCGTACGCAGCGCCGTCTCGGCCGCACGGGCGCGCCGCTCGTCCCACAGGCGGTCCACCTCCGCCAGCAGCAGCCCCGCCGTCTCCCTGACCACACCGCGCAGGGCCGGCGCGCCGATCCGCTGCGCGAAGTCGAACACCTTGCCCGCGTACGGCAGCGGCAGCAGCGGGATCCCGGCGAGCGCGGCGAAGATCAGGAAGTGCAGCCTCATCCCGACGGCCAGGTCCATCTGGCCGACGATGTCCAGGACCTGCTGCGGCCCGTGGTCCCCGCGCAGCACCGTGCAGTGGTCCGCCTCCGCCATGCGCGACGCCACGGCGTGCGCGTGCCGGATGTCGCCGCGTTCCATGGAGACGAAGACGACATGCGCGTCCAGCCGGTGCACGAGGAAGTCACCCACGCTGGCGAGCAGCTGGTGGTACCCCTCCTCGTCCAGGTGCTCCGCCGCCCGCCCCGGCTCCCGCACGCTCATGCCCACCAGCCGCACCCGGCGCGGCACGGCCTCCGCCCGCAGCAGCGCCCCGCCCCGGTCGCCGGGGACCATCAGCAGCGCCGGATCGGCGGTCACGGTGACGGGCCGGGCCACCCCGGCCTCTTCGAGCACCAGCTTCGACTCCTCGTCGCGGACCGTCACCTCGACCGCGTCCGAGAGCACCGTACGCACCCACGCGCAGTCCGCCTCGTCGGTGAGCGGACCGGCCCCCACCGCGTACGTGAAGACGGGCACGCCCAGCTCCTGGGCGGTGCGGGCCGTGCGCAGATAGCGCCGCGCCTCGGTGTCGTAGAGGATCCCGCCGCCCCCGAGCACCAGGACGTCCAGCCGCCGCAGATGAGCGGAGATGTCCTCCCGGCAGACCCCCTCCCAGGCGACGACCTCCACGTCCGGGTGGACGCCGCGGGTGTGCTCCGGATGGCGGGAGAAGACCACGAGACGGGCCCGCGGCCGGCCGGCGCGGACGCGGTCCAGCAGGGCGGTGAGGATCGCCTCGTCGCCCACGTTCCGGCCCCCGTAGGAGCCCAGGACGCCTACGGTCACGTCGTCCGCGCCATCCATGACCGCTCCCTGCCGTACGACCTGTCGGGCATGTCGGTACCAGCTTGCGGCCTGCACGCCGGAACGCGCGACCGCATCGCTGACGGGCCGCCCACCCGACCGGCCCGTCAGCGGGCGATGCGGTGCTTCCTGCTCCGTCGGCGGAACCGTACGGCGGTGAGGACGAGGTCGGCGAGGAGCACGACGACGCCGATGACCAGCAGGTAGAACAGGCCGTGGACGGCGACGCCGATGATGCCCAGCGCGACGGCCACGAGGATCAGGAACAGGAACAGGCTCATCGGATCTCCCGCCGGCTTCGGTCGGTTCGGCTTCGGTCGGTCAACGGCGGCCCAGGCGCCGCTCGCCGCCGGCGCCCGGGGTGTAGGTCAGCTCGTAGTGGGCGAAGACCGACGGCTCCTCGGTGGCGGGCAGCTCTCCGTCGAGGTCGATCGCCGGCGCCTTCTTGACCCGGTCCTTGCTGTGGGCGACCTTCAGATACCCCGGACCGACGGTCGCACCCGTGAGGGGCACGAAAACCAGCCGCCGGCGGGTGGGCAGGCCCACGGTCACGGTGGCGAAGAAGGGCTGGTCGGTGCTGGTGTCCACGTAGACGGCCTCCAGCGTGCCGATCTTGTGCCCGTCCGCGTCGACGACGTCGTGCCCACGCCATTCGCGGATATCGGATGCCTCGAACATCACAACCTCCTGTGCGGGGGGTACCCAGGGTGGGCCCAGGTGATGTCAGCCGCGCTGGGCGGTGCGCCGGGCGTCAGCCGAGCGGGACGCCGGTACGGCGTTCCAGTTCCCCGACGAGCCGCGCCTGGAAGGCCTCGTCGCCGGCCGCGGGATGCGGGGTCTGCGGCTGCCGGTGGTACCAGTAGCCGCCGGTCGCCGGGGTCACGTCGTGGGCGGTGGCGAGCCACACCTGGGTCCGGTGTCCGGCGGCCAGGTCGTCGGGTGCGCCGGCGCCGCCCATCCGGGTGGGGACCCAGCCGGGGTCGACCGCGTGGCTGGTGGTCCCCTCCCAGCGGGACGCGCAGGCGAGCGCGAGGGCGGTGACCCACAGCTTGGTGTCGTCGTAGGAAGCGGTGCCGTCGGCCAGCCGTCGCAGGTCGGTGGAGCCGGTGCGGTGCATCGAGCTGCTGAGGTAGACGAGCCGGGCCGGCTTGTCCATGAGAGCCGTCAGCAGGTAGGGCGCGACCGTGTTGACGGTGCTCACGTCGGGGGAGTGCAGGACACCGGCGTTGTGGATCACGGCGTCGAAGCGGCCGAACGCGCCGGCCTGCCGGGCGACGTCACGGATCTGGTCGAGTTCGGCCAGATCACCCGTGACGACACCCTTCCACCGGGCGGTGTCGCCGCCCTCCGTGAGGCGGGAGGGGGTACGGGCGTGGACGACCACCTCGTGCCCGTCGTCGGCCAACGCGTGCGCCGTGTCCCGCCCGAGCCCGCCGGCTGCCCCGGTGACCAGAATCAGTGCCATGTCGGTCCGTCATCTCCTGTGTGCGCCGCCCGTCCCTGACCCGGCGGGAGGCTCGCCGATGCCGTGAGACGCCATGCGTCCACCGCGTCCCTGGCATCCATCGTCGTGTACCCGCGCCACCGGCGTCGCGTTCTCCGCCATCCGGCCCAGGGCCCGTCGGGCGACGTAGCCGCCGTCCGCGGGCGGGCCGACGCCGACGACGAGGCCGTCATCCGGGGGTTGCGGGGTGCCGATGGCGCCGGGCCCCGGACGGGTGGGGTTTCGGTGTCAGGGCTTGAGCAGGGCCTTGATGGCGCGGCGCTCGTCCATCGCCTTGTAGCCCTCGGCGACCTGGTCCAGGGGCAGCGTCAGGTCGAAGACCTTGCCCGGGTTGATCCGGCCGGACAGGACGCGCTCGATCAGGTCGGGCAGGTAGCGGCGCACGGGCGCGGGACCGCCGCGCAGGCCGACCTGGGAGAAGAACAGCTCCTGGCCGTCCAGCGCCACCTCGTGGGGGACACCGACGAAGCCGACGTTCCCGCCGGGGCGGGCGGAGTGCAGGGCCTGCCGCATGGACTCCGGGGTGCCGACGCACTCCAGCACGGAGTCGGCGCCGACGCCGTCCGTGAGGTCCTTGACGCGGGCGATGCCGTCGTCGCCGCGTTCGCTGACGATCTCGGTCGCGCCGAACTCACGGGCCAGCTTCTGCCGGGACTCGTGCCGGCTCATGGCGATGATCCGCTCCGCGCCCAGTTCCCTTGCGGCGATGACACCGCACAGGCCGACCGCCCCGTCACCGACCACGACGGCCGTGCAGCCGGGCTTCACCTCGGCGGCGAGAGCGGCGTACCAGCCGGTGCCCATCACGTCGGAGACGGCGAGCAGGCTGGGCACGAAGTCGCCGGCCGGGTGGTCGTCCGTGCCGACCAGGGTGCCGTGGGCGTTGGGGATGCGGACGTAGTCGGCCTGGCAGGTGCTCATGAACTCGCGGTTCAGACAGCTGGACTGCCAGCCGTTACGGCAGTTCGCGCAGGTGTTGTCCGAGGTGGCGAAGGAGCCCACCACGAACTGTCCCGGCTTGACATGGGTGACCTCGCTGCCGACCTCCTCCACGATGCCGACGTACTCGTGCCCCATCGGGTGCGGGTCCCCGATGGGCTCCGCACCGCGGTACGGCCACAGGTCCGAGCCGCACACACACGTGGCCACCGTGCGGATGATCGCGTCGGTGGGCCGGCTGATCTCCGGGTCGTCCAGGTCCTCGAAGCGCACGTCGCCGGGCGCGTGGATCACTGCTCCGCGCATGGTGGGTCTTCCTTCGGTACGGGGGTCCGGTGCCGCAGCCCCGGTCACGGCGGCTGCCCACGGTCGAGCCTCACACCGGAGGGCCAGGGCGAAAAGCGGAGCAATCCATCCGGGGAAGGACATCCGCGCACGGTCGGACTGCCGGAGAGCGGCGGCCCCGCCGGGTCTGCGGACCGCGCCTGCGGCGGCGCGGCCGGCAGAAGGTGCGGCCCCGGCTGCAGCGCGCGCTGGAGACCTCACCCGACCGGCGGATCGTCGCGGTCAGCGGACGATCCGCAGCCGGCGCGGCGGCCGCGTCACCGGTTCGGGCAGACGCAGGGGTGTCAGGCCGGGGGTGATGCTGCCGAGCAGGGTGGCTCTGGAGGCGCCGGTGGCGCCCGGGTGGGTGCCGGGCAGGCCGTGCACCGTGAGGAAGCCCAGGACGGCGAAGGCCAGGGCCTCCTTGGCGCCGGAGGGCAGGCCCAGGTCGTCACTGGGGCGCACCGGTACGCCGGGCAGTTCCTCGGTGATCATGCGCATGAGCACCGGGTTGCGGGTGCCGCCGCCGGAGACGACGAGCCGGGTGACCCCGTGAGCACGGCAGGCGTCGGCCACGGTCACGGCGGTCAGCCGGGTCAGCGTGGCCAGCACGTCGTCGGGGCAGGGCGTGGGTACGGCGTTCAACGCCCGCTGGAGATAGGGGAGATGGAAGTGCTCCTTGCCGGTGGTCTTGGGGGCGGCCCTGCGGTAGTAGGGGTCGTCCAGGAGGACGCGGAGCAGCGCGGGGCGTACCCGTCCGGCGGCGGCCCGGCGCCCGTCCGCGTCGTAGCAGGCGGCGCCGTCGGTGAAGTGGTGGACGGCCGCGTCGAGCAGGGCGTTGGCGGGGCCGGTGTCGAAGGCCAGCGGCTCGGCGCCGGGCGCGAGGACGGTGACGTTGGCGATGCCGCCCAGGTTCAGCGCGGCCGGGGTGCCGGGCAGGCCGCGCAGCAGCAGCGCGTCGGTCATGCCGACGAGCGGGGCGCCCTGGCCGCCGGCCGCGACGTCCCTGCTGCGCAGGTCGGAGACGACGGGCAGCCCGGTGGCCTCCGCGATCCAGGCCGGCTGGCCGAGTTGCAGGGTGCCGCGGACGACGCCGTCCTCGACCCAGTGGTGCACCGTCTGCCCGTGCGAGACCGTCAGGTCGGCGGCGCCCGCGCACAGTTCCCGCAGGGCGCGCGCGGCCACGCCCGCGAAGGCCTGCCCGATCCGGGTGTCCAGGGCGCAGACCGCCTGCGTCGTCGTGACCGCCGGCGGCAGGGAGGCGGCGACCCGGGCGCGTAGGTCGTCCGGGTAGGGGACGGAGAGGTGCCCGAGCGGCCGTAGGAGCAGGGTGTCGTCGTCCAGGGCGAGGTCCGCGGCGGCCGCTTCGATCGCGTCGTACGAGGTGCCCGACATCAGGCCGATCACCCGCATGGCGCCACCCGTTCGGCGGCCGGGGCGGACTGCGGCTGGGGCATGGGTGCCTCCGGGGGGTCGGGAACGCGAGGGGGTGCCGAGGCCGCCGCCCGCCGTCAGTTCGGTCCGGTGGCCGCCGTGACCCGGCCCTCTCCGGGGTCCGGATCGCCCACGCGGACCCCGGCCGGCCCGGGGGCGCGGTGCCGCAGGCTCAGCAGGCCGCCGACGGCGAGGGTGACGGCCACACCGATCGGCACCAGCCACTGCGCGGCGACAGCCGTCGGTACGGTGCCGCCGGCCGTGGTGACGTCGATCCTCACCGCGCGCACGACGTACGTCATCACCGCGACCGTCACCAGGAACGCCACGACGGAGTCCGCCTCGTCGGCGCGCCGCACGGTCCGGCCCAGCAGGAACGCGCCGAGCAGGGCGCCGTAGGTGTAGCCGGCGATGGTCAGACCGGTGAGGTAGACGTTGCCGGTACCGGCACTGAAGGCACAGGCGAAGACCGCCATCAGCGCCGCCCACACCAGGGTCATCACCCGGGCGAGCCTCAGCAGCGACGCCTCGGAGGGTGCCGTACCGAAGAAGCTGCGGACGATGTCGGCGACCGTCGAGTTCGACATGGAGTTCAGCGCCGAGGACAGCGACCCCATGGCGGCACCGAGGATGCCGGCCACGAGCAGGCCGGAGATCACCACGGGCAGCCCGTGCAGGATGAAGTCCGGGTAGAGGTCGTCGGAACTGCCCAGGCCGGCCTCCTGGAAGCTCCGGCCCCAGTTGTACGACCACAGCAGCGCGCCGACCAGTGAGAAGGCCGCGAACTGGACGGTGACGAAGACACCGGAGGCGATCATGGCCTTCTGGCCGTCGCGCAGGGAGCGGGTGGCCAGCACCCGCTGGACGATGAGCTGGTCGGAGCCGTGACTGGCCATGGCGAAGATCGCGCCGCCGACGATGGCGGTGGGCAGGGCGAACGGGCTCGTCAGGACGTGTGCGAGGGTGAAGTCCGTGTCGAACAGCCGGAACCGGCCCGCGTCGAAGGCGCGGGCGAAACCGGTGCCGCCGACGTGCGCGGAGAGGACGGCGACGGCGAGGACCGCGCCGCCCAGGTAGAGACCCATCTGGATGGCGTCGGTCCAGATGACCGCCTTGATGCCACCGAGATAGGTGTAGACGACGGTGATGACGGTGAGCGCGACGATGACGACGCGGTAGTCCGCGTGCACACCGTACTCGGCGAGCAGCAGCTTGATGGGGATCGCGGAAGCGAACAGCCGGACGCCCTCGGCCATCAGCCGGGTGAAGACGAAGGTGACCGACGCCAGCCCCTGCAGCCGGGGCCCGAACCGGGTGCCCAGGTACTGGTAGGCGCTGACGAACCCGCCCCGCTTGTACAGCGGGATGAGCACGGTGGCCACGACGACACGGCCGACCACATAGCCCAGGGCCAGCTCGACGTTGCCGAAACCCTGGCCGCTGTACGCGACGCCGGGCACGCTGATGACGGTGAGCACACTGGTCTCGGTGGCGACCACGGAGAACGAGACGGTCCACCACGGCATGCCGCTCTCGCCGACGAAGTAGTCCTTCGACGTCCGCTGCCGGCCGGCCAGACGGAGGCCGATCACGGCGATCGCGACCAGGTAGACGACGATCACCACGAGGTCGAGCTGGCGCACGCTCTCTCCGGCCGCTGCTGTCATGCGGCGAGTATCAGAAGCCGGGCGTGCGGAGTCAACAAGTAACCACCCCCAGTGAGTCGCGTAAGTTTTTGACGGACACGCCGGGCGGGGTTACCGTGTGCCACCCCGTCAGGCCCGTCAGGAGGGAGCGGACCATGACCGGCCGGAGACCGCCCACCGGTGTCCTCGCGCGCATCCGCGCGGAGAAGCCGTCCATGACGCCCTCGGAACGACGGGTCGCGGACGTCGTCCTGGCCGATCCGGCGCGGGCGGCGGAACTCTCCATCGGCGCGCTCGGCGAGCGGGCGGACACCTCGGTTGCCACGGTCATGCGCTTCTGCCGCACGATAGGCCTCACCCACTACCCCCGGCTGCGCCTCGCCCTGGCCGCCGCCGCGGCCCGCGAACAAGCCCGCGACGACGACCGGCCCATACCGAGCACGGGCATCGGACCCACCGACACGCTGGACCAGATCGTCGACAAGATCATCTACACCGAGGTACGGGCCCTGGAGGACTCCGGCGCCGGACTGGACATCGAGGCCCTGCGCCGGGCGGTGGACGCCGTGGCGGAAGCACGGCGGATCGACGTCTTCGGCGTCGGCGCCAGCGCCTTCGTCGCCCAGGACCTGCACCAGAAGCTGCACCGCATCGGCCACATGGCGTTCGTCTGGACCGACCGGCACGCCGCCCTCACGGCGACCGCCCTGCTCCGGCCCGGCGACGTGGCGCTGGCCGTCTCACACTCCGGAGAGACCGAGGACACCGTCGAGCCGCTCCGGGCCGCCGCCGCACACGGCGCCACCACCATCGCCCTCACCAACGCCCCACGCTCCTCCCTCGCCCGGAGCGCGGACCTCGTCCTGACCACCTGCGCCCGCGAGACCCCCTTCCGCTCCGGCGCCACCGTCAGCCGCATCGCCCAACTCGCCGTGATCGACTGCCTGTTCGTCGGCGTAGCCCAACGAGGCTCCGAGGCCACGACCAAGGCCCTCCACGAGACCTACCGGGCCGTCCAGCACCACAGCCCCTCACACCACAGCCCCTCACACCACAACCCCCCACAGCCACCGCACCGCGCGCCGGCCGGCGACGGCGGCGCGCCACGTGGGGGCTTCGAACCGCGGGATTGACGTCCTGTCAGTGCTCCGACGCACACCACTGTGCCCCACACCGGCCGGCGACGCAGGCGCGCCGCGACAGGGACCCCGGCCGCACGGCTGCGCCCCTGCGGTCAGTCCAGCGCGACGACCACCTCACCCGTGCCCGTCGCGCTCGTGCCGCCGGCGATGCGGACGGTGAACGGGCGGGCGGTGCCGCGGGCGGTGACCCGAAGGCGGGTGCCCTCGCGCAGGACGGTGAAGGTGGCGGCCGGGGTGCCCGTCAGGTCGGGCACCGTCACCTCGGCCGTGTAGTCCGCCGCGCCCGTGGGGTGGACGAGCAGGGTCGGGGTGTCCAGCCAGTCGCCGTCGGGGCGGCCGTCGTCGGAGGCGAGCGGCAGGACGGCGCCCTCGCGGACGTACAGCGGCAGGCTGTCGTAGGCGTGCCGCTCGATGCGCCACACCGGGCCGGTGACCCGCTCACCGCTCAGCAGGTGCGTCCAGGTGCCCTCCGGGAGGTAGACCTCGACCTCGCCGTCCTCCGTGAACACCGGGGCGACCAGCAGATCGGGCCCGAGCATGTACTGGCGGTCCAGCGGACGGCACGCCGGGTCGTGCGGGAACTCCAGGAGCATCGGGCGCATCACCGGGACACCGGTGCGGTGGGCCTCGGCCGCGGCACCGTAGAGATACGGCATGAGGCGGTGCTTGAGCAGCGTGAACCGCCGGGCGACCGCCACCGCCTCGTCGCCGAAGTTCCACGGCACGCGGTACGACGTCGAGCCGTGCAGCCGGCTGTGCGAGGAGAGCAGCCCGAAGGCGAGCCAGCGCTTGAACACCGCCGGGTCGGGCGTGCCCTCGAAGCCGCCGATGTCGTGGCTCCAGAAGCCGAACCCGCTCAGGGACAGGGACAGCCCGCCGCGCAGGGACTCGGCCATGGCCTCGAAGGACGCCCAGCAGTCGCCGCCCCAGTGCACCGGGTACTGCTGGCCGCCCGCGGTCGCGGAGCGCGCGAAGAGGACGGCCTCGCCCTCGCCCCGCTCCTTCAGCAGCAGTTCGAAGACGGTCCGGTTGTACAGGTGGGTGTAGTAGTTGTGCATCCGCTCCGGGTCGGAGCCGTCGTGCCAGACGACGTCGGTGGGGACGCGCTCGCCGAAGTCCGTCTTGAAGCAGTCCACACCCTGGTCGAGCAGCGTCTTGAGCTTGGTCTGGAACCAGGTGCGGGCGTCGGCGCTGGTGAAGTCGACCAGGCCCATGCCGGGCTGCCACAGGTCCCACTGCCACACGTCGCCGTTCGGGCGGCGCACGAGGTGGCCGAGGGCGGCCGCCTCCTCGAACAGCGGGGACTTCTGCGCGATGTACGGGTTGATCCACGCGCTGACCCTGAGGCCCTTGTCCCTGAGCCGGGCCAGCATGCCCTCCGGGTCGGGGAAGACGGCGGGATCCCAGGCGAAGTCGCACCACTGGTACTCGCGCATCCAGAAGCAGTCGAAGTGGAAGACCGTCAGCGGGATACCGCGCTCGGCCATGCCGTCCACGAAGGACGTCACCGTCGCCTCGTCGTAGTCCGTGGTGAAGGACGTCGTCAGCCACAGGCCGAACGACCAGGCGGGCGGCAGCGCCGGACGGCCCGTGAGAGCGGTGTAGCGGGCGAGGACGTCCTTGGGTGTGGGCCCGGCGATCACGTAGTACTCGAGACTCTGGTCCTCGACGCTGAACTGCACCTGGCCGACGGACTCGGAGCCGACCTCGAAGGAGACCCGGCCGGGGTGGTTGACGAAGACGCCGTAGCCGCGCGAGGAGAGGTAGAACGGGATGTTCTTGTAGGCCTGTTCGCTGCTGGTGCCGCCGTCCGCCTGCCAGATGTCGACGACCTGGCCGTTCTTGACGAACGGCGTGAAGCGCTCCCCGAGGCCGTAGACCTGCTCGCCCACGCCCAGGGCGAGCTGGGTGAGGACGTGGTGGGCGCCGTCCTCGGTGGTGGCGAAGGCGGTGCCCTTGGTGCCGGCCCGGGTCAGCTCCCGCCCGTCCGCGCCCTGGAAGGCCAGGGTCCAGGGGGCCGCCTCGTCCAGACGGAGGGTCAGCGGGCCGCTGGTCAGCTCCGTGACGGTGCCTTCGCGGCGCACGGCGCCCGCACCGTCCGCCTCGTACGTGAGGCCGAAGTCCGGGCCCGGACGGCGTCTTCCGGCGTGGTGCGTGACCCGGACGCCGATCACGCCCTCGGCCGGTGAGAAGCAGTCGACCGTGAGGAGCGGCGCGTTGAGCGTGTCCCCTCTCCGGGCCACCTTCCGCAGGGCGGCATAGGCAGTGAAGCGCTTCGATTCACTGCGTATGTCGCGGACCTCGGTGGCGTACGCGATCTGCACGCCGTCGCGGACGCGCCAGAAGCCGTTGGTGAACTTCATGTTCTTCCCTCGGGGGAGCTGGACGGGTGGGAGTGGGGCGCGGAGGCGTCGCCCGGCGTTTGATCGTACACAGAACACGTCTTCGGCGGACCGGTTCGGGCGTCGAGAAAGTCACTCTGAGCTGCCATGATCACGATTTTCCCGGTCGCCGCCCCGATGGGCCGCGCGCTAACGGAGATCTGCCCGGGTCTGGCGCCCGGCCCGGGTATGGCGTATTAGTCATGCCATTGAACAAACGCGTCCGGCAGTGCCGCCGGACGGTAGGACAGCAAGGGCCGTGCATGTCGAAGCGCTTCAATAAACGCTCCCGCAGTGCAGCGATACCACTCGCAGCCGTCTCCGCCCTGGTCGCCGGGGCCGCCCTGACCGGCTGCGGCCAGCAGCGCGACAGCTCCGTCTACACCGTGCTGAACTCGTCCACCGACGAGACGTACCACCGCTGGGACGCGGAGGCGATGGCGCGCTGCGGCACGAGGCTGGGCGTGACCGTCGAGCAGCAGAGCGTCCCGGCCGCGCAGGTGATGACGAAGGCCCTGCGCATGGCGTCCTCCAGGTCGCTGCCCGACGTCGTGCAGTTCGACGCCTCGGAGATGCCGACGTTCGCCGAGGCCGGCGGGCTGCTCGACCTGCGCACACTCGGACTGGGCACCGAGGACGTCCCGAAGGGCATCGTCGACTTCGGCTCCTACCGGGGCACGTACTACGGGGCCGCCCGGTCGGTGAACACGCTCGTCCTCTTCTACAACAAGGACATCCTCGACCAGGCCGGCCTGAAGGTGCCCGCCACCTGGGCCGAACTGCGGCGGACCGCGAAGGAGCTGACGCGCGGCAAGCGGTACGGCCTGGCGCTCAGCGCGGGCGGCGCCGAGGACGGCGTCTTCCAGTTCACCCCGTTCATGTGGTCCAACGGCGGGGACGAGAGACGGCTCGACGGGCCGAGGGTGGTGGAGGCGCTGGACTACTGGAAGAGCCTGCTCCGGGACGGCTCGCTGTCGAAGTCGACGGTGGGCTGGACGCAGGCCGACGTCAACGACCAGTTCATGGCGGGCAACGCCGCGATGATGATCAACGGCCCGTGGCAGGTCGAGACCCTGAACACCAAGAAGTCGCTGCACTGGGGCATCGCGCCGATCCCGGTGCCGAAGGCGGGGGAGAAGTCCGTGGGCCCGCTCGGCGGCGCCGTGCTCACCGTCCCGAAGACCGGCGACGCACGGCGGGAGCGGATGGCGGCGAGGATCGTCGCCTGCCTGTCGAGCGAGCGGGAGCAGCTGACGTACGCGCGCAACAGCTGGATGGTCCCGGCCAACGAGAAGGCCGCCGCCGCGTGGCGCAAGCAGGTGCCCGAACTGGACGCGCTGGCCGGCCAAGTGGCCGCGGCACGGTCCCGGACGGCCGAGCTCGGCGCCCGCTGGTCGGGCGTGTCGCTCGCCCTGCAGAGCGCCTTCCAGGCCGCCCTGACCGGCGAGTCCAGCCGGGCCGCTCTCCAGCGCGCCCAGCAGCGGGCCACGAGCGGGAACTGAGGTACGCGCAGATGACCACGTCCACCGCCACCGCACCCACCGCCCTGCCCGAGGCGCGCCGGCCGGCCCCCGCCCGGCTGCGGCGCCGGCGCAGGCTGGCCCAGTGGGGGTTCGTCGCCCCCGCGGCCCTGTTCATGCTGCTGTTCTTCGGCTACCCGCTCGTCCGTAACCTCCTGATGAGCTTCCAGCACTACACGCCGAAGACCTTCTTCACCGGCGAGGCGCCCCTCAACGGCCTGGACAACTGGTCGACGGTCCTCAAAGACGCCCTGTTCGGCAAGGCGCTGTGGCACACCCTCCTCTTCACGGCGGGGTCGCTGCTCGGCCAGTTCTGCGTCGGCCTCGCCCTCGCCGTCTTCTTCAGCCGGAAGTTCCCCCTCAACGGGGCCCTGCGCTCGCTGATCCTGCTGCCCTGGCTGGTGCCCATGGTGGTCTCCGGCATCGTCTGGCGGCGCATCCTCGACCAGGACACGGGTGTACTGAACTCCTTTCTCGACATCCTCGGACTGGACGGCCACACACCATGGTTGACCAGTCCACACATGGCCCTGCTGTCCGTCATCCTGGTCAACATCTGGATCGGCATCCCGTTCAACATGGTCATCCTGTACGGCGGCCTCCAGGAGGTCCCCCGCGAGCTGTACGAGGCGGCCGCCCTGGACGGCGCCTCCGCCTGGCGGACGTTCCGCTCGATCACCCTGCCGGTGCTCCGGCCCGTCGTCACGGTCGTCCTCGTCCTCGGCTTCATGTCGACGGTCAAGATCCTCGACCTGATCCTGGCCCTCACCGACGGCGGCCCCGCCGACGCCACCCAGACCCTGGGCACGCTCACCTACCAGAACTCCTTCGTCCGGCTGGACTTCGGGGCGGGTGCCGTCGTCGGCAACGTACTGATCCTGATCTCCGCGGTGTTCGCGGTGTTGTACCTGCGGGCCAACCGCACCGAGGGGAAGTGACCGACGATGTCCGCCGAACACGTGAAGCAGCACGCGAGCAGGCGCCGTTGGGGCTCCACCGCGGCCGGTGTGCTCGTCCTGTGCGTGATGCTGTTCCCGCTGTACTGGATGCTCGACACCGCGCTCCAGCCCGAGTCGGGGCTGCTGGAGGTCGACCCCGTGCCGCACCGCCTCGACCTGTCCGGTTTCTCCAGGGCGCTCGACGACCAGGGCGGCCACCTGCTGACGTCGCTGGTGGTCTCGCTCGGCGCGGTCGTCGTCTGCCTGGCGATCGCCGCTCCGGCGGCGTACGGGCTGGCCCGGTTCCGGTTGCCCGGCACCCGAACCCTCGTGTTCGGCACGCTGATCACGCAGATGGTGCCGGGGATCGTCGTCGCCAACGCGCTGTACACGTCGTACGTCGATCTGGGCCTGGTCAACTCCTACCCCGGCCTGATGCTCGCGGACGCCTCGCTGGGCATCCCCTTCTCGATCGTGCTGATGCGCTCGTTCATGGTGTCCATACCCGGCGAGGTGATCGAGGCGGCGCAGCTGGACGGGGCGGGCCGGCTGCGCACCTTCGTCCAGGTGGTGCTCCCGATGAGCCGCAACTCCCTCATCACCTCGGGCCTGTTCGCGTTCCTCTTCGCGTGGAGCGACTTCATGTTCGCGCTCACCCTCAACACCACCGACGACGTCAAGCCGATCACGCTCGGCATCTACCAGTACATCGGCGCGCACGTCGGCGACTGGGGCTCGGTGATGGCCGCGTCCGTGCTGTCCGCGATCCCCGCCGCGGTCCTCCTCGTCCTCGCGCAGAAGTACATCGCCGCCGGCCTCACCGGCGGATCCGTCAAGTGACCCCCGGAGCAGCGCACATGACCGACTTCCCGCGATTCCCCCCGGGCTTCGTCCTCGGCGCCGCCACCGCCTCCTACCAGATCGAGGGCGCGGCGGACGAGGACGGCCGCGGCCCGTCGATCTGGGACACCTACAGCCACACCCCGGGCCGGGTGGCCAACGGCGACACCGGTGACGTCGCCTGCGACCACTACCACCGCTACCGCGAGGACGTGGCGCTGCTGCGCGAACTCGGCGTCGACTCCTACCGGTTCTCGATCGCCTGGCCGCGCATCGTGCCCGACGGCTCGGGCCCGGTGAACCCCAAGGGCCTGGACTTCTACTCCCGCCTCGTCGACGAACTCCTCGAAGCGGGCATCGAGCCGGCCGCCACCCTCTACCACTGGGACCTGCCCCAGGCCCTCGAGGACCGCGGCGGCTGGCGGGTGCGGGAGACCGCCGAGCGGTTCGCCGCGTACACGGCCGCCGTCGCCGCGCACCTGGGCGACCGGGTGCCGCGCTGGATCACCCTGAACGAGCCGTGGTGCAGCGCCTTCCTCGGCTACTCCGTCGGCCGCCACGCCCCCGGCGCCCGGGAGGGCCGGGGCGCGCTCGCCGCCGCACACCACCTGCTGGTCGGGCACGGACTCGCGGTCCGGGCACTGCGGGCGGCCGGGGTGCGCGAGGTGGGCATCACCCTCAACCTCGACCGCAACCTGCCCGCGACCGACTCCGCCGCCGACCGGGCCGCCGCCCTCCGCGCCGACACCCAGCACAACCTCGTGTGGACCGAGCCGCTGCTCGCGGGCCGCTACCCGCGGACCGAGGAGGAGACCTGGGGCGAGCTGATCGGCGGCCAGGACTTCCGGCGCGCCGGCGACCTGGCAGTCATCGGGCAGCCGCTGGACTTCCTCGGCATCAACTACTACCGCCCGATCGTCGTCGCCGACGCCCCGCACCGGGAGACCGACCCGGCACGGCGCACCGCGACGGACAACCGGTACACGGAGGTACGGCTGGAGGGGGTACGGCACACGGCGATGCGGTGGCCGGTCGTCCCGGACAGCTTCACCGACCTGCTGGTGCACCTGAAGGAACGGTACGGCGACGCGCTGCCGCCGATCCTCATCACGGAGAACGGCTCCGCCGAACACGACGAGGCCGGCGCGGACGGCACGGTGCACGACAGCGACCGGGTCGCCTACCTGCGCGACCACCTCACCGCGCTGCGGGCGGCCCTGGACGCGGGTGTGGACGTACGCGGGTACTACGTCTGGTCCCTGCTGGACAACTTCGAGTGGGCCCTCGGCTACGGCAAGCGGTTCGGCATCGTCCGCGTCGACTACGCCACCCAGCGGCGCACCCCGAAGGACAGCTACCACTGGTACCGGGCACTGATCGCCGCCCAGCGGGCCTGACGGGCACCGGCGCCCGCCCGTCCTCGCGGCCGGCCACCGGCCCACCGCACCGACTGGTGCTCAGGGACTGCGGACCGCGCGCGTCCTGGCGCACGGAGAAGGCGGCCTTCAGAGCCGCGACCCGTCCTCGGCCTGCCCGCGCGAACTCCGGTACGCCGTGGGGGTCGTGCCCGTCGCGGTGCGGAAGGCGCGGGTGAAGTCGGACGCCCTCGGATAGCCCCAGCGGGCCCCGATCGCGCTGACGGGTGTGGCCTGGAGCAGGGGGTCCGCGAGGTCCCGGCGGCAACGGGCGATCCGTTCCCGGCGGATGAACCCGTTCACGGTCGTGCCGTGCGCCTGGAAGACACGGTGCAGGTAGCGCGGCGAGATGTTGTGCGCCGCCGCGACCGTGGCCGGTCCCAGGGCGGTGTCGTGCAGGTGCTCGGTGATGAACGCCGTGATCTGCCGGTACAGCGTCGCCGTGCGGCTCTCCGGCGGCAGCGCGGACGTCCGGTCGGCGCGCCGGGCGATGACCGCCGCGGCCAGGTCGACGACGGTCGCGCCGAGCCTGTGCCGGTCGGCGGCGGTCAGGTCGGGCTCCGCCTGCGCCAGGCCGGCCAGGGTCTGGTGGAAGACGTGCCCGACGCCGTCGGCCGCGCCGAGGTCCGTCCCGCACAGCGGGGCGACCACACGGTCGGGCAACGGCATCATCCGCCGGGGGAACTGCACGACCAGGGCACCGCAGCTGCCCGGACCGCGGGCCGACGCCTCGAAGGGCCGGGAGCTGTCGTACAGGACGATCTCACCGGGACCGAGGACGCTGTGGTGCCGCGCCTGCTCGATGCCCTGCCGTCCCGAGGTGATGACGGCGATCTGGTACTGCTCGGGATCCGACTCGCGGATCAGGCGGGGGGAGCGGTAGCTGACCAGCTGCGTGTACGAGATCGCCGACAGCTGCACCGGCCCGAGCGCCATGGCCCGTATGCGCGCTTCGAAGTTCGGGGGGTCGGTGAACCGGAGGCGGGTCGTCACCAGGGCCTGCGCGGTGGCCTCCACCCAGGCGGCAGTTCGCTCGGAGGTCGGTAAACAGGACGTGTCCAGGACGGTCATCATGACGTTTCCCCGTGGCGTCACCGGTGTCGCTCGGTCAACCAGCACTGTCCGTCACCGCGGGCCGCCGACGAAAGACGCTTCTTCGTCAATCGGCATGTGCGCCGCGTGCCAAGCAGTGTGCGCCGTGTGCTCACGACGCGGGGTGGGGCGAGCGGGCAGGCTCGGATCGCACCGCCGCACTCCGGGTGGTGCGTCCATGAGATGGGAGGATCTTTCGTGCGGACGTCACACAAGGTCGGCCTCGCCGCGGCCGCCGCGCTGCTCGGCGCGGCCGGCATGCTCGCCCCCGCCGCCTCTGCCCAGCCCCGGGCGGCGGCGGCACCGTCCGACTGCCCGAAGTACTACTTCTGCGGCTACAAGCAGGCGAACTTCGAGGGCCTGTCCTTCAGGTTCAAGGACTGTTACCTGCAGGAGATCCCCGACGGCCTGAACAGCGGCGGGTCCTGGTACAACAACCAGTCGGCAGGGACGAAGGCCCGCATGTACGACAAGAACAAGAAGCTCATCTACACCACCCCGGGCGCCCCCTCCTCGGACGCCCACGCGGACTGGGGCCCCGTCTGGTACGTCGACGCCTGCTGACCCCACGCGACTCCCGGCCGGGGCACCCCACGGGGCCCCGGCCGCCTCGCCTCGTCAGCCGGAACAGTCCCGCGTCGTCGAAGGCCCAGCGGGCCGGCGACCGGCAGGCCCGAGCCTCCCGCAGCCGGAACCGTACCGTCGGGCTCTGCCGGGTCGGAAATATGGGTATACGCCCACATAAGGGACACACCTCCGGGAGGTGCGATGAGTGAGCAGCCCATGCTTCTTCCCTACGCCGACCCGGCCTTCGTGGCGGACCCCTTCCCGCTCTACCGGCGGCTGCGTGAGGACGGCCCGGTCCGGCGGGCGGTCATCGCCGGGGGCCTGGACGCCTGGCTGGTCACACGCTACGAGGACGGGCTGGCCGCGCTGTCCGATCCGAGGCTGAGCAGCGATGTGCGGGACGCCTCGGACCCCCGCTTCACCGCACAGCTGCCCGACTTCGAGCGGGAATCGCTGATGAGCACCATGCTCCGCTCCGACCCGCCCGACCACACCCGTCTGCGCCGCCTGGTCTCGAAGGCGTTCACCGCCCGCCGGGTCGCCGAGCTGCGGCCCCGGATCCAGGAGATCACCGACCGGCTGCTCGACGCGGTGGTGCCGGCCGGCCGGGCCGAACTCGTGGCCGACTTCGCCCTGCCGCTGCCGGTCACCGTCATCAGCGAGATGCTCGGCGTACCCGTGGACGACCGGCACGACTTCCAGCGGTGGACCGACGCCATGCTCGTCCGAGGCGAACGGATGCCCGACCCGGCCGTCGTCAACGAGGCGTGGCAGCGGATGCGCGCCTATCTGACCGCGCACCTCGAAGCCAAGCGCGCCCGGCCGGGAGACGACCTGCTCAGCGCGCTGATCAGCGCCCATGACGAGGAGCAGCGGCTCAGCCGGGACGAGCTGATCGCCATGGCCTTCCTGCTGCTGGTGGCCGGGTACATCACCACGGTCAACCTGATCGGCGGCGGTATCGCCGCACTCCTCGCCCACCCCGACCAGCTGACCCTGCTGCGCGATCATCCGGAACTGCTCCCTGACGCGATCGAGGAGTTCCTCCGCTACGACGGCCCGGTCAGTCCCGGCATCATCCGCTTCGCCCGCGAGGACGTCGAGATAGCGGGCGTGACCGTGCCACGCGGCGCGACCGTACTCGTCGCGTCCGCGATCGCCGACCGGGATCCGGACCGGTTCCCCGCCCCCGACCGGCTGGACGTCACCCGGCGCGACAACGGCCACCTGGCCTTCGGACACGGCATCCACTACTGCCTGGGCGCACCACTCGCCCGGCTGGAGGGCGAGATCGCCATCGGAACCGCCCTGCGCCGCCTGCCGAACCTCACCCTGGCCGTACCACCGGCCGAGCTGACCTGGCGCCCCGGCGGCCTACGCGGCCCGGCGCACCTCCCGGTCACCTTCACCCCGGCCGACCGGACGGAGGCATCCCCGCGTCAGGTCGCCTGAGCGGCAGCCCCATGCCGTACCGGAGGCCCGGACCGCGGCGACCGGCGACTTCACGCGTGCGGCCACTCAGCCGGAAACCGAGTACGCCGACGCACGGTGACGCGCGCGGCCGGTGTCCACCCTGGCCCGAGCGAACCGTCCCCGTCCGGATCGAGCCGACCCGTACAGGGTGGCCCTCCACGCCGCCCGCGCCGGGACGGCCGGCGCCGGCCGGTGAGGGCGTAAGCCGGCAGGGGGCGGAGGCGGCGGGCTCCGCGGAGGCCTCCTCACGTCCCGGCCTTGTACACCTCGCCGACGTTCGGGCGCGCTGCCGGGCGGTGCCGGCCGGCCGGGCCCTCCGCGAAGGCGCGCATGACGTTCTCCGTCGTGCGGGTCACGAAGGCGCGGGTGCGGGCGTCCATCCCGTGGTCACGGCCGCCGTCCCGGGTGCCGGCCATGAGGGCCTCCACCCAGCGCATGGTGCCGGTGGCGAACACGCCCGCGCCGCTCGGGGCCGTGTAGTAGGCCGAGTCGCTGTGGCTACGGCGGCCACCGCACACCAGGGGGGAGTGGGCCGTTATCTCCAGCGGCTCGGGGACCGGTGCCGTGGGGGTGACCCGGTCGTACTCGACGCCGACCAGGTGGTCGAAGCCGTCGCCGGGCCGGGCGCCCGTCCCCTCGTACAGCCAGTGGTCCGCCGCGTGGACGACGTACGGCGCGTCCGTCGGATAGCCCTCGTAGAGCACTCCCGTGAGCGACGACTCGGGATCCGGCGCCGGAGCCTGGCGGAAGTCGGTGGTCGCCAGGGCGGGCCGGGTGGCGTAGAGGGGATCGGCCCGCACGGAGGACTTGTAGCAGACGAGCGTGCGGTCCGGCCGCGTCTCCCCCTCCTCCAGACGGACCCGGCGGAAACAGGTGTTGGCACCGAGGAACAGCACATTGGTGCCGGCGTCGCGGGCCTCGGTGACGTGCCGGCGCTGCTGTGCGGTCCAGTACTCGTCGTGCCCCAGACAGACGACCGCGGCCGCGCCGCGCAGGATCCCCGGGTCGCGGTGCACATCCGTCCCGGTCGTGTAGGCGAGGGATATGCCGAGCCGCTCCGCCAGCACCACGGCCGCCCGTTCGTACACCATGAACTTCTCCGCGCCGTCGGCGTCGTAGGGCCGGTCGAAGCTGACGGCCAGGGAGCGGGTGGCGTACGCGCCGGAGCCGCCGGCGTAGAGGCTGTAGCCGCCCCACCGGTTGTACGCCTGCCAGGTCGCCGGGGCGTGGATCAGGACCGTACGGCCCGCGCCCCGCGTGGAGCGCACGATCAGTGGGATGTAGCGCTGGTGGCCGCTGTCCGCCTCCAGCCGCAGCAGATACGCGCCCTCCGGCCAGCCGGCCGTGCCGAACGTGAGGGTGCGCGGCCAGTCCGCGCGCACGGTGCGGGTGCCGGACAGGAAGCGGGGTTCCGGCTGGACACGGCCCCGTATCCGCTCCGACGACCACACGAGCCGGGCCTGCGCCCCGCCGTACCAGCCGACGCGGAAGGCCGAGACCCGGAAGGAGGCCGCGGTCGTCGAGACGTACAGGCCGCACTCCTCGCCCGGGGTCACGCTCACCCGGTCCGTGTAGCCGGCGACGGCCGGAGCGGGACCCCGGGACGTGATACGCCAATCGGGTGTCCCCGGCCGGTCCCGTTCCGCTTCGGGCCGGTGGGAGCCGGCCGCCCGGCCGGGCGTACGCGGGGGAGCGGTCGCGTCGCAGGCGGCGGCCGTCACCGAGGCGAGCCCGAGCCCGGCGCACGCTCCGACGAAGCGCCTGCGCCCCAGTCGCCGTCCGTGTGCCGCTCCGGGCGCCGCTCCGTGCTCCGGCCCCTCTCGCCCGGCTGAATCCACGCCCATCACGCCTCCCGCACCTGGGCTCTCGCTTGTCCTGCTCTCCGGCCAAGGTGACACAGCGACGCGGGCAGCGCGCTCCTACCGGGACCCGCTCAAACCACGGCACATCACTCCGATAACATGTTCGAACTCTCGATGGTAAGCGGCATTGTTTTTCCTCTATCGAACCCATTCGAACAAGACGGCCAGAAGATTGAAATCCAGAGCGTCACGGGTCATCCCGCAGGAAATCGGCAGAACCGTGTGGGCCGCATGGCCTCGACAGCGAGCGAAGGTGTGGGCCGCAGCGGGTGTGGCGGCTCTGGGATTCCTCGTCGCGCTGGAGATCGTCGCACGCCGCTACGGTCAACCGGGACCGGTCACCAGCCAGGTGGGGGAGCTGATATTCGCTCCCAAACCGGGGCCGCTGTACGGCGGCCTGGCGCTGATGATGGTCGTGCTCACCTGGCGGCAACGGTTCATCGCGGCCGGGATCGCGATCGCGATCGACGTCGGCTTCGTGCTCGTACGGTGGGCGGTCGACGCCGAGATGACCGACGGCCGCTGTTTCGGCAACGGCGCGTTGTGGGTGATGCTCGGATACGGGGTCATCGCCGTGACCCGCCGCACCGGTGAGGAACGCGTCCTCCTGCTCAAGGGCGTCGGGCTGGGCCTGCTGCTGGTGGCCGGCCGCAAGACCGGCGACACCTGGCTGTTCATCACGTCCAAGACCCGCCCGACGGTGCTCGACCCGTACGTGGCAACCGCCGACCACGCGCTGGGCAACCCGTCATGGCTGGCAGGCCGGATCGTCAGGGCCACCGACCCGGTCGGCCCCCACCTTCTCCACCTGGTCTACGGGCAGCTCGCGGTCGCCGCGGTCGTCGTCGCGCTCTACCAGCTGCGGAACGTGGCGGTCGAGCGCCGCTTCCCGAGCCACCACCTGGTGCGCACCTTCCTGGTGATCGGCCTCATCGGACCGGCCATCTACATGATCTTCCCGGTGGTCGGGCCGGTCTTCGCCTACGGCCCGGGTGCCTCCGGCACCGGCGGCGTCCAGTGGGCGCTGGCCAACCTGTGGCCGGACACGCCTCCGTCGATCACCACCCCGCACCCGATGTCGTACGACGAGATAACCCCCCGCAACTGCATGCCCAGCCTGCACACGGCGTGGGCCACCGCGATATTCATCCACACCCGCAAAGGCCCACGTCTTCTGCGCGCAGCAGGACTGTTCTGGCTGACAGCCACGCTCGTCGCCACGCTGGGCTTCGGTTACCACTACGGTGCCGATCTCGTCGCCGGTGTCGTGTTCGCGCTCACCATAGAAACGGCGCTGCGCGCGTTCGACCGCGGCTGGGACAGACGAGCAATTTTGTTCGTCGGCTACGGCATCACGGTATTCGCCGCGCTCTTGGTGTCGTACCGCTACCTGCCGATGCAGTTGGCCGAATACCGAGCGGCCTTCGGGCCGCTTCTCCTTCTGGCGATGGCCTCGGTGGTCTACGGCTACCTACGCACCACCAGAGCATGGGAACCGGCCGCCGCCCCCGCACCCCTGACGGACCCGCAACCCGAACTCGTCTGAGCTCGCCCTGTGCAGGCGTCCGGACCGCCCTTGGCGAAGGACTGCTCGGTGCAGTAGGTGAATGACCGGGTGGTTTCAGAGCGCGCGCACGGCCCGGGGCGAGGCGCCCAGTTCCCGGCGGCAGGCCTTGTTGAACGCCTGGAGGTCGGGAATGCCGACCGTGGCGGCGACCGCGGAGATGGACAGCGTGGACTCGCGCAGCAGGTGGCGCGCGCGTTCCAGGCGGCGGCGACGGATGTAGGCGACGACCGTGTCGCCGGTCGCCGCGCGAAAGAGCCGGGTGAGGTGGTTGTGGGAGACCCCGGCGGCGCGGGCCACACCCGGGACGGTGAGCCGGTCGGCGAGCCGCGCCTCGATGTAGGAGATCGCGGCGGTGACGGCCGGGTGGGGCCCGTCCCCGGGGCCCTGCGGGGCGGCCGGGGTGAGGTGACAGACACGCCACAGGGCGGCCCAGACCTCGGCCGAGGCCCGGAGCGGGACGCTCGGCCACGCGGCGACGGCTTGCAGCATCAGGGCCGACACCGTGGGCAGTTCAGGCCCCGCGTCCTGCATCACGGGCACCGTCCGGGACTCACCGGTGGCGGGCAGCCGCAGGTGGGCGTACAGATGCTCGGAGCGGCCACGGTAGCGGTACCGGACGGTCGTGCCGGGCGGGACCAGGCTGACCCGGCCCGGGCGGACGGCGTGGGGTGTGCCGTCGACGGTGAGTTCGGCCTCGTAACGGTACAGGTGCAGCTGCCACAGGTCCGGCAGCCGGAACACGTCCGTGTGCCCGGCCGGCCCGTGGACCCCGACGCCGACGCTCGCCACGACGGGCGGCTCGTCCAGGCGGACCACGACCTCGAACACGGTGAAAACCTACCAGTGATGGTGAGCCGGGCCCACGCGCCCGACGCGATGCGCTCCCTACCGTGGGGGCATGACGACAACCAGGGAGCACCTGCTCAGCTCGGTGCGGATGGCGCACTTCGTCGCACACGGCTCACTGCGCCTGGACGCCGTGGTACCGGCGGAGCTGAACGCCGAGGCCATGGAGGTCTTCCGGGCCGGCGTCCCGCCCGTGCCGTACGGCACACCGGTCGCCGAGGCCTACCCCGAGGGAAGCTTCGCGCGGCGACTGGTCGAACTGCCCGAGATCGCGGGCGCGTTGCGCAGCCTGGTCGGGCCCGACCCGCACATCGACCACCACTTCGTGCACGTCCGGGGGCCGTACGAGGGCCAGGCACAGCCGCTGCACGCCGACGCGATCATCGACGTGCGGAACGACGCGTTCGACGTCCAGCTCATGTACTACCCCCAGGAAGTGACCCTGGAGATGGGCGGCACCCTCAGCGTGCCCGGCAGCCATCTACGGCGCACGAACGAGAGCGACACCGGCCGGTACCAGAACCTGCGCGGCCAGGACCGCCTGGTCTGCCCGGCGGGCACCGTGGTGTTTCTGCACCACGGACTCTGGCACGGCGGCCGGCGCAACGACAGCGGCGTCCCGCGCTACATGTTCAAGATCCGCTTCAACCCGACCGTACGGCAACGGCGGCTGTGGGACACCACGGACCTCTCGGACCCGCGGGTGGCCGCCGAGCTGAACACCGTCTTCCCCTGGTACGAGGGCGCGACCGCGCGTCTGGAGGTCTACAACCGCGTCCTGTGGTGGCGGGAGTTGACCGGCGACGAGGACTTCGACCTGGAGTACTGGGTCACCCGTGTCTCCAACCGACCGCAGGAGCTGCCGGCATGACCGCGGACGTCCCACCCGTCACCCCCGCACTCCGGCAGCGGTTGCTGGTGCTGTACCTGAGCACGTCGGCACTGGACTCCGCGGTCGTCGGCTGGTCGCTCTACGACGGCACCGGCCGCACGTCCCCCACCACGGGTGACGGCGACGAACCCCCCTACGAGACCGGCGTGGCCGCCCTGTGCGACGGCTGGCGTCTGATCCAGGCGGCCCAGCTGATCCCGCCGTATCCCGGGCACGAGTACGACGTCTCGTTCCTGAAGCACGAGTTCCTCTTCGAGCAGTTGGTGGAACCGCCCGGTACCGGCCGGTGACCGCGGCACGCGCTTCACCGGCCCTGGGCGAGGTCAGAGCATCGCCGGGCGCCGCCACTCCTTCCCGAGCACATGGTGGTCGAGGAAGTTCAGCACCGTCTCGTACATCACCCGGATGTGGTTCGGCGCCCCGATGGTGTGCCCCTCGGTGGGGAAGTGCAGGAAGGTGACCGGCACGCCCAGCCGCTGGAGATCGCTGTGCAGGCTGAGCGCTTGGCCCATCGGCACGCGGTAGTCCCTCCCGCCGTGCACGAGCAGCATCGGCGTCGTCAACCCCGCCGCGTGCAGGTGCGGTGAGTTGGCCTCGTACCGCTCCCGCTGCGTCCGCGGGTCGCCGAAGATCTTGTGGAAGTAGGCGTGCATGTCCGTGTCGGTCTGCAACGCCTCCAGGTTCCACATCCCGGCGGCCGACACGATCGCCTTGAAGCGGTCGGTGAGTGTCGCTGCCACGTTGGCCAGATAGCCTCCGTAGGACCAGCCGGCGAGGGCCGTCCGGGTCGTGTCGAGGTCGGCGCGTGCCAGTGCCGCGTCCGTCAGCGCGATGACGTCACGGTAGGGCCGACCGCCGTACTGCCCCCGGCCGCGCTCCTGCATCCGTTGGCCGTAGCCGGTGGACAGGGCCGGGTCCGGGAGCAGCACCGCGTAGCCGCGGGCCACGAACGGCCAGGGGTTCCAGGACCACGTCCAGGCGCTCCAGGACGCCTGCGGTCCACCGTGCGGTACGACGAGCAAGGGCGCGGGACGCTCGGACGACGCGCCCTCGGGCAGGACGAGCCAGCCGCGCAGGGCGAAACCGTCGTCCCCCTGTGCGTGCACCTCGGTCAGGGTGCCGGGCAGCGGGCCGAGGTCGCCGGGGGCCTTGAGGAAGGCGGGTTGCTGGTCGGGTGCGGCGGCGTCCAGGCGCACCACGCGGGGCGGACTGTCGATCGCGCTGCGCAGCGCGTACAGGGTGGTCCCATCGGATGTCACACAGAGCGAGGTGTGGGCGCCGGAGGCGGTCAGGCGGGTGATCGTGCCGTCCGCGTCACGACGGAAGACCGGGCAGTGCCCCTGCTCGTCCCCGGTGAACCACACCGTGCCGTCTCCGGGAATCGGCGACGGAACCGGGCGTCCCGGCCACGGCCAGTTGTCGAACTCCGCGAGCAGATCGGTCTCTTCGACCTCGTCGCCCTCCCCGCCGGTACTCAGGTCGAACGCCACGAGGGTGACGCGCCACTCGGTGTCGTACGTCTCCTCCTGCTGGCGTTGGCAGATCAGCGTCGAGCCGTCGGCCGTGAACACCGGGCGGTAGTACTGCCGGCCGGGGCGGGAGAGCGCGTGGCGCTGCACACCGGTGGCCGCGTCGGCGATCACCACGGTGTTCGTGTCCGGGGTACGGCCGGTGGCGGCCCGTATGTAGGCCACCAGGGAACCGTCCGGAGACAGGGCCATGTCCGCGGAGCCCACAAGCCCCTGGCTGCCGGCGTTCACCGAGGACCCGTCGGCGCGCAGGACGAACGTGTGCGGTTCCTCGGGCCCGAGGGCCGCGCTCCAGGCACCGGTCGCGGTCTCGTCGTACAAGGCAGCGGTGACCATGGCCTTCTCCCGCACACGGCGGAACTCTGCGTACGCCGCGATGTCCGCCGCGTCCGGCAGCAGTTCACCGGTGTAAGCGACCACGTCGGCATCCGCCGCGGCGGTGAAGGCGTACACGCCTCCGGGGTGGTGGGCGATCCGGCGGGCCTCGCCGCTCTCGGACAGGGCCCACAACGAGTCACCGCCGGACTCCTCACCGGCGGTGTCCCGCCGCTCGCCGCCGGACAGGAACAGCAGCGTCCCGTCAGCGGCGAACGCGGGATCGGAGTCACCCTCGACGGAACGAGCCAGGAGACGGGCCTCACCCCCGCCCGAGGGATCGACCTCCCACAGCGTCATCACGCGCCCGGTCCCCTCCTCGTCGACCGACTGCACGGACGCGATCAGACGCGCCCCATCAGGCGCCAACGCCAGGTCGGTCAGCCGGGAGTGTGCGGCCAACAGGTCGTGGAACGCGGCGGTGTCGTCTCGGTCGCAGGTCATGACGATCATCCTGCCCGCCGAAGGGGTTCAGGGGAAGCGACTACCAGGGCACTCGGCCGACCTTGTCGAAGTACCCGCCGGTCGGGCCGTCCGGACCCAACTGGGCCATCCGGACGATGACTTCGGCGCCCTCCTCGACGGTCTGTGCGCCCTCGTGCCGGTTCAGGTCCGTCGCGGTGTAGCCGGGCTCCACGGCGTTGATCCTCATGCGCGGGAACGCCTTGGCGTACTGCACGGTGAGCATGTTGACGGCGGTCTTGGACGTCGGATAGGCAGCACCCGGATAGCCCTTGCCGGCCTGGGCCAGCGAGGCCAGGCCGCTGCTGACATTGACCACGACCGGGGCGGTGGAGCGTTCCAGCAGGGGCAGAAAGGCGTGGGTCACCCGGACCAGACCGAAGACGTTGGTCTCGAACACCTCCCGCATCACGTCGGCGGTCAGTTCCGCGGCGCCGATGATGTCGCCCTGCGGTGAACGCACCTCGATTCCGGCGTTGTTGACCAGGACGTCCAACCCGCCGCCGGCCTCGACGGTGGCCACGGCGGCGGCGACCGACGCGTCATCGGTGACATCGAGCTGCACGAACCGCGCCCCGAGCTCGGCCGCGGCGGCCGAGCCCCGCTCGATGCTGCGCGCTCCCACGTAGACGGTGTGCCCCGCGGCGATCAGACGGCGGGCCGTCTCGTGGCCGAGGCCCTTGTTGGCCCCGGTGATCAAGATTGTTGTCATGGGGAACAGTCTTCCTCCGGGTCGATGCGATCGACCAACGGTTTACGACGCCCGCCGGCCCAGGGCACTCCGCCCCGCCCCGTGCCGGTCACTGCCGTTCCAGCGCGGCCAGCCGTAGCTCGAGCTGGTCAACCCGGTGTCGTAGCAGGGCGACCTGAGCCTCAAGGCTGACTTCGCGTTCCGCCCTGCGCTGGATGCGCGGTGACGCTGCGGCTCGCTCGGTCACCGCGTCCAGCCGGACCAGCCGCTGCGGCCCGTTCGGGCCGTCCACCAGCCGGGACTGGATCTCGCCGTTGCGGTACCAGGACCGCAGCGCCGAGCGGGAAACCCCGGTCTCCGCTTCCGCCTTGGCCAGCGTCACCCAGGGCGTCCCGTCCAACTGCTCGAACAGCTCCAGCTCGTTCTGCCAGCGCGCGAGCCGGTCCTCCCAGTCCGACGGCGTCTCCATCGCACCCTCCCTTCGCCATGGTCACCCTGTCAAAAGCAGTGTATTGACAGGGCTGTGACCATAGAAGCATGACATTCGAGAGGTTCACCGTGAAGGCCCGCCGGGTGGTCGTCACCGCCCAGGAGCACGCCCGACTGCTGAAGCACGACCACATCGGCACGGAGCACATCCTGTTGGCCCTGCTCGACGTACCGGACAGCACGGCGGCGAAGGTCCTGCACCAGCTCGGGTACGACAAGGAGACCGCGCAGGCCGATGTCGCCGCGCTGGTCAAGCCCGGCACACGGCAGCTGAGCGGCCACATCCCGTTCGCGCCGCGTGCCAAGAAGGCACTGCAACTGGCCCTGCACGAGGCGCAGCAGCTGCACCACCACGACGTCGGTACGGAACACATCCTGCTCGCCCTGGTCAGCGAAGGTGAGGGCGTCGGCGCCAAGCTGCTCGCCGAACGGATCAGTCCGGTCAGCAGAATCCGTGCCGCGGTGCTGGCGGCGCTGGAGGGACCGCAGGACGTGGCGGCCGGCCCATGGCCCGCCGGCACGCCTGCCACCGAGGAGGCCGTGTCCACCGCCAGCGCGCTGGCCGGTGGCGCACCGGTCGGCAGCCATCATCTGCTGGAGGCGATGCTCCGGGCGGAGAACAGCATGGCGGCCAGGGTGTTGCGCGAACTCGGGGTCGACCCGGACGCGGTCGCCGCCAAGATCGACGAACTGGATCCGGAGACGACCGCGGACGCGAACCCGGAGGAAGCCGCCGCACGCAGGATGGAAATGCGGCTGGTCGACGACGAGGTGCACCTGATCCTGCGGGACCCGACGACGGTCGCGGCCGCCAGGAAGGCCACCGAGCTGTCCGGCGGTCCGATCCAGGGTGTCGGCCCGGTCGCCGGCATGTTCGTCCCGCTCTGGCGGTCGACCAACCAACTGCTGCTGCAGATCCAGCGCCTGCTGGACCCGGAACCGGGGCAGGAGGACGGATCCGCCGAGAGCAGGGTGACCAAGGCCGTACGCACGGTGCTCGCGCCTCGCCTCCGCCGGTGAACGGGACCGTTCGCCACCAGCGGGATCCCCCTCGGCGACCCGGCCGCCGCCCGGCTGGGACTGATCGGCCTGTTCACGGCAGGACGATCAACCGCGTCACGCAGGACTGAACACGGGACGGAACAGGAGCCCCGGCCGCCCACGCCGAGTGGCCCACGGCGGCCGCGGGTTCCTCCTGATACGAGGCGAGTCGTATGCCTACGGGGGTACCCCATCGAGGACGACGAGCACAGGTCCCCCTCGCGTCTGGCCGGCACCGACGCGATCCGGCCACCGGTGGACGCCCCCCGGTGCACGTCGTTCCGCCGGCTGAGCCCGTCGAGATGCCGGCTCGGCCGGACCGTGCCGACGGCCGGGACGACGCCCGGACGCGACCGTGCCGCACCCGGGCATCGCAGGGGCGAAACCGCGGTACCCGGGACCCGGGAGACCGACCTGAGGAGGAAGACGGTGCCGCAGACCGACGACCAGCTCGCCTTCGGCACCTTGTCACGCCACCCCCCAGGACATGGCCGCCCTCCTGAGGCAGACCCGCCACCTCCCCGCGGCCCGGATCCAAGCTCCGGCACGCGGACGACCCACCAGCCCGGCAACCGAAGGAGCCCGAAGATGAACGCCCCCGCGAAGTCCGACGCGCCCCACCGCCGCCCCACCGGACAAGGCGTCAACGTGAAGTTGCTCGGCATCTACCTCAACGACCACCTCGCCGGCGCCACCGCCGGCACCGAACGCGCCACCCGTCTGGCCCGCGCCTCCCGCGGCTCCGCGCTCGGGCGCGCACTGGAGCCCGTCGCAGCGGAGATCGCCGAGGACCGGACGACGCTGATCACCATCATGCGGGATCTCGGCCTTCCCGTTCGCCGCTACAAGGTGTACGCGGGGTGGGCGGGGGAGAAGGCCGGACGGCTGAAGCCGAACGGTCGCCTGGTACGCCGCTCCCCGCTCGGCCTCCTGGTGGACCTCGAAGCGCTACGGCTGGGGATCGAGGGCAAGGCGGCCGTCTGGCAGACCCTGCGCCGGCTCAGCGCGACGGAGGAGCGCCTGGACCCCGCCCGGCTCGGCACCCTGCTCGAACGAGCCCGGCGACAGCAGGACACGGTCGAGGAGTGGCGGATCCGCCAGGCGGAGGAAGTGCTGCACAGGACGTCCGGATGAGCCCACTCCACGCCGAGGGGAACGTCGTACGTTGTGGCGGAAGATGTCACCCGGACGGCGGTGCGGGACCGTGTCCGGACGGGTAAAGCCCGGTGTCTTCGGGTAGATCGTGTGCGGCTCCTGTTGGTGAAGAGCCGGAGCAGACCCGGACCAGGGGCTGTTCCCGGGCATGGACGAAGGATCATCTGATGGCCAGCGGCACTGTGAAGTGGTTCAACGCGGAGAAGGGCTTCGGCTTCATCTCGCCGGATGGCGGAGGCCCCGACGTCTTCGCGCATTACTCCGAGATCCAGGGCGGCGGATTCCGCGAACTCACCGAGGGCGAACACGTCACCTTCGAGATCGGGCAGGGACAGAAGGGACCGCAGGCCCAGAACATCGTCCGTGGCTGAGCGGACGGACAGGGCATGACGGGGCGGCTGCCCCTCGGGGGCAGCCGCCTCGGCGTATCAGAGGGCGGGCCGTACGCGGTTCGCGGTCACAGCCAGCCGTTGCGGCGGAAGGCCCGGTACAGCAGTCCCGCGCCGAGGGCCATCACGGCGAGGGCGCAAGGGTAGCCGTAGCGCCAGTCCAGTTCGGGCATGTGGGAGAAGTTCATGCCGTAGATGCCGGCGACCATGGTGGGGATGGCGAAGATGGCCGCCCAGGCGCTGATGCGGCGCATGTCGTCGTTCTGCCAGGTGCCCACCTTGGCGAGGTGGGCGTCGAGGACGGAGGCGAGCAGGTCGTCCAGGGCGCGGACTTCGGTGTCGGTGCGGGTGAGGTGGTCCGTCACGTCGCGGAAATACGGCAGGAGCTGCCGCGGCCAGTCGTCCCGGGCCGTGGTGAAGGGTTGCATGACGGGGACGAGGGGCTGGATGGCGTCGCGGAACTCCACGACCTCACGTTTGAGGGAGTAGATCCGCTCGGTGAGGTCGTCGCGGGAGGGTGAGAAGACGCACCGCTCCAACTCGGTGAGATCCGTGCGCACTTGGGATGCGGCTTCGGCGTACGCGTCGACTATCACGTCCGTCACCGTGTGCAGGACGCCGGCCGGCCCGAGCCGCAGCATCTCCGGCTGCTCAGCGAGCCGGCGCGCGGCCTCCACCGTCGGATCGTTCGCTCCGTGCCGTACGGTCAGCGCGAAGGACGGCCCGAGGAAGATCATCACTTCCCCGGTTTCCACGTCCGCGCTCCGCTCGACGAACCAGAGCGTCTTCACCGCGACCGCGAGGACATCGCCGTAGCGTTCCTGCTTGGGCCGCTGATGGGCCTGGACCGCGTCCTCGATCGCCAGAGGATGCAGATCGAGATACTCGCCCAGCCGCTGCAACTCCTCCTGGCGGGGCTCGTCCATGCGGATCCAGGCGAATTCATCCGGTTTCAGCACCGCCAGGCGGTCCAGGGTGGCCTGGCATCCCGCGTCCGCCTCCCGGCAGTCGATCCGCTCGCACTCACCCGTCCGCTCCTGATAGATCACGCACTCCATGTCCTATCGGATGCTTCCGTCACCGCGTTCCATGCGCGCGGGAGTGCAAAGGCCTGGTCGCGGTACGGCTACCGCTGCCCGGTCGGCCGCCACGTGCGGTGCGGTGAGCCGGGCCCGGCGTCTCCCCTCAGGGCCGGCGGCGGGCCGTGCTCTCGTAGGGGTCGTCCACGAGGGCGATACGGGCGGTGATGCGTTTGCCGACCGCCTCCCGCCGCGCCTCGAAGCCCTGAACGACCGCCATGACGATCTCCAGTCCGTGCTGGCCGACCCGGCCGGGGTCGGCGGCGCGGGCCACCGGCAGCACCGGATCGCTGTCCCAGACCGCCACCTCGACCACCGCGTCGGTGACCCGCAGATCGAGCAGGACCGGACCGGGCGCGTACTTGCGGGCGTTCGTGACCAGTTCGCTGACCACCAGCTGCGTGAGGTCCATCGCACGGGACGGGACGGGCACGCCGTGGTCGGCCTGGAGCCGCGTGAGAAAGCCGACGGCGAGATCACGCGCCTCGGCGATGCACGCGCCGTCGCCGTCCAGCGCGGCCGAGATCCGCCACGGCTCCGGGTCCGGAGCCGTGGTGCCCTGCTCGCCGAAAAGGACTGTTTGCATCCCCACCGCCTTCGCCACCCCGTTCATAGCTCCGCGCATACCCCCGGTCGAAGCGATCATGCCGACCTTTTGTAGCCGCTCTCCGCGCAGGCGTAGGCGGGGCCAAGAGGGGTTAACCGACGCCTATGGCGAGGCTGCATCTTCCAGGGCGGACAGGGTGGAAAGCGCACCGAGGTGGCGAGAAGGCACAGACACGCGAGGAGCCGGCCCCCGAGGAGGCCGGGCCCGGGCCGGAAGTGGAGCGACAGGCACCGGACACGCCGGCCAAGCTGCCCAAGCGGGCCTGGGGCGCCGTGTTCAAGGGAGCGCTGCACGAGTTCCAGGACGATGAGCTGACCGACCGGGCGGCGGCCCTGACGTACTACGGGGTGCTGTCGCTGTTTCCGGCACTGTTGGTGCTCGTGTCACTGCTGGGCATCACGGGCAGGTCGGCGACCGACACGGTGCTGGCCAACATCAGGAAACTCGCTCCCGGCTCGGCCAGGGACATCATCACCCGGGCCGTGGAGCAGTTGCAGAGCAAGGCCGGCGTCGGCTCGGTCATGGCGATCGTCGGCATCATCCTGGCCGTGTGGTCGGCCTCCGGCTATGTGGCGGCGTTCATCCGCGCGGCGAACGCCGTCTACGACATGCCGGAGGGCCGCCCGATGTGGAAGATCCTTCCGGTCCGGGTCGGGGTGACGATCGTCCTGATGGTCCTGGCCGTGGTCAGTGCGCTGATCGTGGTGTTCACCGGCGGCGTGGCCCGCCGGGCCGGTACCGCGCTGGGGATCGGGGACACGGCGCTGACGGCGTGGTCGATCGCCAAGTGGCCGGTCCTCGTGGTCCTGGTCACGATCATGATCGCCATCCTGTACTGGGCGAGCCCCAACGCGAAGGTGAAGGGCTTCCGTTGGATCACCCCGGGCAGCGTCCTGGCCCTGCTGATCTGGATGGCCGCCTCGGCGGGCTTCGCGTTCTACGTCGCCAACTTCGCCTCGTACAACAAGACCTACGGCACCATGGCCGGCGTCATCGTCTTCCTGGTCTGGCTGTGGATCACCAACCTGGCCATCCTGCTCGGGTTGGAGTTCGACGCCGAGACGGTACGGCAGCGGGCCATCGCGGGCGGCCTGCCGCCGGACACCGAGCCGTACACCCAGCCCCGCGACACCCGAACCTGGGACGAGGAGGACCGGCGCCGCCTCGGGGAGGTGTGACAGGTACGCGCGGACCCCTCCGTGGGGCGGACGGTACTCGCGGACTCCTCCGTGGGGCGGACGGTCGGGCAGCGAGGTGATGGACGGCCGCGGTTTCGACGCTCGGCAGGAGCTGTCCGGCCCGAGGGCCGGCCCTGCTTGCGTCCCGGTGCGGGGTGTGATCGCCGTGATGGTGGCCATAAGCGGAGAGAAGCAGGCCGACCGGACCGCGCCGCCCACACCCGAGCAGACGATCGAGACGGTGCCGACGTGGTCGAGATGAAGGAGAGTACGTACCGATGACCCAGCCTCCGCATGACGAGCCCATCGCCACCAGCCCCGAGGAACTGCACGAGCAGGTCGTCCGGACGCAGACCGAGCTCGGGGAGTCGATCGAGGAGCTGGCGGCCAAGGCCGACGTGAAGGCGAGCGTCCAGGAGAAGGCCGCCGAGGTGAAGGAGCAGGCCGCCGCGAAGGCCGGCGAGTTGAAGGAGCAGGCCGCCCTCAGGGCCGGGGAACTGAAGGCGAAGGCCGCCACCCTGGGTCGTCAGGCGCAGGAGCGGTTGCCCGAGCAGGTCAGGGGCAGTGCCGTCCAAGCGGCCGAGCAGGCCCGTGCGAAGGCGGCTCAGGCCGGTCAGCTGTGGGAAGAGAAGGCACCCGAGCCCGTCCGGCAGACGGCGGCCCAAGGAGCGCTGCTGGCGCGGAACAACCGGAAGGCCCTGCTGGCCGCGGCGGGCGTGGCCGCTGTGGCGTGGTTCGCCGGCCGCCGCTCGAAGCGGTGAGCGGGGTCGCCGACGAACCGGTCGGTGCGCGCACGGTGCGTCGACGGTATGAACGACGTCGAGCGGCCGGAACTCGGTCAGCCGGCGCAGGCGGGTGGTACCCGCATGGGTAGTTGGCGGCCGGCTTCCCGCGCCCCGTGGCCGAGCACGTCACCCACCGTGACGATACCGTTCCCCGGCCACCTCGGGGCTGCCGGGGGGTGTCGTGGGACGCGGCGGGCGCGGCGGTGGGGGCCCGCGGTGGTGCCGTACGACGGCGCCGCCCGCGGTGGTGTCCAGGACGGTGTGTGACGGAGTCGCGGGCGGGGGCTTACGCGTGACCAGGCGGTGCGGCGCCGGACGGCGGGGCCTAAGCTGCCGACATGACCGAGATCAAGACTCCGACGCCCCACGATGCCTTCGAACTGCTGCTGGCCGGAAACCAGCGCTTCGTCGCGGGCAGCCCCGAGCATCCGAACCAGGACGCCACCCGCCGCGCCGAGATCGCGCCGTCCCAGCAGCCCTTCGCCGTGCTGTTCGGCTGTTCCGACTCCCGCCTGGCCGCCGAGATCATCTTCGACCGCGGCCTGGGCGACCTGTTCGTGGTGCGCACCGCGGGCCACGTGACGGGCTCGGAGGTGCTGGGCAGCATCGAATACGGCGTCGACGTGCTGGGCTGTCCGCTGGTCGTGGTGCTCGGTCACGACTCCTGCGGTGCCGTCGGCGCGGCGTGCGCCGCGCTGGAGGACGGCAGGACGCCGGCCGGCTACATCCGGGACGTCGTGGAGCGGGTGACGCCCAGCGTGCTGGCGGCGCGGGCCGCCGGCCGCGTCGAGCCGCAGGAGATCCTCGCCGAGCACATAAGGCACACCGTCGACCTGCTGCTGGACCGCTCCCGGGTGCTCGCCGACAAGGTCGCCGCCGGGCAGGCCGCCGTAGTGGGCCTGTGCTACCGCCTGGCCGACGGCAGCGCGCAGGTCGTCGCGGCCCGCGGCCTCGATGTGCCGGTGCCCGCCGCGCCCTGACCGCGACGGAGGTGACTGCACGGCCGTGGCCGCCCGGGCACGCCGCCGAGCCGAGGCTGTTACATCGAGCCGAGGCTGGTCACGACGGCCCGAGGCTGGTCGCGGCGGGCCGAGGTGGTCACATGGAGGGGCGGGGCCCGGCAGCGCGGCGGAGCCGGTTGGCGATCGCCAGGCCCAGCCCTTCCTCCGCCGGCAGGGACGCGATGATGAGGTCGCACCCCTGCTGGTCGAGTTCGCGCAGGAACCCGTACAGCCCGCGCGCGTAGGCGGCCAACGAAGCGGGGACCGCCGCCACGGCGTGCGCCTTCACCTCGGCATCGGAAAGCGTGGGCGGAAGAAAGACGCCCACCCGGTGCCCCAGCTCCTGCGCGAGCTCCGCTTCGGCGACGACCTTCTCGGGCTCCACGAGGACGACCCGCGCACGCGGCGCGTAGTGCGACGGATGCTGGCCCGGCACCCGGACGTGGCTCGTCGAGTGGACCGCGAGCGGGCGCCCCAGCACCGCTTCGAGGTCCTCGCGCGTCACCCCGCCTGGGCGCAGGATGCTCGGCACCTCGCCCGTGGCGTCCACGATCGTCGACTCGACGCCGACCTCGCAGGACCCGCCGTCCAGCACGAAGTCGACGGCTTCACCGAGCTCGGCACGGACGTGGTGCGCGGTGGTGGGGCTGACCTGCCCGAAGCGATTGGCGGACGGGGCCGTGACACCACCACCGAAGGCCGACAGCAGCGAGAGGGCGACGGGGTGGTCGGGCACACGCACGGCCACGGTCTCCAGGCCCCCCGTCGCCTCCAGGGGCACCCGGCGACCGCGCCGCAGAACCAGCGTGAGCGGCCCCGGCCAGAAGTGCTCGGCCAGCACGCGCGCCGTCGCCGGCACATCCTCGACCCACTCGTCCAGCTGGTCCGCGCCACCGATGTGCACGATCAGCGGGTGGGAGGGCGGACGCCCCTTGACCTGGAAGATGCGTGAGACAGCGGCAGGGTCCTCGGCGTTGGCGCCCAGACCGTAGACGGTCTCGGTCGGAAACGCCACGAGTCCTCCGGCGCGGAGCGTATCGGCCGCCTTCTCGATGTCACTGGTTCTCGTCGTCACCCGCACAATCCTAGGTGGACGACACGACAGGGACCGGCGGGCCTCATGATCACCACCGCGCCCGACGGGGTTCCCCCTCATCCCAGGGCCGGCGCGCCGGGTCGCCCGCGACAAGTGGCACAGGGGGCGACGATCCGAAGCTGTCGGCCACGTGCACCGTGCTGCCGAAGCTGTTCGCCACGTGCACCATGCTGCCGTGGTGCAACGCGGACGTCTGCCGCACACCGGACCCGACCGACCGATCACCGCGGCCGGGGCCGGCCCTTTTCCAGCCCACGGGCCGCCTCCGTCACGGATGAGAGGCTGCCCTGGGCCTGTTGGTGCGCGGGCTCACTTCACCTTGACTGTCACGGTGGGCGAGAAGACCTTCCCCGACGCGTTCACGCCCGCGATCCGCAGGTGCTCGGTGCCCTTGGTGTTGAGCTTGGCGACCAGGGCGTACGAGCTGCCCTTCTTGACCTTGGCGGTCGCCCTGAGCGAGGTCCACTTGCCGGACTTCTCGTGCTGGAGCACGAGCGGGGAGCCGATCTTCAGGCCCTTGGTGCGGCCGGTGAAGACCACCTTGTCCCCGGCTTTCACGTCACGCTTGTCGGCCTTCACGGTGATCGAGGCCATGGTCGACGGGCTCGGGCTCGCGGCCAGCGCTCCGGCCGTACCGCCGGAGAGCAGCGCCACGGAGAGGACTCCGGCGCCGAGCGTACGAAGGCAGTGGTGACGGAGTACGGACGTCATGGGTGTCTCCCGTCCTGTCGCTCGATGGACCCTCCCAGGCTGGCGCCGGTCTGCGGCTCTCGCCACTTGGCTCACTTGGCGACACTTCGCACTATATGTGGTGATATCCTGCGCCTTGCCTGTTTCTGGTCACGGGCCCGTTGGGGCGATTGCAGGCCCGGCTGCCAGTCTCTTCGCCGGTGGGCGCCGAGGTGATTGCCGGTCGCATGAGAACCTCGCCCCCTGGTAGTCGAACACGCGCCGCAGGGCGTAGGGGTGGACCTGGTGGGTGACCGGGGGCCCTCCTTCTCGCTGCAAGAACATTCCAGACCGTGGAGACATTTGTCCGAATTTGCCATCTTTATGGCGTCATGACAGCCTTGAAACGAGGGGCAAGCATGGACTGGAATCCGACAGTGAGAGGGAGCCGTCATGCGAACTCATGTGAGAGGGGCTGTAGTTGCGGCTGTAACGGTGCCGGTCCTGGCACTCGGCGGAGCAGCCGGAATCGCTACCGCTCAACACTCCGCTGACGTGAGCACGCACGCCACTCCAGCCAAACCGAAGTGCCACCAGGAGAAGGGGCACTGGGAAGTCAGGGGACAGGGTCAGCACAAGAAGCGCGTCTGGGTCAACGGCCACACGGTCTGCAAGTCGACAGGAACGAGCAAGCCGAAGAAGTCGCCCTCGCCGACCACTTCGGTGACCGAGACGACCAAACCGACGGAGACGGTGAGGACGACCAAGTCGCCGTCGCCATCCCCCACCGCCACGACCCAGACGCCGTCGCCCACCACGACGATGAAGCCCTCAGCGTGATCGCTGCGTGCGGTAAGTAGCCCCCGCCCAACGGGAAACCGCTGACCGGGGGCACTTTCATGCCCGCCCTGGGGTAACTGCCGTTCCACTCACCACAGATACGCCGACGGGCCGAGCTGTCCGGGGCGGAAGTCACCGGCGTCGGGCGATGGTGGGCCCGTCGCGCACCGGTATGCCTGTCGGGCAACGAACGCGACCGGCGCGGCCGGCGCGTTCTCCCATGCCCGCTCCCAGGAAGCGGTGCGCCTCCCGCACCGCGTGCGAGTAACTCTCCCATGGCCAGGTGGAGTTCATCGCGCAGCACTCTGGTCGCAGAAGACACCGCTGGGCTACCGTCGGTAACACCCCGCCGCCGCAGGAGTCCCCGGCGCGTCCCCGTCCCTCCGCACGCCCCCGGAAGGCAGTCATGCAGAACACCTCAGCCCCGGCCGGCATCACCCGCCGCCACGCCCTGACAGTGACCGGCGGAGTTCTCGCCGCGGCGACCCTCGCCCAGACGATGCCCGCCTTCGCCGCCGAGTCGCAGGACGCGGACGCGATCGTGGTCGGACACGGACTCGCCGGGTTGACCGCCACGTCCGAACTGGTCGCGGCAGGACGGAAGGTGCTGCTCCTGGACCAGGAACCGGAGGCCTCCCTGGGCGGTCAGGCGTTCTGGTCCTTCGGCGGTCTCTTCCTCGTGGACTCCGAGGAACAGCGCCTCATGGGCATCAAGGACTCCCATGACCTCGCCTGGCAGGACTGGTTGGGCACGGCCGGCTTCGACCGCGGTGTCGACGACCCCTCCGGCCAGGACTACTGGGCCTACAAGTGGGCCGAGGCGTATGTGAACTTCGCGGCAGGTGAGAAGCGGTCCTGGCTCGCGGGGCTCGGTGTGCAGTGGTTCCCGGTCGTCGGCTGGGCCGAGCGCGGTGGTGGGCTCGCGGACGGGCACGGCAACTCGGTGCCTCGCTTTCATGTCACCTGGGGCACCGGGCCGGCCGTCGTCGAGCCGTTCGAGAAGAAGGTGCAGGCCGCGGAGGCCGACGGCAAGGTCACCTTCAGGTTCCGGCACCGCGTGGACGACATCATGACCTCGGGCGGCACCGTCACCGGCGTACGCGGCGCGATCCTGGAACCGAGCGATGCCCAGCGCGGCAAGCCCAGCTCGCGCACGGTCGTGGGCGAGTTCGAGCTCCGCGCCCCGGTCGTGATCGTCACCTCCGGTGGCATCGGCGCCAACCACGACCTCGTGCGGCAGAACTGGCCCGCCCGCCTCGGTACACCACCGAAGTTCATGGTCACCGGCGTCCCGGCGCACGTGGACGGACGGATGCTCGCGATCACGGAGAAGGCGGGCGGCCGTATCGTCAATCCCGACCGGATGTGGCACTACACCGAGGGCCTGCGCAACTACGACCCGATCTGGCCGAACCACGGCATCCGCATCCTGCCCGGACCGTCATCCATGTGGTTCGACGCCACCGGCAAACGCTTCAACTCGCCCGACATCCCCGGCTACGACACCCTCCACACCCTGAAGTCGATCACCGACACCGGTTACGACTACTCCTGGTTCGTTACCACCCAGAAGATCCTCGCCAAGGAGTTCGCGCTCTCCGGATCCGAACAGAATCCGGACCTGACCGAGAAGAACGTCTGGAAGCTGCTCTCCCGCATCTGGCAGAGCCCGGAGCCGATCGAGAAGTTCAAGAAGAACGGAGTGGACTTCGTCGTCGCTACGACCCTCTCCGAACTCGTCAGAGGCATGAACAAACTCACCGGCGACAACCTGATCAAGCTGGACGACCTCCAGCGCCAGATCGACGCCCGGGACCGGGAGATCGACAACCCCTACACCAAGGACGTCCAGGTCATGGGTATCCGCAACGCACTGGCCTATCCCGGAGACACCCTCAGCCGTACGGCCCCGGTCCACAAGATCATGGACTCCGGTGCCGGCCCGCTCATCGCCGTCCGCCTCAACATTCTCACCCGGAAGACCCTCGGTGGCCTGCAGACCGACCTCACCGGCCGCGTCCTGAACGCCGCGGGCGACCCGATCCCAGGGCTGTACGCGGCCGGCGAGGTCGCGGGCTTCGGCGGAGGCGGCGTCCACGGATACCGCTCTCTGGAGGGCACCTTCCTCGGCGGCTGCCTGTTCTCCGGCCGCCAGGCGGGCCGGGCGGCGGCAGCCGCGACGGCGACCTGAGTCCCAGGACGCCGCGACTGTTGCGCCCAGTACCCTGGGGCTCGCCGACCTGAAGGGGCGCGCCCCAGGCAGGCCACCCTGCCGGAGAACTCTTCGAGCCACCACGCGATCAGCCCCGCCGCCGTCTCCCTCAAACCGCAGTCATCGAAGGAGAACGCCCGCAAGCGCTTCTCGGACTCGCATGGATTCGGTCTGGCCGGACGCGTCACCCGAACAGGACGTGTGCCGGAGCCAAGGACCCAGCGTCCAGATGAGCTGCGATGCGCGTGACAGTGCCGGCGTTGTCCTCGAACAGATGCGCCTGCATGCCCGCCGCCTGGGCGGCTTGCACGTTGGCCGCCACGTCGTCCACGAAGAGGCAGCTCTCCGCCTGCACCCCCAGGCTGGCGCAAGCAGCTTCGAAGGCACGCAGGTCAGGCTTTTCGATGCCGATCTCGTGCGAGTAGACGATCCGCTCAACCAGTTCATCGAAGTGGTACAGCGCCGTCTCCCGCTCGCGGGCTCCGACGAAGCTGTTGCTGAGGATGCCCAGCCTGCATCGCCCCCGCAGCCCCTGCACGTAGGCAACGAGTTCCTCGTTCGGGGCTCCCAGGTACTCCGCCCAGAGATCAGCCATGAAGGCTTGGACCTGGTGAACGCCGAGACCCAGACGTGATGCCACTTCCCACTCCACGTCTCGTTCGCTGATTTTCCCGACGCTTCCGGCACGCCACACGTCGCGCATCCGCTCGTGCACGGTGCCCAGTGGCAACTCCAGCCGCTCTTGCCACCGTTGCGCCCATCCCGTTTCCGGCGTGATCTCCAGTACGCCGCCGATGTCGAAGATGACGCAAACCTCGGTCACGCGAACTCCCCCTCATCACCCCGCCTGGCCGACGGGCACACTCCTGTGATCTGAGGAGACACTGTTGCCCTCCCCCTGGGGGCAGGGTCAAGCAGTCCCGCAACCCTGTGACACACCTGTCGCGAGCCGCTGGGCCAAGGAGCCGGGCACCGGTACCTGACCGGACCGACCCCCCTCAATCAGCGGAAAGCGCATCCTCGACCGACTCGTGCAGCGGCAGGACGGTCGCGAGGCGGGTGAGTTCGAGGATGCGTCGCACCTCCGGCTGGATACCGGTCAACGCGAACCGGAGTCCCGCGTCCGTACGCCGACGGTGGATCGCGACGAAGGCCCCCAGCGCGCTGGAGTCGCAGAAGTCCACGTGGGTCAGGTCCAGGACCAGCAGCGGGACGGTCTGTATCTCCGCGGTGGTGAGGTGTCCCAGCAACTGGGGCGCGGTGTGGTAGTCGATGGCGCCGTCCACGGCGACGACCGCGTGCCGAGGGCCCCGGTGCGACGCGAGGGAAAGCGTCGGGCCGGACGGGACCAGACTCGCGGAGCCGACCGGCGGCGAGATGTCGGCGGGCTTGTCAGCCTCGGGGCCGGGGGAGGGGGTCATCGGGGGCGTCTCTCCTGAGTCCGGGGCGAACGAGTGGGCTGGTTGTCCTTGTCCCGGCCGGGAGCCGACCGGGGTACGTCGTCACGAGGAGGTCTTGATCTCCGCCCACACCACTTTTCCTCCGTCGATCCAGCGGGTGCCCCATCGCGTCGCGATGGCGTCGACCAGGAATATGCCCCGATGCCCGAACTCGCCGGGATGGGAGACGATGAGACGCGGCTCCTCGGGACTGCTGTCCGTGACCTCCAGCACGACACGCTCACCGGCCCGCCGCAGCTCGACGCGCAGCGGCGTCCTGGCGTGGCGGACCGCGTTGGCGACCATCTCGTCGGCGATCAGCATCATGTCGTTCGCCAGATGCCGCAGGCCCCACTCGCGCATGACCTCGGACACCAGGTCGCGGGCGTCGGGGACCGCGCTCGAGACCGGAGCGTAGTCCCGGGCCACCGCCACCACCTGGTGCGACGCGTCCTCCGGCCGGTGCAGGTACAACATGGCGATGTCGTCGTCGTGCTGCCCCCCGGCCAGGGCGTCCAGCCAGGAGTCGCAGTCCGCCTCGATCTCGCCCACGGGCCCGGCCAACAGCTCCCGCAGCTGCCGTAGCCCGTCGTCGATGGAACGCCCGCGGCGTTCCACCAGCCCGTCCGTGTACAGCAGCAGCCGCGACCCGGGCGGCAGAGCGACCTCCTGCTCCGCGTAACGGCGCCTGCCCACTCCCAACGGCGGCCCCACCTGCTCGTCCAGGAACCTCACGCCGCCTTCGGGGTCGCGCTGCGCCGGCGGCAGGTGCCCGGCCACGGCCGTACGCAGCCGGTCGTGGCGTGTGTCGAGCACCGCGTACACACAGGTGGCGACGGAGCCGGGGGCGATGTCGTCCACCAGGACACTCAGCTGCTCCAGCACGTCGGCGGGGGCGAGACCGAGCTGCGCGTAGGCGCGGCAGGCGGTGCGGATCTGGCCCATCACCGCAGCCGCCCTGACGCCCTTGCCCATCACGTCACCGACGACCAGCGCCACTTCGCCGTCCGCGAGCGGTATGAGGTCCACCCAGTCACCGCCGGCACCGCGATCGCGTGCGGCGGGCAGGTACCGCCATGTGCTGGCCACCCCGTCGACGTGGGGCAGCGCCGGCAGCAGGTGGCGTTGCAGCTCTGCGGCCGCTTCCTGCTCCTGGCGGTACGTCTGGGCGTTCTGCAGCGCTACGGCGGTCTGCGCGGCGACACCGGTGACCAGGCGCTCGTGCCGCTCCGTGAAGATCCCCCGCTCGGGATGGCCGAAGAAGAACCCGCCGAGCACCTTCCCCCGGGACATCACCGGAACGGCCAGATAGCTGCGCACCGGCAGGTGTCCTTCCGGCATGCCGTGGTGCGGGGCGTTGTGCCCGTACCGTGCGTCCTGGGTGATGTCGTCGGACCGCACCACGCCCAGACCCCGGAAGGTCTGTTCGAACACCTGGGTGTTGCGCGGCATGGGGAACTTGGCGAAGGCCGACCGGTCCACGCCGGAGATCACATAGAGCAGGTACGACTCCCCGGTCTCACCGAGGACGTTGTAAAAGAAGGCGCCGAACGCCGCCCCGGCCAGATGGGTGGCGGCGTCGACCGCGTGCTGGACCAGCGTGTCGAGGTCGAGTTCCGCGGCCAGGACGCTGCCGACCCCCTGGAGCAGCTCGACGATCGCCGCCTCCTCGCGCAGTTCCCGCTCCCGCTGCTCCAGCTCCTTCTGGGACCGTCGCAACTCCGTCGTGGCGGAGCGCAGCTGGTCCACCACCGTCTGCAGGTGCGCCGCCCGCTGTTCGACCAGGCCCTCCATGCTCTCCAGGAGGGTGCGAGCCGCGCGCGCCTCCACGGCGGGCGACGGCCGCCCGGCGGACAGCAGCGCCAGGCGCGTGCTGCCGGCGACGGTCCGGAACAGCGCGGCGACCTCGGCGGACAGCGGGGCACGGCAGAACAGCACTACGGCGAATCGCGCACCCGGCGACAGGAGCCCCCCGAAGGCGAGTGCGGAACCGATGCCCTGCCCGGGGAGCAAGCCCTCCAGCCCGTCCAGCCGGTCGCCGGACAGGTGCACGACCTCGGCGCCGCTCCCGGGGGACGCGGCGCCGTCCGCGGGCTCGGCCGTCACTCCCAGACGGGCCAGCAGCCGGTGCACCGACGGTGCCTCGTCGACGGCGTCGGACGACAGCACGCCCACGCCCGGCGGACCGGAGCCCTCCGCGCCGGGCGGGTGGGCGTCCGGGCCACGAAAACCGGCCAGGGACAGGCGCCGGGGGTGTCCGAGCGCCGCGGGGACGGCGTCACAGGGTCCGCCGAGGAAGACCCCCACCGCGGCGCACGCCCGTCCGTCACGCCCGTTGATCAGACTGTCGTAGAAGAAGTCGGCGATCGTCTGTGCCGCCGCGTCCGGAGACGGCGCACCGCTGACGGCCTTGCGTAGGTGCGCAGTACATCGGGCTGTCTCACTGAGACCAAAGGCCGACAGATCGAACCGGACGTCCTGCACGCTGTGCACACCTCGATAACGGAAGAGGGGAGGACCATGGACAGGCAGCAGGGCCATGGACACCACAGATTAACCCCTGGCCGATTCTGGTACGTCCCACCGGTCCGGCCATCCCCTGCCCGCCGCCTCACCCGGATGCCGTACGGGCCGCACGGCAGCGCAGGACGGCGAGGCCGGCCTCGACTGAGAAAGCGCCGGCGGCGGTGGGGCGGACCGAACGCAGCCGAGGCATCCGGATCCGGCGGTCCGGTCAGTCCGGCGGGGGGAAGCGGACGGCGAGCAGGGCCCGGTCGTCGGGGAACGCCGCCTCCGGCTGATGGTGCAGGAACCGGTCGCACAGCTCGGCGATGTCCAGGCCGCTGGTGGTGCGGGCGAACTCGGTCAGCCGTTCCATTCCTATGGCGAGATCCTCGCGGCGGCGTTCGATCAGCCCGTCGGTGTACAGCAGCAGCGTGTCGTGCTCGGCGACGGTGGTGCCGGCCTGCCGGTAGCAGATGTTCCGGACGGGCCCGAGAGGCGGTGAGATGGCGTTGTCGAGGTAGACGCTGGTGCCGTCGGCGTGGATGAGCAGCGGTGGCGGATGCCCGGCGCCGGCGTAGGTCAGGGCGCGGGTCCGGCGATCGAAGACCAGGTAGCAGGCGGTGGCCATACGGTTCGGATGGTAGCGGCCCAGGAAGGTGTTGAGCTCGCCCAGGACGGCGGCCGGGTCGGTGCCGCAGCGCGGCACGATGTTGCGCAGGGCGGCGGTGATCTGAGCCATGACGGTCGCTTCGGGCAGACCGTGGCCGGCGACGTCACCGATGCTCAGCCCGATGTGATCGGCGTCCACGTCGTACACGTCGTACCAGTCGCCGCCGACCGAGAGCAGGTCACTGCCCGGGGCGTAGCAGGTGGCCGTCTGCAGACCGGGCAGGTGCGGCAGCTGGGGCAGCAGGCTGAGCTGCAGACGCTCGGCCACCCGGTGCTCGTGCTCGTGCAGCCCCGCCCGGCGCAGGGCCTGGGCGATCTGCTGGGCCACAGCCGTCACGTGTTCGGGAGCCGTGGAACTGTGCGAGCCGTACACGATCAGCATGCCCAGCCGCACACCGTCCGCCTCCAGCGACAGCGCGAGCGGAACCGCTTCCGCGGGCTCACCGGGGAGCGAGCCGTTCGCGGGAGACGGCCGGTCCAGGTCGGTCCAGCCCCCCGCGTCGGCCGGCACACCGTTGTCGCCCGGCTGCAGCGGCGGCACCAGCCGCTCCGAATGCAGGTAGAGCTCCGCGCCGGTGGCCCCCAGGGCGGCAGGCGCCACCTCGCTGACCACGCGGGAGACCTCCGCGAGGGTGATCGCGCCGGCCAGGGCGGCGGTCAGGTCGTACAGGTGCTGCAACTGGGCACGGGCGGCCTGCTCGGCGGCCAGCAACCGCGCCCGGTCCACTTCCGTGGCCCGGCGGAAGGCGACCTCCCGGTTCAACGCCTCCACCTGCTGGCTGAGCACGACGAACTGGTCGGACGTCCCCGCCTCGACGAGGTGCAGCTGCAGGACCGGCAGCGGGCCGTCCCACCACGTGGCCCGTGCCCCGTGACAGCGGAAACGCCGCATGCGGCCGTCGGCGTCCTTGACGACCAGCGCACCCGGCACGGGGCTGCCGCTGCTCAGCCATACCGCCAGCTGCCGACGCAGCCACGGCGTGTCCTCGGGCCGTAGATCGAACACGCTGGCGCCCGGACGCAGCCGGTCGTCACAACGGCAGGCCGCCGGGTTGGCGGCCAGCACGCGGCCGTCGGCACCGCAGAGCAGCACCGGATGGGGCAGCGGTTTGGTGATGGCCCGGAAGAGGCCAAGGGTCATGGAGCCACAGCCTGGTCACCGAAGTACTCACGGCCACTGACCGTCTCGATGTCCACGTCGGGGACCAGGTGCACCACCACGCGGCACCCGGCGTCACCGCGCGCGATGGTCTGCTCCAACTCGACGCGCGCGTAGCCCAGGTTGCGGGCGGCGACGGTACCGAAGACGTTGGACGTCATCATGCACATCGACTCCCGGCCCAGCACCTTCTCGGCGAACGGGCACACCCGGTTGCCCAGCACGATCTTGGTCTCGTCGTGCTCGATGACGTAGAAGTCACCGTTGATGCGGCGCTTGAGATCCACGAGTGCCTCGGCGACCTGCTCACCCGTGAGCCGGTCGACGCCCAGCGCCTTGAGGTACATCTCGTCGATCTGCGTGCCGACGGCCTGCCCCACGAGGCTGACGTAACCGGACGCCTCCTCCAGACCGATCACCGACTCCAGCGACGTCGCCAACTCCCGCACCAGAGTCCGCAGGAACACATCACGGTCCAGCGGGATCTCCACATCCGGTACCTGCCCCATGCCGGCTCCCTCGCCCTCGGACCACGACCGCAACGGGACCGGCGTGGCCTCATTTCCTGTGACGGGAGCTGATTCTGCCAGCGCCCTCCGGCCCGCCACCACCAGACTCGTAGGGCTGGATCCCCCGGGCCGTGCCGTCGGCCAGTGCCGCGCCGAACGGTGACCGGAAGTCCGCCTCGGGGCGCACCCGCGTGGAGGTGGTTCTCGTGCGCCCGCAGCGTAAAGGTGACGACGTCGGAGTCGTCGTCGAGCATCGCCAAGCCGACGACCTCGTAGCGATCGTCGTCCGCCGGGGCACCAGCTGGCGCCAAGGCGGCCCTGGCGGGCTTGGACGGGGTGATGCCGGCGCACGCGGACGGCCTTGACTCCGTCAGCCGGCGCGCGGAGGAGGAACCCGGCAGGAGCAGACCGCCCATGGAGGAGGATCGCGCCTTCATGTGCGCCGCCGCTGCGGACGGCCGGGAGCCGGCCGGATTCGCCGTCGGCCTCCAGGGCCTGATCACCGACCGTGCCTGGGACGTCCCGGCCGCCGGCGGCACCGTGCTGGACCTCTCTGCACCAACCGCTGTCCCCCAGAGCGGGCTCGCGACGCGATCACGAACCGCTCCCGCGAGCCCGTTCGGCGCTGTAACCGTGTGACGGGCGCAGGCCCGTGGATGTCACAGCGGGTGCGACGGTCAGCCCGCCTCGCCCCCGGCCTTGTCGGTGGGGCCGTCCGGTCGGGTATGGCGCGCCGTCATCACACCGGCGGCCGCGGCGGTGGCGGCCAGGAGCACGGCGGCTGTGCCGAGCGCGTGTTGGGCCGCGGTGCGGGGGCCGCTGGTCGTGTCGAGGTAGATCCCGCCGATGAGAGCGACGCCAAGGGTCCCGCCGAGTTGTTGGACGGCGTTGAGTAGTCCCGCTGCGGAGCCGGTCTCCTGCGGTCCGACGGCTCCCAGCGCAGTGGTGAAGAACGGTGGCGTGAACAGCCCGGAGCCCAGCCCGGCCAACGCGAGGGCGAACGGGAGGGCCGTCGGGTAGGCGTCGGGGGCGGTGGCGCGGTACGAGAGCACGGCTGCGGCCAGGCCGCCGGCGAACGTTGCGACGCCGGCGTGCATGACGCGCCCGCCGTACCGGGGGACGAGGTGGCTTCCGGCCAGCCAGGAGGCGACGGCCAGTCCCGTGGACCAGGGCAGCAGGCTGAGTCCGGCGGTGAGCGGCCCGTCGTGGAGGCCGAGTTCGAGGTGTAGCACGACGGTGATCATGACGCCGTTCATCACGGCGAAGAACAGCATGGAGGTGGCCAGTGCTGCAGGAAAGGAGCGGCCGCGCAGCAGGGCGGGTTCGATCAACGGGGCTTTGCCGCGACGGGCGGTGCGGCGTTGCTGGGCGACGAACACCGTGAGTACGACGGCACCGGCTGCGGCAGTCGCCCATGCTGCGGGCCCGGGGCGGCCGGTGGCGAGCGGGCACACCAGCAGGGCGGTGCCGAGCATGGCCAGCGCGGTGCCGGCCGGGTCGAGGCGGGGGCGGACGGGGGCACGGTCCTCGCGCAGCCGGGGTGTGGCGGCCAGAACGGCGGCGGCGAGGGGGAGGTTGACGAGGAAGACGGCGCGCCAGGAGGCGCCGAGCAGGTCGGCGTGGGTGAGGACGCCGCCGAGCGCGGGGCCGGCGACGGCGGACAGCCCCATGACGGGACCGATCGTGCCGAGAGCCTTGGACAGTTCGGGGCCGGTGAACATGGCGCGGATCAGCCCGAATGTCTGCGGGATGATCGCGGCCGCAGCGGCCCCTTGCAGCGCGCGCAGGATGATGAGAACGGTGGCGGTCGGAGCGAGCGCGCACGTCAGGGAGGTCGCGGCGAATGCGATGACCCCGGTACGAAAGACGCGCTTGCGGCCGTGCATGTCGCCAAGGCGGGCGCCGGTGAGCAGGCCGAGGGCGAAGGTGAGGGTGTAGGAGGCGCTGAACCACGGGATGGTAGCGCCTGCTCCGCCGAGATCGGTGTGGATGACAGGCGCGGCGACCTGGACGATGGTGGCGTCGAGCAGGTTCATGGCCTCGGCGGCAAGGAGTGCGGCAAGCGCTATCCAGCGCCACCGGTACGGCGTGGGCGCTTCGGCGAGAGTGCCCGGTGCGGCAGGCGCGGTGGCGGGTGTGCCGGTCGTGCGAGACATGCGGTCTCCCTAGGGATACGGGGTAGTGACGGACCGGTGACCACCGTGCCCGTCCACCTGCGGCGGCTTCCATTTCTTCGCAGTCGATGTGTGATTACTTCCACTCGGATCAGCTAGATTGCTGAATGTGCTCGTACTGGACGATCTGGATCGAGGCCTGATCCATGCCCTGCAGGTGGACGCGCGGGCGCCGTTCACGCTTATTGCCGAGATCCTCGGCTCCTCGACGCAGACCGTCGTCCGCCGCTACCGCCGCCTGTACGCGCAGGCCGGGCTGCGGGTAGTGACGCTGCCGACACCGCGCAGCGCGGGCGCACACCAGTGGTTCGTGCGGCTGACGGCCGCGACGCGCAGCGCGCACGACATTGCGGTGGCGCTCGCGCGCCGGCCGGACACCTCGTGGGTGCGGCTGACGTCCGGCGGTACGGAGATCGTGGCGATCATCCACACGGCGCCCTCCGGTCCGGACGCGCACGCGCTGCTGCTGCGCGACATCCCACGCACCGCCGGGATCACCTCGGTCTCCGCGCACTACCTGCTGCACACGTACCTCGGCGGGCCGACCGCATGGCGGGGGCGGGTGAACGTGCTGGACGAAGAGCAGCAGGCCCGGCTACGCGCTGAACAGGACCCAAGCAGCGTCAGCCGGCGAGCCGCGTACCTTGGGGAAGAGCCGTACCTGCTCACAGGCGCGGACCGGGTGTTGCTGGACGCGTTGCGCGAGGACGCAAGGGCCAGCTACGCAGAACTGGCGGCGGTGACCGGCACGACGGCGTCGACAGTGGCGCGTAGGCTTGCCGAACTGCGGGCGCGCGGCGCTTTGTTCTTCGACGTGGACGTGGACCCGGCGCTGGTGGGCATCACGGTGTCGGCGCTGTTGTGGATGCAGGTCGCGCCGGCGCACCTGGAGACGGTGGCCACCGCCCTGGCGGCCCACGACGAACTGGCGCTGGTCGCGGCGACGACCGGGCCGACGAATCTGGTCGCGCAGGCGCTGTGCCGGGACGCAGAGGAGCTCCACGCGTACCTCACGCGGCGCGTGGCATGGGAGTCAGTGGCACGCATTGAAACGGCCCCGGTACTGCGCACATACAAGGCAGCGGTGGCTCTGCGGACACCCTGACTCATTACGCCTCCGGTTTCTTTGCCCGCCGCAGGCACGAACGTCCGGCGAAATCGACGCCCTCACCCGGCACGTCCGCGCCTTCGCGACCATGCTCACCGAGCGCCAGGGCGAGCGCCTGCCTGACTGGCTCGACGCCGTCCGGCAGGATGACCTGCCCCGCCACACCCTCGCCGTCGGCATCGCCCGCGACCTCGACGCCGTCATCGCGGGACTGACCCTGGCCTGGAACTCGGGTGCCGTCGAAGGGGCACGTCAACCGGATCAAGATGCTCAAGCGCCAGATGTTCGGCCGAGCGGGCTTCAAACTGCCTCGCAAGCGGGTACTACTCGCGTGAGCCAGCTGGCTGAGTTCCGGCTACTTCAGGAGCCGGAAAGTCGCGGAGCCGTTGGATCGCCACGCGGGGGACGGCCTTCGCCAACTCGATCACCAACACCGGTCCGCTCATGGCCCGGAACCTAACCAGCCGGGACTGTCACCCCAAACCGATTGCTCATCGTGGCCGCGTCACCGAAGCTGTGCCAGCGTGCGGTTGCCTACTGGTAGCAGGGAGGACCGCACAGCACGGTGACGGTGCCCCTCTCGCCGGCCGTCGCAGAGGCGGTATCGGGGGTGGTGGTCGCGGGGGTCTTGCTGGTCTCCCAGGGCATGGGGGCGGCGAGGGCCTGGGGGGCGAGGCCGGTGAAGGCTGCGGTGGCCACGAACACGGCGGCAACCGTACGCTTGCGCAGACGCATCTGAACTCCTTGATCGACCGGTGAGGTTCGGGTGTGGGCGCGCCAGACCACGCCGGCAGCCAGTCTCAACGTGCGCGCCACCCAGAGCCAGGGATTCCGGCGCAGTGCGATGCATCTCCACACGATCACCGCGATCGGCAAACCATGTTCCGCCCAGGCCCTACGTCCGGCGCGTCACGTGCCTTCCCCTCCGTCCACGGCCGCTGGCGGCCCAACACGGAAACGCACCGTCTCCTCCGCCGGACTGACCAGCCATCCGCCCCTCATCGCGACGCCCTTGCTCAACAGGGGTACGGCACGTCGCTTCCACCCTCGAACGCCATTCGTACGCACTTCGTACGGAAAATGTACGCAGTTTGTGCGTCGCGGAGTAGAGTGCAGCTCAGGAGGTGCTGCATGTCCGAGTTGTTCGACGCGGTCGACGCACTGCTCGCGTCCCGCGCCAAGCTGCCGCCGCCGGCCGAGCGCAAGCGGCTGCGTGCCGCGCACGGTCTGACGATCGACGAAGTGGCCACCGCGTTGAAGGTGCGCCGGGCCACGGTGTCCGGCTGGGAGTCCGGCAAGACCGAGCCGCGCCCGCCCGAGCGCGATGCCTACGCCCGGCTGCTGGACAAGCTCGCGGAGCTCTACCCCGCCGACGCCACCGCCGCGCCGGTCCAGGACGCCGCAGCGCCGGCCACGCTCACCGCCGCCCCGACGAAGGCGCAGACTCTGGCCACAGGCCAGGCGCCCGACGCTGCGGGCATGACCGCACCCGGGAACACCCGGGCCCCTGTGCCTGCTCCCGTCGCCGCTGCTCCGGCGGCCGTTCCCCGTCCGGCGCGCACCACCAGGACGTCGTCGACGTCGCGCCGCCCGGGTGCGAAGAAGACGCCCCCGGCCGGCACCCCGGCGGGCGGCACCGACCCGCGGTTCGAGAACGGACCGCTCGCGGTCGTCGACGTCGAGGACGGGCAGGTGCTGGCGTACTGCACCGGCGGCCTGGTCCTGGACGTGCCCGCCAAGAGCATCCCGGCGCTGGTCGACTGGACGCTGCGCGAGGCGAAACTCGGTCAGCCGAAGCTCGCCGGGCCGGGCAAGGACGCCGACCCGCTGCTCGTGCTCACCGAGGCCGCGCTGGAGCGCTACGGCCTCCCCGTCACGCTCACGGGGGAGGAGAGGCACGCCGGGCGGATCCCGGAGGGCCACAAGGTCATCAAGCAGCTCGCGCGCGCGGAGTGGAAGCTGACCAAGCGCGGCTTCGGCCCGTGGGCGCGGATCTACCGCCCCGCCACTGGATCGGAGCGGGCCTGCGTGCAGTTGTGCATCCCCTCCTGGAACGCGCTGGACACCCGGCACTGGGGCGAGGCCGGGCAGCTCCCGCCTGCCGAACTCGCGCGCGTCCTGGGCGTGTACGCCTCGCGCGTGATGACGCCGCGCGGCTCCACCGCCGTCACCGGCCTGGAGCTGATGACCGCGCTGCACCCGCCGACCCGCGCCTCCGAGCCCGACGCCGACGGCAAGCGGCACTCCGAGCACAACCCCGGCTCGCTCGGCAAGGACGCCATCGCCCCGATGAACTGGCCGCCGTGCGAGGTCCCCGACGGCCACCCGGTTCTGAAGGACGTGCCCCGGTTCCACGTGCGCGGCCCCGGCGAGAAGCTGTTCGAGGAGGCGTACGACTGGGCGCGGCCGATGACCGATGCCGAGTGCACCCTGCGGCACTTGGTCGGCATCGACGTCAACATGGCCTTCGCCGCCGGTGCGAACGGGCTGAACGTCGGCCTCGGTGAGGCGACGCACGTCCAGGCCCCCGTGTTCGATCCGAAGCTGCCCGGCTCGTGGCTGGTCGACCTCTCTCACGTCGACCTGTCGAAGGTGAAGGTCGGCAAGGAGTGGGTGGAGCTGGACGGCAGCCTGCTGCCCTCCCCGTTCACGCCGAAGGGCGACCGCCCGACGGGGCCGGCCTGGTACGCGACGCCGACCGTCGCCTACGCGGCGGAGCTCGGCTACGAGGTGCGCCCGCTGGAGGCGTGGGTGCGCTACGACAACGGCCGCTACCTGGACGGCTGGTACCAGCGGCTGCGCGACGCCTACCTCGCCACGATGGCCGACCTCGGCGTCGACGCCGACCTCGCCCCGGCCGACTTCCTCGCCGCGATGGACGGCTACAAGAGCCGCGACCCGGAGCTGGCGATCGTCGTCTCGGCGATCAAGGCCACGGTGAAGGGTGGTCTGGGCAAGCTGCGCGAGCGCCCGCGTGGTGAGGGCTGGCGGCCGGGTGAGCCGTGGCGGGCACTGTCCCGCCCGACGTGGCGGCCGGACATCCGCGCTGCGGTCATCTCCCGCACCCGGGTCAACCTGCACCGCAAGATCGTCAAGCACGCGGCGTTCACCGGGCAGTACCCCATCGCGATCCTGTCCGACTGCGTCGTCTACGCCTCCAACGGGCCCTCGCCGCTGGACTTCCTGCCCTACCGCGAGGGCAAGCCGCTGCCCGGCGGCTTCAAGCTCGGCATCAACCCCGGCCTGGTCAAGCACGAGGGGACCCAGTCCGTGCTGTGGGGCGAGGAGGTCCGCGAGCGGTTCAACGCCCCAGCGCTCAACCTCGCCCGGTACATCAAGGACGGCACCGTCACCGACGTCGACCACGGAGAGTAGGAGTAGGCCACGATGAGCCTGTTCGGGGACGGCCTGGAGGCCGCGGTGCAGAAGGCGTTCACCCGCCCGGCGCCCAAGAGCGCGCCCGCGCAGATGCGGTATCTGGTCAGGCAGCTCAAGGGCACGAAGGCGGTCGCCCAGCTACTGCGGGTCTCCCAGCGCACCGTGGAGCGGTACGTGAAGGACCAGATCAAGAAGCCCCGCCCGGACCTCGCCGCGCGCCTGGAGCGCGAGGTGAAGCAGCGGTGGCAGCCGCAGATCCGGGCCAAGGCAAAGGCCAGGGCGGCGAACACCGGTGGCATCGTCATCGACACCCGCGCCCGCATGGGCTACACCGCGCCGATCGGGTCGACGGACCAGGACCGCATCCGGCACCTGACCGTCGCCCTGCCGCCCGTCTACGCCGCCCGCCTCTTCGACGCCCAGGAGCAGGGTGCCAGCGACGCCCGCCTCCAGGAGATCGCCGCCGAAGCGCTCAAGGAGGTGTACTTCCAGGACGGCGGCCGCCGCGCCGGCAGCCTGGAAGAGGTGCGGTTCACGGACATCGAGCACCTCGAGTTCGAGCTGTGAAGGCCGCGCCCCGAACAGCCCGCGAGCCCCGGACCTGAGCCGAAGCGCGGTAGTCGCCACACAGGCAGGCAGACTTGCTGGTACCGATCTGCACGGCGCAGTACCGGTTCATGCCGCCTCGACAACCGGATAGGAGCAGGTGCCGAGGAAGAACCGCAGGGGTGGCGCGTCGATGTCGACGAGTTCGAGGACGAGAACGGGGCGTACGGTGTGCACCTCTTGACGCCGCCCGCACCAGCACACCGGACGCCCTGGTTGAGGTCAGGCGTCACGGGCACGTGCACTGCAGGACGGCGGATGCGTGTGCCGCTCGCGCGGTGGCCGGGCGGCAGGAGAAAGGTGAGTGAGGATGGCCGGCAGATCAACGGCGATGTCGGGGCTGCGGCTTCGGGTGACGGGCCGCGGTGGCGGTCGCAGGCCACCGCTGCGTCCCGGCGGCTACGACCCTGCCGAGTACACCGGCTGCGTGGTGCGCAGCGCGGAGGAGGCCGACGTGTCACCCCTGTTGGTGATGACGGTGCTCCACGTCGAGGCGTACAAGCCGCACCACCCGCTGCTGGAGCGACTGTGGCAGTGGTGGAAGCCTGGGGCGTCCTTCGGGGTCGCCAACATGCACCGTGCGACCTTCGAGCAGGTACGGCGGACGCACGGCATGTCGGAGAGGTGGCAGGACCTGCGCGACGATCCCGCTTTCGCCATCCGCGCGGCGGCCTTGCACCTGAAGGATCTCGACCGGAGCCTGCCGCAACGGCACGTACGCCGCTACACCCGCGACGAACTCCTCGCCCTGGGCTACAACACGGGCGAACGCAACATGCGGGCCTTTGCCAGGGGTGTTCCACCGGGACCCATGGCACGGTCGTACCTCCGCCGCTTCCGTGCGTCCAGGAACCGGGCCGCGCAGGTCCTGACGGACCGTGGCGGACGCCGGTCGTCCTAGCGTCTACGGCGACACAACGGTAATGCTGCGGGGAAGCGCTCTTGGCGCGGTCGCCTGGTAGCCATCGCGTCCACCGCTCCCGGCCGACTCCGACGGCCGGGAGCGGTGGACGCGTACCCCAGCGACTAGGCCGCCCCGACCTGGTCACCGTGTTCATCACCGGCTGTGTCCGTGCTGCGTTGTGTCACTCGTTCGGGTTGAGCTCGTCGTACACCAGATCCACGAGCCTTTCAGCCTCGGGCGTACGGGGGTCGGGGGAGACCTCGTAGTACCCGCCCAAGGTCGTGATCACGTCCTTGTGGGAGTCGTCGTAATCGTGCTGACGTCCTTCCCGTTCCTCGGAAGTCCTGGGGTCGACACTCTGCCACCACCAGATCGTGCTCCGGATCTCGTCCTTGGTCAGGGGGCCGTGGAGTGTGATGTCCCTGCCTTGGACCTTCGCCGTGATCCTCGCCGAGTCCGCGCCGGTTGCCATGCGTTCTGATCTCCTTCCCGCGAAGCGGGCGCCGTCAGGGCCCTGCGTCGCTCACAGCAGCGGCTACCCGGCCGAAGGCCATGTCCCACCGCCCAAACCGGACAACAAGCGGGGGAGCTTTTGCCCGGTGCGGTTCCGGCCTCCGGTCGGTAGGGGACCGGCGTCGGTTGCAGGGGCGCCTCGGTTCCGCCGGCCGTCCGTCGCACCGGTCCGGGCCTACTGCCTCCCCACCGCACGCTGGTCGCCGGCCGACCTCGCCCCCCCGGCGCCCGCCGACCACCGCCCCGAACCGGCGGCCCCCGGCCGACCCGAGTACACCGACCACGCCGCGGGCCTCGGGCCTGGAGCGGGGGAGCGGGGGATACCCCGGCTCCCGTTGGGCGGGGGCCGGGGCGGGGCCGGGAGTGCCGTTCACGCGGCGCCGGTAGTAGTGCACGGTGACGACGGCCAGCAGCGGTCCCCACACCACCAGCGGCACGTAGCAGGCGTTCATCACCCACGCTCCCCACCGGGTGATCCCCATGTCGGCGTGCAGCGTGGTCCAGACGAACAGCACGCCGTAGACCGTGCAGCAGAGCGCGCCGAGCGCGGCGGGCACGACGGCGGCCGGTACCGGAACGGGCCGGCCGCGCAGGCGCGGAACCCACCGCGGCCACACCTCACCCCACGGCCGCACCAGCCCCAGGGTGAGGAAGGCCAGGGACTCCTGCAGCACGGACAGCGCCGGTACGACGAGACAGCCCCAGCCGGGAATCAGCATCGCGTCGTACTCCGACCGGGCGAGACCCACCGGAATCCCGGCCACCACCGCGAACCGCCACAGCGCCGACGGCAGTGACGTCCACAAGGCCGCGGCCGCCGCGCGCCGCGCCCACGGGGGGACGGGGGAGGCGGTCGCCGGTCGCGCGGGAGCGGCGGGCGGCGCTGAGTGTGTGGGCACAAGTGACCTCCGAGGTAGTCGAATTGGGGCTTCTGGAGGCTCCCACGCGCCGTCCGCGGCCACATCCGGCTGCGGGATCGGCGAGGGTCAGCCCGCGGGCGCAAGGGGAGGAGCGGGGGGTCAGACCAGAGGCTGAACCCCCGTCGTACGGCGGTCTGACTGTGGTGTGAGGTCTCGGGACCTCATTGACACTTTCGGTTCATGAGATTCTTGACGGACTCAGGACATCTTGGACAGAATCGGCCGGATCTTGGATTCGTGGAGCTATGGGTCATCGAGCACGGGACCCCAGTTCCTTGGCTCGCACGATCCACAGGCCGGTTCGGTCGGGCCGGGGCCGTCCTGGCAGACTTCGCCGCATGGGATTGTTCAAGCGAGCCGGCAAGCCGGATACCGCCCCGCAGGGCCCCGACCTGGAGTTGAGCACGCTGCTCATGCAGGGCGAGGAGGTGATCGACCAACTGGCCCGCGCGCACATGTCGTGGGGACTCGGCTCGGCGGATCAGTGGGGGCTCGACCAGCGAACTGGCCTCATCACCTGGACGTTCCCGGACAAGACCGCTACAGCCCCAGCGCAGATCCTCGGCAGCTGGAGCCCCTCGGCGTCCTCATGGCGGTGGGCATGGGCCAACGAGAGCATCCTGCCCGAGATGAGCCGCGACGCCCGCGCCGTTCGCGACTGGGCCGAGACTCACGACCACGGTGCTCTCGCAGCGCCGGAGCTCGAGGCTGACGAGCAGACGGTGGGTAATCTCGCGGCTCTGGCCGTTCGGATCACCAAGGCAACAGGCTTCTATCGCGGGCCCGGCGCGAGGTCGATCGCGATCATCACGTTCGGACCGGTCACCCTGACCACCCAGGACGGCGGCACGTCAACCTTCGAGATCAATATCGATTGACAGGCCCAGGAAGCCGGGGATGTCGGTCAGATCTTGGGTGCATGGATCTTGGCCTTCCAACGGATCACGGGGTGTTGGTCCTGGCGGGCGTGGAGGGAGATCTCGGCGCCTTCGTAGGTGACGCGGAAGTGGGTGTCCTCGACGTAGAGTCGAGGCGGACGGTGATCCGTCGGTTGGCGAGCTCTGGCCCGATCTTCACGCGATGGGCGGCCAACGTGCTCCAGCCGTCCTGGTCCGCGGTGCGTTCGACCTCCAGGGCCTGGCCGGCCGGGAGGTTGCCCACGCGGTCGACGGCCCGTACCGCTGGGCGACCTCCGTGATCGGCGAGCCGCTGAGCACCTCCAGCACCGCCGGTACCTCTGCTCGACCAACCAGTCGCCCTGCTGCTGGCCCTCCGCCTCCTGAGTCACAACCGAAGCATCTGAAGCACAATCAGAAACTATCAAGGGTGTGCCGAGAACATCACGTCAAACATGTCCTGAGCTCTCGCATGACAGTCTGATCTTCAGGATGCGCGGCCGGCCGTGTCGAAGGAGTGGCCCGCCTCGACGTCCGTGAGCAGATCCGCCCGCTCCGGCCGCCACTGGAGGAGTTCCCGGGTCCGGCTGCTGGAGGTCGGGGTGGCCGGCGCGGCCATCGCGCCGAGGAAGCGGAAGTGGGCGTCGGCCTCCTCGTGGGACACGCCGGTCACCGGTACGCCCCGCACGACGGCCGACGGGCTCCGCGATGTCCCGAAAGGACACCCCCTCGTCGGCGACGCCGTGTAGCCGCGTTCCGTCCGCCTGTCCGCCTGTCCGCCTGCCCGTGCGACGGGGCGGCGATCGGCCCGTGGCCGGCGGCTGGTCCGCCGACGGTTGCCGCTACGTGCTGCCTGCGGTCGGCTGTTACCGGTTTCCCGCAGGCCGCTGCTCGCCGCCCGGGTCAGCCGGTGTGCGCCGCGCGTGCTCAAGCGCGGGAGACGGCCCGCATGCGCAGGTTACGTGGTCCGAGTGAGGCGGCACGTGTGGGGCGGGCCTCAGCCGGAGAGAGGGGCTGCAACCTCCAGCGGGCGGCGATGGTGGCGACGGCGAGCACTGCTTGGGCCATGGCGAAGGACTCGCCGATACATTTCCGGGCTCCGGCGCCGAACGGGACGAATGCGGGATCGGAGGGTGCGGGCAAGCCGTCCTCCCACCGTCGGGGGTCGAAGCGTGCGGGGTCCGCGTAGAGGTCGGGTCGGCGGTGGATCAGGTAGGGGCTGCAGATGAGGGTGGTGCCGGCGGTCAGTGTGTGGCCGCCGAGCGTGGTGTCGGCAGTGACGGTGCGGGTGATGAGCCAGCCGGGCGGCCAGGCCCGGAGCGCTTCGGTCACGACGCGGGCCGTGTGTGTCAGTGAGGGCAGATCGGTGTACGTCGCCCGACGGCCCTTCAGGACCTGGTCGACTTCCGTGTGCACCTGCTGTTCGACTTCCGGGTGCCGGGCCATGAGGTGAAGAACCCATGCCAGCAGGTTTGCGCTGGTGTCTGAACCTGCCACGAAGAAGGTGACGACTTGGTCGTACAACTCCTCGTCCGTCAGCCTGTCGTGGGTGCCCTGGTCGTCCCGTGCGGCCAGCAGCACGGACAGCAGGTCCTCGTGATCGGTTCCTGTGGCCTGGTGTTCGCGGACAGCACTGACGATGATCCTCCGCAGGCGGGAGCGCGCGCTGAAGTACCGGCGGTTCCCGGGTGTGGGAAGGCGGTCGATGCCTGGGGGCATCAGCATCCGTCGGTAGAACCCGTTGATGACGTCCGTGAAGGTGTCCAGCGCCTCCTGGGTTTGCGCAGGGGTGAGCGCGCTGGAAAGCATCGCCTCGATGACGATCGCCACGGTGATCTTGTACATCTCACGACGGACGTCCAGTGTCTGCCCCTCTTGCCACGTTTCTGCCCGCTCGGCGACCTGCTTCGTGACGATCTGTGTGTATGCGGGGAGTCGGGAGGGATGAAAGACAGGCTGTGCCAGACGACGCTGTCGGCGGTGCTCGGCTTTCGGGCAGTTCGCCAGCCCGTTTCCGAGCACCTCCCGCAAGCGCGTGTAAATCATGCCGCCCTTGTCGAAGGTGCGGTCATCCAGCATGACTTTCCGTAGCAGCCCCGGGTCGCAGACCACCACTGCGGACATCGGCCCGATCCGCACGCGCACCAAGTCGCCCTGTCGAGGCAGTGATTCGAGGAAGGCGAACGGGTCGCGCGCCAACCCGAAGGCGTGGCCGAACACGGGCCACGCACGGCCGGCGACGGGGATGTCCGTCTGCGAGGGCATCGGAGGCGTCTCAGGATCGGTGAGGGATGAGGCGTGGGTGTCCATGGTCTCTCCGTGGTATCGATTCGGGGGGCCGACCGTGATCGGCGGTGATCCACTCGAATTGGGTTATGGGCGCAGCGTGGTGTGCACGATCCGCTCGAACGCCTCGGACAGGCCGTCGGCCTGCTCGACGGTGAACCACCTCCGGCCCAGGTTCAGCGTGATGCAGAGGCCGCCTGCGCTGTCGTTCTCGCTGCCCGTGAAGGTCACGATGGGGAAGGGGGCCGATGTGATCGCCCAGCCCTCCACCGGGCCCGCGACGAGGCCCGGCGGCAGGCGGACCAGCGGAGTCCGCGCCACGAGGTTGCTGACGGATACGCTCATCGGAACAGTGGCCAGTTCATGCGTCATCTGGGAGAGCCCGGCGATGGACTTTTCGACGGTGCCGTTCGTGGCGGCGGCCCTGAGCTGCTCCCAGACCCGACGTCCGATGTCTGCCGGCTGGTCGTCTGGGCCCACCTCGAGAACGGACTCCTGCGCGCTGACCGCCATGACCAGTTGATGCCGGGGCAGCGGCGGCTTGACCCGGCGGCGCAGATCGATGGTGGAGTAGCACGTCATGGTGCGGGTCGTGTTCGGGGTGTCGGTTTGCGAGTGCACGGCGCGCAGGGCGATACCGCAGGCCATGGCATGCAGATTGACCTGTGCGGCATCAGTGACGCGCATGAGCTGGGCGGTCTGGTCGGCGGTCAGCCGAAGCTGACGGGTGTGAGCGGTTGTCTCCGCTTCCGGGTCCTGCGACGCGGAACGAGTGGTCATGCAGGCCGGGGAGAGCCCGCGGACCCTCGCGGCGCGGTGGCTGAGGAAGTCGGCCAGCTCGGCGTCGGAAAATCGGGCGCGGAAGTGTTCCTCGACGGAGCTCGGCAGCCCGGTGGTTGGGGCAGGAAGCTTCGGAGTGCACTGGGTGACGCGTGCTGTATAGCTTCGCCACAGCGTGTCGCCCAGGGTGAACACGCTGATGGCGTCACAGATGGCATGGTGCACTGCGAAGGCGAGTGTGTGGCGGTCCTGGTCCTCCCTGATTGCTGCGATACGGAACACGGGGGCTCCCAGCGGGTGGGGCGCAGCGATGCGGTTGACGTCGCAGTCAAGGCTCAGCCGCGGGCGAGGCAGTGAACGGTCCAGTTGCAGCACGTAGTGCTCGTCCGACAGCACGATGCGGCTCGACAGGACCGGATGGAGATCGACCAGGTCGTCGACAGCGGCCCGGAGAGCGTGCAGGTCGAGGGGGCCGTAGACCGGCTGGGTGAGGACGATGGGCATGCCCAGGGCGGCGAGGGCCGCCTCGCTCGTCGCGAGGGGGCGTTCCTCGACAGCGGCGGCGATGGTCACGATGGTCTCCTTTGGATGGCGGCAGCGGCCGGGCATCGGCCCTGAGCCCTGGTAGAAGTCGTTGCTTCGCCGCAGCGGAACCGCTCGCGTCGGTGGCAGGGACCTACGGCACCCAGGCGGCGGGCGGAGCACACTGACGTACGGTGCCCCCTGCGGGTGCGCGCGACATCGCCGGGTGAGGCGGGCAGGACAGCAGCCGCACCGGGGCGACGGGTCGCCTTGTGGGGGTCCTCGTTCCGGCACTGACCGCACTGACCGCACTGACGGCAGTGACGGCACTGATGCTCTTGCGCTGCCGATGGCGGTGCAATGCGCCCGGGGTCCGTTCACTCGATCGAGGTTCCCGCCGAGGACGATGCGCAACGGTGTGGTGCTACACGGGTGCGACGCCGGTGCCCTGACCGAGCAGCCCCGGTCGATCAGGGCTCAGGCGGGCCACTCCTGCATCGCTGTAACGGTCGATGTCGCAATGCGCATAGAAGTCACCGACGATCATGTCTCGAGTGTTGTCGGCATGGCGATGTACCGCGACGCGTTCGCTGCCGGACAGCCCCATGCGATCACAGAAGGCTGCGGTACCGCCATACAAGACCATGAACCTCCGCACCCGGTCGTTAGCGCTGGCGATCGCGTGATGGGCGGCCGCCTCACGAGAACACCCCTGCTCTTTCATGATCAGGTGAACCAGGTTGATCTCCCCTCGGGCATCGTCCTTCTCCAGCCCCATGGTGTCGTTGGTGAAGATCATGTGTTCGGTTGCGAGCCTGCGCATGGCCCTCATTCGGCTGCTGTGCCAGGCAAGGGGTGGTACCTCGAAGTCGCCGGCCGCCTCCAGCAGATGCAATGTCGGCACGACGCCGATCGAATGCCGGCGCACCGCCAGGTAATCCTCCAGGGTCATCTCGTCACCACTTCGCCGGTCGGCTTCCTCGGCGATGTTCGAATGGATGTACTCCAGCCAGCTTCCGGCCGCGCGGCGGCGCCAGGTTTCCGATCGGCCCTTGGCCATGCGAGCCCATAGCTCCGCGAAGGCCGCGACGATCCGCGCAGCATCGGAACGGGGTGCGGGAACGGGCCGCCCGAGCAGCTCCACCATCTCCAACGCTGCGGACACCGCTGCGTCAGCGGGCTCTCCGAACGGCGTATCGAAGAAGTCGTCGAAGATGAAGAAGTACGTCATGCAGTTGGTGACCAGATCGATGTCGTCGCCGGCTTCCGTGCAGAAGTAGGTGCCGAATTCCGCGACTCCGCTGAACGCGAACAGCGTCGCGGCGCGATCATTGGGCAGCAGGCCGATACGCCGGCCCCATTCGATGTTGCGCTCGAGCGCGGCCGCCCGACCCGGATGTGTACGACGCGGAAAGGGCATGAAGAACGCGGCGTCACGCGGCATGGAGAACCGCTCCCTTCGGATGAGACGGCGAACCGGAGAAGGACGTGGAGTGCGATGTGCCGGACTGGTTTCGGGGCGGCCGGCAACGCTGCCGTCGGCACGGGAGATCGTGCGGTCGGCGGCGTCACTGTCGGAAAGACGGGGCATCGCCGGCCGGCCGTGACGGGGCGACCGGGGCTTGATCGTCCTCCGCGAGGTGCGGTACCCGAGGCCGGAGGGACCATGTGAGTCGCGAGCGGCGGCCGCGAGCGCTACGCGTGCACCGGTGGAACGTGACCAGGCCGACGAGTGCGGTCAGGGTGAACCACAGCAGTTGGCGGGCGAGGTGCCCGGGCTGGACGGTGGAGGAGAAGCTTGCCGCCGTTGCTGCCTGCACCGCACCGAAGGACGGAAGGTAGGGCGCGGTCGTCCGGTGGGTGTTCAGGCTGTAGAGGGGATTCTGCACGAACAGGTCCGCCGTACTGATCATCGCGATGGCGAACATGCCCTCGACCTCGCGGCGCAACACCGCGCCCAGTGCCACTCCGACGGCGCCGTAGGTCAGCGAGTCGAAGAACAGGGCCGCAGTCAGAGCCAGGGTATGGCGCGCTTCCCAGAACAAGGCAAGGCTGGCCACGGCGTAGACGGAGAGTGCCGCCGAGGCCAGGACCATGATGGTGAACTTGGCGAGCACCAGGTGCGTACGGGGGTAGCCGGCCATCGTCAGACGGCGGTCGAATGTGCCTGAGGAGAAGGTGGCGGCGAACATCAGAAAGCCGCTGATCGTGGTGATCGCGCTGAGCGCGCCGACGACCTGGCTGATCTGGTCGCTGCCCGCCGTGAGGACGGCGGCGACGCCGTGCACCCGGATCGGGACGGGCGTGGCCGGGACTGTCAGGTGAGCGAGGGTGATCCAGGACGGCACGAATCCCAACACCAGGAGCATGGCGAATCTGTTCTGGGCCTGTTCGACGAGCGCATGGCGGACCGTGATCCGGAACGTCCGCAGCTGATGGCCGGCGCTCATGCGGCGGCCTCGCCGGACGGGCTGCGCAGAAGACCACGGTCGAGTCGCCACAGCGGGTCCACGCGGTCGGTGTCGGGAGCGAGGTGCGAGACCACCAGGATCGAGCGGCCTGCCGAGCACAGGTGCGTGGCCAGCTCCCAGAAGCGCAGATAGGTGTCCCAGTCGAAACCCTGGTAGGGCTCGTCGAGCAGGAGCACGTGAGGGTCGTGCATCACGGACAGAACGAGGTTCAGCTTCTGCCGGGTTCCGCCGCTGAGAGTTCCGGCGCGCTTGTGCATGAACGCCGTGAGGTTCAACAAGTCAGCGATCTCTTCGGCCCGCCGTACGTCGCTCAGCCCGTAGGCGGTCTGGAAGAGCTCCAGGTGCTGACGCACGGTGAACGCGTCGTTGAGTACCGCCTGCTGCGGGCAGTAGCCGATCCGGCCCTGGTGGTCCACGCAGCCACGGTCCGACTTGAGTTCACCGTAAAGGATCTTGAGCAGAGTGGACTTGCCGACCCCGTTCTCTCCCACGACCCCGGCGATCCGCCCGGGCTCCAGGGTCAGGTCGATGCCACGTAGCACGACGCAGGAACCGTAGGCATGGTGGAGCCCTGCGGCTCTCAGCACAGCGCGTTCTCCCGACACGCTTTCTCAACGAGCCGGTCGATCATCGGCAACGGCACCGGCGCTCGCACTGATGACGCGACCGCCGACGGCCCGCACGGGCGTCCCCGGCGGCCGGCCTTCGGCCCAAGTCGACCGGCTGACCTGGCCGACGACGAACGCGGCGCCGCCGAAGCCGGCGAGGGGGAGCGCATCGCCTGGCTGCGCGCCCGCACCGGCGGCGTCTACGACCCGGAGGCCGACGTCGTCGTTCGGGGCGAGCTCGCCGCGGATTCCGTAGCCGAGTGCGTGCGGGGGGAGCAGCATGCCAGGAGCAGGAAGCCGAAACCGCTCCCGCGCCGTCCTCGCCCCGGACGTGCTGCGCCACGCCCTGCTGGACGCCAAGCAGGGTGATAACGACGACGCCTCGCACGCGGGCAACCTCCTGAGCGACCGAGGCCGTTTGCCCGCACGCTCGGCCCGGCGATCTCGTGCGACCAGAGTCCCGCGCGGCACAGGCGAACACCGCTTCGGCCGTTTCCTTCCGGATCGCCGGGGCGACCGGTTGCAGAGGGTGAGCCGCGTCGAACACCGTACCCGCCGACACGGGGGCTCCGCGCGTTGCGGGGGCCGCGTGGGGGCCTGGTAGTTAAGCGGTGACGCCTTCCGGCACGAGGAGCACAGGGGCGCCGCTGACGTGGGCCACGGCGTCGCTCACCCGCGGCGTGAACCAGGCGGTGAATATGTTCCGCTTGTGCGGGGCGAGAACCAGCAAGATCCGCCTCGGCCTCCTGGGCCGTCCGGGCGATGACGCCCGGCACCTCGGCGACCGTGCCTCGGCGAGATGACCGGCACCCCGGACTCCGGCGTCGGCGAGCGACTTGAGCGCGGCCTCGAGAACCTGCTGCGCAGCGCAGGTCTTCTCCAGGGGGACCGCGGTGAGGTGCTCGACGTCGGTGACGGCGATGTGCACCACGTGCACGACACCGCCCGCGCGGTGCTCATGCGAGCGGTGGCATCGGGCCGGTGTGGAACCGGGAGTGCAGGAAGACGAGAGGGGCCGCGGGCCGCCGCAGAACCACGTCGTCCACGTCGAGCAGCAGTTCGCCGTCGCCCACCGTGTGCACCGCGCGTACGCGTCCCGTCAGGGGCGACAGCGCCTCTGGATAGCGCGCGCCGTGCCGTCGGGGGCGAGGTCGGCCACGTCGCGGTCGTGGCCGAAGAGACGTTCGGGATGCGCACAGTCGCGCGACGGTGGCTTGGTGCTCCCCCAGGATTCGGGCTCCACTCGTCGTCCAGCTCGCATGCCGCGCAGCGCCCGGAAGTGCTGGTGCGGGTGCCGTGCTCGGGGCACTGTCCTTGGACGATGCGCTGCGCCGTCGCGCTCGGCGGCGTGGTGCCGGGCGCTGCCATGACGGCGTGGCGGACGCACTCGTTCTTCACCCTATGTGACGAATTGCCGGTTAGTCGCTGGAGGGCGGGGCAGAGGGCCCTGTGAAAGGCGGTGATTGTTGTGGACGAGAGGATTCGCCGGTACTTCATCCGTGCCTCGTTGATGGGGTTGCTGATCGGAGCTGTGTTCGGCTTCGCCTCGGGAGGTGTGTTCGGGGCGTTGGTGGGCGCGGGGATCGGTTTTGCCCTGGCCGCCGGCAGTGTCCTGTACTGGGGTGAACATGGTGGTGCGCGCCGTCGTCAGCCGACAGGTGAGGTGCCATCAGGTCGTTCGAACAGCCAGCACCTCAGGAGGGCTCGCCGGGTACCCAGCCAGAGGACGGGCACGTCGACTGGTTGGCCGTACCTGAACCACTGACCTCGCGAGCGGCTCGATCGGTTCCGCGTCGTCATTCATGTCTTCTGCCCTCTGTGCACTGTCGATTGGGCCAGTGCACAGAGGGCAGAAGGCGCCGCACGCGGGCAATCGTGCTCACGCACCGCCCCGGAGCAATGCGCCGGCTTGGATGCCGGCCGAAGGGTTCCGCTGGTAGTCGGCTCTACGCCTCCTACGGCCACTCCAAGCCCAAATCTCGCCGTGCGCCCATGTCCAGGGGCGGTTTTCCGATCGGTTGGTGGTGGGCCGGCCTGGGCTGATCAGTTTGGCGTTGGGGGCGATGGGGCTCTGAGGCGATCAGGTTCGTTGAGTGCTGCTATGCGGTCATCCATACAGGATGGCTGAGGGTGATGCCGAGAGTGCGCAGTCCGCTGTGGGCTCGCCGGTGGTAGATGGACGCTGCTGTGCGGGATGCAGATCGTCGTAGCCGGTGCACTGGTTGTACAGCCATTCGCCCAGGCAAGCTGGTGGTGGGGAAGCTGTGTTCGGGCCGCAAGTGGCTTCGTTGATCTCCAAGGGCAGCGTCTGTCGTCGGTTTCCGGAGGAAGTTGGTGATCAACCGGCTCTGAGATGTGGATGAGAAATGACGGCGCTGCGTGGATGCGAACGTCGAGACGGTCATCCGCCCGGAGGGTGGCTGGCTGGCCATCGAGGCAGGAAGCGGCAGCGGGCAGCACCTGTTTCCGAACTCCCGTGGCCGACTGAGAGAGTGCACCCCTTGATGCTCGCGGTTTCGACCGGCGTAATCACTTGACCCGGTCCGTACGGTGTTCGAGTGAAGGACACTCTGATAGACGAACTCCGCGCCGCGTATGACGCCCAACTCCGTGGTGTCACCCCGCCTGGCGGCAGCGTTCGCATCGAGAAGGACGGCCCATTGACCCGTGTCGTCGGTTGGCACCGAGGCTTCGTCACGGGCCCACGCGACCTCGGTGTGTACGGGGAAGAACTCGACACGCTCATAGCGCGGCAGCGTGACTTCTACGCTGCTCGCGGTGAGGCGGTCGAATGGAAGACTCGCGTTCACGATCTCCCCGCCGACCTCACCGATCGACTCGCTGCGGCCGGCTTCGTCGCTGAGGACAGCGAGACCGTGCTCATCGGGCGGTCCGCGGACGTTGCTGCCGATCCCGTCCTTCCCGACGGTGTGACCCTCCGCCGTGTCACCGCCAGATCAGACCTCCAGCGCGTCGCCGCTTTGGAGAGCACCGTCTGGGGCGAAGACTGGAGCTGGCTGGCCGACGACCTGGCCGCCCGGATCGAGAGCGCCCCGGAGAACACCATCGTCCTCGTCGCCGAGGCACGCACCGAAGTCGTCTGCGCCGCCTGGCTGGTGTTCAAGGACGGCGTCGACTTCGGCGGCCTCTGGGGCGGCTCAACTCGTAAGGAGTGGCGCGGACAGGGCATCTACCGGGCCCTGGTCGCCCATCGTGCCCAGCTCGCCGCTGCCCGCGCCGTCCCCTACGTTTACGTCGACGCCTCAGCCGACAGCGCCCCGATCCTCACCCGGCTTGGCCTGCACGCGGTCACCACGACGACACCGTACGTCTGGTCGCCGTGAGCTCAGCCGGCCTGAACTGGCGGGCAGGCCCGGGGCACGTCGCCAGTGTCGAGGCAGACCCCCTGGCCGGAACCGCGAGCCGGGCACTGGCCGCAGCCGGCGCCGCGGTGGACGTGCAGGTCGGCGACGGAAACCAGGGATGGGCGCCCACGAGCTCGCAGCGAATCCCACGGTGAGCAGCACCTCCCTGTACGACTACGGGATGACCGTCACGGACAGTGGTGTGGCCCAGTACAAATGGGTCAACGACACCGACAGCGGGCGCCGTTGGCCGATATCTGAAACGCACCGCTCATTCGGCCGAGGGCAGGCCGAGCAGGAACCGGCCGGTGATGTGGGGGGTGGGGGAGGGGCGGCGGCCCAGCAGCGCCCGTACCGCATCAGCTCGGTGGCGGTGACCGCGGTGTCGGTATCGAACGCCTCGACCCGGAGGAAGAGCAGGCCGGGCGGGACGGCGTCGCCGGCCGCCGGCGACAGCACCGACGCGTACAGCGTCGGCGCCGTTGTGTGGTCCAGGACGACCGCGACCCCCTCGGCAGGACGCAGCCGCTGCGGGGCGGCACCGAAGCCCGGGATCGCCCCTGCCAACGCTCCTCGCCCGGGCGTGAGGCGTCTACGAAGGGCGGCTTTCCCCACCTGGGCGGGGCTACCGACGCATTCCCGCCGCACTGGCACCGCCCGACACCGGCAGGAAGAGGCACGACCGTGCGGCCGCCGTCCTCGCCGCGACGCCCACCGCCGTCGACTACGGGCGCGGGCCTTGGCGGTGTACCGGGTCGGCCGCAGCCAGCCCTACCCGCGCTTGCCTCGGCGGTGAGAGCGGGGGCGGGGGTGGGCGGGAAGCCAGAACGTGCGGGACAGGACCTTCTGCTCGTGTTTGGTCCGTTCCCGGGTCAGTTCGTCCTTGAAGGGCCGCCCGTGCGTCCGTAGGGCCTGAGTGGTGAACCGTTCCGCGATCACGCAGAGATCCGCGGACTGCAGGGCGCTGACCAGGGCTGCCTGATCGGCGAGCGAGCGCGTGTGGATCGCGCGGTTCAGGACACGTTCCAGTACCTGTTCCCCGCACACGCTGCCGCCCGTCTGGAGCTGTTTGGCCAGCAGCGCGATGTCGAGGACCGGGCAGTAGATGTACCTGGTGCGGATGACCCCGTCGAGGGGGCCGGTGAGCCCGGCCGTCTCGAGGGCCAGGAGCAGGGACGTCAGCGGCGCGAGGTCCATGTCGTTGGCCAGTCGGCACAGGAGATCCTGGTCGGCGTACTGTGACTCTGACTTGGTGAGGGCCCTGAGGAACAGGGCAGCCTGGCCGACGAGTTCACCGTGCAGCATGCACCGGAAAACGGTCTCGGCGGGCTCGGTCAGGCCGTGGCGCTCCAGTTGGGTGAGCAGCGCCGCGGCCTTCGCCGGTGCGAGGACGTGGGCCACGGTCCGCAGCAGCGACCCCGCACCCATCGCCGTACCGTCCAGGTGGTGCAGCAGCTGGGCGATCTGGTCCGCCGTTCTCGTCTGCACGACCAGGACCAGCAGGTCCGCCGCGAACTGGTCACGGCCTGCCAGGTACAGCTCACTGATCAGGATGGCGACGTCGTCGACGGGGCGGTACCGCGCGGCCTGGGACAGCACTGACCAGTCGCGGCCGTCCCCGAGTGCCTGGACGAGGGGCATCAGATGGCCGATGCTGCGGGCTTGCGTCTCGGCGAAGACGGCCTCGGCGTCCGGCCCGAGGCCGTGGTCGGTCAGGGACCGTATGAACTCGGCGATGTCCGCTGCGGACCGCCCGGCCGCCGCCGCCCGCTGCAGGGCATCGGCCTGCTGGACCAGGTTCCTGTCGCGCAACGTGATGCTCAATGTCACCAGATCGGCAATGGTGCGCTGAGCGGCGGCGGCGGACATGGCGGCGTCCACCGCGTCGTCGAGTTCGCCGCCGGCCAGGGTGAGAGCCACCGACACCAGGTCGGGGACCGGACGGACCACGGCCGCTGCCCCCAGCAAACTCTCGGCGTGCCCGGGCAGGCCGGCCCGGTGCAGTGACAGGGCGAAGTCGGCCAAGTCCTCCGGCTGGTGGAACTCGACCGATGCCTGAACGAGGGTCACCACGTAGTCCTCCAGGCCATCCCGGAACAGTTCCCGGGCCAGGGTGCTGGTGTCATCGACCGAGCGCACCATCACCATGGCGGGCAGCGCGGTCCGCGCATACGCATCGAACCCCGCCTGCCGCAGCGCGCACAGGAACCCGGCCACCTCCTCGATGGTGCGGGACTGGCTGGCCGACCGCACCAGCTCACTCGCCAGGGCCTTACGAGTGCGCAGCTCCAGATCACCCACGGCGCGCACCAGCTCCGGCACCGAGGACCTGCGGTCGGCCTCCTCCAGCATCACCATGAGCGAGGGCGGCTCATCGTCCTCCCGCCCGGGCCCGGACACCTCCTGGACGGCTTCGAGCCGGACCTCCAGCCGGTGGCAGCGGTCCTCGGCGGCGATCAGCTCGGCACGGGTGACGGCCAGTGCCTCCTGGAGGTAGACGACCTGCTCCTGGAGGTCGCCACTCTCCTCCTGGAGCCGGGCGTACTCCCCCCGCCACAGCTGCACCTCGCCCCGGCGCGCCTCCAGCTGTGTCTCCAGTTTCCGGCACCGGCTCCGTACCTGGGCGAGGCGGGCCTCCCGGGCGAGCAGCGCCTCCTCCAGCGCACGCTGCCGCGTGGTAATACGACGGGTCTCCTCGTCTGCCTCGGCCAGCTGGTCCTGGAGGGCCTGCGCCTCGCTGCTGTGGCGGTTGCTCCTGAGCGCCGCCCGGTGCAGGTCCCGCAGCGCCGCCTCGGCCTCGAGGGTGAGGGGGGCCTGTTTCTCCTGGACGTCCGCGATGACCCCGGCGACGAAGTCCCACGGCGGGACCCGCCCACCGTTGAGGTAGCGGCTCACCGAGCCCGGGTCGAGAAACCGGCGGGCCGCATAGCGCCGCACGCTGACCTCGAGAAGCAGGAAGACCTGACGCAGATCCTCTGCCAGCGCCCGCTTCTCCGGGGGCAAGTCCTCCTTCAGAGCGGCCAACGTAACCGGCCGGCCCGGGGCGGCCCCGGTCGGCTCGCCAGGGTTGCGTACGTGTCCTTCGTACATTCCGCCAGTATCACTGGCTTCCAACCCCGCCAGGGAACAAAGCTGTTGCCACCCGGAGTGGCAACACCTCCGGACGCTGCCACTTCGGGCGGCAACACCCGCAACGCCTCTCGCTCGTCTCACCGCGGCCACGATGGGAGCGGAAACCGGCGTGAGCGAGAGGAAAAAGCATGAGCATCATCGACGAGGCCGGGCGGGCCCGGGCCACCCGCGCCTTCTGGCGCCGCCTCGCCCGTCAGGCGGCCCTCGGCGCCGCTGGGGCCGCCGGTTCGGGCGTCGTGAGCCTGCTGGTGTGGTGGCTGCGCGGGGGCTAGGCAGTTTCGTTTGGATCATCCGATCGTTGGTCTGGGTGTGCCGTTAACAGATGTGCAGTGGGCGCGAATCGAGCCGTTGCTCCCGGGCCGGACGCCGAAGCGGGGTGGACGCTGGCGTGACCACCGGGAGGTGATCGACGCGATCGCCTTCAAGTTCCAAACCGGAACGCAGTGGGTCCACCTGCCGGAGAAATACGGCAACTGGAGAGGTGTCTACAACCGGCTGCGGATGTGGGCCCTGGACGGCACCTGGGAGCGGGTATTTACCGCACTGATGGCCCAGGCCGACACAGACGATGACCTGGTCTGGGCCGTATCGGTGGACTCCACGATCGTGCGCGTCCACCAGCACGCGGCCGGAGCCCGCAAAAAGGGGCCCCGGCCGCAGAACCGGCCGACCATGCCATCGGCCGGTCCCGCGGCGGGCTGAGCACGAAGATTCACCTGGCAGCCGACGCTCGCTGTAGGCCCCTCGCGTTCGTTCTCACCGCCGGCCAGGCCGGCGACGCACCCGCTTTCACGGACGTGATGGCCCGCTTACGCGTCCCCCGCCGCCGCGGAAGACCACGGACCCGGCCGGACGTGGTCCTGGCGGACAAGGCGTACTCCTCACGTGCCATCCGCGACCACCTGCGCAAACGCGGCATCCGGACGGTGATCCCCGTTCCGGCTGACCAGCACGGCCACCGGCTGCGGCGCGGCAGTCACGGCGGCAGACCGCCGGCCTTCGACCGTGAGACCTACAAACAGCGCAACGCTGTCGAACGGTGCATCAACCGCCTCAAGCAATGGCGCGGCATTGCCACACGCTACGAGAAGACGGCAACCATGTACCTGGCCGGACTCCACGTCGCAGGCATCTTCTCCTGGTCGGCCCGGTGATCCGACCGGGATCGCCTAGCGGGCGAGACGGTCCGACGAGGTGGTCAGCTTGAAGCGAGCCGTGCCGTCGACGAGGCCGGCGGAGCTGTCTTGTCGTTCGAAGCCTGCCTTCTCCAGGACACGGGCGGAAGCCGCGTTGGAAGCCTCCGTGCTGGCAGTGATGGTGTGGACACCAGGAGCGCTGAGGGCGAACACGCAAAGAGCACGGGTGGCTTCGGTGGCGTAGCCCCGGGCGCGCCTGGAGGCGACCACGCCGTAGCCGATCTCCAGGATGCCGTCGGCGGGGGGCCAGAAGAGGCCGATCGAGCCGATGACGAGTCCGCTGGCGCGTTCGATGATGAGGCGGTGGCCCCAGACGCTCAGCCAGCCGGGGTTGTCGTCGAACAGGGCCGCAATGACGCGGTCGCCTTCCGCGGGGAAGTCCGGGGCCCAGCTGGCGGGCCGGCTGGTGCCGGTGACGACGGCGGCGGCCTCGGCCGCCGTCCAGGTGCGGAGCACGAGCCGCTGCGTGGTCAGCTCGTTCGGGCCGTCAAAGGTAGTGGGGTGCACGGATCTCTCCTGGTCAGAGTGTGTGACCCGGTCCGCGCTCTGTCAGCTGACGGACCGGAAAAGGGCATGCCGAAAAAGGCCGTTGACGGCCATATTCATCAACCTCCCCAGTTCGTGTCCGCGTTCACGCGGCTGCCGCGCTCGTGCGACGGTAACAGATGCCTCAGTACGCGCCGTTTCATCTGCGGCGGGCGGTTACCAGGGCGAACGAGAGGTATTCGCCGCCGTCCTGCGTCAACATGTCGATCACCGGCTGGTTCGCCTTCGCGGCGTCCGGCCCCTGCTCGGCGCAGGCACGCGCCCACAGCAGCCAGTCCCGCCAGGCATCTTCCTGGAGGCGCGCGGATGTGACGTCCACCAGTTCGGTGACCTCCCACTGGAACCGCCACCACTGGGGCGTGTGCCAGGCGATGGCCTCCCAGCCCACCACCGCCTCGATGTGGTCCGGGATCGCCCCGAGCTCGCGCACTTCCCTGGTCATCCCCGGTGTCGCCACGCCCAGCTGGCCGCCCGGCCGTAGGAACCGCACCAGGTAGGGGAGGTAGCCGTCCGCGGTGCCGAAGTATTCGAACGCGTCGATGCTGACGATCGCGTCGAAGCTCTCCGGCTCGAACGGCAGGACGTGCGCCTCGGCCCTCACAGCGGTCACCCGGTCGGCGACTCCTGCCTGGGCGAAGACCGCGGCAGCGTCCTCGGCCGGTATCCACCAGTCGGCCGCGACCACCTCAACGCCGTACTCACGGGCGAGGAATACCGACGTGGCTCCCTTGCCCGAGCCAAGGTCCAGCACCCTCATCCCGGGCCGCAGATCAAGATCTGCGGCCAGGTCCTCCAGGAGCCACAGCGGGTTCGGCCCCATGTCGAGGCCCACGAGCCAGGCAGGGTCATAACCAGAGGAACGCGGGTAGCGGCCAGGCCGTGCAAGATCATCCAATGCAGTCACGGACACACCCAAGCCCATGACACACGGACGCACAACCAAAAATCGTCCACCCCCCTCCGCACAGCACGCGGCCGTGCGCAACCGTCAAGCCCCAGCCATCACGCGAATCCCGATCCCCAGGTCGTCTGGTCAGCGAGATGATCCAAACGAAACGGCCTAGTAGTGCTTCGTTACGTCGGGTGATCTCGCCTGGTGGTGGGCATAGTCTCCGGTATGAGGTTGGGGGAGGTGGAACGGCTCCGGGGTGAGTTAGCGGAGTTCGTTGCCGATGTGTTCGCTTCGGTGCCGCGGCGGGATCAGCGGCGGTGGGGCGCTTGTTATCTGCGGGGGCTGATGCTGGACGGCCGGCGCAAGTCGATCCAGCCGATGGCCGAGCGGCTGCCGGACGGCAACATGCAGGCTCTGCAGCAGTTCGTGAACCAGTCGCCGTGGGATCCGCTTCCGGTGCGGCGGCGGATCGCCGAGCGGTTGTGCGAGGTGATCCGCCCCGATGTGTGGGTCGTCGATGATGTGTCGTTTCCCAAGTGCGGCACCGCTTCGGTCGGGGTGGCCCGGCAGTACTGCGGAGCGTTGGGCAAGCGGGCGAACTGCCAGGTCGCGGTCAGCGTCCACGCGGCCACCGACACCGCGTCGTGCCCGCTGGAGTGGGAGCTGTTCCTGCCCGAGGAATGGGTGCACGACGACAGGCGGCGGCAGCGGGCCGGGATCCCTGACGAGGTCGGGCATGCCTCCAAGACCCGACTGGCGCTCGGACTGCTGGACCGGCTGGCCGCGCAGGGCCTGGCGGTGCCGGTGATCGTCGCGGATGCCGGCTATGGCCGCAGTGTCTCCTTCCGGCTCGCGTTGGAAGAGCGCGGCTGGTCCTATGTCGTGGCCGTCGACCCGAAGGAGGTCGCACGACCTGCCGGCGCCGAGCCGTATCAACCCGCATACGGCGGGCTGGGGCCGCCGACCCTGGCCCGATACCGCGAGGCGCCCCGGCCGCTGCCGGGCCTCCTGGAGGAGGCTGTGTTCGAACAGGTCACCTGGCGGCAGGGCAGCAAAGGCAGGATGACCTCGCACTTCGCCGTGATCCACGTGCGCCCCTCGGGGAAGGAAGCCAGCCGCGCCGCCCAGGAACAAGCAGGCGGACGCAGTCGCTGGGACGGCGTGCTGCCCGTACGGACGCTGCTGGTCGAACGGCCCGAAGAAGCCGATGAGCCGACCGGTTACTGGATGACCAACCTCCCCGCCGACACCCCGGTCACCGGCCTGGTGCGGTGGGCGAAGATGCGCTGGCGGATCGAGCACGACTACCGCGAGCTCAAACACGGCCTGGGCCTGGACCACTTCGAAGGCCGCACCTGGCGCGGCTGGCACCACCACGTCACCCTCGTCACCGCCGCCCAGGCCTTCCTCACCCTCCGGCGGCTCGACCCAAAAGCCCAGCCGCCGGCCTGACCCTCTACCAGGTCCTCGATGCCCTCCAGGACCTGCTGAGGTGCTGGACCGGCACCTGCACCACCTGCGGCCGACCCCTCACCACCAGCAGAACCAGACCCAGAACAAACCTAACGAAGCACTACTAGCGCGTGTCTCCTTGACCGACCGGTCCTCTGCCGATGGTGAGTCGACCACATACGCACGCTCGTTGCCTACACCGGGGAAGCGTCGTTCAACGGGCATGAAACTCTTCAGCAAGTCGATTACGGCTGTCAGCCTCGCGACGGCGGCTCTCGGGAGCGGCTTTGTCGTTACAGTGCCTGCCTACGCCGGGGGCATCGGCGGTGCCCTGAGCCCCTCGTTCGGCAACACCTGCGGCAATTTTGACAACGCGGCCCGAGCCGTCGGCAACACCGTGGCCGGAACTGGTCTCGTCGGGGGGAACACCGCCGGACTTCCCGCAAACGTTGCCAGCAACCACTGCGGTGGTGCGGACGCTGATCCCTTGAACGGTTCCAGCGGGGAAGGCTTGCCCATTTTCGGCCTCACCGGCTCATGAGCCGGTGCTAGCTGCAGCGTGTCTCTTTGATGAGTTGATCAGTTGATCGGATGTGTCCGTCCGATTAGTGATCACTGATGCGATGTGGGACCGGATCGAGCCGCTGATGCCGGCCGATCCGGTCCGCGGCCGGCGGTGGGCCGACCACCGCCGCACCCTTGAGGCCATCGCCTGGAAGTACCGCACCAACTCGCCCTGGCGGGACCTGCCGAACGAGCTCGGCCCGTTCCAGACCGCCCACAAACGCCTGATCAGATGGGCCGTCGACGGCACCTGGGAGAAGATCCTCGCCGCCGTCCTGTCGGCGGCGGATGCCGACGACGACATCGACTGGACCGTGTCAGTGGACTCCACGGTTGTCCGGGCCCACCAGCACGCCGCCGGCGCACGCAAAAGGGGGCGACCCGCCCCGGCGAGCCCGCCGATCACGCACTCGGACGCTCACGCGGAGGGCTGACCACCAAAGTCCACCTCGCCGCGGATGGTGGAGCCCGGCCGCTCGCCTTCACCGTCACCGCAGGCCAGGCCGGTGACGCACCCGCCTTCGAGACGGTAATGTCCCGCATCCGCGTGCCCCGCAACGGACCGGGCCGGCCGCGAACGCGTCCCCTCGCCGTGCTCGCCGACCGCGCCTACTCATCCCGCGCCATCCGCAAGCACCTACGACGCCGGGGCATCCGGGCGGTCATCCCGCAGCCGTCGGACCAGATCGGCCACCGCCTGCGGCGGGGCCGCCGAGGCGGCCGCCCACCAGGCTTCGACCGCGAGGCATACAAACAGCGGAACACCGTCGAGCGGTGCATCAACCGTCTCAAGCAGTGGCGCGGCCTGGCCACACGGACCGACAAACTCGCCATCGCCTACCAGGCTGCACTCCACCTCGCCGGCATCCTCATCTGGACCCGACGCTGACCAAAGAGACAGAACCTAGGTGTGCTGTCCCGGGACGTTGGTGCCACGCGTGCTGGGTGCTGGAACAGGTGAGGGCCTTCTGGGTTCGGTGTGGATGTGCGACATCTACCGCCGACCGCCAGGAGGCCCCCGTGTCTCGCCGCAACGCCCCGCCCACCCCGACCGGCAGGCTGCGTCTGACCCGGTGTGTCGTGGAGGACGGATGGCCGCTGCGGCGGGCCGCGGAGCGCTTCCAGGCCAGCCCGCTGGTGTACGCCACGGGCATCGCCGGCCAGGTCAGCCACACCACCGCCGTCCGCTACCGACAGCTGGGCGAGGCCGGCATGCGGGACCGTTAGCCGCCCGCACCACAGCCCGCGCCAGATCCCGACCGCGGTCGAACAGCATGTGGTGCGGCTGCGGAGCGAACACCGGATCGGTCCGGTGCGGCTGGCGGCCCGCACGGGCATCGCCGCGTCCACCGCCCTCCGCATCCTCGTCCGGCACGACCTGGCCGCCCTGGCCCTCTGCGACCGGGCCACCGGCGAACTCGTACGCCGATACGAGCGTGCCCGGCCGGGCGACCTCATCCACGGCCCGGTTGCGTCGGCCTTCGGCAAGCCCTGGGTGCGATGCCAGCCGCCGTCGGGGATGCGGCCGAGCTTCTTGACGTCGATGTGCCAGGCAGCCTTTCCCGACTGGCTGGACCGGTACAACTACCACCGATCCCACACCGACATCGACGGACACCCACCAGCCAGCCGCGTCACCAACCTGTCCGAACAGCACAGCCAGGTCCTGTCTGAAAAATGATCACCGAGCGGGGATGTGCGTGCTCGGTCCAATCGCCTTGCCGTCCCGACGCTGGCCAGTGATTCTGGGCAGGTGCCAGGACAGAGGAAAAGAAGGCGGCGACACGTGACCGAGAGGCGGCGGCTCGCTGCTCACACCGCGCCGGACGCGGGACAGTGGGAAGTGATCGTTGAGACTCGGAACCAGGCGGAGATGCGAAGGCAGTTGCTCCAGCTTCGGGAGGCAGGAGCCGACGGGTCGATGATCCGGATCGAAACGCTGTGCGGGCGCCTGGCGCTCCCGACCGCCTTCCGGCTGAGCCGGTTCGTGACGGACACCGCGTGGGAGTCCGGGCACGAGCAGTCTGATCACTGATCTTGTGGCAGGTCGAGGTGAGTTGACGGATGCGGCGTGGGAGCGAATAGAGCCCCTGTTGCCCCGGGGTGGATGGGCGTGGCCGTCCGTGGCGTGATCATCGGCAGGTGGTCAACGGCGCGCTGCGGCGGCTGCGGATCGGGACTCCGCGGCGCGATCTGCCCGAGCGACGCCGCAGATCGACGGCCAGCGGGCGGGCGAGCCGGAGCTGGGTGTAGGCGGCGATCACAAGCCACGTCCACCGGTCTGCCGCCTGGGGGCTGCGCAGCCGGGGCTTGGTCCGTCCGAGCGTCTACTTGAACAGGCGAAACATTGTGCTCGATGTCGAAGCGGCGCAGGAAGGACTGCCAGCAGCGGTCAAGGTCCGCCGTGGTGGCGGCGGTGCCCGCCCATCACAGCCAGAGCGGCTTGTTCACCCCGCCGCAGGGCAACTTCTCCACGGCGAGGCGGATGACGGTGCCCTCGATGATGGGCAGCGGCCCTTCGTGGTCGAGCCAGGCCGCCCGCCGGGTCAGTCTCCTGGAGCGCCGAGCAGGCCATGACCGTCACCGACACCCGCCGCTACGGGAAGGCGACAGCCCAGGCATGGGACCGGCTCCACCCGAGCCCTGTCCTACGACCGCCGAAGCACGGCTGGTACTCCTTGAGCGACGGCGTCGGCCGGCGCATCACCCGGTCCGACCGCGGTCGGCCCAGGGCCTCGACGGGCAGGTCGCCCGGCAGGTGGGCGATGGGAGACGCGCCGTAGCCGGCGTCCTGTACGACCAGGACGTTTGGGTCGCCGGGCTGCCACTGGCCGGCGGCAACGAGACGTTCAACGACCTCGCGGAGTTGGCCCGTGGTCACCGCGGCGACGTCGGCTCTGGTGTCCAGGCGGACCGCGTCCAGTGCCGCCGTCCACGAGGTGCGGCCGCCCTCCAGAGCAGCCACGATTGAGTACGGCCAGCCCGGGACCATCTGGTGCATTGCCCCGCCGCGGCCGACCGTACGGCAGATGGCCCGGTCAGGGAAGGTGTTGGCGTCCGGCCGCGGCCACGTCGAGATGTCCGCGGCCAGCACCATCCGACCGTCTGCCGCCTTCGCAACGGCAGAGAGGCCAGGGTGCGACGCAGTCGGGCCACGTCGATCAACCCCTGGCTGAGGCCTTCATAGAGGGCCCCGTGCCCCCGGCGGTGTTCCGGCGCGAGCGCCAGGTCAACCAGCGTCCGCACCGGCCTGCCCGTGCACAGCAACGCGTCGCATCACTCACCTACCAACGGCTGCTGGCCCGCAACCACCTAACCCACCTCGAAGCCGACGGCTCGTGGTCCGGGCCACAGGATCCCGAGCGGCACTCGTACTACTCCTACGGCGCGGTCTTCACCGAGGTCGCGGTGGACGCGAAGCTGGGCCTGGTGCGGGTGCGGCGAATGCTCGGCGTGTACGAGTGCGGTCGCATCGTCAGCCCCAAGCTCGCCGACAGCCAGGCCCTGGGCGGCACGGTCGGCGGCATCGGCCAAGCCCTCCTGGAGCACACGGTCACCGACCACCGTGACGGCCGCATCGTCAACGCCGACCTCGCCGGCTACCTGGTCCCGGTCAACGCCGACATCCCCGAGATCAAGGCGATCTACCTGGAGGGCGAGGACATCCAGGCCGACCCGCTCGGCGTGAAGGGAGTCGGAGAGATCGTCCAGGTCGGGGTGGCGGCCGCCATCGCCAACGCGGTCTTCAACGCCACCGGAGGGCGGATCCGCGAATTACCCATCACCGCAGAGGCGTTGCTCTGAACCGCGGCGCCCCTCACCGCTGAGGAGCGGCCCAGGAGCCCGGGCGCTCCATGCTCGTCCGGCAGGCGGTCCCCCGTCCGGCTGCCGGACCTCCTCGGGAGGCTGCCGTCCCGTACCCGCCTCGTCGGGCGCGGCCGCGGGCCGCCCGTCTCTCCGATCCCCTCGACCCACACGGAGAAGATCCACCCATGCTGAACATCGCGGAGACGCGGAACCGTTGCCGCGAAGCTCGTCCCTTCGCCCTGGCCACCGCCGCCTGCGTCTGCGGCTCGAACCGCTTGCTCCACCGCGGCGTTGAGGTGATCGGGCCACTCAGGGCTGATTCCATACAAGCGTATAGCGCCAGAACAAACGTCGTCGCAGCCGTGCGCCAGGGAGGACGTCTCTGGCTTCGCGGACGATCTCGCCAAAGGTCATATCCGCTGGGCGAGTAGGGGCCGTCATCGAGACGGGCCGCTGCGAGGGGCGCCCCTTGTTCTTCAACCAGCCCATGGCAGCGTTGGCCGGAATGGCGACCACACCGAGCAAGCGGTCCACAGGTGTCTGAGCCCGAGACAGGCCGACGATCACCAGGGTCCCTCCCGGCGCCAGATGACGGCGGAAACGGGTGAGCGCCCGGGTGAACGGAAGGTGATGGATCGTGGCGACGCACGTGATGACGTCGTAAGGGCCGACAGGAAGCTCGGCTATTGCATCCGCGACGGTGAAAGTGACGGGGAGCCCGGAAGGAGTCAGCTTCTGGGCCTGGGCTGCGATCACCGGGTCGGAATCGACGGCCTGCACAGTGTGGGCTCGTTCGGCCAAGAGTCTTGCAAGATCACCGCTGCCGGAACCCACGTCCAGGGCGAGACCGAAACGCCTCGGCAACTGCCGCAGGATCCAGCGATGGTAATGGGCGTTGTGATCCCAGGGATACGCGGCGTTGAACCGTTCAAGCACCCGCAGGACACGAGGCGACAAGATCTTCATCGTCCCAGTCCATCAAGTACCTGCGGCATGCACACCCTGTCCCGGAACAAACATTACTCGCTCCCGGCCTGCCGGACACAGTCCAAGGAAGCGAGTTGAAGAACACCTGCGAACCGCTGCCTCGGCACGGCCGCCGCTCCTGCGAGAGCGGCGGGCCGGCGCCGGTGACGGTCACCGAGCGCAGGTGTGGGGCCCCGGGCGGGGACCCAGCGACGCCAGCGGGTGTCACGCAGCTTGCACATTGCTAGTGCTGTGACCGGGAAGGTTCGCCGGCTCAGCTGTTCCGGCGGTTGGATGTGCGGTGACGTCCGCTGATCCGACTGCTGGGGGTGCGGTGGAAGAGCCTGCCCGTGTGCGCAGGTTGACCGACCAGGAGGGGCAGAAGCTGCAGCAGATCGTCCGCCGGGGCAGCACCAGTTCGGTGCGCTACCGGCGCGCCATGATGCTGCTGGCCTCGGCCGGCGGGAACCGGGTGCCGGTGATCGCCCAGCTGGTACAGGCCGACGAAGACACCGTCCGTGACGTGATCCACCGGTTCAACGACATCGGGTTGGCCTGCCTTGACCCTCAGTGGGCGGGAGGCCGCCCCCGCCTACTCGATCCTGACGACGAAGACTTCGTTGTGCTGACGGCCACCACACGAGCGACCAAGCTCGGCCAGCCCTTCACCCGCTGGTCAATCCGCAAACTCGCCGCCTACCTGCGCAAAGTCCACGGCCGCGCCATCCGCATCGGACGCGAGGCATTACGTTGCCTGCTCGCCCGCCGCGGCACCACCTTCCAACGCACCAAGACCTGGAAGGAGTCCCCGGACCCCGACCGCGACACCCAGCTCGACCGCATCGAGCACCTCCTGGAGCGCTTCCCGGACCGTGTGTTCGCGTTCGACGAGTTCGGCCCGCTCGGCATCCGCCCCTCTGGCGGCTCGTCCTGGGCCCCTGCCGGTCACCCCGAGCGGCACCCCGCGACCTACCACCGCACCCACGGCTGAGGTACTTCCACGGCCGCTACTCGATCGGCGACGACACCCTGTGGGGCGTCAACCGCCGCAAGAAGGGGGCCGCGAACACCCTGGCCGCACTCAGGTCGATCCGCGCGGCCCGCCCGGACGGCGCCCCGATCTACGTGATCCTGGACAACCTCTCCGCGCACAAAGGCGAGACAAGCCGGCGCTGGGCCAGGAAGAACCGCCTGGAGCTGTGCTTCACCCCGACCTACGCGTCCTGAGCCAACCCGATCGAGGCCCACTTCGGACCACTGCGACAGTGCACCGTCGCCAACTCGAACCACCGCAACCACACCGTCCAGACCAGGGCCCTTCACGCCTACCTACGCTGGCGCAACAAGAATGCACGACACCCCGACGTCCTTAACGCCCATCGACGTGAACGCGCCCGTATCCGCAGTGAGAAGGGCATCCGCTGGGGAGGACGGCTGGCGAAAGTCGCGTGACCCTCCGAGCGGCAACAACGACACTGACGCCATGACCGTTGATCGTGAGGCGCTTCAGACCAGCTGGAACCGCACCCGTGGCCACCTCGACGCCGCCAGGGAACACCTGACGGGCCTGCCGGGCATCGACCTCTCAGCGACGCTGGAGTTCCTGCAGCACAACGAGCTGGGACTTGCCTTCGACTGCCTGATCGATCTCGGAGACGACCTCGACCTGCCGCTCTCCTTCTGGCAGCACCTGGACCGGGCGGCTCGTGAGATGCGCCTCTACAGCGAAGCGCTGCACAAGCCCCACCTCACGGCCGCCGACCTCTGCCGCCGTCACCTCGCCGCCGCAACCGAGCAGGAGTGACCCGCCAACCGGGCGAACCTTCCCGGTCAGAGCACTAGCTGGATGCCTCCGTGCCGGTATCGGGGCGTCGACGTGGAAGCGGCGCTGCGTGAGGGCTGCCCTCGGACTGAAGGAGAGGCGTTCAGGGGCGGGTAGACAGATACTCGCTGCACAGATAATCTTCCCGCAGACAATATTTCTGACCGGGAGGCCGCTCATGTGGACCTACGAGCACAGCATCGAGACCGACGCCGCACCCGAGGCGATCTGGCGCCTGTGGGCCGACGTGGAGAACTGGGGAGTCTGGAACGCCGACATCGCGAGCATCCGGATCAACGGCCCGTTCGCGGCGGACGCTGAGATCGTGATGACGTCGGCCGGCCAGGACCCGGTGCACCTGATCGTCGCTGAGGCGACAGCCAACGAACTGTTCGTGGACGAGGCCCGGTTCGACGGTCTGCTCCTGCGCACCACTCATCGGCTCGACCAGGGCGAGTTGGGCCGCATTCGAGTGACATACCGGATGGAGATCACCGGCACCGGCGCCGATCAGCTCGGCCCGCAGATCGGTCCGGCCGTCACCGCGGACTGGCCCGAGACCATGGCCGCCCTGGTCAAGCTGGCACAGAACTGATGGCCCTCACCCCCGGAGACAGCCCCGGATTCCTGCTCTGGCATGCCACGCTGCGCTGGCAGCGCGATATCGCCGCGGCCCTCGGACCCCTGGGCCTCACCCACGTCCAGTTCGTCCTACTTGCCTGCACCTGGTGGCTGAACACGCAGGGCGAACACCCCAACCAGCAGACTCTGGCCCGCCAGGCCGGCACCGATGTGAAGATGACCTCACAGGTACTGCGCGCCTTGGAGGCCAAGGGGTTGATCGAGCGCGAGGTCGACCCCGCCGATACCCGGGCCAAACGGCTGCGTGTCACCACCGTCGGTGCCGAGCTGGCCCCGCGCGCGATCGCCGCCGTCGAAGACGTCGACGCACGCTTCTTCCAACCGGTGGCGCACGACGACGCCGTGACCTTGCTCAACCGCCTGGCCAACCCTGAATCCTGAATCCTGAAGCCCCCAAGCAGGCACTGTCAGCCCCCGAACCCGCCGACCAGCGGCGTCCACGTGACAGCCCTCCCCGATGCCGAGGAGCGGCGACTCCCTGGTGACCGTCCGCTCCGCCGTGCCGGTTTCGCTGCGGTCCCGCGAGTGCCATCAACTGAGGAAGATGGCTGTCGGCCACAAGAGCCCGCTGCCGGGCCGAGGTGGTGATCGCGGCAGCCCGCGGCCGCTCCAACGTCCGGTTCCCCCGGATACCGGCCTGCACACGGTTGGCCCGACCGGCGGTCGGGCAGGTCGCTACCTCCGCATCCGGAGGTAGCGACCTACGGCGTGTGTGGGTTACTTGAACCAGTAGCGGACGCCGTGGTGGTGTGAGCAGGTGCCCTGGGAGTGCCGGGAGTAGGACAGCGAGGCGTCCTTGCACTTGGCGGTCTCGTATATGTCCTTGGGCTTTTGGTGGTGCGTCCAGCCGCACGCTCCGGTGGTGTGCCGGACGCAGTGGTGGGCGGTGTTCTTGGACGGCAGTGGCGTCGAAGCGGACGCGGTCTGCGCGCTGAAGAGCACGCCGGCCAACGCGACTGTCAGGGCTGAGACGGCAAGACGAGAGCGCAAAGGGACCCCCCTTTTGTAATCGAACAAGAGCAGAGGGACTCTATACGGGGTTCAACCACCTGGGTGGCGAGATGCCAGATCTGCCGAGGTGGCCTCAGACGGGCGGCAGGGGGCGGAGTCCGCCGCTGAGGGCTGCCCACCAGGGCGCCATGGCGGCCATGCCATCCACCAGTCCGGCGCCCGCGCGGTGACTTCACCGCCTACACCCTCGGTCCGGTCTCCAAGTGCTATGCGTCGCGTGAGGGGACACGGGCGGCGAGCTCGGCCGCGAAGCGGCGGGCCTGCGCGCCCCAGCCGTGGTCCGTCGTGCCGAAGTGCTGCAGCACCCAATCAAGCCGTGTGCCTCGGTGAGGGTGAGCAGCGCCAGCCGCGGCTCGTACAGCTCGGGCATGTCCACTGCGGGGTCGACCAGCTCGTTCATCCCGAGCGCAATGGCCATTTCAGGGTTTGGCTACGGGCGTTGCCTGCAGCCGGCGCGGTTTTTGCCCGTCTCGGCCCCTCGGAATGGCCCGAACGTTCCGCTGTTACCGGCGTGCTGCGGCTGTAAGGGCGTCGTGGGACCGAGTTGCGGAGGGACCTGCCGGAGGTGGAACGCGAGGCACGGTTCCGTGCCTCAGCCGCGTCGCCGGCGACGGTGCGGGTGGGCGAGCTGCGGATGCGGCGAAGGCGTATCCGGTCCTGCTGCGCGGCGGTACGGCACCGGCTCGGTGATGGTCGTGGACAGGGCGCGGAACGCCGGCCCGAGGGCCGGTCGGTCCCAACCGGTCCACCGGCTCCACCCGGTCACCGGTCCCACCGGGTCACCGGTCCCACCCGGTCACCGGCCCCACCCGGTCACCGGTCCGTGCCGGAGATCCGGGTCAACAGGTCCATGAACCGGTCGCGTTCGGCGGCGGTCAGCGGGGCGAGCAGTTCGTCGTTGGCGGCGCGGGCGGCGTGTTCGCAGCGCACCAGCAGCCGCTCGCCCCGGTCGGTGAGGGAGACGGCGTTCTTGCGGCGGTCGCCGGGGTCGGGAGCGCGGACGACGAGACCGGCGTCCTGGAGCTCGTTGAGGATGCCGACGAGGTCCTTGGGGTCGAGGGCGATGCCCCGGGCGAGGTCGGCCTGGGCGACGGGCGCGAGGTCGCGGACGGCGGAGAGCGCCACGTGGTGCCACATCTTCAGGCCCTCCGCGGCGAGGGCGTCGGCGACCAGGGCGCGGCCCCGGGCGGCGGCCCGGCCGAGGAGCCAGCTGGGCAGGGAACGGATCTCGGTCAGGGGTGCTTCGGCCATAGCAGGCACCCTAGCCGAAAAATCATTGGGCTTCCCCATGAATCTCCGCTTATCGTAGGGACTCCCAATGACTTCGTGGGTGTCTCCCACGACCGATCCCGCCGGGCCGGCCCGGCAGTGGGGTGGCGATGCGTCGCGTCCGGTACGAGTCCCGCGGTGGCCCGCTGTTCCTGGAGGAGACCGGCGTCCCGGAGCCCGGCCCAGGGCAGCTGCTGGTGCGCTGCGCGGCGATCGGAGTCACCCTGCCGGTCGTCCGCAAGGTCCGCGAGGCCGCCGAGCCGATTGCGCTGGGCGGCGAGCTGGCGGGCGAAGTGGTGGCGACCGGCGCGGGGGTGCGCCGCTTCCGGACCGGGGACAGGGTGACCGGGCTGTGCTTCGGTCATGGGTACGCCGACTACGCGGTGCTCCAGGAGGCCATGGCCTCACCGGTGCCGGAGGGCGCCGACGCCGTGGAGGCGGTGGCCCTGGTGCGCAGCGGTCTGGTGGCGCTCGGTGCCTTGACGGCGGCTCGAACGGCACCGGGCGAGTCGGTCCTGGTGACGGCGGCGGCGAGCGGAGTGGGGCACCTGGCGGTGCAGTTGGCGCGGGCCCTGGGCGCGACGCGGGTGGTGGGGGCCGTGTCGGACGCCGCGAAGGCACAGTTCGTGCGCTCCTTGGGGGCGGACGACTGCGTACGGTACTCCGACGACAGCTGGGGGGAGCCTGTCGACTGCGTGGTGGACGCGGTCGGCGGTGACCTGCTCACCCCCGCCGTCGCCGCCCTCGCCCCGCACGGCCGGCTGGTCGCCTACAGCTCGGGCGGCGGCACGGTCCGGGCCTACGACCTGCTGGTGGGCGCCAAGTCGGTGATCGGCTTCCAGATGGCGCTGATCGCCCGCGGCCGGCCCGAGCTGTACGAGCAATGGCGCAGGGAACTGTGGCGGTGGTTCCACGAGGGCACCGTACGGCCCGTCGTCCACGCGCGGTTCGCCCTGGAGGAGGCGGCGCGGGCGCACGCGGTGATCGAGTCGAGGGCGAACCTCGGCAAGGTCGTCCTGTGCCCCTGAGCAGCCCCCGAGTCACGTCGAGGCACCGGTCACCGAAGGACGCGGTCGTCCGGCCGTCCCTCGGCCGCGAGAGTGGCTGACCCGTCGGCGCCGGTGCCGGTGCCGGCGTCCGGCAGGTCGTGGGCGCGGCGCTCGGCGATGACCGAACCCCGCGTTCGGAGAGGGGATGGCCAGCCGGACCCCGAGGTGCTGGGTGGCGGCAGTGAGAGTGAGGTGGTACTGGCCCCTCTCTCTTTGTTCGTCCGGCCGGCGGCGGTCCGCCGTGTCACGTGCCCGCGGGCGCGGTGCGAGGACGCCGCCCGGCTCTCCCCGCTCAAGGACCGGCACATCGACTTCCTGGGCCGCCACCTGTTCAACACCAAGGCCGGCGGCCCCGGCCGGGGTCCGCGCCCCTTCCGGGACCCTGGCGCCGCCGAGGACGACGAGGGCAGGAGGGGTAGTAAGACGGCGGCGAGAGGGCTGGAGGCCGTCAGCCTATATCGGCTATATCGGCGGGGAGGGCAGCGTGGTACTGCTCGTCGGTGACGGGCTCCAGCCAGGTCGTGCCGTCACCGTTCCCGTCGCCGACCACGAAGGCGATGTGCGCCATGAGAGTCGTGTCGGTGGCGCCGTGCCAGTGCTCCTCGCCGGCCGGGCACTTGAGGGTCTCACCGGCGCTGATGCGTACGACACTGCCGTCGCGGGTGCCGACCAGGCCAACGCCGTCGGTGACATGGAGAACCTGGCCGAGCGCATGGGAGTGCCAGTTGGTGCGGGCACCGGGAGTGAAGCGCACCAGTCCGGCCGCCAGGCGGGCGGGTTCAGCGGGAGCCTCGATCATGTTGAGGTAGACGTCGCCCGTGAACCGCTCCGCGGGGGCCTTCATGGTCGGGGTGGAGGTGATGTGTTCCATGACTCTTTTCCTTGATCCGTAGAGGGACAGGCGTGGCAGTGCGGTTCAGGCGGCGGCGCGGTCGTCCGCGATCTTCTTGAGCTGGTTGATCGCGGTCATGGCGTTGGGCCAGCCCGCGTAGAAGGCGAGGTGGGTGATGGCCTCGGACAGCTCCTCGACGCTCAGGCCGTTGTCCAGGGCAACGCCAACGTGGTAGCCGAGCTGCTCGGAGCGGTACAGGGCGGCCAGCACGCTCACCGTGACCAGGCTGCGATCGCGCGGGGACAGCCCGGCGCGCTCCCAGACGTCGGCGAACAGGACCTCGTTGGTGACCTCGACGAGCTTCGGAGCGATTCCGGCGAGCTCCTGGGGTGCGGACTGCTTCGGCATGTGATGACTCCTTGATCAAAACGGGTGGCCCGGTCAGGAACCACTGTGTGGCGCAGGCGGCCTCCCGGGCCGCCACAGCCCGGGACCGGGTGGCTCCCGGGTCCCCAACCGCTGCCGATATCGAGGAAACCGCAGATCAAGGGGGTGGAGATGGGTCTGCCATTACAGGTACCGACAGGGCCCCCCACCTGCCCATCGTCCGGCCTAGCCTGGAATGCGTGAGCACCGAGAGCGACATCCGCGAGTTCCTGGCCTCCCGCCGCGCGAAGATCACCCCGCAGCAAGCCGGGCTGCCCGCCTACGGCGGCAACCGGCGCGTGCCGGGCCTGCGCCGCGAAGAGGTCGCTCTGCTCGCCGGCGTCAGCATCGACTACTACGTCCGCCTGGAGCGCGGCCACATCGCAGGCGCGTCGGAGGCAGTCCTCGACGCCGTCGCGAACGCCCTGCAACTGGATGACGCCGAGCGCGCCCACCTCTACGACCTGGCCCGCGCCGCCGCCAAACGCCCCGCCCGCCGCAAGCGCGCCCGCGGACCCCTCCCGGACAGCGTCCTGCGCGTGCTGGAGTCCATGACCGACTCACCGGCCTTCATTCGCAACGGCCGCCTGGACATTCTGGCCGCCAACCGGCTCGGCCGCGCCCTCTACGCGCCCCTGTACGCGGATGACGCCCCGCGGCCGGTCAACATCGCCCGCTACCAGTTCCTGCACCCCGGCGGCCCCGACTTCTTCCCCGACTGGGACGAGTCCCTGAACACCACCGTCTCCCTGCTGCGCACCGAAGCGGGACGCACCCCCCACGACAGCGACCTCACCGGACTGGTCGGCGAGCTCGTCACCCGCAGCGAGGAGTTCCGCGCCGCGTGGGCCAAGCACAACGTGCGCCTGCACCACGCCGGCCGCAAGTCCTTCCGCCACCCCGCCGTCGGCGTCCTCACCCTCGACTTCGACGCGATGGAACTACCCGCGCAGCCCGGCCTGACCCTCACCGCCTACAGCGCCACGCCCGACACCCCCGAGCACGACGCTCTACGGCACCTTGTCAGCTGGGCCGCCACCGAGAACACCTCACCCGCCGGCGGTTCCGGCCCCGTCGACCGGTGAACCCGGCGCCACCCACCAGCCTGACGTTCCCCTCTCCTGGCTGTCCCACCCTGCGGAGAACGACCAGCCCGTCCACGGGTGCCCGCGCCGCCCCGCAGCGAGCAGGTCGGCGACCGCAGCATCTGCCGTCCGGGTGAGGGGAATGGTGCGGCCGACGTACTGAAGGTGGCCGGCGTCGTCGTACCCGCCGAGCAGCAGACTGCTGGGCGCGGACAGGGGGCCGGTTGCTGCGCCGACGATCGCCTCGGTGGTCTCGCACACCGTGTTACTTCCGCCCCCCCGCGCACCGCAGGCTCGTACGCACTGTCCAGCCGCTTGGGAAGCAGGCCCTCCATTCCGACCGACGCCCACGTCAGCCAACCGCGCACGGTGTCCGGGTCGGTGGTAGAGGGGCAGGGGGCGGACAGCCGACGGACGACGAACACGGACTCGAGCGCGGCTTCCTGCGCCGCTGGTACCGCCAGCTGGTCGTCTCGGTTCCGGACGGCCTCAGCAGATCGAACGCGAAAGCGAGCAGGTTCGTGGATTCCGGGAGTCGAACAGCAAGGAACTCGAAGACGCATCCGAGGGAGGCTTCGTGAGCGGGCAGGTTCCCCGAGGCTCCACCGGCTTGCATGCGGTGCTTGTCCTGACATCGCGGCAGGCGCGTGAAGGCGCATATGAGGAAATCGCTAGTGACCAGGTCAAGGAGGAAGACAAGACGTATTCGTGACCACCAGTAGTCTATGGATCAACCTTGCGGCCTCGCAGCTGCCGCCAGCGAAGCTGCGGACGCTCGCGAACGATGCGGGTCTTGAAGCGCGCCGGACCAGGGATTGACACCCCCATAGAGGTTTCCTCCCTCACTCAGGCTGGCCATGCGAAGGGCCGCCGGCAGCAGACGCCCGCTGCACTGGCGACTCAGACCGTGTTTGAGATCTACTGAGATGCCAGCCATGCGGTGTACCAGTCGTGGAAGTCCGGTCCTGGGGTCAGGCCGCCCCAGGAGCGGTCGTCGAGCCAGACTTGTCCGGCGTTTGTGCCCGTGATGACGAGGCGGGAGAAGGTGCCGCAGCCGATCTCGCTGAGGACCAGAGTCCCCGCGACCGAGTAGTCGGCGTCGGCTCCCCTGCCCGGTCCCGGCCGGTCCGTGATGTGCGGGAACGGGGTGGCCAGGAAGCCGGCTCGCAGGCACTCGGTCCGAAGGTCGTGCAGGGCCTCTTCGTCATCCACTTCCTCTGCCAGGCCCAGCAGTCCGTAATGAGGTCCCGCTCCGCCACCGGCGACCGTGCCCAGGAAGTCCCGGTAGGACGCGGGAAGGGTGACGCCGTGCAGTTGCTCGAAGGAGCGGATCGCCTCCTCCGAAAGGAGCGGTTGAAGCCGGTATCCGTGGTGCGAGGCACCGAAGCGGCGACGCTCAGGATCCTCCAGTGCCATCGCGGCAACGCGAGAGCGCACCGAGGCGCCGTTCCAGGTCCCGCTCGGGGCGGCAGCATCAGCGGTCACGCCCGAACCGTATCCTCGTCCGGCCCCACCCGGATCAATGGCCTGGGGCCCGGCCGTGTGGCGGAATGGCCGCGGGTGAGTCGGCGGACCATGATGCCGATCATTGCCCAGCGGATCATGGTCTCGGAGCGGGTGGGGTGTTGCTCGTAGTCGAGGCCGAGGCGCCGGTGCGCGGTGATCCACGAGAAGGTGCGCTCGACGGCCCAGCGCTTGGGCTGGACCTGGAATCCGCGCTGGTCCGGGGCCTTGCGCACGATCTCCAGCTCGCGGCCGAGGATCGCCCGGGCCCAGTCCACGAGGCGGCCGGCGAAGCCCTGGTAGGCCCAGATCTTCTGACCCCTCGGACGGTCCAGCCGAGTCCAGAGCAGCGGGTGCTTCGCGCCGTCGCGGTTCTGGGTGTTCGCGGCGACAACGTGGACGGCCAGGAGCAGGCCGAGGGTGTCGGTGACGATGAACCGCTAGCGGCCCTTCACCTACTTGCCCGCGTCGAAGCCCCTGGTGCCGGCGGGGACGGTGTCGGCGGTGCGCACGGACTGCGAGTCGATCAGCCCCGCGCTCGGCTCCACACTGCGGCCGTCGGCGGCCCGGACTGGCCGCGCAGGGCGTCGTGGATCCGCTCGACGGTGCCGTCGTCGTGCCACCAGGTGAAGTACCAGTACACCGTCGGCCATGGCGGGAAGTCCTTGGGCAACTGCCGCCAGGCACACCCGGTGCGGACCACGTAGAAGATCGCATCCACGATCCGCCGACGCGGGTGCTTCTCACGTCGCCGCCCTTGGGACCCACCCGCGCCGGCGGCAGCAACGCCTCCACCAACGCCCACTGATCACCCGTCAAATCCGACGGATACCCGCCCCCGGAACCACTCACGCCGGGCTCAACGGCCCCGCCATCACGAGACTCGGCAGATCTCAAACACGGTCTGAGAGCTCGTAACACGATCACGATCCGGGCTTCTTGAGGCGTCCACGCACACGCGGGTCGTTGGCGGTGCGCGCCCCGAAGGCGCGATGTCCTTCGGGGCGCGCGGCAGGGGTGCGGGTTCAGGCGTTGTAGCCGCCGTGGGCGTCCAGCACTGCGCCCGTGACGTACGACGCGGCGGGGCTCGCCAGGAAGGCGATCACCGCGGCGATTTCGTCGGGGTGCCCCATGCGTTGCAGGGACAGCGAGCTGACCAGAGCCTTGAGGGTCTCGGGGTCCGGCGGTTGCATGCCGCCCTCCATCAGTCCGGCCTGCACGACGTTGGCCGTGATGTTCCGGGGCCCGAGGTCGCGTGCGACGCCCATGGTGTACCTCTCGATCCCGGACTTGGTCGCCGAGTAGTCGGCAAGGCCGCGGGCGCCGACCCGGGAGCCCAGTCCGGAACTCACTGTGATGATGCGGCCGCCCGCGCGCAGCACTCGGGAGGCGGCCCGGATGACGGCGATCACGCCGAGGTAGTTGGTGGCGTGCATCCGGTCCAGTGCGGCGGTGTCGGCGTCCGGGTCGTCCACCGTGCCGGTCACGGAGATCGCCGCGTTGTTGACGAGGATGTCCAGGCCGCCGAAGTGCGCGACCACGTCGTCGATCAGCGCCGGCGCCCGGCTCGTGTCCGCCTGGTTGGACTGGAAGGCGACGGCCTTGGCTCCCTTGCCGTGCACCTCGTCGACGACGGCCTGCGCCTGTTTCTCGGAGCTGACGTAGGTGAAGGCGACGTCGGCGCCCTGCTCGGCCAGCAGTCGTACGGTCGCGGCTCCCAGTCCGCGCGACCCCCCGGTGACCAGGGCGACTTTGCCCGTGAGTGGCTTGCTCATTCTTCTACCTCGTTGATTGACCCTCCCGGCAGTCGCAACATTAATTGTTACGACAGGCTGTTGCAACCTTCGCTGTTACCACTGCCGTACCATGAAGCGTTGCGACCGAGAGGTGGAGTTCATGAGCGCCAACAGCAGGCTGACCATCGCCGCCCACGCGCTGGCCTGGATCGGCCTCTACCAGCGCCAGGGCCATGAGGTAGCCACCTCCGAGCAGATCGCGACCAGCGCGAACACCAACCCAGTGGTGATCAGACGGCTGCTCGGCGAGCTGCGCAGGGCCGGGCTCGTGGAGTCCCGGCGGGGCGTGGGCGCGGGCTGGTCGCTGGCACGCGAGCTGGAGTCGATGACCCTTCTCGACGTGTACGAGGCAGTGGAACCCGGCCCGCTGTTCGCAATGCACCGCACCACCCCGGACCAGGGATGCGTGGTGGGTCACGGCATCCAGCCGGCGATGCAGAGGATCTACGAGGGCATCGAGGAGACCCTGCGACACGAGCTGGCCCGCGTCACGCTCGCGAACGTACTCCGGGACGTACTCGCGACACCTCGCTAGCCTCCCCGTTACGCCCTGACATCACCAAGACCCCCATCCATGCCCAGGCCGGCGAACAGCCTGGCAACCAGTCACGCCGAAGACCGTTGCGGTATCAGACCGTGTCCTACGAGCTCGTGACTTGATCTTGTTGTAGTGCCCTGGTCCGGCGTGACCGATGTGACGACTCCGCCGTCCGGGCGGATGTGAGCACCCGGCCATGGATCGTGTACGACGACCTGCGGGCGCTGATCGAGCCGCTGCTGCCGCCCTGGCCAGAGAAGTCGCCGGGCCCACGGCCAGTACCGGACCGGCTGTGTCTGCAGGGCATCCTGTACGTGCTCTACAACGACATAGCCTGGCAACTCCTGCCGCTGAAACTGGGATTCGGCTCGGGACAGACCCGGTGGCGGCGCCTGGACCGCTGGCAGCAGGCCGGAGTCTTCGACCAACTGCACCGCATCCTGCTCGCCGAGCCGAACGCGGCCGGCAAACTCGACTGGCCCGCGCGCGTGGACGGCTCCCGCATCCGCGCGAAAAAGGGGGCGCCGACACCGGTCCGTCGCCGGTCGACCGCCACAAGACGGGCAGCAATCACCACCTGATCTGCGACGGACGCGGCATCCCGCTCAAGGTCATCACCACCGCGGCCAACGTCAACGACGTCACCCAGACCCTCGTCCTGGTCGATGGCATCCCGCCCGTGGCCGGACGGCCCGGCCGGCCACGCCGCCGCCCCGACTCGCTCCTTGGAACTCCACGACGCCTTCGTCTCGTTGGCCTGCAGCCTCATCTGCTGGCGACGCCTCAAGAAGGCCCACCCGTGATCGTGTTACGAGCTCTGAACGCCGCTAAAGTCCCCTGGCGGTCAGTGAGCCTTTTCCCACCTCACGTTGAGGGCGCGCGTGATCAGCTTCGGTGTTCGGCGCTGCTGTCGGTGATCGCCCGGAACAGCTCGCGAGCCCGCTCGCAGAACTGCTCGACCTCCGTGATGTCCGGCTCGTTACCGTCGGCCAGCATCCGGGCCTGGAGTTGCTCGGAGCGCAGCCCGCCGTAGCGGGCCCGCACCTGAGCGGTCACCGGCTGGACCGCGATGTGCAAGTGCTTGCGCGCGTCGCGGCCGTGTGACCACATGTAGACGTAGGTCTGCTCGGGCTGGCACAACGTCTCCACGACACGAGCGGTATCGCGCAGCAAGGGGCCGAGTTCCGCCGCCGCCGTGTCGTCGAGTTCGGCGATGGCCACGACGTGCTCTCGCGGACCGACGATCAAGGTGCCGAGATTCATCGGACCGACGACGTGGTTCACCACCCACGCAGCGGTCTCGTGCAGAACACCCCCGGGCAACTCCCGGCGCCCGGTCAGAAGGTCACACCCAAGACACCCCGTCACATCCACGCGCATCAGCCTATGCGGATCCCACAGCGACGATGTTGACGGACAACTTGGTCAATTTGTGCGCCAGTTGGTCTCCGCGAGCGATGAAGTGGATCTACCGGGTGGCGTGGCGGGTTCGCCTGGCATGCGGTGGAACCCCGGGGCGTGACCTGCACTGCGCCAAGGACAGGACGGCTCTCACCGGGGTGTGATGGCGATCGCCGCCGATGTGGAAGTCGGCGCCCCCGCCGACGGCCAGGTGCAGCCCAGGTTTCCGATGCTCAGGTTTGCGTGGACGTTGTGGACCCTTGCGGCGACGGTGCGGAACTCACGGCCGAACTCGGTCAGCTGCTCGTAGTCCTCGTCGTCCACGCACTCCTCCCGCGTCAGCGTGGTGACCGCCAGCAATTCGTGGCTCTCGGACTCCATGGTTGTCCGGTCGGCGAGGAAGACAACGGCCAGGTTCTCGTCGGCGCAGACCGCATTCAGCGCCTCGTCAACGGTCGCTCCTGCGCAGGCCGGGTCGTCTATGAAGTGGACGTGTGCCTCGTACCGCCTGTCCCCCCATGGCTCCATCAGCGCCGCCGTCACGTCCTGCCACGCCTGGTCGTCGTGGTAGTCGGTCCTGACGACCAGGACGTCGAACTCATCACGGTCGGTGACGGCGGGCAACGCTCTCATGGATCCTTCTCCTCGGTGACGATCAGTGAGCCGTGTCCGACTGTCTCACGGGCCGTTTCCGAGGATGCGGGTCCGTAGCAGTTCGAACGAGGCTCGGCCGTACATTGCTCTCTTGAGCGTTTTGACCCAATTCACGTGTCCTTGGGCGACGCCGGAGCTCCAGGGGAGGGTGAGTCCGGCGGTGACGGCGTCGAGGTCCTGGCGGAGGAAACCGGCGAAGCTCTTCATGGGCTTGGGCGCGACCTGTTCGGCCTGCCGGATCCACTCCAGCAGGAGGTATCCGCGCTGGCGGCGGACCAGGTCGGCGAAGGCGCGGGCGAGGTCGCAGGCCCGGATGATGTCCGGGCAGGCGAGCCGGACTGAAGGAGGCGCTCGTTCTGGCTCTCGGTGAGGATCTCGCGGGGCCGCATGATCCAAGAGGTGATCTTGCGGGGGCTGGGATGTCGGCCCGGACCGGTTCGGCGGTGCCCGCGCGCAAGGCGGCGAGGTGTTTGCGGACGACCTGGCGGCTGCCCCGGTAGCCGCGGGCCTGGATCTCCAGGAACAGCCGGGTGCCGCTGACCTGGCCCTGCGCTTCGCTGAAGCGGGTGTTCAGGTGTGCCTTGAACGGCTCCAGCACGCCGTTGGGACGGCGTTCGCGGGCGGAGGCGAGCAGCTGGTCCAGGTCGGTGTCGCGGAAGCGGCGGACGGTCTTGCGGTCGAGGTTCAGGCGTCGGGCGATCGCGCTGATGGTCCAGCGCTTCTACAGCAGGCGGTGGATGTCCTCGTAGCGGTGGCGGGTTGGCTTGATGATCTGCGCGCGGGGCGGTTCCGTGGGCGGTAAGACATCGGGGCCCCTCGGGCGCCTCAGTCACCGTCTCCTCCTGATTTGGGGATGCACGGAACTGCGGGCAGAGCCATTTTCACGAATCCTCATCAACGGCCCGATTGCCTTCCTCGGCTCCCCGTTCCACCGGCAGCGAACGCGTCTCGTCTACGGAGGTGCACCGCCTGAGACACCTTGGGTCTGAGATAGCCGTGCAGGTCACATAACCCCGTCCAGAGCGGTCGCGTCCGGCGTCTGCGCGGGTCCAGCCCCGATCTCCGGAAACGCCGGAAGCATCTCGGTACCGCGCCTGGAGCGCGGCACCATCCGGCCCGCGTGCTCCCCACCGTGCTCGTCGGCCGAGACGGCGATGACGGGCTCCGGGCGCCTGCGGGCGCTTCCTCGCGCTCGGCCCGCTCCGAGAGAGCACCGGCACTCGTCCGGCCGCTCCGTGGGTGTCGGCTACCCGCGTCCAGTCCGTCACCCCGGCATCCAATCTCCTCCGGAGTCCGCGATGCGACTCGGCCAGCCGAGCCAGGGCCTCTTGATCGGGCGCGACGGCCTTGCCCCGGCCCCTGGTGTGATCCACGGCCGCAACGTGCCCGGTGAACGGGGCCGCTGTGCCGGCGCGTCGCAACCCGGGCACGTGTCGGGCGTGTCCGGGCTGCTCGGCCGGCTCCCGTGAGGGCCGCGGTGTCAGGCGGCGAGGGTCTTGTGGAGGGCGTCGAGGCCGTCGCGGTAGATGCCTGTGAACAGGTCGACGACCTCCGCCTCGGTGGCGCCGTTCGGGTTGAAGCGGCCGGACCACTGGACCTCGGCCGCGTTCTCCTCGCCCGGGATCGCATGGACCCGGATGGTGGACACGTAGCCGTCGACGGGGAACGGGGCCTGGAGGATGGCGTAACTGTAATGGCGCTCGGCCTCGTTGAAGTCGACGAGACGCTCGATGATGGCCTCGCCCTCGGGGTTCTTCAGCCGGCGCACCCGGCCGCCTTCGAGCGCGGTGCTCTCTGGGATGAAGGGCAGCCAGTCGGGCAGGGCGTCGAAGCCGCCGATGAGGCTCCAGACCTTGTCGGGCGGGGCGGGCACGATACGGCTGACGGAAGTGGTGGCCATGGTCGTTCTCCTGGAACGCGGTGCGGGGGGAAGGGTGTCGGGGGTGGGGGTCAGGCGCCGTAGGGGAGCGGGGCGGCCGGGCTGACCAGACCGCTCGCGCGCAGGTCGTGCCAGAACGCGGCCGGGATGTCCTCGTTCAGGGCGGCGATGTCCTCGGCGATGCGGCCGGGGCGGGTGGCGCCGGGGATGACGGCGGTGGCCACGGGGTGGGCGAGGGAGAACTGCAGGGCGGCGGCCTTGATGCTGATGCCGTGCTCGCTGGCGAGGGCCTTGAGCCTGCCGACGCGCTCGACGATCTCCGGCGGGGCCTGCTGGTACTCGAAATGGCTGCCGCCGGCGAGGATGCCGGAGCTGTAGGGGCCGCCGACGACCATGTCGACATTCTGGTCCTGGGCCATGGGCAGCAGCCGCTGCAGGGCGTGCGTGTGGTCGAGGAGGGTGTAGCGGCCGGCGAGGAGGAAGCCGTCGGGACTGGGCTCGTCGAGGGCGAGGGTCAGCTCGACGGGCTCGGTCCTGTTGACCCCCAGGCCCCAGGCCTTGATGACGCCCTCGTCGCGCAGGCGGGACAGGACGCGGAAGGCTCCGGTGCGGGCCTCCTCGAACTTCTGCAGCCAGGCGTCACCGTGGAAGTCCTGGGCGATGTCGTGGACCCAGACGATGTCGAGCCGGTCGACGCCCAGGCGCTTGAGGCTGCCCTCGATGGAGCGCTCGGTGGCCTCGGCGGTCCACTCGTGCACGATCCTGTGGGGGTTGCCGTGCTCGAACAGACCGCCCTTCTCGCCGAAGTCGGGGACATCGGTCTCCGGCTCGTCCAGGACGACCCGGCCGACCTTGCTCGACAGCACGTAGGCATCGCGCGGCTTGGCGGAGATGACCTGGCCCAGGCGTTCCTCGGCCAGGCCCGCGCCGTAGAAGGGAGCGGTGTCGTAGTAGCGGATGCCCTGCTCCCAGGCGGCCTCGACGGTGGCGCGGGCCTCCTCGTCGGGGATCGCGCGGAACATGTTGCCCAGCGGGGCGGTGCCGAAGCCGAGCCGGCCGGGAAGGATGTTCTTGAGAGACATGGCGGTGCCTTTTCGATCGATCGGTATGTCCGCGCCGAGGGGACTTTGGCGCGGTCGGGGTGAGGCGTCGGCGGACCGATGCCTCGGCGGTCTGCCGGCTCTGTCGGGCACAGTCGTGGCACTCGGTGCTCACCGCGCCGGCAGGGCCGGGACGCACTCCGCAGGATAGTTGCAGACGCGCGTTGTTGTGTACGACGATAGTTGCAGACGCTGGGTAATGCAAGCGGTGGTGCCGCAGCGCCCGGGAAGGCCCCGTGATGCTCGATGCCGAACAACCGCAACCGCCATCGCGGGCCTGTTCCGAGATGGCTGTTGCGCTACCGTCCGGGCACCCGCCGTCGCCGCCTACAAGGGCAAACTGCACGCCGTCCACCGTGGCGACGGCCTGCTGGCCCACCCCCCATGCGGCTCGGCCGCCCATACGCTGGCTGCCTTCTTCCAGATCGGCCTTCGCTGGTCAGCCGCTAAATTCCAGATGCACCTGCGCCGGTCAGCCGCTGGCAGGGGCCAGTATCCACAGGGCAGGGCCTCGGGCCAGGCTGTTAGCGCAGGGGGTGTCGTCGGCGCGGCCGCCGGCGCCGAGGGTGCGCCGCGGTGCGGGGGCCGCGGCCGGGGCGGGCGCCGAGAACTCCCCGGGTTGGCATTGCGTCCAGGTTGAGGCGGATGCCGGGAAGGACGTCGAGTAGGTCGGCCTGGGCGGCGCGGATACTGTGCGCGGCCTGGGGGCCGGCGCCGAGGGTGCGGCGGGCTGTCACGCGGTTGTTCGTACGGTCGTCGACTCCGCGAAAGCCCGCGTCTTCAGCGGCGGAGCGCGGCGACCGCCGCGGTGACCAGGGCAAGCTTCGCGTGGAACGGATGCATGCGCTCCTCTCTCTGCGCCGATGGGCCGGCGCGCCGTCGTCCGCACCCGAGCATGCGCCGACGGGCTGAGCCCCCTGCCCGCGCCGGCCGCGGTCGATGTACCGCCGGCTGCCCGCGCCGGCCGCGGTCGATGTACCGCCGACTGCCCGCGCCGGCCTCGGTCGATGAACCGCCGGACGAGCTCGGCGTCGGCCGGATCAAGCGTCCCGGCCGCACCGCCGGTCGGGGAAGGGGGAGGGGCGCCGACGGGGACCGACCCTGTCCGTTCCGTGGTGCGCGTGACATGATCCCGTTGTGGATTTGCTTCCGATTTCGAGCTATTTCCCACCACGTGGGCGCGCTGCCATAACCGATCTGATCGCGGCGGCCAGGTCCGGTCGTGGTGGTGCGGTGGTGGTCCGCGGTGAGGCGGGCATCGGCAAGACCACCCTCCTGCGGCATGTCCTGGACGCGCAGGACGGGTTGCGGGTGCTGTGGGTGAACGGGGCCGAGTTCGAGGCGGACTTCGCCTACGCGGCGGTGCATCAGCTCACCCGGCCGTTGCACGACCGGATCGGGCGGCTGCCGGCCCGGCAGGGGAACGATCTGTCGGTGGCGTTCGGGCTCGCGGAGGGCAGCGCGCCCAGTCAGTTCGCGGTCGCACTCGGTGTGTTGGGGCTGCTGTCGGAGGCGGCGGGGGAGTCGCCCGTGGTCTGCGTCGTGGATGACGCGCAGTGGCTCGACCGGGCGTCGGCGCAGGTTCTGGCGTTCGCGGCGCGCAGGATCGGCGCGGAGCCGATCGCGCTCGTGTTCGCGTTGCGCGATCCGCACGGTGTCGGCGAGCTGGACGGGCTGCCGGAGCTGAAGCTGTCGGGCTTGTCCGATCAGGCGGCACGCGACCTGCTGGCGTCCGGGGTTCCGGTGCCGCTGGACGACCGGGTGCGTGAGCGGATTCTCGCCGAGGCGCGCGGCAATCCGCTCGCGCTGCTGGAACTGCCGCGCAGGCTCGGTCCCGCCGGACTTGCGGGCGGATTCGGGCTGCCCACTCCCGCCTCGCCGGCGAACCGGATCGAGCAGAGTTACCGGGAGCGGGTCTCCCGACTGTCCCCCGGAGCCCGGATGTTGCTGCTGATCGCGGCCTCCGAGCCGCTCGGCGACCCGGGACTGCTGTGGCGGGCCGCGGATCTGCTCGACGTGAAACCGGAGGCCGGAACCGAGGCCGAGGCGGAGGAGCTGATCGAGTTGGGAGGCCGGTCCCGGTTCCGGCACCCGCTGGTGCGGTCGGCCGTGTACGCCGCCGCGTCACCGGCCGACCGGCGGCTCGTCCACGGAGCGCTCGCCGACGTCACCGACCCGCAGACCGATCCCGACCGGCGCTCCTGGCACCGGTCTCAGGCCGCACCCCGGCCCGATGAGGACGTCGCGGCCGATCTGCTGCGCAGCGCGGAGCGGGCCCGGCGGCGGGGCGGGGCGGCGGCCGAGGCCGCGTTCCTCCAGCAGGCCGCGTCCCTCACTCCCGATCCCCGGTTCCGGGCCAAGCGCAGCCTCGCCGCGGCACGGGCGGCGCTGGAGGCCGGCGCCTTCGAGACCGCGATCACCCTGATCGACGCGGCCGAGCACGGCCCCATCGACGACGCCGGGCGGGTCGAGGCCGAACTCGCCCGCGGACAGGCGGCGTTCTTCCGCGACGGCGCGGCCGACGCCGTCGGCCATCTGATCCGGGCCGCCGGACTCGACCCCGGCCGGGCCCGGCTGTACCTGCTGGACGCGCTGCAGGCGGGGCTCGTCGTCGGCCGGTCCTCGCCCGCCTGCCGTACCGCCCTTCAGGCGGCCCGGCAGGCACCCGTTCCCCCCGGGCACCGCACCGGCGGCGACGACCTGCTGGACACGCTGGTCGCCTACCTCGACGGTGATCTCGCCACGGTGTCCGTACTGTCCCGCATGCTGTCGGACACGACCGACCCGCTGTGGTCACGACGCCTGTCGCTGGCGGCGCTGCTCGCCGTGGAACTGTGGGACTTCGCCCTGGAGGAACGATTCGCCACCCAGGCCGTCACGGCGGCCCGGAGCTGCGGAGCGCTGATGATCCTGCCGGTCGGCCTCTGGATGCGGGCCATGGCCGCCGCCCAGCGCGGCGCGCTGCTCGACGCCTCCGCCCTGCTCGGCGAGGCCGACGCCATCGCCGAGGTGACCGGGGTCCCGGTCCACTGGTACGGCCACCTGCAGGTCGCGGCCGTGCGCGGCCGGCCCGCCGAAGCCAGGCCGCTGATCGACCGGGTGCTGGCCGAGTCGCGGGCCCGTCGCAAGGGGATGCTGACGGCGATGGCCCACAGCGCCGCCGCGTTCTATGCCAACGGCGTCGCCGACCACCGTGCGGCGCTCGAATCGGCGACGCTGGCACTCACCGACGGCGACCTGTCGACGAGCAGCATGGCACTGCCCGAACTGGTCGAGGCGGCGGTGCGGTGCGGCCAGGACGCCGTCGCCCGCGAGGCGTTCGCCCGGCTCGACGAGCACACGCGGGCCGCGGGCACCGACTGGGCGCTCGGGGTGCGCGCGGCTCTCGGCGCCCTGCTGTCGGACCAGCCGGAAGCCCTGCATACCGAGGCGGTGGCCAGGCTGGGCGCCGGCGGCATGCGGATCTGGCACGGTCGGGCCCTGCTGCACCAAGGGGCGTGGCTGCGCCGCGACGGCCGCCGCCGTGAGGCGCTGGAGGCCCTGCGCGCGGCCCACGACCTGTTCACCACGACGGGCGCGGAGGGATTCGCCGAACGGGCCCGGGCCGAACTGGCCGCCGCGGGCGAGCAGGCCAGATCGGTGACGAGAGGGGTGCTGGAGGCGCTCACCGGCCAGGAACTCAACATAGCCCGGCTCGTCGCGACCGGCGCCACCTCCCGCGAGGTCGCGGACCGGCTCTTCCTCAGCCCCCGGACGATCGACGCCCACCTGCGCAACATCTTCAGGAAGCTCGACATCACCTCGCGCCGCCAGCTCACCGACCTCGTCACCCAGGCGATCTAGGTGACGGTCTAGGCGACTTTCACCGAAGAGCGGCCGGGTCTCGCCACAGCAGACTCGGCCGCATGGACAACCCGCCCGCCGGCATCGACCGTGCCGCCCCCGTCGTCGCCCGCCGCGAACTGACGATCAGAGCTCCCGCAGCCGCGGTCTGGGGGTTACTGACCGACGTGCCCGCCTGGCCGTCCTGGCAGCCCGACATCGTCTCCGCACGCGCCCGCACGCCGTTGACGCCGGGCGCGACGTTCCACTGGCGCACCGCGGCCCTCGACATCGCCTCCACCGTCTACGCGATGGAGGCGCCCCGCCGCATCCTCTGGGGCGGCCCGGCCCAGGGCATCGTCGCCGTACATCAGTGGACGCTCATCTCGTCCGGACCCACCGCGACCCTCGTCACGACCGAGGAATCGTGGGACGGCGCCCCGGTGCGGGCCGACGCCGCCAACATCCGGCAGGCGCTCGACGACTCCCTCGCCCAATGGCTCGGCCACCTCAAGACCGCCGCGGAGAAACCGCGATGACCGCTGTGGAGTCCGCCATGCGCGAGCGATCCCGCGGCGCCGCCCTCACCGCTCTGGCCGCCGCGCAGTTCACCGTCATGCTCGCGACGTCGATCGTGAACGTCGCGCTGCCCCAGATCCGCGACGGCGTCGGTCTGTCGGACGGCGGCACCACCTGGGTGGTCAACGCCTACGGCCTGGCGTTCGGAGCCCTGCTGCTCGCCGGCGGGCGCGCGGCAGACCTGCTGGGACGCCGCCGGGTGCTGTTCGCGGGCCTCGCGCTCTTCGGGGCGGCCTCGGCGGCAGCGGGACTGGCGACGTCGCCCGCCGTGCTCATCGGTGCCCGCGCGGTGCAGGGGACCGGCGCCGCGGTCGTCGCCCCCGCGGCCCTCGCGCTGGTGATGGACCTCTACCCGCCGGGCCCGGGGCGGGGCAGGGCGCTGGGTATCTGGGGCGCGGTGTCCGGCGCCGGAGGCGCGGCGGGGGTCGTCCTCGGCGGCGTGCTGAACCAGGCGTGGGGCTGGCCATGGATCTTCCACGCGGTCGCTGTCGGAACCTTCCTGGTCCTGGGCGCCTCAGCCGTCCTCGTCCCACAGACCGCGGCAGCGGCGGCGGCTCGGTTCGATCTCCCCGGCACCGCCACGATCGGCCTCGCGCTGACCGGTCTGGTGTGGGGGCTGACCACCGCCCGCAGCGACGGGTGGACGGACGGCCCCGTACTCGGCGCCTTCGTGCTGGCGGCCGTCCTCGGGGCGGCGTTCGTCCTGATCGAACGGGGCAGCCGCCACCCGCTGGTGCCGCCCAGGCTGTTCGCCGGTGGCCGGGTGACCGCAGGAAACGTCCTGATGGGCCTGTTCGGTTCGGTATGGATCGCGCTGTTCTTCTTCCTGCCGCTCTACCAGCAGCAGGTCCTCGGTGCCGGCCCGCTGGTCACCGGTCTCGGACAACTCCCCCTCGCCGCCGCGAACATGGTCGGCGCGACCCTCGCACCGCGGATCGCCCGCCGGATCGGCACCACGGCCACGGTGATCGGAGCACTGCTCACCGAGGCCGCCGGAATGCTGTGGCTCTCGCGCATCGGCGTGCACGGAAGCTTCGTCACCGACGTCCTGGGCCCGAGCGTCCTGGTCGGCCTCGGCCTGAGCGTCGCGTTCGTCCAGCTCACCGCCCTCTCCATCGAAGGCGTGGCCAAGGACGACTCCGGGGTGGCCGGGGGACTGGTGAACACCACACGCCAGGTCGGCGGTGCGATCGGCCTCGCGGTGCTGACCACCGTCGCCGGAACCGTCACCTCGGCCGCCCACCGGCCACACCTGGAGGCGCTGACCGAGGGATACCGCACCGCGTTCGCCATCTCCGCCGCAGTCCTTGTGGCAACCGCCCTTCTCGCCTCTCTTCTGACCCGTTCGCCCACGAAAGCAGGGAAAGCACCATGCACACCATCGACGAATCCGCTCCCGTCGTCGTCCGGCTCTCGACCGTGATCGACGCTCCGCTGGAGACGGTGTGGAACCTGCACACCGGCATCGACGCCTGGGCCGAGTGGAACACGCACGTCGACGAGGCCAAGCTCGACGGCCCGCTCCAGCCCGGCAGCTCCTTCCGCTGGAAGACCCACGGACTGGACATCACCTCCACCCTCCACGAGATCGTCCCCGGCGCCCGGATCGTCTGGGGCGGCCCCGCGAACGGCATCGACGGCGTCCATGTGTGGACCTTCGAAGCCGACGGCGGCCAGGTGACCGTCCGCACCGAGGAGTCCTGGGCCGGTGCCCCCGTCGAGGCCGCCGTCGAAGAACTCGGCCAAGCCCTCGAACAGTCCCTCCAGTCCTGGCTCGTGGCCCTCAAGTCCCGAGCCGAACGCCTCTCCTGACTGACCATCACCATCACCGACCCCACCGAGCGACGAGGTTCACACATGTCCACCAAGCCCTACCTGATCGGCCACTACACCCCGGCCGTCGACGAGATCACCGCCACCGGTCTGACCGTCGAGGGCAGCCTGCCCCCGGAGCTGACCGGCCGGCTGATCCGCAACAGCCACAACCCCAAGCCCGGCGTCACCCCCACCCACTGGTTCAAGGGCAGCGGCATGGTCCACGGCATCCGCCTGCGCGAGGGCCGCGCCGAGTGGTACCGCAACCGCTGGGTCCGCACCCCCGCCCTGGACGGCGCCCCCTACCTCACCGAGCACGGCCCCGACCTGACCGCCAGCACCGCCGGCACCCACGTCGTGGAACACGCCGGGCGCCTCCTCGCCCTGTGCGAGGCGAACCTCCCCTTCGAACTCACCCGGGACCTGGACACCGTCGGCGCCTACGACTTCGACGGCAAGCTACGCAGCGCGATGACCGCGCACCCCAAGACCGACCCGGTCACCGGGGAGTTGCACTTCTTCGGCTCCTCGCCCTTCCCGCCGTACCTGATGTACTACGTCGCCGACGCCAAGGGCCGGGTCACGCACAGCTTCGAGGTGCCGGGCGCCACCGCCTCCCTCAAGCACGACTTCGCGCTCACACGTCACCACGTGGTCTTCGTCGAAGGCACGGTCACCTTCGACCCGACCGAGCACTCCGGCATCCCGTACTCCTGGAACGACGACCAGCCCGCCCGGATCGGCGTCATGCCCCGCGGCCCGGAGGGCGCCGGAGAGGTCCGCTGGTTCCCCATCGAGCCGGGCAACATGCTGCACGCCGGCAACGCCTACGAGGACGCCCAGGGCCGCATCGTGCTGGAGGGCCCGACGGTGGACAAGGAAGGCTTCCAGCTCTCCTGGAACTGGTGGGTCGGCGCCCCCGGCCGCGGCACGGAGCCCAACACGCGCTCCTACAACCGCCGTTGGGTCGTCGACCTGGCAGCCGGCCACGTCGACGAGCGGATCACCGACGACCTCGCCGTCGAGTTCCCCACGCTCAACGAGGACTTCCTCGGCGCCGAGAACCGCTACCAGTACGCGGTCTCCTTCCCCGACCAGGACGGCTACGGCGGCTACGGCATCGTCAAGTACGACCGCACCACCGGCGCCCGCCTCGTCCACCAGGCCGGGGACGCCCGCCTGCCCAGCGAGGCCGTGTTCGTGCCCGCCGCCGGAGCCACCCGCGAGGACGACGGCTATCTGCTCACCGTCGTCTCCGACCTCAAGCAGGACGCCTCCCAACTCCTGGTCCTGGACGCCTCCGGCCTCGACCGGATCGCCACCGTCCACCTGCCACGACGGGTCACGGGCGGCATCCACGGCTCCTGGATCCCGGACAACGACACCGACGCCCTCGACCGCTGAAATCGCCCCCCGGCCAGGGGGCCGCTCCTCCCGGCCGGGCCGCACCCACCACCCGTTCCCTGAAATCCCCGAAGACTCCTCGAAAGGCCAAGCATCGTGCGTACGTTCACCGTGGCGAGGTTCACCGCCGCCTCCACCGTGCTCGTCCTCGCCGTCTCCGGCACCGCCCACGCCCTCACCGACGACAGGCCCACCGCCTCGGGCGAGAGCCTCGCCACGCACACCGCTGACGTGCAGATCGATCAGACCGCGCCGGTCATCACGCGGGAGAACATCCTCATCCACGCCCCCCTGCGCACCATCTGGAAAATCCAGACGGATGTCGAGAAGTGGCCCGCCTGGCAGCCCGGCGTGGAGAGGGTCGTCAAGGACACCCCTGGACGCCTGCGCCCCGGCTCGGTTTTCCGCTGGAGCACCGACGGGCTAGACATCACCTCCACCGTCAAGCAGGTCAGACCCGGCAAGCGCCTCGCCTGGGGCGGCCCCGCCCAGGGCATCACCGCCGTCCACGTGTGGACGTTCACGCCGACCCGCGACGGCGTCCTCGTCCACACCGAGGAGTCGTGGACCGGAGAGCCCGTCGTCGCCAACCAGGCTGTCCTCCAGGCCGCCCTCGACAACTCCCTCCACAACTGGGTCGACAACCTCCGACACGAGGCCGAGGCCCAGGCCGCGTCGTAGCCCGTCACCGTGCGGTCGATTCGGGACCTGCCGGCGAAGGCGCGGCAGCCGCGCCGGGTGCTGGTCCTGCGGCCGGCGCCGGAGGATCCGACCGTGGGTCATTCCCCGCTACCGGAGAAAGAGGTACGCAATACGTCGAGGAGCAACAGCGTGTCGAATGATGATGGGTCTGTTGATGGCCCTGGCGGTGATCCTTTCCGGGGTGTTGACGGCTGCCCCGGCCTACGCCATCTCCGATGGCCAGATCGCCGGGGCCCTGCGAGGAGCCGCCCAGCTCGAGCTCAGTGGTGGATACACGTGCACGGCCAGCCTGATCGCGCCGACGTGGATCATGACGGCCAGACACTGCATCACCAACCACGGCAACCCCACGACCGGCAAATACAGCGTCGTTCTTGGCTCAAGGGACCTCGGCGGCGCCACAGGCGGTCAGCGCGTCCGTGTGAGGGGATACACCGGCTATGCCTTCGCCGATGTGGCTCTGATGGAACTCGCGGTGCCCGCGAAGAACAACCACTGGATCACCCCGATCAACGGCGAGGGTGTGTGGCCCGCGGGCAACACGAATCTCGCCGTGTCCGGGTGGGGAGCCACAGCCATTGGCGTGGCCGCGGGGATGTCGAGCCGTCGCCCGTTGGCGTCGTCGCACGTCACTCCACCTGGACGCTGTCGATCATCCCCGGGACGCCAGCCATCACCTCGTCCCGGGTGAGCAGTTGCCGGCCTGAATCCATGACGTCGCTGACGGCCCTGCCGTCACGCGCCGCCTCGAAGGGGTGAGCACGTAACAGGGCCACAGCCTCTGGGTAGTTGAGGCGAAGTCCCCTATCGCGGCGCTTCTGTGCCACGTCGGCCGCGACGTGGACGAGCAAGCGCTCCTGGCTCATGCGGAGTCGAATGCACGATGACTCGCCTCTGTCGGTCGGATGGTGCGTACGGCCGGGCATGCCAAGGTCACGGACAACGCTCGCCGGATGGCAATCGGGCGCTCTTCGATCATCAGCGAGGAGGAACGGTGAAACGCCCGGAAGGTGGCTTACCTGCACCATCCGGTGAATCCGTGGAGTACACCGTTTTCACCCCGCCCCGCCGGGCACAGGAAGCCCGTCCCTGAAGCCGTGGACGAATGCCGCGAGTCGGAAACCGCCCGGGACTTCGACGATCAGCCCTCCTCCTCACCGGCTTCCGTACCGACCGCCTGTCTCGGCGGCGGTCGAACTCGGCCGTCGCCGGCACCCTGTGCTCCCCGTGGGGAGGGGGCGCTGCACCTCGTTGGCGTGGATCCCGCGCACGTTCGGGTGAACGACCGGTGAGCGGCGCGCCCTCCAGCCGGCGGACGGGCAACCATCCAGAAGTGGTTCATCCCAGGGAAGGGGCTTTTCCATGCATCGTGCACTGATCATCGTCGATGTCCAGAAGGACTTCTGCGAGGGCGGCAGCATTCCGGTGAAGGGCGGCGCGGGCCGGGCCGCCGCCATCGCCGACCTGGTCGAGCACGCCGACGGGCAGTACGCCTTCGTCGTAGCCACCCGTGACCACCACATCGACCCGGGCGACCACTTCTCCGAAAACCCCGACTTCCAGAACTCGTTCCCCGTCCACTGCGTCGCCGGCAGCGAAGGGGGCGCGTTCCATCCGGCCTTCGCCCCCGCCGTGGACGCCGGGCACGTCGACGAAGTCGTCTTCAAGGGCGCGCACTCCGCCTCAAAAAGCGGTTTCGAGGGCTTCACCAAGGACGGCACGACACTCTCCGCCTGGCTGAAGGCCCGCGATGTCACCGACCTCGACGTCGTCGGCATCGCGACCGATCACTGCGTGAAGGCCACCGCACTGGACGGAGTGCGCGCGGGCTTCACGGTGCGGGTCCTGCTCGACTACACCGCCGGCGTCGCCGCCGACACCACGCGCACCGCACTCGACGAGCTGCGCCGGGCCGGCGTCGCGCTGAGCGGCGAACCTGTTGTCGCCTGAACAGGCCGGTTCAGTTTCCCCGACCCGTGCGTTCACAGGCGAGGGACCGGATCGGTCCCTGCCCTGCTGGTGACAAATCCACGAAGGATCACTGCATGAGTGATGCATTGAGCTGCTGATCTAGTGATCGTTGAAAGACTTCTGTTACCGGGTGGATCAGGCGGAGCGTGTCTGTGTTGGTCAGGGGTGGTGTGGTGGCGTGGGGAGGGAGGTGGGGCGCGAGCGCGGGGCGGGCGTGGTCGGTGGTGACAAGCTGGTTGGCTGGCCGCGTGCAAGGAGGTTGCTCTCTGCGTATCTGTGATCAGAAGGAGGACCTGGCAAGGTGCCCGTCGTACCGCTTTCCCGGTGGGATGTCAGTGCCCGCTCCTAGGCTGTGGACATGACGTCAGCGAGGTCCAAGCGACCGGCCGGTCGGTGAACTCCTGGGCGATCCTGCCCGGTTGCGTCTGCACTACGGTCACGGGCATCCCGCTGTGCCGTACGACTTCGAGGACACTCTGGAGTCCTGGTACGTCAAGGTCGCCTATGGGATGGCGGCTGACGAGGAGCGAGAGGACGAGGAGGGCGAGGGAAGCCGTGCTCCGGCTGCGGGACCGAGGTCGGGCATGTGATCCAGTGGCGGCTGCGTGATGACACCGGTGACAGTGGGTGGGAGGCGGCAGATGCCGAGTCCGGTGATCTCGAGGTCATTGCCTCAGCCGTTCTCGGTCGGTCCGGATGCGCGGGCTACAGTGCCGCGTTCGAGAAGGCCGTCACCCATCCCGTCGGTGATCTGCTGATCCTCGACCGTGTTCATCTCGACAGGGCATGGAGGGGTCTCGGGCTAGGACCGATCTTGGCGGCCGAGGTGATCCGCCGGCTGTCCGGCGGCTGTTGTGCGGTGGCGGCGTATCCGGCCATGGGCGAATACCCCAAGGACCGCGAGCAGGTCACCGAGGCATACCGCCGCCAGGCGAAGAAGAAGATCGCCGCGCTGTGGGAGAGCATCGGCTTCCAGCGGTTCCGCCGCGGGGTCTGGCTCCTGGACACCGCCCTGCAGCAGCCGGAAGAACTCTTGCTCGTCCGTCGCGCTGAACTGCACGCGCTCAGCGTGGACTTCCGCTCCCGACACGGTACGGCGGCTGCTACGAACCGGCAGGCCAGAACTGTACGAGGTAGCGTTCGACTCCCTTGATGCGTTCCTCGCTCTCGGCCAAAGCCTTGACTTCAGCCCGGCCAGCGGAACTGACTCGCCCGCGCCACGACCCGCCCGAATCCGCCAGCTTGATCAGGTCATCGAGTCGGCCCAGGCTCATCGACCACACCGCGGCCTGGCCGCTGAGCGACTCGAAGTCCGCCTCCGCCTGCTCTTCCCACGCTGCGGCGTCCTGCACAGGCGCCGGCCCGTCCCACACCTCGACCGTAAGAGAAGCAGTGTGGGTATGGCCGGCACTCGTGACGTCCAGGCGTCCGGGATGAGTGCTCAGGAAGGCGCCGAAGTCGAATTCGTCCGGGAACTCCAGATCGAGGAAGGCGTCGTCGGATTCCTGCAGCGCGAACGCGTGGTAGCCCACGAAGACATCAACATGCTGCTCACGGACGAGCTGCGGCACGAGGCGCCCCCTAGGGTTGTAGACGACTGGCCATCGCCTGCGATCATATGGCGGCGCCGCCGACCGGAACGCGGCACTGCGTGAACTGGGCGGCGCCCGGTCCTCGGGCGGCCGAATGGTGCCGACGCGGGCCGCGCGGCGAGGCTTCGCCCATGCCTTGATGGAGCCTGCCCGTGCCACCAGCCTCACCGTCGGGCCGTAGACGAGCGGCCCGCTGAACCTGCACTGTGGCAGCGGCACCACCAGCTGTGGGTCGCCCACGCCGACGACCTGCGCAGCGAACCGGCTAAGGGGTGTTGCAGAAGGCTTGGTGGCGGGCATTTTGCCTGTATGGGTGGGGTGTTGCGGACTGAGCCGGTGTGGGTGGAGACGTTCACGGGCTTGCGTATGGACCGGTTCGCGAGGCTGGTGAAGGTGGTACGGGAGCGGGGCGGGGACGGGCCCGGTGGTGGGTGTCGAGCGCTTGTGGATCGTGGACGGCACCCTCATTCCGGTCCGCGACCGGCACGTCGGCGCCTCCTCCCGCAACTATCGCTTCTCGGCGAACGTGCAAATCATCATCGACGCTGACACCCGCCTGGTCGTCGCCTCGGCTCGGCCGGCGCCGGGAAACAAGGCCGACGCCCATGTCTGGCGGGAGTCGGACCTGCCGGTCGCGGCGGCCGGGACGACGGTTATCGCGGACGGCGCCTACCTGGGCACCGGCCTGATCGTCCCGCACCGCCGACGAGCAGGACGCCCCCTCCTACGCGGTCAGGAGGAGGACAACGCCGAACACCGCCGGGTCCGGGCCCGCGTCGAGCACACCTTCGCCCGCATGAAGAACTGGAAGATCCTCCGCGACTGCCGACAAAGGGGCGACGGCCTCCACCACGCCGTCCAAGCCGTCGCCACCATGCACAACCTCGCCCTGACTGGGTGAAACAGCAGGCCAAGCACAACTCCGGCCTGCCCGACCCCGACCTTCTGCAACACCCTTTAGGGCACGTATCGGTCGTGATCAATGAGCGTTGCGGCTTGCGGGCCGCGTGCCTGCCGGGATGCGTGTCAGACCATGGCGAGGCGGTCCACCAGTAGCTCCACCCTCGGCTCGGTTTCCTCCGGCGGCAGCCGTCCCGACCGAGTCAGGGTCGCCACCCCGTGTAGGGCCGCCCAGAACACCTCGGTGAACAGCCCCGGGGCGACGCCTTCCCCGGCGACCTCGCCGAGGCTTTCCAGCAGGGCGGCGAAAGCGTCCTTGAGAGGTTCCGGGGTGTCCTCCTGTGCGTAGGCGAGGCCGCCGTCGAGCTGGAAGATGGCGTCGTAGACCGCCGGGTTGCGGGCGGCGAAGTCGAGGTAGGCGTGGGCCAGCGCGTGCACCCGCTCGCGTCGGCCGTTCACGGCGGAGGTCGCGGCCCGCACCGCCACAGCCAGTTCGGTGGCGCCCTGGAGGGCGACCGCGCCGATGATCTCCCGTTTGCCGCGGAAGTGGCTGTAGAGGACGGGCTGGCTGTATTCGATGCGCTCGGCGAGCCGGCGGGTGGTGACCGCTTCCCAGCCCTGCTGCTCGGCGAGTTCGCGGGCTGTCGCCACGATGAGGCGCTCGCGCTCCGCCCGCTCGCGTTCCTTGCGTTCCTGTACCGACATGATGAAATCCTAGCACTGCTAGACATGAGAGCGGCAGCAGTACTAGCGTTGCCACATCGGCTAGCAACACTAGATCCCGAGGGGGTCATCATGCTCAACGCACTCGAGGTCGTCACCACCGTGGTCGTCGGTGTGATGGTGGGGGTGGAGTTCTCCGTCGCCTTCGTCATGAACCGCATACTCAACGCCCTTCCGGAGGACAGCGGCCAACTCGGCCACGCCCACGGGGGCCGGATGCTCGGCGCCGTGATGCCGGTCTGGTACATCGGCTCGCTCGTCCTCGTCGGCATCTGGGCGGCCGCCGGGTGGCACCACCACGGCACCGGCCTCGTCGTCACCGCCGCCGCACTGCTGATCCTCAGCGTGATCATGTCGGTGCTGCTGCTCGTCCCGATCAACAACCGGGGCAAGACGTGGACCCCCGACAACCGGCCCGAGGACTGGAAAGAGCAGCTGAACCGCTGGGAGCGCTACCACTACGTCCGCGTCGCCGTCATCATCGCCGCCTTCACCCTGCTGGTCACCGCCCTCACCTGAGCCCCCGGACCCACCGCCCGGTTCGTCCGCCGCGTCCGCGCCGCCTGACAGACCCACAGGACTCACCAGGCTCCACCGAGCCCACGACGACTCGCAAGGAGAAGAAGGATGTCGCTGAAGTCGCTGAAGAAGATCAACACCGTCCTGACCGCCGTCTTGGTCCTCTTCATCCTCTGGTTCGGGACCGAGTTCATCCTGAGCCCGGAGACGACGGCGCCGGGCTTCGGCCTGCCGACCTGGCCGGCCGGCGACGGCGGCGGCTTCCTGATCGTCAAGGGAATCCGCGACGTCGTCCTGGCCCTGGTCCTGGGCATCCTGCTGGTGACGGGCCACCGCCGGGCGCTGGGCTGGGTGCTGCTGGTGGAGGCCCTCGCCGCGTACGGCGACATGACCACCGTGCTGGCCCACCACGGCTCCGTGGCCACCGCACTCGGCGTCCACTGCCTGACCGCGACGCTGATGGTGGTCACCGGCCTGCTGATCATGCGCGAGACCCGCGAGGTCGCGGCCGCCCCGTCGACGCCCGCCCCGCAGCCCGCCTGATCCCATCGGCCTGATCCCATCGGTCCAAGGCCCGAGCCGGGGTACCCGGATGCGGCCGGCCCGGGACCGCGGGCCGTACTTGACTTCGAGCGCGCTCCAACACCTAGCGTCCTTGTCAGGGAACGAAAACCACCGTGAGGAAAGGCAGCGACTCACATGGAACAGCGCAGGCTACGAGACCTCCAGGTGTCAGCCATCGGCCTCGGGTGCATGGGGATGTCGGCCTTCTACGGCTCCGCCGACCAGGACGAGGGTGTCCGGACCATCCGGCGCGCCCTCGAACTGGGGGTGAACTTCCTCGACACCGCGCAGGTCTACGGACCGCTCACCAACGAGACGCTCGTCGGCGAGGCGGTCCGGGGGCACCGGGACGAGTACGTCATCGCGACGAAGTTCAACTACCGCATGGACGACGCCGTTCCGGGCGACATGAGCACCGTCGGGCGGCAGGACGGCTCGGCCCAGCATGTGCGCAGCTCGGTCCGCGGCTCGCTTCAGCGACTGGGCACGGACTACATCGACCTGTACTACCAGCACCGGGTCGACCCGAACGTGCCGATCGAGGAGACCGTCGGCGCCCTGAGCGAGCTGGTCGCCGAGGGCAAGGTACGGCACATCGGGCTGAGCGAGGCGAGCGCGGACACCATCCGCCGGGCCCACGCCGTGCATCCGATCACCGCCATACAGACCGAGTACTCGCTGTGGACGCGGGACCCCGAAGCCGACGTGCTGCCCGTCTGCCGGGAGCTCGGCATCGGCTTCGTGCCGTACTCGCCGCTGGGCCGGGGCTTCCTCGCCGGCCGGTTCTCCTCGCCGGAGGAGCTCGACGAGAACGACTTCCGGCGCAACAACCCGCGGTTCACCGACGACAACCTGGAGGCGAACCTCCGGCTGGCGGCCAAGGTGAAGGAGATCGCCGCGGAGAAGGACGTCACCCCCGCCCAGCTGGCTATCGCCTGGGTGCTGGCCCAGGGCGAGGACCTGGTCCCGATCCCCGGCACCAAGCGTCGCAGCTACCTGGAGCAGAACGCGGGCGCGGTCGGCATCGAGCTGACCAAGGAGGACCTGGCCCGCATCGACGCCGAGCTGCCGCAGGTCGCCGGCGAGCGGTACGACGAGGCCGGCATGCGGGCCGTGAACCGCTAGACGACCGATGAAGATCTTGAATTACGCCCGACTTACACCGGTTTATAGCGATTGACATTCGCTGGCCCAGGGTGAAACGGGTGGCCGGAGCAAGATCTTCATTCGTCTTTTAGCAGCCCGCCGCTGTGCCAAGGGGCGCCCCTGCGCGTGGCGGAGACGGCCAGACTGCGGCCGCCTCATCCGCCCGCGGTCCGCCGCAAGGGCCCGGCCGGCCGGGTGGAGTAGGGACTGGCGCGAGCGGCAGGAAGCCGAGAGGTACGAAGCAATTCCGACCGACTGAGCCAGGCCGTCGCGACGCTGACCACCCTGCAGTGCTCGCCCGAAAGGGCAGGCTCAGCCGATCGTGAAGTCGGCGAACTCGACGTCGCTGAAAGCGATGTGCAGGCCGTGGACGCGGCGGCCCCATGCGCGAAGGTAGGCGTGCCCCAGCGCACGGGCGAGTATCACCGTCTGTTGCTGCCCGCCCGCGCCGGCATCCCGAGCGGCAAACAGCTCCCGGGCTACCTCACCCGGCAGGGACTGAGCGATCCACTGCACCCGCGGATCGTCCGAGGACCCTGCCGGCCCGGCGAATCCGGATCGCGCCCTGGTATGGAAGACGAAACCTTCTACCTCGGCCTGGGCACGCCGACGTGCCCGTACACGAGGCTGCCACCGAGCCAGAACCTCCTTCTGTCAGCCTTCAGGCCGGTGGTGGGGGAGTGCCGGCCGGCAGCCGGCAGTCGGCAGCCGGCGTACGGTCCTTGCGCGCCGGGTGCCGGGCGGCTGCTTCTTCCGCCTCTGCCGTTTCGGCAGTGCGGCAGGTGTGCCGGCCCCGGATGCTCACCACGCGGCGTTGAACAGTGCGTATTCGAGCAGGTCGGGTGAGGCGTTGGACGGCCAGCCGTCGGTGGACGCCGCCTGGTGGGCGGCGGCGTGCATGAACGAGAGGTATACCTGGTAGCGGTGGGGTGACCAGTCCTGGTCCCTCCAGACCCAGGCGGCGATCGAGCCGTCGGGGTCGTGGCCCGTTTCCCGGCCGACCGCCACGGCCAGGGACCGCAGGCGCCGGGCCAGCACGCGGTCGAGGACGAGGGGCTCGGGCCCGTTCGCCGGCGGGACTGTCTTGCCGGCGAAGTAGAGCAACTTGCTGAAGAAGGACGGCCCCAGCCAGGGAACGCGACCGCGGAGCGCCGCGTAGGCGGCTGTTGCGCTGTGCTCGCTCAGTGCGGTGACCGCATCGGCCAGTGCCGTTTCCAGATCGTCGGCGGCCAGGATCGTTTGCAGCGTGGCCGGTCCGCTGCCTGCGGGGGAGCCGCCTTTGCCCTTCCCCCACACATAGGTGGCCACCAGGGCCTCTGTGAAGGCTTCGCGGCGCAGTGTGTCCTGGACGATCGATGTCACCTGCGCCCGGCTCACCACGGCATCACCGTCGCACGAAGTCGAGACCAGGGCCGAGGGCCACGGCGTGGTCTGCACCCACCGGCTGGGCGTGTAGCGGACCGTGTGAGCGCCAGGCGTCATGTCGGAGAGCCTTGCAGTGTTCTCGCTCCACCACCGGGCCAGCGCCCGCAGAGCCTCACCGGGCAGCAGGCGCTTGGCCATCTCCCGGTCCACCGCATCCGCTCGATCCTGTCTGCTCACAGCCCGTCCCATGGATCCTGCTCCCACCCGCGCCCCCTGCACCGGCTCGCGCGGGGCAAGGACCAGAAGATACGGGCCCCCTCGCCGCCCCGCGCCCCAAACACCTGAACGCCGTGTGCCGGATCCCCACGGAAGCGGCGCCGGGCGTTCGGCGTTCGAAGGCACCGACTCGGTTGCGCCACGTCGATGTCCCTGTGGAACGCGGTGCGGCCGGCCGGGGGCCGATGGCCTGTTCGGTGATCCGGAAACGCCTGCGTTCGGGCTTCTCCGGTGAGCGGATCTCTTCCGCCTCGGCCAGCCAGCACCACGCCTGCCGCGAACCACCGACCGGGGAGATCGAGAGCGAACCGGGCAATCCAGCTCTGCGAACATGTTCGTTACGATCGGGATATGACTGCGAGAAGAGAGCCGATCAGCCGTCGGGAGCGGCCGGCGAAGCCCGCTCTGTCCCGGCGCTGGATTGTGGACACCGCCGTGCGGATCATGCGGGCGGAGGGGCTGGGGAAGGTCACGATGCGCCGGCTGGCGCAGGAGCTGGATACCGGCCCGGCGTCACTGTACGTCTACATCGCCAACACCGCCGAGCTGCACGCAGCCGTTCTGGATTCCCTGCTCGGCGAGGTCGACCTGACCGGGCGGGACGGCGGTGAGGACTGGCGCGAGCAACTCCGTGCCGTCATGACGTCGTACACCCAGGTGCTGTTCGAGCACCCGCAGCTCGCGCGGGCCGCGCTCGTCGCCCGCCCGAGCGGCGAGAACTACCTGCGCCTGGTGGAGCGCATCCTCGATCTCCTCTCGCAAAGCGGGGCCGGCCGCGAGCAGGTCGCCTGGGGGGTGGACAAACTGCTCCAGGACGCGACAGCCACCGCCGCCGAGCACTCGACGCGTGAGCTCGATCCCGCCTCCGAGGACGACTGGAACGCCACCGTACTTGCACTGCACGCCGTGGACGCAGCCACGCATCCGGCGATCACCGCACACATGCCCGCCCTGATCGGCGGATCGGTGGCGGACAGGATCCGCTGGAGCTTCGACGTCCTCGTCAACGGCATCCTGCGCACATCTGTCCCGGGCGCAGCGGACTGACCACCGGGCACTGATCACCGGGCGGGTGGGCCGCCCTCGCGACGGACAAGGCCGGGGGACGGCAGTTCTCCTCACCCGCTCTGGGGCGAACTTGTTCGTAGCGAACATGTTCGTTACGGTGGGGGAGTGAACGAGGCATCCCTTGCCTCCTCGCCGCGCAGCCGCCCCTGCAAGGAGCCTTGCGGCGTCGGCGGTGATGACTCGGCGCACCGAGGTGTTCCCCTACTGCTTGCGGAGGCCCCATGAGCATCAGCCATTTCCCGATCGCGATCATCGGCGCAGGCCTTGGAGGCCTGACCGCGGCCCGTGTCCTGCACGTCAACGGCATCGAGTCGGCGATCTTCGAGCGGGAGGCGTCGGCGGCGGCCCGTACCCAGGGCGGGATGCTCGACATCCACGAGAACAACGGGCAGAACGCCCTGCACGCCGCCGGCCTCCACGACGACTTCCTCAAGATCGTCCACGAGGGTGGTCAGGCCCTGCGCCTACTCGGCCCCGACGGCACCGTGCACGTGGCCGAGGAGGACGACGGCACCGGCGGCCGGCCGGAGGTGGACCGCGGCGACCTGCGGGACCTGCTGCTCAACTCCCTGCCCGACGGCACGGTCCACTGGGGCCGCAAGGTCACCGGGGCCCGGGCGCTGGATGACGGGTGTCATGAGGTGACGTTCACCGACGGCTCGGCCATCACCACCGATCTCCTGATCGGCGCGGACGGCGCCTGGTCCCGGATCCGGCCCCTGGTCTCGGACGCCTGGCCCGCCTACACGGGCATCTCCTTCGTCGAGACCGACCTGTTCGACGCCGACACCCGCCACCCGCGCAGCGCCGCGGTCATCGGCGGCGGGTTCTTCATCGCCCTGGGGGAGGAACGCGGTGTCCTCGCGCACCGGGAGAGCGACGGCAGTCTGCACGTCTACACGGCGCTCAAGGTCGACGAGGGCTGGCTGGACACGGTCGACTTCACCGACCACGCTGCCGCCAAGGCCGCCGTCCTCACCCACTTCGAGGGCTGGGACGAGAGCCTGCGCGGCCTGGTCGCCGACGCGGAGACGATCATCCCGCGCCGTATCCACGCCCTGCCGGTGGGGCACCGCTGGGACCGTGTTGCGGGCGTGACGCTGCTCGGTGACGCCGCCCACCTGATGTCCCCCTTCGCCGGGGAGGGCGCCAACCTGGCCATGTTCGACGGCGCCGAACTCGCACTGGCCGTCGCCGCACATCCCGGCGACACCGAAGCCGCTCTGGCTGCGTACGAGGAGGCCCTCTTCCCGCGCAGCGAGGCGTCCGCCGCCGAGTCCGCCGCCAACCTGGACACGATGTTCGGCGAGCGGAGCCTGGCGCAGATGGCCGCGTTCTTCACCTCCGGTCCGGCAGCCCGGTGAGGGCCGCCCCGACGGCCAGCACCGAACCCACCCGCCTCAGCCCATCCGGGAGGAACCTATGACGATGCCCCCTGGGCGCACCATCCCGCTACGGCCCGGCCTGGACCTCGAGGTGCGCGAGGCCGGCAGGGGCAGCAGCCCGGTCCTCGTCCTGCACGGCGGCCCCGGCCCGTCCAGCATCGCGGCCCTGACCTGCCACCTCGCATCGGACCACAGGGTGGTGGCGCCCACCCATCCGGGCTGGGACGGCACCGTACGGCCCGACGATCTGGACACCGTGCCCGCACTCGCCACTGCCTACCTGGATCTGCTCGGCCACCTCGGGCTGCACGACGTGACGGTGATCGGCACGTCCTTCGGCGGCTGGGTCGCCACCCAGGCTGTTCTGGACGACCGCGAGGGGCGGATTTCTCAGCTGGTCCTCATGGACGCCATCGGCCCCGTCATACCCGGCCAGCCGGTCACCGTGCCCGCCGGTCCACCGGCTCCGGCGCCGCAGGGCGGACCGTCCGCGCAGTCGATGGCCGCCATGCGCGCCTACGCCGGGCCGGCCATGGGAGACGCCGGCATGCTGCCCCGCCTTTCCACCGTCACCTGCCCGGTACTGGTGATCTGGGGCGCCGACGACACGGTCGTCACTCCCGATTTCGGCCGCGCCTACGCCGCGGGATTCCCCCACGCGCGATTCGAACTCATCCCCGGCGCAGGACACCTGCCCCTCCGCGAGAAGCCCGAGACGGTCTTCACCCACCTCGACTCCTTCCTGGCCCCCTGACCCTCGGCCACCGGCCACTGAGCCCCTGCCATCAGGGGTCCCCGTCCGCGGGCCGGCGTCGGCGTCGTCCTCGGTAAACGGTTGATCACGCGTGGCCGCGGACCGATCCGCACCCGGGGCGGGGAGCAGGCGGCTTCTTCCACCTACCGGAGACACGATGACGAAGATCGCGATCATTCTCGGCAGCACCCGCACCGGACGCGCCGGCGAACGCGTCGCCCAGTGGGTCCTGGAGCAGACTCGAGAGCGCGGCGAGCCGACTACGACCTGATCGACCTCGCCGAGGTCGACCTGCCGCAGATCGACGAACCGTTCCCGCCCGCCGTGGGCCGCTACACCCACCCCCGCACCCGGCAGTGGGCCACGACCGTCGCAGCCTACGACGGCTACGACTCGTCACCCCCGAGTACAACCACTCCTTCCCCGGCGTCCTGAAGAACGCTCTCGACCGCGTGTACGCCGAGTGGAACGACAAGGCCGTCGGCCTCGTCTCCTACGGCTTCGACGGCGGCGTGCGCGCGGTCGAAGCCCTGCACCCGGTTCTGGGCGCCCTGCAGCTCGCGGACGTCTCCGCGACCGTCATCGGGAACCTGCGTACCGACTTCGCCGGCTTCGGCGCCACGTTCACCCCCGGGGAGGACACCGGCCGGTGTCCAGCCCGCTTCACGCGCGAGCAAGGACATGGAAGACACCGCCAAGGACGGCTCCCCCAAGATCGTCCGCGAGTGCGGGCTTCCCCTCACTGGGGAACGCCGCGTCCACCGGATCATCACTGATCTTGGTGTCCTCGCCGTAACCGAATCCGGTCTGGTGCTGGTCGAGACGGCACCCGGCATCAGCAGGCAGCAGATCCCGGGCGCCACTGCTGCGCCGGTGCACGTCCCCTAACCCGCCACGCGAACGGTGTGAGAGCGTCCGACGGTCCGGTGATCCCGGACAGCCACCGGACCGGCGGATTGGCATCCATTCGGCCTGCCTCCATGGCTCGTTCCGGCCGCGGCATCTTCAGCACACGATCAGCCTCTGGGCATGTAGCCCTGCCCGGCGCCCTGTGGCTGGCGGCCACGGTGCACTCATAAAGCGTACAGTTAGGGGTTTCTGATGGCCGGTCAGTCAGTAGCGTCGATGGCAGCCGTGTCGTGCTCTGCGACGAGTTGCATCAGTGCATCCGCGTCCCGTTTGTCGAGGGCGTCGACCAGGGCGGCGTGCAGTCTCCAGCGGTCGTGAATGTGTTTCGTAAGGGGGACGCCGGGTTCCGGCTGCATTGCAAGTGCGTGCTGTTCGACCAATTCCGGAAGGGCCGAGTACAGCGAGCGCAGGAGAGTGTTCGGGGAGATGCCGGCGATCCTGGCATGCGGTTGCCAGCTGGTGCGGACTGAACTCCCGGACCCGGCCGCGCGCCAGCGCCGTGCCCGCCGCCTTGAGGTTGCGCCCGCGGCCGTTCCACACCGGCCGCAAGGCCGTCCGCGTCCTGGAGCAGGAGACCGGCGTCGACACGGTGAAGCAGACCCGCCCAACCCTTGAGGCCGCCGCCAAGCTCCAGGACGGCATCGGGGAGCGCGCTGTCGCCCACGGGCCCCGACCGCAGCCCGCCCCGTCGACGGCCCCGCCGCCGCACACCCACCAGCCGAGCACCCAGCACACGCCGGGCCGGACCACAGGAGGAGTCGCGTGAGCACCCCGGAAGAACAACCCAGTCTTGAGGACGCTCTCGCCCGCGCCCGCGCCGCCTCCAAGAAGATGGCTGCCGCGCTCGCCGAGCCCCAGGAACTCGGTGAGCCCCTGGCGTGGGAGCCGGTCTGGAAGCGGCACCGGAAGCCGAAGAACGACCGGGAGAAGAAGGCGGAGCTGCGCAAGCAACGACGGCGGCTCCAGGACGCCGGACGGCGCCGCTTCGTCGCCGGCCAGTCGCGCCGGCCCCGGTCCGGGCAGAACCGCATCGGCAACGCGGCCGCGCGCCGCGATGCGCGCGCCCTGTCGCGGGTGCGCCACTCCGCTGCGTGGCTCTGGTGATGATGAGAGCCATGGGGCGGCGCTAGCCGGGCGGCGTCCAGACGTCCGGCCCGACGCCCTGCCACTCCACCCAGGCCGCGCTTGCCACGTCCTCGGGCTCGACATCTTCGGATCCGGCCCCGCGTAGGAACTCGACGATGCCGAGCAGCGTGTACGCCATGCCTACGAACCGGCTGCCGACGCGGACGCGTCTGCCGCCGTCCTCGGCCGGTGGGTGGACGACGACCTGCGGCATCTCGGTCATGCTGCCAGGCTGCGGCGTGTGCCGGGAACGCGCACGCGGGACGCGGAGACGTCCGTAGTCTGAGGGTGCTCGGGGCAGTCACGGAGGTCTACCGATGCCCCGAACCATATGGTCAGGACCGTCAGCTTTGGCCCAGTCACCGTTCCGATCAACGTTCAGAGCGCGACCGAAGATCGCGGATCGTCCAGCTTGATCAATCCATCGGGGACGTCTGCCACGGACGGATCTTGGACAGTGCTCCCGGCAGACCGGCTGTGGGGGCTACCGCCCGATCAGGTACACCCTTCCCGCGGTACGGGTGTCCGCTCGCACTCCCGGGCAGGGCATGCGGTGAACTGCCCACTGCGGAGGAGCGGTTCGGCTGCCGCTGGTGGGACCCGTATGGCCGGCGGGTTTTGTCGTGGATCCGTAACGGCGCCGGGTGGCGCACAACCGGGCGGAAGAACCGTTCCTCTCAATGAGCAGCCAGGGCGCCAACCGGGCGCCCTCGCCACAAGGGGGTGGGTCTCACCCGGCAGGGGAGACCCACGGGAGGGAAAAGTCCATGACCAGGACGAAGAAGAGCGGGATGAAGGCGCGGGGCGGTCGTGCGGCCGTGATCGGTGCGCTGGGTCTGGCCTCGGTGGCGCTGGCCGCCGTGCCGGCCTTCGCCAAGGGCGACGTCGGCATCACCGCGCCCCGCACGGCGCACGTAGGCAAGACTTTCACCATCACGGCGCACGGCGACGACGACAGCGCCGGCTACCTGCACCAGCTCTGCCTGGAGGAGCGCACCGGCGAGCAGCCGTGGCACCAGGAGAACTGCAGCACCCCCGCCAAGCACGACGCCCGGCTGACCGTACCCGGCTCGGCTGCGCACCGCGGCGACCTGCAGTTCCGCGCGGTGCTGTACGGCCTGACCAGCAAGCACGACCAGCACCCGGTGCGCCTGCACGCCTCCGGCGTGGCCACGGTCCACGTCCGCTGAACCACCAACCCGGCCGTGGACAGCCCGGCACAGCCACTGCCCGCGGCCGCGTGGGCCCTGACCGCTCGAACGCCTTCTGCCGCACTCCACTCGATTCGGGTGCTCAGTGCGAAGGCGACGGTGGGTCGCGGTGGGCGCTCAGGAAGTGCCGACTGTCAACAGATGACACGCGGTCCGTTACGATGACCTTCTCTGAAGCCTGAAGGAGGCCTGGTCCGTGACTGGTCCGACGCTTTCCAGTCTCGCCCGCTCGACGACCCTGCGGGAGCAGGCGCTCGTGGCGTTGCGAACAGCGATCACCAGTGGTCAGTACCGCCCCGGTGATCATCTGGGTGAGGTGGAGATCGCGGAGCGGCTGTCCGTCAGCCGCGGGACGGTGCGGGAGGCTCTGCGCCATCTTCAGCAGGAAGGGCTGGTCACCGCCGGGGCGCGGGGAATGCTGAGGGTCTCGCAGTTGTCGCCGGTCGAGGTCCGCGAGCTCTTTCAGGTGCGCGAGGCCCTGGAGGGACTTGCGATCCGGCAGATCATCGAGTCGGCGCGGGGGCCGGAGGCGGCGCGGGCGTTGCGGGAGGCAGTGGCGCGGTTGGGGGAGACCGTCACGTCGGGCGCCGATCTGAGCGTCAAGGTAGAGGCCGATCTTGCCTTCCACCATCTGCTGTGTGAGCAGTCAGGCAACTCGGTCCTGCTCAAGACCTGGCGGCAACTCGAAGGGCCCATCCGCGTGGTCATCATGAGCGCTGCGGCCGACCGCCGGGAGGTGGCCATGGCGGCGTCCGCCCATCTGCCGGTCGTGGAGGCGATCGAGCGGGGTGACGCGGCGGGGGCGCTGAATGTCCTGCATATCCACATGGCTGCGGCCGTCGAGCAACTCGGCGTCGGGGGCGGTGACCAAGCAGCCGACTGACACAGCCATCCTTCTCGTAGGCCCACCGGGAGACCGGTGGGCCTACTTGTTTTTGGACTTTCGAGCGAAGGGGGTTGACACGCGTTCACGCAGTCCTCAGCATCGTCTCTCGACTGTTAACAGTCAACGGCCAACAGTAACGGTCGGGGACGAACCGCTTTGCGAGCGATCAAGGAGGATCGGCATGGCTGCTTCCCCGCCTCCCGGGCAGTCGGTACAGGGCTCACCCGAGCGGCTGAGAGTCGCCGTCGGCTGCGGCGTCGGCGCAACCATCGAGACGTACGATTTCATCGGCTTCGGAACGGCCGCCGCGCTCTACTTCGGCGACGTGTTCTTCCCCAGCTCCGATCCTCTGTCCGCCATTTTGCTGTCCTTCGCCACACTCGGCATCGGCTTCGCCGCCCGCCCCCTCGGTGGAGTCATCGCTGGCCACTTGGGCGACCGCATCGGCCGGAAACCGGTCCTGGTCGCTTCGCTGCTGCTGATGGGTGTGGCGACCGTCCTCATCGGCTGCCTGCCGACGTACCAGATGGTCGGCGTGTGGGCCCCGGTCCTGCTCGTGGCCGTCCGCGTCGTCCAGGGACTCGCCTTCGGCGCCGAATGGGGCGGCGCGATCCTGATGACCTTCGAACACGCCCCATGGCGCCGGCGTGGCCTGTACACCGGGATCACCCAGGCCGGCTTCCCCGTCGGCCTGCTCCTGGCCAACCTCGCCTTCCTCGTCAGCCGGCACACCCTGAACGACACCTGGGCCTGGCGGGTGCCCTTCCTGCTGAGCGCCGTACTGATCGCGGTAGGCATCTTCATCAGGCTCCGCATCGACGAGTCCCCCCAGTTCGAGGAGCTGAAGGAGACCGGCGACGTCGCGAAGAACCCCCTGTGGGAGGTGCTCCGCGAGGACTGGCGAGGCGTGCTGCGGGCTTTCTGCCTGCGGATCGCGGAGACCGCCGGGTACGCGGTGTCCGTCACCTTCGTCCTGTCCTACCTGAACGACGACCACGCCCCCGACGTCTCCAGCGGCGTTACCCTCACCGCCCTGGTGACCGCCGCGGCCCTGGGCATCGCCGCCACCATCGGCTGGGGCCTGCTGTCCGACCGCGTCGGACGCCGGCCGGTGTACCTGGTGGGCTGCACCATCACCCTGCTGTGGGGCGTCCCGCTCTTCCTGCTGGTCAACACTGCGACCGCCGCGCTCGTTCTGGTCGCCTTCGTCATCAGTTACGCCATCTGCCAGAACTGTCTGGCCGGCGTCCAAGGGGCTTGGTTCTGCGAGCTGTTCGCCACCCGGACCCGAACCGCCGGAACCTCGCTCGCCTACCAGCTCTCCGCGGTCGTTTCCGGCTTCACGCCCCTTCTCGCCACCGCCCTGTACTCCGCCGTCGGCTGGGCTGGGCCGGCCCTCCTCTTCAGCTTCTACGGCTTCCTCGGCCTCGTCGCCGCCGTACTGACCCGCGAAACATGGGGCGCGCCCGAGCGGAGCGAGGCCGACTTCGCGGCGCAGGCCGCTGCGCGCGGTACGACCGCTCCCACTGCCCAACTCCACTGACGCTCAACACAGAAGAAGGAGTGACGTGACCTCAACCCCCACCATAACTCCCGCCGGCGGCCGGCGGACCGGCCCTCCTCCGCCCCACGCACGGCGCTTGCGCGCCCTGGAGGAGTCCGCCTACCGCATCCGGCTGAACGCTCTGAACATGGCCGAAGTCCAGGGCCAGGGCTACATCGGACAGGCACTCGGCGTGGCCGACATCCTCGCCGTCGTCTACCAGGACGTCCTCAACCACCGCCCCGACGAGCCGGAATGGCCCGAGCGTGACCGGCTGCTGCTCTCCATCGGGCACTACGCCCTCGCCCTGTACGCGGCCCTCGCCGAAGCCGGTGTCCTGGACGTGGCCGAACTCGCCACCTACGGCAGCGACGACTCCCGCCTGCCCATGTCGGGCATGGCCTCCTACACCCCCGGCATGGAGATCTCCGGCGGCTCCCTCGGCCACGGCCTGGGCATCGCGGCTGGCCTGGCACTCGGCCTGCGCCACCAGGGCAGCCAGGCCTGCGTGTACAACCTCCTCTCCGACGGCGAACTGGATGAGGGCTCCACCTGGGAGGCCGCCCTGGCCTGTGCCCACCACGGCCTGGACAACGTCACCGCCATCGTCGACGTCAATGCCCTGCAGGCCGACGGGCCGACGAAGGGCGTGCTGCGTACCGAGCCGGTCACCGCCAAGTGGGAGGCGTTCGGCTGGCACGCGATCCGCATCGACGGCAACGACATCGACGCACTCGTCACCGCCTTCGACAGCCTGCGCACCCACCGGGGATCGCCCGCCGTGCTCGTCTGCGACACCCGGATCGGGCGCGGGGTGCCGATGCTGGAGACCCGCGAGAAGGCGCATTTCATGCGAGTCGAGGAACACGAGTGGCAGCTCGCCCGCGACCAGCTGACCGAACGCTTCCGTGCCGGGCATGGCGGCGAACCCCCACAGACCACCGTGCCCGCAGCCTCCGTAGACAAGGAACCCACCGCATGAACGCCGTCGGCGCCCCTGCGACAGCGCGCAAGCTCACCACCTCCGCGATGATCGCCTCCATCGCCGAGGAGGGCCAGCACACCACCAAGGCCCCCTTCGGCTACGCCCTTGCCCGACTCGCGGAGCAACGCCCTGACATCGTCGGCCTCTCCGCCGACCTGGCCAAGTACACCGACATGCATGTCTTCCGCGAGGCACACCCCGAGCGGTTCTTCCAGATGGGCATGGCGGAACAGGCCATGCTCGGCGCGGCCGCCGGACTTGCCGAATCGGGTCTGATCCCGTTCGCCTCCACCTACTCCGTTTTCGCCACCCGCCGCGGCTACGACTTCCTGTGCCTGGACATCGCCGAGCCGGGCCTCAATGTCAACGTCGTCGGCGCCCTGCCCGGCCTGACCACCGGCTACGGCCCCAGCCACCAGGCCACGGAGGACCTGGCGATCCTACGCGGCATGCCGGGCCTGACCATCGTCGATCCGGCGGACTCGACCGACATCGAACAGGCCGTTCCCGCCCTGGCGGCCCACCCCGGCCCCACCTACATGCGACTGTTGCGCGGCGCGGTCCCCACCGTCCTGGACGAGTACGACTACACCTTCCACCTCGGCCGCGCCGCTCAACTGCGCGGCGGGCGGGAGGTGTTGTTCATCTCCACCGGCCTGATGACGGTACGAGCCCTGTCGGCGGCCCGAGACCTCGAACGCGACCGCATCGACGTCGCCGTCCTGCACGTACCGACCATCAAGCCCTTCGACCGCGAGACCGTCGTACGCGAGGCGGGCAAGGGACGCCTCGTCGTCACCCTCGAAAACCACAGCGTCATTGGCGGCCTCGCCGAGTCCGTCGCCTCCAGCCTCGCCTTCGCCGGGACGACTGCACGGATCGTCCCCATCGGACTGCCCGACGAGTTCCTCGCCGCCGGCGCGCTGCCCACCCTGCACGACCGCTACGGCCTGTCCGTCGAAGCGATCAAGGATCGCGTCCGCCGAGAGCTGTGAACCCGCCACGCCGCCCTACCCAGGAGCTCGCATGACCGCCCAGCACGACATCTCCCGCACGGCCCTCGTCACCGGCGCCGGATCCCGTCGCGGGATCGGCCGCGCCACCGCCCACGCGCTCGCCGCCGACGGCTACCACCTCGCCGTACTCGACCTGGACAAGGAAGCCGCCGAGGACACCGCCCGCGAGGTCGCGGCCCGCCACGAAGTCCAGACATTGGCTCTCGCGGCGGACGTCACCAACGCCGACGCCGTCGACGCAGCGATCACCCAGGCCGAAGCCGCACTCCCGCCGATCGGCGCCCTCGTCAACAACGCCGGCATCACCTCCCCCGTCCCCTTCCTCGACGTCACACCCGGCGAATGGGACCGGATCTTTGACGTCAACGTCCGCGGCAGCTTCCTCGTCACCCAGCGCATCGCCGCAGGCATGGCAGAGCGCGACTTCGGACGGATCGTCTTCCTGTCCTCGGTCTCCGCCGAGCGCGGGGGAGGGGTCTTCGGCGGAGTCGCCTACTCTGCGGCCAAAGCCGCACTCCTCGGCTTCGCCCGGGCCCTGGCCCGCGAACTCGGCCCCTCGGGCGTGACGGCAAACTGCGTGGCGCCCGGGCTGATCGACACCGACATCACCCAAGGCAAGCTGGACGAGGCCCGCAAGGCCGCCATGACGGCCGACATCCCCATGCGCCGCATCGGCGGCGTCGAGGACGTAGCGGACGTCATCGCATTCCTGGCACGGCCCAGCTCCGGATACGTCACCGGAGCCACATACGATGTCAACGGCGGGTCACACATTCACTGAAGTGACCAGCACGAGGAGTTCACGGCCGGGGAATCGCCAACATCGTCCGATTAGGGGGTGTCCGATGGGTCGGGTCGCGTCTGCCAGGCGCAATCAGCACCGGAGCCCCCGGTTTCCGTGCCACGCCGTGTCAGGCAACTCACCCTGACCAGCGCGCCCATCCAGCGGGAGCTGGCGTTGCTCGGCCACCGCAGTTACGCCGTCGATCTGCCGGGCCATGAGGCGCGCGCTCGCCAGCGGTTCGAGGAGGTCACCGACCGCAGCGGTGACCCATTCGACTGGGTACCAGCTGCATGGGCTCGTGATGCTCGCCGCCTGGCGCGATGGCCAGGACCCGCCACCTGCCCCGGCGCCGATACGGAGACAGGAACTGCCGCCTCCACCACGCGCTGCCGGCATGGATTCGGTCTTCCATCGCGTTGAGCGCGCGGGGCCAGGCCGCACAGGCATCCTCGGCGCTGCCAGCGGACATCTGCGTGGCCCCCAGGCACCCGAGCGTCACGGCGGTGCGCTTGAAGACGGCACCCCTGTGGAGTGTCAGGCCGAGGGAGCAGCCGGCTCGTCCTGCGGGGCGGGCTCGGTGTTCTCCGGGGCGGTGTAGAAGACGGAGCGGCCTTGCTTGGTGCGCTGGGCCTGGTTCTTGGCCACGAGCCCTTCGAGCGTGAGACGCACGATCTTGGCTTTGATCTCGCGCCCGGGATTCTGCTGTTCCAATGTGGTGGAGATTTCGGCGGCGGAGCGTGGCTCGTGCTGTCCGGCCAGGTACTCGCGGACGAGATCCACGAGCTTGGGCGCGGCCGACTGCGCGGCCTGGGACGCTTCGGAGTTCTTCTTGCTGGTGCGCTTTGGGGCCGGGGCGGCCGACTTGCCGGCCGGCGACCGGCGGCCCGCATCCGCTGCGCCCGCAGTCTTCCTCTTACGCGGAGCAGGCACCGCTGTGGCCTAAGGGGCAGACTCGACCGTGAGGCGGGACCGCGTTTCAGCGGGCCGGGTTCCGTCTGACGGGGCTGTGGAACGGCGCCCCGTGCCGGCGGGCGGTCGCCGCGGTGAGCGAATGGTCGTCTTGCCTTGCGGATGCGCGGGCCAGTGGGCACAGAAGCCCGACGGCCGGCTCGAAGACCTCAACGCTTCTGCCGCCGTCATCGGCCAGCTCGCTCCGGGCCGGGATCTACACCGGGTTACGAATTCGTGCCGGACACTTGACGACTGCCGTCTGACTGCGTAGACATGACAGCGCAGTCAGACAGTCCCAGGACCGTCATCGGTCACGAGGCATCCGGAGTCACCATGAGGCGAGGTGCAGGGCGGGGCGGGAGTTCTGCCGCAGCGCGCAGTGTGGACGTGGCCCGGCTGGCCGGCGTCTCGCAGAAGACGGTTTCCCGGGTCTACAACGACGAGCCGTACGTCTCGGCCGAAGTCCGCCGCCGCGTCCTGGAAGCCGGCGAGGAACTCGGCTACCGCATGAACAATGCCGCCCGCGCACTGGCCTCCGGACGCACTCGCTCCATCGGTGTGGTGACGTTGGGAACCGCCCTGTACGGACCCGCCTCCCTGATCATGGGGGTCGAGCGTGCCGTCCGGGACACCGGCTACGCCCTCCGCGTGGTCAACACCGTGGAGGGCGACCCGACGGGCGTCGCCGGTGCCGTCGACTCGCTGCTCGACCAGGGCGTGGACGGCATCGTCATCTCCGAGCCGATCGATGACGGCAACGGCGAGGACCTCTCCGCCCGCGGCGATGTACCGGTCCTCGTCCTGGGGGCGCCGCCCCTGTCAACGCCGAGAACGCTCACCGCCGGCGTCGGCGCCGACCTGATGGCGCGCACGGCGACCGAGTACCTGCTGGAGCTGGGGCACGAGACCGTCCACCACCTCGCCGGGCCGCAGCGCTGGTACGCCGCCCGGGACCGGCTGGAGGGCTGGCGGTCGACGCTCGCCGCACACGGCAGGCGGATACCGCCCGTCGTGGAGGGCGACTGGTCTGCATCCACTGGCTACACGGCGGGCCGTGAACTGGCCGCCGACGGCGACCTGACCGCAGTCTTCGCCGCCAACGACGACATGGCGATCGGGCTCATTCGTGCGCTGGCGGAAGCCGGCCGACGCGTGCCCGAGGATGTCAGTGTCGTGGGCTTCGATGACATCCCCGTCGCCGCCTATGTGACCCCTCCGCTCACCACGATGCGTCAGCCCTTCGACGCCGTGGCGCAGGAGGGGCTCAAGCGTCTCGTGCACTCCATCGAGAACCCGGACGCGCCCCCCTTGCCGGCCAGTGAACCACCGGTCAACCTGGTGATCCGCGCCTCGACCGCGCCTCCGCCGTCCCGGAGGACCCCGGGCCACGGCCGGTCCGCCGCACCGTCCCCGAATGAGGGTCGGCCCGGACCGCCCCTGGGTGGAGGTGCAGCCACGCACGACTGATCACCATCGACCGACCCATCGACCAGCCCTTTGTGTCGTGCGGGAAGTGTGAGGCGAGCCGCCCCACCGGCCACTGTTCCCGCCCCTCGCCCCGAGCCGCGGCACCGCACGGTGCGGCACCTGAGGCGCCGAGCGCCGTCACCGCTCACACCTCTCCGCTCCACCCGTTCCTTCCCGCCCACGGGCCTCCCCTCGACAGCAGGTGGCTCTCCCGCCGGGCGGTGCAGGCGAAGAGGCGCACCCCGGCCATGCCGACCCCACTGACGGCCGACACGTCCGAGCTTCTTTTCACCATCACCCTCATCCCGCACGCCTGTGCTCGGCGTGCCCTTCCCTCAGCCATCGGCGGGAGTTCTCATGCACAGAACCGACTCCACCCCCAGCCAGTCCCAGATGAGCCGTCGGCTCCTCCTGACCGCCGCGGGAGCGGTCACGCTGGGTGCCGCTCTCACCGCCTGCGGCGGCGGTGACGGCGGCGGCTCCGCCTCCTCGTCCACCAAGCCGGTCAGCCAAGCCGACATCGCCAAGGCGATGAAGACTCCGACCACGCTGACGTTCTGGACCTGGGTCCCGGACATCGACCAGGAGGTCGCTCTCTTCGAGACGAAGTACCCGGCCATCAAGGTCAACGTCGTCAACGCGGGCCAGGGCATTGCGCATTACACGAAGCTGCGTACGGCGATCAAGGCCGGCAACGGTGCCCCGGACGTGGCGCAGATGGAGTACCAGGCCATCCCGACCTTCACGGTCACGGACAGCCTGCTCGACCTGGCCCCGTACGGCGCGTCCAAGCTCAAGGACACGTTCGTCGACTGGACCTGGGGGCAGGTCAGCGGCCCCAAGGGCGAAATCTGGGCGATCCCGCAGGACACCGGGCCGATGGGCATGCTCTACCGGGCGGACATCTTCGACAAGCACGGCATCGAGCCGCCCAAGACCTGGGACGACTTCGCCGCCGCCGCGCGCAAGCTGCACAAGGCCGACCCGGACGTCTACCTGACCAACCTGGCCGGCAACGAGGCGGCCGCCTGGCACGGTTTGCTCTGGCAGGCGGGAGCCAAGCCCTACGCGACCGCCGGCAAAGGCAACGTCACCATCGACGTCGACGACGCCATCTCCAGGAAGCTCGCCGCCTACTGGGGCGGGCTGGCCCAGGAAGGCGTGATCGGCATCGAGCCGGACTTCACCGATTCCTGGTTCTCCGCGCTCAACAAGGGCAAGTACGCCACCTGGATCACCGCCGCCTGGGGGCCGGTCTTCCTCTCCGGCTCGGCCAAGTCCACCGCCGGCAAATGGCGGGCCGCCCCGCTGCCGCAATGGGACCCGTCGAAGCCGAGCTCCGGCAACTGGGGCGGCTCGACCAGCGCGGTCATCAAGGAGACCAAGACCCCGATCGCGGCCGCGGTGTTCGCGCAGTTCCTCAACAGCGACCCGGCCAGCGCGAAGCTGTTCAACACCAAGCAGTCGTTCTTCCCGGCGACCAAGCAGCTGCTCGCGGACGCGGCATTCACCGCCGACGCCCCCTCCTTCTACGGCGGCCAGAAGGTCAACCAGGTGTTCGCCGACGTCAGCAAGACGGTCAGTCCCGACTTCCAGTGGCCGCCGTTCCTGGACCAGGCCGTCACCGACTGGACCGAGACCGTGGGTACGGCCCTGACCCGGAAGAAAGACCCGGTCGCCGCGCTCGGCGCATGGCAGACGCGTCTGACCACCTACGCCAAGGCTCAGGGCTTCACCGTCAAGTCTCCGTGATCTGCGGGGGGTTACGTACCCGCGCCTCACGCGTGGGTACGGAACCCGCCCCCGGCCAGCCCTTCCTCCAAGAAAGGCCCGATGATGACTGCCACGACCGTGGCCTCCACCGAGGAGCCGCGCCGAGCGGGGCCCAGGCGCCGGCTCGGTGGCCTGCGCCAAGGCGCGGCAGGCCCGCTGTTCGTCGCACCGTTCATGGTGCTGTTCCTGCTGATGTTCCTCGCCCCGCTCGGCTACGCCGCCTACCTGAGCCTGTTCCGGCAGAGAATCATCGGCGGGAACGCGTTCGTCGGGCTGGACAACTACGTGACGGCCCTCAAGGACCCCCTGCTGCGTGAAGGAGTCGTGCGGGTCGCGGAGTTCTTCCTGATCCAGGTCCCGCTCATGTTGGTGCTGGCCCTGGTCTTCGCCCTCGCGCTCGACAGCGGTCTGCTGCGCCTCGCCCGCGTGATCCGTCTGGGCATCTTCGTGCCCTACGCCGTCCCGAGCGTGGTCGCCACCCTGATGTGGGGCTACCTGTACGGGCCGGACTTCGGGCCGTTCGCCCAGCTGAGCGAGAAGCTCGGCCTGCCGGTCCCGCACTTCCTCAGCGACGGCTGGATGCTTGCAAGCCTGGCGAACGTCGTCACCTGGGAGTTCGTCGGCTACAACATGATCATCCTGTACGCGGCCCTGCGGACCGTTCCCCAGGAGCTGTACGAGGCCGCGGCGATGGACGGCGCCGGCCCCTGGCGGATCGCCTGGTCCATCAAGCTCCCCGCGCTGCGTCCCGCCCTGCTGCTCACCCTGCTGTTCTCCGTGATCGGCAGCTTCCAGCTGTTCAACGAGCCGAAGCTGCTGCAGCCCATCGCGCCCGACGTCATCAGCAACTCGTACACCGCGAACCTGTACGCCTACTCCCTGGCCTTCACCGGCCAGCAGGTCAACTACTCGGCGGCGGTGTCCTTCTTCCTCGGCCTGGTCATCGTGATCTTCTCCTATGCCGTCCTGTTCATCGCGAACCGCAGGAGGACCTCGTGACGACCACGACACCCCCCTCCACGTCCCGGCAGGCCCCGCGCGCCACCGCGGCCGGCACACCGCGGACCGCCCGCCGGCAGCGTCGGCGAGCGGCCGGGCGCCGCAGCGCCCCGCTGACCATCGTCATGCTGGCCGTCCTGGCGTACTTCCTGCTGCCGCTGTTCTGGCTCGCGGTCTCCTCGACCAAGAGCACCCACGACCTGTTCACCAGCTTCGGCCTGTGGTTCTCCCACGCGCCGCAACTGCTGGAGAACGTCCACGAGACGCTCACGCACGACGACGGGGTCTTCCCGCACTGGCTGCTCAACACGGTCCTGTACTCCGTCGGCAGCGCACTGGGCGCCGCGCTCCTGGCGGCCGCCGCAGGCTACGGCTTCGCCAAGTACCGCTTCCGCGGCAACAACGCCGCCTTCTCCCTCGTCCTCGGCGCCGTCATGATCCCGACGACCGCCCTGGCCATCCCCACCTACCTGCTGTTCGCGAAGGTGGACCTCGTCAACACCCCCTGGGCCATCGTGCTGCCCTCGCTGGTCAGCCCGTTCGGCCTCTATCTCATGCGTATCTACGCCGCGGACGCCGTCCCGGACAGCCTTATGGAGGCCGCGCGCATCGACGGGGCGGGGGAGCTGCGCATCTTCGTCACGATCGCGCTGCGGCTGCTGGCCCCCGGCCTGGTGACGGTCGTGCTCTTCACGCTCGTGGCGACCTGGAACAACTACTTCCTGCCGCTGATCATGCTGAACGACCCCAAGCTGTATCCCGTCACGGTCGGCCTCTCGTCCTGGGCGTCCCAGGCGTTCGGCGGCGGGAGCGGCGCGAACAGCAACATGCTCGCGCTCGTCGTGACCGGGTCCCTCATTTCCATCATCCCGCTCGTCGTGGCCTTCCTGCTCCTGCAGCGGTACTGGCAGAGCGGTCTGGCCGCCGGCGGCGTCAAGCAGTAACACCCCGCCGACCACAGAGCCGACGCCCAGATCCACCCCCATCGACTCCTCGGAGGTTCCCCCTATGGCGGTTCTGCCCGCCCGCGTCCTCTTCGGTGCCGCGTACTACCACGAGTACACGCCAGCCTACGATCCCGAACTGCGGCCCGACGAACGGCTGAAGACCGACCTGGACCTGATGGCCGAGGCGAACTTCACGGTGATCCGGGTCGGCGAGTCGGTCTGGTCCACCTGGGAGCCCGAGAACGGACGCTTCGACCTCGACTGGCTCCAGCCGGTCCTCGACGGTGCCCACGAGCGCGGCATATCCGTCATCCTCGGCACGCCGACGTACGCCGTGCCGCCGTGGCTGGCCCGCCAGTACCCGGAGATCACGGGGGAGCGGCGTACCGGCGCGCGCATCGGCTGGGGCGCCCGTCAGGAGGCGGACTTCACCCACCCCGCCTTCCGCTTCCACGCCGAGCGGATCATCCGGAAGATCGTCGCCCGCTACGCCGACCACTCGGCGGTCATCGGTTGGCAGGTCGACAACGAGCCCGGCCTGCACCTCTTCCACAATCGCGGTGTCTTCCAGCGCTTCGTCGACCACCTGCGCGACAAGTACGGCGACGTCGAGACCCTCAACCGCGAGTGGGGCCTGGTCTACTGGTCGCACCGGCTGTCCGACTGGTCCGACCTGTGGACCCCGGACGGCAACGAACAGCCGCAGTACGACGTCGCCTGGCGGGAGTTTCAGGCCCGGCAGGTCACCGAGTTCATCGGCTGGCAGGCCGACATCGTCCGCGAGTACGCCCGTCCCGAGCACTTCGTCACCACCTGCATCTCCTACACCCGCCAGGGTGTGGCGGACGACGAACTGGCCGCGCGGCTCGACATCGCCTCCGGCAATCCGTACTACGACATGCAGGACGGCCTGCTGCTGCCCGACCCCACCCCGGACGAGCACGAGCAGGTCTGGAAGACCACCGGCGTGTGGTCGATGTACCAGACGGCGGACTGGATGTACTCCTCCCGTCAGGAGCCCTTCCTGGTCACGGAGACCAACGCGAGCTCCATCGGTTTCGCCTGGGACAACCGTCCCGGTTACGACGGCCAGTGGCGCCAGACCGCGTGGGCACATGTGGCCCGGGGCGCCCGGATGATCGAGTACTGGCAGTGGCAGACCCTGCGCTTCGGCGCCGAGACCTACTGGGGCGGAGTCCTCCCGCACAGTGGGCAGCCGGGCCGCACCTATGCCGAAATCGCCCGTCTGGGCGCCGAGTTCGCCAAGGCCGGTCCGCTCGTCGCGGGGCTGGAGCCGGACGCCGACATCACGATGGTCTACTCGATGCCGAGCAAGTGGCTGATGCAGAAGTATCCGCCGTTGTCCAAGCCCAACGGCGAGCCGGACCCCGCCGCCTACCACCGCGTCTTCGACCCCTTCTACCGAGGCGCCTTCGACGCCGGGCGCCAGGTGCGGATCGTGCATGTCGCGCAACTGGTCGAGAACGTGGCACCGGAGGAGGCCACGCGCCGCCACCCGGTGATGGTCGTCCCGGCGCTGTACATCGCCACCGACGCCGCCCTCGACTGGCTCGCCGCCTACGCCCGCGCGGGCGGCCACCTCGTCCTGGGACCCCGCACCGGATACGCCGACCACGAGGCCCGCGCCCGGCACGAGACGGCCCCCGGCCGTCTCGCCGAGGCCGCGGGTGTGCACTACGACGAGTTCAGCAACTTGGTGGGGACCGTGCCGGTCCGCGGTGTGGACGGCGGCCCGCTCCGGGTGCCCGCCGACGCGACCGCGACGCACTGGCTCGAATGCCTCACCCCGGTCGACGCCGAGACACTGGCCTCCTACGAGCACCCGCACTTCGGGCGCTGGCCCGCCGTCACCACCCGTCAGCACGGCGCCGGCCGGGTCACCTGCGTGGGCACGGTCCCCGGCCGTGACCTCGCCCGGTCACTGGCCGCCTGGATCGCGCCCGACCCGCGCGGCGGCTGGCGGGACCTCCCCGAGACCGTGACCGTCACGACCGGGACCTCGCCGGACGGGCGGCACGTCCACGTCGTTCACAACTGGAGCTGGGAGCCCGTCCGGGTCTCCTCCCCGGTGCACCTGTCCGACGTCCTCAGCGGCGGCGACGTACCGGCAGGCGCGGAGGTGGGCCTGGGCCCGTGGGACGTCCGGGTCCTCGTCGCCAGGACGACGGCACCGCCGCCCACGCCTGAGCGGGCGTCTGCCTTCTGACCGGGTCATCGGGCGGCCCCACAGCGCAGTGCCGCCTCGGTGACCGAAGCCCCCCGCATCACCGTGATCGTTCCTGAAGGAGGAGTTATGCGGAGAAGAACCCTGGGCAGGGCGCTGGGCACCTTCGGCGCGGCGACCGCGCTGCTGGCCGTCCCCGCGGCCGGCGCACAGGCGTACAACCCGACCGGCGGGATCCTGTACCAGCTCGGCAGTGACGCGTGCCTGAAGGGGCGGGGCAACTGCGCGATCTACCCGAAGACGGCGCAGCTGCCCGGGGGGCGGCTGGTGGCGTCGTTCGAGAAGTCCACCGTCGTACCGGCGTCGGGCAGCGCAGACGGGCAGACCCTGCCGATCTACAAGAGTGACGACGACGGGACGAGCTGGCAGCCGCTGTCCGAGGCCAAGGCACCGGCGTACCTCTCCAAGGACCCCAGGTACGCGCGGTACACCAGCAACTGGACCAACCCGTACCTCTACGTGCTCCCGCGGAGCGTCGGCGGGCTGAAGGCCGGCACGCTGCTGCTGGCGAGTGTCGTCTCCGGTGACGACTCCTACTACAAGGAGCACAAGGCGACCGACCCGAACTGGACCCCCTCCAACGACGGCGACCGCAGCGACCTCGCCATCGCCCTGTACGCCAGCACCGACCAGGGCAGCAGCTGGAAGGTCCTCAACATCGTCGCCACCGGAGGCTGGCAGGGCGGCAGCGCCGGCGCCATCGGGCAGAACATCGCCGCCGCCAACACCAACCGGCAGGTGGACCCGCTGTGGGAGCCCTACCTGATGGTCTACAAGGGCAAGCTGGTCTGCTACTACTCGGACGAGAACGACTACATCGGCTTCGACCCGGTCACCGGCGTCCCGACCAAGGACCCCGCCAACAACACGGCCACCGACTCCCACGGGCAGATCCTCGTGCACCGGACCTGGGACGGCCGAAGCACGAGCTGGAGCGACCCCGTCGTCGACGTCTCCGGGTCCGTCCAGGACATGGGCGGCGGCAAGACCGAGATCGGCGGCGGCCGACCGGGCATGACCAACCTCGTCCCCACCTCGGACGGCAGGTGGATGCTCACCTTCGAGTACTGGGGCGGCGGCGCCAACACCCGCTATGTCATCGCCGACGACCCGCTGAAGTTCTTCCGCGGCAGCCAGACCGGCATGTCGGTCGGCTCCCTCCCGGTCGTCGCCGGCTCCCGCCCGCTCGCGGGCGGCGGCAGCCCGGTCCTCATCCGGCTGCCCGACGGGCGCCTCGTGTACAACGCGGCGAACAGCGGCGACGTCTGGGTCAACGACAGCGGACGCAGCGACGGCGTGTGGACCGAGTACCAGACGACCTCGCCGGCCGGCTACAGCCGCAACCTCCAGTACGTCGACGGCACCGGCCGCATCGCGATCCTCAACAACCAGGGCACCTCCACGATCGCCTACGCCGAGGTCGACCTCGGCGACTCCGCGGGCACCTACTACCGCCTGGTCAACCGCAAGACCGGCCAGGTGATCGGCACCGGCAACAAGACAAACGACGCCAACCTCGGCAACGGGGACACCCCGGACGTGGTCCTGGAGGACGCCGGAGCGGAGGCGAACCCGGACACCCAGCAGTGGCACGTGGTGGACGAGCCGAACGGCGGTACGACCCTGCTGAACAGGTCGGGCGGCCGCGCGGCGGCCATCTGGACGGGCAACGCCACCGTCGGTCAGCGCATCGGCCAGTGGGTCGACAACAGTGCGACCGGCAGCTGGAACCTCGTCAAGGCCTCCGACGGCTACTACCGGTTCCAGGCCGTCAAGAACACCAGCCTCTACCTGACCGGCGCGTCCGCGGGAGCGCCCCTGACCCTGCAGAACAGCACCACCGACGGCTCGCAGGAGTGGAAGCTCGTCCGCTAGGCCACGTGCCCTCCGGACCTGCCCGGGGGGGATGGGGGTCGGGGCCCGGCAGCGAAGCCGGGCTCCGACTGGACCTCGCCCCAGGGGCGCACCGTGCGCCCGACCGTCGACCCGAACAGCATGCGCGATACCGAACAGAAAGCGGTGTGATGGCCAACGCCGACAACAGCCGACAGACCGGTGACGAGACCTACGTCGTCGGCGTCGACTACGGAACGCTCTCCGGACGGGCCGTGGTCGTCCGGGTCCGCGACGGCGCCGAACTGGCCGTCGCCGAGCACCCCTACACCCACGCCGTCCTGGACCAGGCACTGCCTGACGGCACGCCGCTGCCGCCCGACTGGGCCCTTCAGGTGCCCTCCGACTACATCGACGTACTGCGTAACGCCGTACCCGAGGCCCTGTCGCGCTCCGGTGTGCGACCGGAGCAAGTCATCGGCATCGGCACGGACTTCACCGCCTGCACGGTCCTGCCGGTCCTGGCGGACGGCACACCCCTGTGCGAACTCCCCGAGTACGCCGCCCGCCCGCACGCCTACGTCAAACTGTGGCGTCACCACGCCGCCCAGGCCCAGGCCGACCGGATCACGGCACTGGCGGAGGAACGCGGGGAGCCGTGGCTGAAGCGGTACGGCGGCAAGATCTCCTCGGAGTGGGAGTTCGCCAAGGCGTTGCAGTTGCTGGAGGAGGACCCCGAACTCTACGAACGCACCGACCGCTGGCTGGAGGCGTCGGACTGGATCGTGTGGCGGCTGTGCGGGAGGTACGTCCGCAACGCCTGCACCGCCGGCTACAAGGGCCAGTACCAGGACGGCACTTACCCCTCCCGCGACTACCTGGCCGCCCTCAACCCCGGCTTCGCCGACTTCGTGACGGACAAGCTGGAGCACCCGATCGGTCGACTGGGCGACCTGGCCGGGCGATTGACGGCCCAGGCGGCCGCGTGGACGGGTCTGCCGGAGGGCATCGCGGTGTGCGTGGGCAACGTCGACGCCCATGTGACGGCTCCCGCCGCCACCGCGGTGGAGCCGGGCCGGATGGTCGCCATCATGGGCACCTCCACCTGCCACGTGATGAGTTCCGACCAGTGGGCCGAGGTGCCCGGCATGTGCGGAGTCGTCGACGGCGGCATCCTGCCCGGCCTGTGGGGCTACGAGGCGGGGCAGAGCGGTGTCGGGGACATCTTCGGCTGGTTCGTGCGCACCGGACTCCCCGCCGCCCATGCCGAACAGGCCGCCGCCCTGGGCCGCGACCCGCACGAACACCTGACAGCTCTCGCGGCCGAACAGGCCGTCGGCGAACACGGGCTGATCGCCCTGGACTGGCACAGCGGCAACCGCTCCGTCCTGGTCGACCACGACCTCAGCGGCGCCCTGGTCGGCCTGACGCTGGCCACCCGGCCCGAGGACGTCTACCGGGCGCTGCTGGAGGCCACCGCCTTCGGCACCCGCGCCATCATCGAGGCCTTCGAGACCTCCGGCGTGCCGGTGCGGGAACTGATCATCGCGGGCGGTCTGACGAAGAACGCGCTCCTGATGCAGATCTACGCCGACGTCACCCGCCGTCCCCTCGGGGTCATCGACTCGGCGCAGGGACCCGCGCTCGGTGCGGCGATTCATGCGGCCGTCGCGGCCGGCGCCCACGCGGACATCCGCGCCGCGGCCAAGGCCATGGGGAAGGCGCGTCCGGGCGTCTATCTGCCCGAACCCGAGCGGGCCGCCGCGTACGACCGCCTGTACGCCGAATACCGGCTGCTGCACGACTACTTCGGCCGCGGCACCAACCAGGTCATGCACCGGCTGCGCCGTATGCGCACCGAAGCGTCAGCCCACTCCTGAACAGGAAAACCCCCATGGAAACGAACACCACGCCCTACCCCGACCACGAGATCTGGTTTCTCACCGGCAGCCAGGGACTGTACGGCGACGACGTGCTGCGGCAGGTGGCCCACCAGTCCCGGAGCATCTCCGAGACCCTCGGGCGACCCGGCAAGGTCCCGGTGCGCATCGTCTGGAAGCCGGTCCTCACGGACGCCGACGCCATCCGGCGCATCTGCCAGGAGGCCAACGCCTCCGACACCTGCGTGGGCGTGATCGCATGGATGCACACCTTCTCCCCGGCCAAGATGTGGATCGCCGGCCTGAGCGCCCTCGACCTGCCCCTGCTGCATCTGCACACCCAGTACAACCTGTCACTGCCCTGGCCGAGCATCGACATGGACTTCATGAACCTCAACCAGGCCGCCCACGGCGACCGCGAGTTCGGGCACATCGAATCCCGGGTCGGCATCGACCGCAAGATCGTCGCCGGTCACGCCACCGACCCGCGCGTCGTCCGGCGGGTGTCGGCGTGGGCGCGGGCCGCCGTCGGCCGTCATACGGCGCGTACCCTGCGCCTGGCGCGCTTCGGCGACAACATGCGGGACGTGGCCGTCACCGAGGGCGACAAGGTCGAGGCCCAGCTCCGGTTCGGCTTCTCCGTGAACACCTACGCGGTCAACGACCTGGTCGCCGTGGTCGACGCCGTCGAAGACAAGGCCGCGGCCGAACTGGCGGACGAGTACTGCGACTTGTACGACGTCGTGCCGGCGCTGCGCCGGGGCAACGTCCGCCATGACTCCCTGCTGTACGCGGCCCGGCTGGAGCTCGGTCTGCGCAGCTTCCTCACCGAGGGCGGCTTCACCGCGTTCACCACCAACTTCGAGGACCTCGGCGGCCTGCGGCAGCTTCCCGGCATCGCCGTCCAGCGGCTGATGAACGAGGGCTACGGCTTCGGCGGCGAGGGCGACTGGAAGACCTCGGCCCTGCTGCGCACCCTGAAGGTCATGGGCGCCGGCCTCCCCGGCGGCACCACCTTCATGGAGGACTACACCTACCACCTCGGCCCCGGTAGCCCGCGCGTCCTGGGCGCCCACATGCTGGAGGTCTGCCCGTCGGTGGCCGCCGCCCGCCCGAGCTGCGAGATCCACCCCCTGTCCATCGGGGGCCGTGAGGACCCCGTCCGCCTCGTCTTCAACGCGGCCGAAGGCCCCGCCGTGGTGGTGGGTCTCTCCGACCTCGGCGACCGCTTCCGGCTGACCGCCAACGTCGTGGACGTCGTAGCGCCCAGCGAGCCGCTGCACCGCCTTCCGGTGGCCAGGGCCGTGTGGAAGCCGCGTCCTTCACTCGCGGAGTCCGCCGAGAACTGGCTGCTGGCCGGCGCCCCCCACCACACCGTGCTCAGCTCGGCCGTCGACCTGGAGGCGCTGACCGACTACGCGGCCATGACCGGCGTGGAGCTGCTCACCATCGACGAGAACACCACCACCGGGCAGTTCGCCAAGGAGGTCCGATGGAACGCCGCCTACCACCGTCTCGCCCAGGCACTGTGACGGCCAAGAACCGGATTGCGGGAGACAAGCGATGACCGTACGAGTCCGCGACGGCCTGCGCCAGGAGGTACTGGAGGCGAACCTGGCCATTCGCCAGGTCGGCCTGGCAACCCTGACCTGGGGCAACGTCAGTGGGATCGACCGGGAGGCAGGGTTGTTCGTGATCAAGCCCTCTGGGGTTCCCTACGAGGACCTCACGATCGACCATCTGGTGACCGTGCGGCTCTTCGACGGCGCCGTCGTCGAAGGAGACCTCCGTCCCTCCACCGACACCGAGACACACCGCTGTCTCTACGCGTCGTTCCCCTCCATCGGCGGTGTCACCCACACCCACTCCACCCACGCCGTCGCCTTCGCCCAAGCCCGGCGGGACATACCCGTCCTGGGCACCACGCACGCCGACACCTTCAACGGCCCGATCTCCTGCACCCCCGACCTCACCCCGGCGCAGTGCGCGACGGACTACGAGTACAACACCGGCCGCGTCATCGTGGACATGCTCAAAGACGACCGGAAGGCGGTCGAGGTCCCCGCCGCGCTGGTCGCCGGCCACGGCCCCTTCACCTGGGGCGCCACCGCCCGCGCATCCCTCGAGCACGCGATCATCTGCGAGGCGGTCGCCGACATCGCCCTGCACACCCTGGCCCTGTCCCCGGCATCACCGCCACCCGCGCACCTCCTGAACCGCCACTACACCCGCAAACACGGCCCGGACGCGTATTACGGCAACTCAGCACTGAGACCATCTGGTTGACGGATCCGCAGACGCCCGTGCACGGGTTCCTCGGCGAGCCAGCGCGCGATGTCCGGGTCGTGTATGTAGGCCAGCACAGTACGGCCGGTGACCTGGCAGCGGACGATGGGAGACGACTGCGGATGAGTATGGACCGCGCCGACACCAGGAGCGGCCTCAGGTGGAAGAGGCTGAGTACCGCCTTGCGCCGCCCGTCGGAGCAAGAGAGGGCCCGTACAGGCACCGGGGCCGGGCAGCGCGCCACGGAAGACGTCCTCCAACAGATCGACGCTGAGAAGCGGGAGACCGTAACGGTCACGTCGACGAGTTCTTGGGCGGTTCCGGCCACGTCCCGGCTCGCACCGACGCGGGTCCTGGCCTCGCCGAGCAGGGCCATGCGTTCGCGGCTGTGGTGCTGCTCGGAGTAGTCGTTGGCCACGCCCACCGCGTGCACCCGGCCGTGCGCGTCCTTGAGGGGGAAGACGTCCACGGCCCAGGCATGTGCCCTCGGTTCACGCGGTAGTGCGAGGAACAGTTCGGTGTATTCCGGCTCTCCGGTCTCGCCGACTCGGAGAATCCGGCGCTGCAGTTCCTCGAACGCGGGTCCCGGGAGGAATTCGGTCAGGCGTCGCCCGCGGACTTCACTCTGGACGAAGTCCACCGCCCGCCGTGTGGCCTCGTTGGCCCACAGCAGGCGCGCGTCACGGTCGTAGATCGTCAGAGACGGAGACTGCTGCTCCAGCAGCCACCACATGAGGTCCTGCAGTTTCCCGGTCCCCGGTGAGGGGACGGTCGTCACGAGGAAGCTCTGCTGCTGCGTGGCGTCGAGCAACGGGCTTAGGTGGACCCGCGTGTCCAGCAGGCTGCCGTCGCGATGCCGCAGCGTCGCACCGTCGGCGGAGAGCAGATCGTCCAGGGGCCGGCCGATGATCTCCACGGAGGCGTATCCCAGAAGCTCCTGGGCCTCGCGACTCCAGTAGGCCACGCGTGTGTCCCCGTCGGTCACTGCGATGGTCACGGAGTCGACGGGGTGGGCCTTGTCCAGCCGTCGCGCGTCGGCCGGGCTGCCCGTCGGTGCGAGGCATGGCGCACCTGGCCCTTCTGCCTTGTGCCTGGGCACTGTCCACGGTCGTACGGTCGGTGGTGCAGGGCAAGACGGGACTGGAGTTGCCGGCCGGGCGGCTCCGCCGTGGGGGGCGATGCGGTGCGGGCGGCCACCGGGGCGGACGGCCCAGACACCGGTGACGTCGGCGCTGCCGGTGACGTAGAGGGTGCCGTCGTCTGCGCGGGCGATGCCGCCGACGAACGCCTTGCCCAGGTTGGGGGTGCTCGCCTTGGCGGGGGCGGGCAGCGTGGCCAGCACGTGCGGGCGAGGACGACCCCGTCTGGTTCGCCTCCGTGGCCGTCCTGGACGAAGGCGGCTACGAGATCGTCCGCCGCGACACCACCCGCAACGAGCACGAGGTCACCACGGCGACCAGCATCAACGACATCGCCCGCGACCTCACCATCTGGATGGCCGCCCGCAACTTCCCCGGACGGCCAACCCGACAGGTCAGCGAGTTCTAAAAACACGACCTAGGCGGCGGTGATGTGCCACAGCGCCGGGTGGGTGGAGTCCGACATGTACGCGTCGCCATTGGGGGCGAGGGCGACGTCGTTGAGGAAGAAGTCGCTGCGGCCGTTGTCGAAGCCATGCAGCAGGGCGCGGGTGCGGGTGTCGTAGACGAAGACCTTGCCGCTGGCGCCTGCGGCGACGATGAGCCGTCCTGCGCGGTCGGTCTTCATGCCTGCGACCGACACCCGTCCGTCCAGACCCCCAGGCAGGAACACCTTGGTCGCGCCCTGATGGATGTCGCCGCGGTAGATGGTGCCGCCGACGTAGAAGTAAGGAGTGTGCTGCTGGCGGGCGATTCCCTCGGGGTAGGTCTTGTCGCCGGGGATCGTGTAATTGCGCGGCAGCGGTTCTCGGTGGTGGGTGCCGGTGGCGTGGTGCGGGTGGCCTCCGGGTGCGGCCAGGGCCGGGGCGGCGCCGCCCACCACGAGGAGGGCGGCGACCGCTATGGCGGTGACACGGGAACGGGGAGGAGGGCGTGTGACATCACGGATCTCCGTAGCAGATGCGGGAGTTGGCAAAGCGGGTAATCAACAAGCGGGGACGATGAGCTGAGGGCATGCGGGGCCGCGCGAACGCCCCCGGATCCGCGCGGCGCGGACGGTGCACGCCGAGGGTGTTCAGTTACCGGCCGGGAAGAGCGACCGGTTGGCGATGTCGATGATGAACGGGCCGACGTGGGCCGGGTACTTGTCGACGATCGCCTTCTTGTATGCGTCGCCGTCGTCACCGAGCAGTTCGCGGGCGTCAGCCAGATAGCGGCGGACGTCTTCGTAGACCTCCGGACCGGTGGGCAGGCCATGGCCGGCGAGGATCGTGTCGTAACCGGACTCGCAGGCCAGCGCGTCGACGGCCTGCTGCCAGCCGGTGATGTCGTTGTTGCCCAGGTAGAGGTGGACGTCGTTGTAGACGAGGTCCTGCGCGATCAGGACGCCCTGCTGGGGCAGCTTGATGAGCAGCTCATCGGCGGCCTCGCCACCGGAGACGGCCTCGAAGACGAACCGGACGCCGTCGATGTCCTCGGTGCCCGGGACGATGGCCACGGACGGGGTGAAGTCGAAGACGGGGATGACCTTTCCGGTGGGCAGGTTGCTGTCGCCGCGGGCGATGATCTGCTCGCGCACCTGGGCCAGGGCGTGGACGGGGACGCCGAAGCGGGCGGCGCCGTTGTAGTGGTCAGGGTGGGCGTGGGTGACGATGAGCCGGTCGATCGGCTTGCCGAGGCCCTTGGCATAGGCGATGGCCTCGTCGGCGTGGGCGGGCAGCAGCTGGGCGTCGATCGCGACGATCCGCGCCGGGGTCTCGATCAGCTGGGTCGTGGTGTGGAAGGTGTCCGCCGGGGACATGTAGCTGTGGATGCGCACCGCGCCCTTGTCGAGGACCGTGACCGTGCCGTTCATGAGGATGCTCCCTGAGGTTGAGGCGGCTTCGCGCCGCCTTGACGACCTCCACTCTCTCCGTGGAACAGCAGGCAGACGAGATACGCTGAAGACGCGGCATGGTAATTCGAGGACATCCGGAGATCGCGATGCTTCCCGCGGAACTTGGTGACGGTGATCCCTCCGGGGGCGGCGCCATCCTTCGGCTGGACTTCCACCCGCCCGAGGAGCGGGTCCCGGGCTTCGAGATCATCGACCTCGCCACCCTGCACGAGCGACGGCAGCGGCAGGGCCGGCAGCCCGACCTGGTGCACCGGGTGGACTTCCACACCCTCACACTGATCACGGAGGGCACCGGGGAGCACGCCATCGACTTCGTCACCTATCCCTGCCGACCCGGAACCCTGTTGTGGGTCCGGCCGGGCCAGGTCCAGCGTTTCGTCCGTCCCGGCACGGCGAACGGCACTCATCTGCTGTTCACGCCGGCGTTTCCCCCACACGGCAGCAGCGCCGACCGCCTGGTCAACGAGTGGTACGGCTCGGCATGCTGGCAGCTGGGTGCACGTCCCGCGTACGCCGTACTGTCCACGCTGCTGAGCCAGCTACGGGCTGAGTACGAGCGTCCGGAACCGCCCGTCTCGGCGGAGATCCTCCAACTCCTGCTGGCCACCGTGCTGTTGCAGATCGACCGGCTGCCCCACCCGGAGGGCGGCGGAGGCCCGTACGCGGGCGGGGAGGTGTACGCCCGCTTCCGTACCGAGCTGGAACGCTCCTACACCACCACCCGCCGCGCCGCCGACTACGCCCACCGCCTTGGATACACCGTCAAGACCCTCACCCGCGCCTGCACCGCGGCCACCGGGCAGCCCGTGAAACACGTCATCGACGGTCGGGTCGCCCTAGAGGGACAGCGGCTACTGGCCCACACCGACGAACCGGTGGCCACCATCGCCCGCAGACTGGGCTTCCCCGAAGCCACCAACTTCGGCAAGTTCTTCACCCGCCACACGGGGGTGACGCCGGGGGCCTTCAGGCAGACACACCAGGGACAATCATGACGGTGCCATCGCCCAGGGACGGGCAGAAGTGCCGCTTGCGGCAGCGGCGGGCGGAGGAACCGACAGTTGGTCAGTGGCCGTCGGGCAATGCCGATGGTTTTTTGCACCAGGGCTGCGGTGACGGCGCCGGTACGGTCGTCGATGTCGAGTTTGGCGTAGATGCGGAGCAGAGGTGCAGTGTCCGGGCTGTCTGCGAATTCCCGAGCGCACCGCCCAGCACATCGTGGCCGACGTCGAACAGGCCGGCTATCTGAGCCGAAAGCGAGTGGCCGGGGCGCCGGGTACACCGTCGACCCTGCCAAGCCTTTGCGGCATCCAGCCGAGACCGGGGTGACGGTCAGGAAACCGCGAGAGCCAAGCGGTCTTCGTGTGCAAAGCCGCAGACTGTGGACACCGCGCCCACGCAGACGTGAACGCGGCCATCCACATCCGAAACGCGGCAGGGCATGCCGTGTCACCTCGGCGCCAGCCAGTCTGTAAAGCAGGAACCCGTCAGCCGGGCGACCGGCCGAACCCCCTCATAGGGGAATCCCCCTCGTTCAGGAGGGGGAGGACATCAAGACTCATCGTAGAGAAGCACAACGGCTTCTCACCGGGTTCACAGCCATACATCGACGGCGGCCGCAAGGTTGTCCTGGCCGTTGAAGATGTGCCCGTTTATTCCGACGGCCTGGGCCGCGCGGATGTTCTCCTCGCGGTCGTCGACGAAGAGGAAATCGGCGGGGGCCGCGCCCAGGGCGACGACGCAGTGCTGGAAGGCGGCGGGGTCGGGTTTGGCCGCACCGATCTTCCCGGAGAAGGCGACGTGGTCGAGGTCGTGCAGCCAGGGCTGGGCGGCGAGGAAGGCGTCCGCGTGGTCTGCGGGGATGTTGGACAGCAGGGCGACCCGGGTGCGCTTCCGTAGGGTCCGAACGTAGGTGACCATGCGGTCGTCGACGCGGGACCAGCTGTCGATGTCGGTGAGCTGCAGCTCCTCGATCGTGTCGGCGTCGGCGGGGCGGGACAGTGCGTGCAGGACGGCGGTCCAGTACGCGGCCGCGGTGTGCCGGCCGGCGTCATAGGGCGGGCGATGGGTCCAGTAGGCCGTGGTGAAGGCGTCGAGGGAGGTGTGGCAGCGGGCGGCCATCTTCTCCAGGGCGCCCGGGCGTTGGTGGCGGGCTATGACGCCGAAGAGGTCGAAGAGCACGATGCGGCGGCGGTCGGTGGACATGGGGTGCCGTTCCCTTGGGGTTTCGGGGGCGTTCGGGTCAGTGGCGGTGGGGCAGGGCGCGGGCGAGCGAGTCCAGTGCGGCCAGGCGGTCGGGGCCTACCGGGGCGAGAACGACGCTGGTCGCGCCGGCCGCGTGGCGGGCGTAGATCGCCGCGTGAGCCTGGGCGGGGGTGCCGGCGATGCTCAACTCACGGACCCAGTCCGCGGGCATCGTCCGGGCGAAGTACTGGGCGTCGGGGCTGGCGGCGCGGTGGGCGCGCAGTTCCTCGGCAAAGGGCAGGGGGTCGATGTGCGCGGCCCACTGCGGCTCACCGACCGATTCCAGGACCGTGCGGACGCGGGTCAGGGCGGCTTCTTCGTCGTCGTCCACTGCGGCGGCGTCGTACACGACGATTTCCGGAGGGTTCGTGGAGGCGGAGGCGCCCAGGTGACGCAGGGAGGCGGTGATGTAGCCGGGTGCGGCGGGCTCGGCCAGGAGGAGTCCGTCGGCGACCCCGCCCGCGACCGCCTGTGACTTGGGACCGCGGACACCCAGGATCACCGGGGGGACGACGTCGGGGATCTCGGTGAGGACCACGCCTTCGCAGCGGACGTAGCGGCCGTTCTCGGGGCCGGGCTTGCCGGCGATGAGCAGGCGCAGCGCTCTCGCGTACTCCTTGATCAGCGTCAGGGGGCTTTGCGGCCAGGACCCGGCCTGGCGCATCCAGCCGGGCATGCCGTGGCCGATCCCCGCGATGAGCCGGCCGGGGTGGAGCTGGGCGAGGGTGGCCAGTTCCATGGCGGCGAAGCACACGTTGCGGGCGCCGGCGGGCATGATCCCGATCCCGACGGTGAGGTCCGTGGTGGCGGCCAGGGCGGTGGCGGCCTGGGCGACGCCGCCGCGCCAACCGAGGTCCTCCACCACCCAGACCTGGTCGAACCCCAGCTCCTCGGCGCGCCGGACATACGGCAGCACCTCGGCGACGGGGAGATCGAGCGGCAGCATGACACCGACCTGGCCGCGGGCCGGGTGTGCTGGGGACTCGGACATCTGGGGCTCCTTGTGTGGGCTGAGGGCGTACCTTCCGGTCTCGGTGACCGGGGGAGGGGAGCTTGTGCGGCACGGTTGTCAGGGACCGTGCCGCACAAGCGGTCAGTGGTTGCCGGTTGCCATCCCGGCCTCGCGGGTGCGGTCGGCTGCCGTTCCGCCCCCGTGGACGACACTGGATCCGGTGCGCAGGACGCCGGCGCCCACGGCGGTGGTCACGCACAGCAGGGCCAACAGGACGAAGGCGTGGTTGAGGGCGACGAGGTGGGTCAGCCAGCCGATCACGGCAGGACCGGCGAGCATGCCGACGTAGCCGAGTCCGGCGACGCGGGAGACATTGGCCCCGGCGGCGGAGGGGTCGGCGTGTCCGGCCGCGCTGAACAGCTGCGGAACGCAGCCGGACAGCCCCAGGCCGAACAGCGCCCAGCCGGTGAACACGGCCCACATCCACGGGCCCAGGACCACAAGGGTGATGCCGACGGCGGCCATGGCTGCGCCGTTGCGCAGGATCGCCCGGGACCCGAACCGTGCGGCGAAGCGGTCGGCGAGGAGGCGGCCGACGGTCATGGCGGCGGCGAAGGTGCCGTACGCGAAGGCCGCCGCGCCGGCGGACGCACCCATGACGTCCTTCACGTGCAGGGCGCTCCAGTCGTTGGCGGCGCCCTCGCACAGCATGACCATCAGGGCCAGTACGGCCAGCAGCCAGACCCGGCCCGGGCTGGCCTTGTGCTCGACGGCCGGTGACGTCTCGGACTCCTGCGTGGAGCCGGGGCTCTCGGCTGTGGGAGCGGCGGGCAGCAGGGCGCGTGCCGCGGTCAGGGCGACGATGATGCCCACGACTCCCATGGCGGCCATGCCCGCGGCCGGGTTCAGGCGGGCGCTCGCCGCGCCCGCACCGGCGAGCGCGGCGAGGACACCGCCGATGGAGAACGTGGCGTGGAAGCCGGACATGACGGGCCGGCCGTACGCCTTCTCCACGTGCACGGCATGGGCGTTCATGCTCACGTCCAGGCAGCCGTTGCAGAACCCGAAGACCAGCAGCGCGCCGGCCAGGGTCCACGGATCGTGGGCGAGACCGGGCAGGGACAGGGTCGCGCCGCAGAGGACGCCGCCGGCGGGCACCACCACGCGGGTGCCGAGGCGGTCGGTCAAAGGACCCGCCACCTGCATGCCTACGAAGGCCCCGAGCCCGAGCACCACCAGCAGGCCGCCGAGTGTGGCGTGGCTGATGCCGACGCGTTCCTCGATGGCCGGGATGTGCACCACCCAGGTGCCCAGCAAAGTGCCGTACAGGACGAAGTAGACATAGGTCGCCACGCGGGCGGCTTGCAGGGAACGTTCCATACCGAACACCGTAACGAACATTTCTGACGTTCGAAACTCGACTTACGAACATAATTTATGTTTGCTTTTTGGTGGTGTTCAATCACGGTATGAGCAACGCAGACCGGCACGGGCTGATCGCGAAGGCCGTCAGGGACTCTGGGGGCGCCACGGTCCAGGAACTGGCGGAACTGACCGGTGCCTCGGAGATGACCATCCGGCGCGACCTGGACCTCCTTGCCGCGCAGGGCGTGCTGGAGCGCGTCCGTGGCGGGGCGCGCACCCTGTTGCTCCGAGGCGAGGAGCCCCCCTTCGCGCTGCGTGTCCGCGAGGCGGTGGACGCCAAACGGCGAATCGCCGCCGAGATCTCCGCTCTGATCGCCGACGGCGAGAGCGTCCTGCTGGACAGCGGCACCACGTGCCTGGAGGTCGCCCGTCTCCTGCGCGAACGGCCCGTGACGGTGATGCCCTTGTCCCTGCAGGCCATCCATCTGCTCGCGGAGGCACCGGGCCCGGCCACACTGGTCGTGCCCGGCGGACAGCCCCGTGCCGCCGAGGGCGCCCTCACCGGCCCCCTCACCCTCGCCTCCCTGGCCGCCCTGCGCTTCGACACCGCGGTCATCGGCTGCTGCGGGCTGACCGCGGCCGACGGCCTGACCGCCTACGACCTCGACGACGCAGCGGTGAAGAAGGCCGGCATCGCCTCCGCCCGCCGCGTCATCGCCGCCGCCGACGGCAGCAAACTCGGCCATACCGCCTACGCCCACGTCGGCCCCGCCGACCTTCTGCACACCCTCGTCACCGACGCCACCGCACCCGCTGACGAGGTCACAGCGCTGGAGGCCGGCGGCACCGTCGTCGACATCGCCTGAGCGCTCCACCGGCAACAATCCTGGCGGTGCTGGACCAGGTGATACGATTCACTGGCTCATCGGGGTGCGCAGCCAGAGGGGACGGGGCACATCGCATGGTCACGATGAAGGAAGTGGCTGAAGCGGCGGGGGTTTCGCGGGCCGCCGTCTCGTACGCCTTCGCGCAGTCGCCCAAGGTGTCCCCGGCCCAGCGCGAGCACATCCTGGCGACCGCCGCCGAACTCGGTTACATGGGGCCGCATATCGCCGGCAGCAGCCTTCGGTCCGGTCATGTCGGGGCGATCGGTGTGATGGTGATGGGTTCCCTCGCCTACGCCCTGGAGGACCCTTCGACGACTCTGCTCCTGCAGGGCATCGTCGAGGTGGGGGAGCTGTCCCACACCGCCATGACGTTGCTGCCCCTGTCGCTCGACTCACAGGCGTTGACGGCGGGCGGCATCGGGCACCCCGCCTTGCGGGGACTTGTCGACGGACTCCTGGTGCACAGCCTGCCGGATAGACATCCGCTCCTGGAGGCCGTCGTCAGCCGAGGGCTGCCGACGGTGGTCGTGGACGCGCCGGTCATGGAGGGCGTAGGTCTGATCGGGATCGAGGACCGCAGGGCCGCCGAGATTCAGATGTCGCACCTGCTGGAAATCGGGCATCGGCGGATCGGTGTCGTCGCCGACCGGCTGCTGCCGGACGGCCGCAAAGGGCGGGTGAGTACGCGGCGCCTGAGGGCATGTTCGGAGCGAGTGGTCCGGGAACGGCTGCGGGGTTACGAGGACGCCTGCCGCACACACGGCGTCCCCTGGAACAGCGTCAACGTCGTGGAAGCGGGGGCCTTCAACCGCAGTTCCGGCCTGGAGGCGGCTCGGCTCCTGCTGGATCTCGGCCCGGTGACGGCAATCGCGGCGACTTCGGACGTGATGGCCTTGGCGGCGCTGGACGTCCTGGCGGAGCGCGGTCTGGAGTGCCCCGCGGACGTCTCGGTGATCGGCTTCGACGACGCCCCGGCCGCGAGGGCCGCTCAGTTGACCACGATCCGCCAGCCCATGCTGGAGAAGGGCCGGCTCGCGGCACGTCTGCTGTTCGAGCAGCTCGCGGGTGGCAAGCCGGAGCGCGTCATCCTGCCGACCGAACTGGTGGTACGCAAGACGACCGGCGCCGGGCCGGACGCGTGAGGTAAAGCGGCCGGAGGCGTATCGGCAGCCGCGAGACGAGCTGTGGAGCGGCGTGCTACAGGCCGTTGTGGGGGGTGCGGGCGGAGAAGTGCGACGCGCTCCTGCCTGTCAGGGCCTGACGGCTGCGTACGGGTCCCAGGGCAGGTCGACGCCGCCGAACTTGGCCGCGCGGAGGTCGCCGGACCGCGCGTGGCCCTCGAAGCGTTCGAGCCGGGACAGTCGTCCGCATGCCTCGCCGAGCACGGTGCTGCTGGCGGGATCACGGACTTCCTGGTAGGTGAGGGTCTTGAGGAACTTGCCCACCCACAGACCACCGGTGTAGCGGGCGGCGCCGAGGGTCGGCAGGACATGGTTCGTCCCGATGACCTTGTCGCCGTAGGGGACACACGTGCCTTCTCCCAGGAACAGGGCGCCGTAGTTGTGCATCGCCTCGAGTGCCTCGCGCGGGTTCCTCGTCAGGATCTGCACATGTTCGGAGGCGAACTCGTCGGCGAGCCGGTATGCCGCGGCGATGTCGTCCACGACGTACACCTGACCGTGGTCCCGCCACGCGGGACCCGCGATGGCGTTGGTCTGCAGTCCCGGCAGAAGCACCTCGATGTGCCGCAGCACCGCGGCGCCGATGTCCTCGGAGGTGGTGACGAGGACGCACGGAGAATCGGGCCCGTGCTCGGCCTGGCTGAGCAGATCGACGGCCACCGTGAACGGGTCCGCCGATTCGTCCGCCACGATGAGGGTCTCCGTCGGGCCGGCGAACAGGTCGATGCCCACCTCGCCGAAGAGCTGGCGCTTGGCCTCCGCCACGTAGGCGTTGCCCGGACCCGTGAGGATGTGGACCGGGTCAATGGTCTCGGTGCCCAGTGCCAGCGCCGCGATCGCCTGGACGCCGCCGAGCACGTAGATCTCGTCGGCACCGGCGAGGTGCATGGCGGCCACGCTGATGGGCGGCACAGCGCCCTCGTTGGGAGGAGTGGTGGCGGCCACGCGTTCGACACCGGCGACCTTGGCGGTCAGGACGGTCATATGTGCGGACGCGGTCAGCGGATAGCGGCCGCCCGGCACGTAGGCGCCGGACGCCTGGACCGGGACGTGCCGCTGGCCGAGGAACACGCCGGGCAGGGTCTCGATCTCGCACTCGAGCAACGACTCGCGCTGGGCCTGCGCGAACCGGCGGACCTGTTGCTGTGCGAAGCGCAGGTCATCCAACACCGTCTCCGGTATCCCGGCGACAACCTTGCGGACCTCGTCGGGAGCCAGACGGAACGACTCGGGCGTCCAGCCGTCGAAGGTCCGCGAGTAATGCCGTACGGCCTCGTCGCCCTTGGACCGGACATTGCTGATGATCGACGCCACGGCATCGGCGATACCGGGATCGCTGCTCCTTCGCCTCGTCGCCGCTACGGCCGCCTTCAGGGTGTACGCCATGTCTGGGCTCCTTGGATCTCGTGGCAGCCGAAGGCGGAGGTCTCCGACGAGCACCGTCGAAACGATCGGCCCCGGCTTTCACCCCCAGGATGGTGAGGGGCGCCGACACAGGGGAGACACACAGTGTGCAGTGTTTTCACAGGATGGTTCACACTGTGGTCGCTAGAGTGAGGTCCATGACTCTGACCTTCGCCCAGACCTTGTGCCTGGAAGCGTTCAACGGGGCGGACCCGCGCGTCCTGGCGGGCGAGGAGAACCTCGACCGAGAGGTGCGCTGGGTGCACTCCTCGGAGATCCCGGACGTCGCCCGGTTCCTGTCCGGCGGCGAGCTGTTGCTGACCGCGGGCCTGGGTATCGGCTCGACCGAACAGGAACAGCGCGAGTACGTTCGCGCGATCCAGGCCGCCGGAGCCACCGGATTGGTGATCGAGGAGTCCGGTCGCAGGTTCCACCAGGTCCCCGAGGCGGTCGTGGATGAGGCCGCGCGCTGCGGTCTGCCGGTCGTGGCCCTCGGCCGGGAGATTCCGTTCGCGGCGGTGTCGGCACAGGTCCACGAGGTCCTGACCAAGGTCCGTACGCGGTCGCTCGTGGAGGAGCGCAACATCGATTCGGCGTTCACCTCGTTGCTGCTCGCCGGGGGAGACCATCTGTCGATCCTTCGCGAACTGGCCCAGTTGACCTCCGCGTTCGTGGTGCTGGAGAACCTCGCGCACCAGGTGGTGGCCGGAGTCGGCGGCACGACCGAAGAGCTGGAGCACTGGGACCGTCACGCGCACACGGAGCACGCGACCGAGGACGAGTGCCTGATGCGCCCCGTGCTGACCCGCGGGCATCCGTGGGGGTGGATCCACGTCATGGATGCCAAGGGTCCGGGGCAGAAGCACGCGGGATTCGCCGCCGACCGCGCCGCGGCCGCGGTCGCGATTTCCCTGCTGAGCGACCACAGCCGCGAAGCCCGCGAGGGACAGCGCGCCACCGCCCTCATCACCCGGCTCGTCCTCGGCGATCTGACGGGGCCCGAGTTCATCGACCGCGCGGTTCGACTGGGACACCGCATCGGGAGGGGCGACCTGGTCGTGGTGGTCGTGAACAAGGACCTCCGATCACAGCAGAAACCGCCGCGGGCCGCGCAGCCGCCGTCCGACAACGCCATCCAGGCGGACATGGGGGACTACCTCGTACTGATCACGCTCGCATCCTCGTGGAAGCAGGAGAGTTCCGTGGGCCGGAACGAGTGGCAGGCCCAGGGCGGAGGGGTCAGCCGCGAGGTGCCGGCCGCGCTGCTCCCGACGGCGATCACTCAGGCTCGCAGTGCCGCGGGGGTGTCCCGGTCGCTGGGTACGAACCGGCTGGTGCGCTTCGACGACCTCGGAGTCGAGCGCCTGCTCATCACCCTCGCCCAGGGGCCCGAACTCGCCGGCTATGTGCAGGACGAGCTGGGTCCCCTGCTCGCCCACGACGCCAGGGCCGCGACCCCTCTGCTGCCCACGTTGCGCGCCTATCTGAGCGCCGACGGCAACAAGTCGGACGCCGCCCAGGACCTCCATGTCCAAAGGCGCACTCTCTACAACCGGCTGGACCGCATCGCGGCGATCCTGGGCCGGCGCCTGGACGAGGTCTCCGTACGCCAGAGTCTTCTCCTTGCGCTCAAGGGCCTGGATCTGATGGAAGGCGCCCCGTGAGGCACCCACCGGCAGACCAGTGCACGAAGTGAGCAGCCCGGCACTCATTTACCGCTCAATCTGTGCATGCGCAGGGCTCATCGGCAGTGCCTAGCCTCTGGAGGCATCTGCACATGTGCCGCATCGGTTCGCATCGACGTACGGCCTTCCGGCCGCTCAGCGGCCCCGGCGACGGTGCCATCGGCACGGCACGACAACGGAGGAGGCCAGCAGTGCCACTCGTAGACAGTTACGACTACATCGTCGTCGGCGCGGGATCGGCGGGATGCGCGCTCGCCGCCCGCCTGTCCGAGGACCCCGGCGTCAGCGTGGCCCTGATAGAGGCCGGCCCGCAGGCACAGGGGCGGCTCTTCGAGATTCCGGCGCTGTTCTCGCAGCAGCTGAAGACCGCCTACGACTGGGACTTCGAGAGCGAACCCGAGCCGCAGCTCGGCGGGCGCCGCGCCTACCTTCCGCGCGGGCGGGCCGTCGGCGGCACGAGCTCCATGAACACGATGCTCTACGTGCGCGGCCACCGCTACGACTACGACACATGGGAGCGGCTCGGCAACAAGGGCTGGGGCTACAGCGACGTCCTGCCCTACTTCAAGAAGTCCGAGGACAACCAGCGCGGCGCGGACGAGTTCCACGGCGTCGGCGGCCCCCTGACCGTCAGCGACCCGGTCTCCGTCCATCCGCTGCTCACGGCCTGGGTCGAGGCGGCCGAGAAGGCGGGCCACACCGCCAACCCGGACTTCAACGGGGCCAGTCAGGACGGCGTCGGGTACTACCAGGTCACCCAGCGCGGGGGACTGCGATGCAGCAGCGCCGTGGCGTTCCTGGCGCCCGCCGCCGAGCGAGGGAACCTGACCGTCCTGCCCTCCACGCTCGCCCTGCGCCTGCGGTTCGACGGCGCGCGTGCGACCGGGCTCGACGTGGACCACCTCGGTTCGGTCCGGACGCTGCACGTCAACCGCGAGATCGTGCTGTCCCTGGGCGCGTACAACTCCCCGCACCTGCTGCTCCAGTCCGGGGTGGGTCCCGCGGACGAGCTCACCGCCCACGGCATCGCCCCTGTGCACGACCTTCCAGACGTCGGACGCAACATGCAGGACCACGCCGGATGCTTCCTCAGCTTCGTCAGCAGCGTCCCACCCGTCCTCGGACCGGACACGAGTGCGGAGGAGGAACGGCTGCGCACCCAGGGCAGCAGCCCGATGGCCTGGACCGAGGTCGGCGGGTTCTTCCGGTCCGGCGACAACCTGCCGGCGCCCGACATCCAGGTCCACGCCGCGCTGGGCATCGTCCGCGACCAGGGGCTCGCCGCCCCGCTCGAACCCGGGGTGTCGTTCGGTCCCTACGTCGCCCGGCCCGCGAGCCGCGGAAGCGTGACGCTGCGGCACTCCCACCCGTACGCGAAGCCGCGCATCTGCCACAACTACCTCGACGACGCCGACGACCGCGCGCGACTGCGGGAGGGCCTGCGGATCTGTCTGCGCATCGCCCGCGAGTCGCGGCTGACCAGCATGCTGGACGGGGATCTGCGCACCTCCGCCGCGGCGGGACTCGCTCCGGTGTCGGACCGCGATAAGGACCTCGACGACTACATCCGCACGCAGTCCTTCTCCTTCTACCACCCGTCCGGCACCTGCATGATGGGCAAGGTCGTCGACAACGAACTGCGTGTCTTCGGCCTCGACAACGTCCGGGTGGCCGACACCTCGATCATGCCCACGCTGGTCACCGGCAACACGAACGCCCCTGCCATCATGATCGGTGAGCGGGCCGCGGCCCTGATCAGGGGAATCCCGGCTTCCTGAGCCCCGCAGAAACCCCGAATTCACCCATTGACTGACCAAACCCTGGTGATACGATTCACTAATCATTGGTGAATCGAATCACTATGGAATCCCTTTCCAGGAGGAAGCCAATGACCAAGGTCCTCTATCTGTACGGCGGTTGGCCCGGACACCAGCCCTACGGCGTGGCCGAGTGGGCGAGGGGGCTGTTCGACGAGCTCGGCTTCGACGTCGAGGAGACGCAGGACATCTTCCGCCTGGACGCTGACCTGACCGGTTACGACCTGATCGTTCTCGGCTGGAACAACGCCCTGACCACCGAGGACCTCAGTGACGCGCAGGAGCAGCGCCTGCTCGACGCGGTGGAAGCGGGCACCGGATTCGCCGCCTGGCACGGCGCGGGAGCCGCGTTCCGCGCCAGTCTGAAGTACCACTTCCTGCTGGGCGGGGACTTCATCGAGCACCCGGCCGGAGAAGGGTTCCCCTACCCGTACACGGTCTCCATCACCGACCGGGGCCACTGCGTGACCGCCGGCGTGAGCGACTTCAAGGTGGCCTCCGAGCAGTACTACATGCACGTCGACCCCAACAACCACGTGCTCGCGGAGACGGTGTTCACCGGTGAGCACCTGCCCTGGCTGGAGGGGCACCGCAGCCCCGTGGCCTGGGTGCGCCGCTGGGGGGCGGGCCGTGTCTTCTACCACTCGGTCGGACACTCGCCCGAGGACTTGGCCGACCCGAACGTGCGTCTGCTGACCAGGCAGGGCCTTAAGTACGCGGCGCGCGCCGCAAAGTCCTCACCCACTCGCTAAGGAAGATCGGAAAATGCCGAAGCTCACCGGCGGCCAAGTCGTCGCACAACTCCTCAAGCAGTACGGGGTCGACTACGTGGCGGGCATCCCCGGCCACGGAATCTGGTCCTTCACCGACGCCTTCCTGGAGGAGGGCTCGCAGATCCCGTTCATCCAGGTGTTCCACGAGCAGAGCGCGGTGCATCTGGCCGACGGCTACTACCGGGTCTCCGGCAAGCCGATGGCTGCCACCACCTCGATCGGCGCCGGCGCGGCCAACACGGTGCTCGGCCTGGCGACGGCGTACAGCGACTCGACCAGCGTGCTGGTGATCACCGGCGGGCCTCCCACGCACATGCGCGGCCACGGCCTGCTGCAGGAACTCGAGCGCTACACCGACAACGACTTCCCCAAGGTCGCCGAGGCCGTGTCCAAGCGGCACTGGGTGGCCACCCGGGTCGAGGAGCTGCCATTCATCATGCACCGCGCGTTCAGCGCGATGCTGACCGGCCGTCCCGGTCCCGCCCACATCGAGATCCCCATGGACGTGCAGGCGGAAGCCGCCGAGGTCGAGCTGCATGACCTGGTGCAGCGGCTTCCGGTGGGCAAGCCGCAGCCCGACCCGGAGGCTGTGGACCGGGCGGCACGGGTCCTGCACGGCGCCAGTCGGCCCGTCATCGTGGTCGGCGGCGGAGCCGTCACCTCCGAGGCGGCCGGTGAAGTGCTCCGCCTCGCCGAGAAGTGGCAGATCCCGGTCGTGACCACGTGGAACGGCAAGGGCGCCTTCCCCGAGGACCACGCACTGTTCGCGGGAAGCGTGGGCCAGACCGGCACACCCGTCGGCAACGCGATCGCCTCCCGGGCGGACGTGGTGGTGTCGATCGGCTGCCGCTTCACCGACTGGTCCTCCTCCAGCTACGCCCAGGGCGTCACGTTCTCCATCCCGTCGGCGAAGCTCGTCCAGATCGACATCGACCCGCACGAGATCGGCAAGAACTACCCCGCCGAGGTCGGCATCGTCGCTGACGCCAAGCCGACCGTCGAGGCGATCGCAGACTCCCTGCCGGACTCCTCGCCCGCCCGCGACACCTACCTGGCCGAGCTGGCCGGGCTCAAGGACGAGTGGGAGCGGCAGCTCGCCGGCCGCCGCGACTCCGACCGGTTCCCCTTCACCTCTCAGCGACCGCTGGGCGCACTGCGCAATGTCATGGAGCGGGACGGGATCATCGTCGCGGGCTCGGGCAACACCCAGGGTGCGGTCAAGCAGACCTTCCCGGTCTACTCTCCGCGCACGCACCTGACTTCGGGAGGCTTCTCCTCCATGGGGTGGGCCGTGCCCGCCGCTATGGGCGCCAAGCTGGCCGCCCCGGAGCGCCAGGTCGCCTGCGTGCTCGGCGACGGCGACTTCCTGATGACTGCCCAGGAGATCGGCATCTGTGTCACCCACGACATCCCTGTGGTCTTCGTCGTGCAGAACAACGCCGGGTTCATGTCCATCCGCGGCGGGCAGCGCAAGCAGACCAGCCGGCACATCGGCACGGAGTTCAACCGCCCGGACGGCACACCCTACAGCCCCGACTTCCGCGCCGTGGGGGCCGCGTTCGGCCTGGAGTCCTACCGGGTCGACGATCCGGCCGACCTGGAGAGCACCTACCGCAAGGCCTTCACCGCCAACGCGCCGGTGCTGATCGAGGTCCCGACCGACCGCGATGCCGCCGGCCCGTGGGTCCCGGGCTGGTGGGACTTCCCGGTGCCCGCCTACATCACCGACGACCGCCAGGACGAGTACTGGGCCACGCGCGCCAAGGAGCAGCACCTGTAAGGCGCGCCCCGTTCCGGCAGGGGCCACCGGCACCTCCCCGACCGGCGGCCCCTGCCGGGCCTTCCCCACCGAGCTTCCAAGGGCAGACATGAAGAATCAGCAGCCCCGAGTCGACGCCTACTCTCCGCTGCGCGAGGGCGCGGTCGTCGATCCCGGCGACAAGGACACACTGACCGCCGATGTCGTCATCATCGGTTCCGGCATGGGAGGCTCAACACTCGCCTGGGCCCTCAGGAACCAGGGCCTCGACGTGCTGGTCCTCGAACGCGGCCGATTCCTTCCCCGCGAGGCACAGAATTCGGTCGTGGCGGAGATGTTCGTCAAGGGCCGCTACAAGACCGCGGAACCCTGGTACGACGGGGCCACCGGCAAGCCGTTCCAGCCGGGCGTCTACTACTGGGTCGGCGGCAACACGAAATTCTACGGCGCATGTCTGCCCCGGTTTCGTGTCTCCGACTTCGAGGAGGTCCAGCACTACGACGGCGTCTCGCCCGCCTGGCCCTTCAGCTACCAGGACCTGGAACCGCACTACGCCGAAGCCGAACGGCTCTACCAGGTCCACGGCGCCCCCGGCGAGGATCCCACCGAGCCGCCGCGTTCGACCCCCTACCCGGCCCCGGCGCTTCCGCACGAACCGGCGGTCGAACGCTTCGCCCGGTCCCTGCGCGCACAGGGACTCCATCCCTTCCACATGCCCAACGGCATGAATCTGCGCACCCAGGCCGAGCGGGAGGCCGCGACCGCCGCGGACGGCACCCCTTCTCCTACGGACGTCAAGAGCGAGGCCGAGAACCGGGCCCTGCGCCCGGCACTGGCGTCGAACAGCGTCCGGCTGCTGACCGAGGCCAAGGTCACCCGGCTGATCGCCGCGGACGACGGCACCACGGTCGTGGCAGCCGAGGTCGAGCACCACGGCCGGACCCTGCGCGTCGAAGCCGCACAGTTCGCGGTGTCCTGTGGCGCTGTCAACACCGCCGCACTGCTGCTGCGCTCCACCAGCGACAAGCACCCCCAGGGCCTGGGCAACTCATCGGGTTTGCTGGGCCGCAACTACATGGTGCACAACAGCACCTTCTTCATGGGGGTCAGCCCCTTCCGCAGGAACCGAACGGGCTGGCAGAAGACCCTGGGCCTCAACGACTGGTACCTGCCCGGCCCGGAGAACGAGTTCCCGCTGGGCAACCTGCAGATGCTCGGCAAGCTGCAGATGGCGCACGTGCAGGGAAGCCGTCCCTGGGCGCCCGCGTGGGCGCTCAAAGCGGTCACCGACCGCAGTCTCGACATCTACCTCACCACCGAGGATCTGCCCAGCCGCGACAACCGGGTACGTGTGGACGGCGAGAAGATCATCGTCGACTGGACACCCAACAACACAGTGCCCCACGAGGAACTGGTCCGTCGGGTCACCAGGGCGGTCCGTCGGGCCGGGTATCCCGTCATCCTCACCGAGCGAATGGGGATCGCCACCAACTCACACATGTGCGGCACCGCTGTGGCCGGCACGGACCCGGCCACCAGCGTCCTCGACCCGGAATGCCGCTCGCACGAAGTGGACAACCTCTGGGTCGTCGACGGCTCGTTCTTCCCTTCGTCCGCCGCCCTGAACCCCGCACTCACCATCGCCGCGAACGCGCTGCGAGTCGCGCCGAGGATCGTCGCCGCGCAGCACTGAGCCGGTCACCGGCACACGAAATACAGCGCACTGAAATTTGATCAGCAATGAACGTCGCGTAACTTCGAAATTTCGGATCGCTGAAAGCTATTGACAGCATCAACTCTGGTGATACGGTTCACCAAACCTCGGTGAACCGTATCACCATCAGGGTACGCAAGAACAAACTTGCACGGGCGACGACACCCCATCCGCTTCGGAAACCGGACGCTTCGCAAACCGGATCATCGACAGCGCACCGCCCATCACATTCGGGGCCACCCCCCTGCATCCCACAACTCTCTTTGGCAGCGCCGCCCCTCTGAACAGGCGGGGCGTCTGACCTCCCGGCGCCTCACCTCTGGGGAGCATGATGTCTGGAAGGACTTTGGGGAAGACGATGCCCAACAAAACCAATGACGCCGCGCTCGACGCGCGGAACGTCAGCGACGACGAATACCTCAAGGAACTCGGCTACAAGCCGGAGCTGAGCCGCAAGCTTGGGGTCTTCTCGAACTTCGCTCTGCAATTCGGCATGATCGCTCCTATCGGCGGTATCGTGTTCACCTTCGCCGTGGGCCTCTCGGCCGCCGGCCCCGCGATGATGTGGCCCTGGGTGATCGCCGGAGCCCTCCAGATACTCATCGCCTTCTGTGTGGCCGAAGCCTGCTCCGCCTATCCCGTGGCGGGGGCCGCCTACAACATCGTCTCCAGACTCGGAGGAGGTTTCCTCGGCTGGCAGACCGGCTGGTGGATCGAACTGGCGCACATTTTCTCGCTCGCCTCCTCCTGTATCGCCATCGCGCCCGTCATTCTGGCGTGGTGGGGCATCTCGGTCGGACACTGGGGGCTGGTCGGTGTCACAGCCGTCCTGATCCTCATCTCCACTCTGCTCAACGTCGGCTCCGTCAAGCTCAGCAGCCGATTCGTCAACGTCGGCGTCATCGCCACACTGGCCGCCTGCGTCCTGGTCTCCGTGGTGGTCATGGGCGCCCTGGGCTTCGGCGACCACCACGTCAACGGCGTCGACTACCTCTTCACCACCCAGGGCACGGTCAAGGGCTCGATCATCCTGCCCCTGCTGTACTCGTCCCTGCTCCCGTGCATCGTCCTCAACGGCTTCGACGTCAGCGGCAACGCCGGCGAGGAGACCAAGGACGCCTCACGGGCCATTCCGAAGGCCATGGTGATAGCCAACCTCAGCTCATACGCCTTCGGTACGGTCGTCATCCTGCTCCTGCTGCTCGCCATGGGAAGCGTCACCAACACGCTCGCCGACGTCCAGCCGGTCACCTACATCCTCAACCCCGTTCTCGGGCACACGCTCGCCAAGATCTTCGAAGTGCTCGCCGTCTACGGACTGTTCGTCAGCGCTGTGGTGCTCCAGATGGCTGGCGCCCGAGTCCTGTGGGCCCAGGCACGTGACCGCGAACTGGTCCTCAACGCCCGCTTCGGAAAACTCAACAAGGAGAACGTCCCGTCGTTCGCGGTCTGGGTCACATCGGTGGTGGCCGTCCTGTCCACCATCTGGAGCTCCCTGTACGTGGTACTGATCGCCATGACGGTGGTGCTGTGGGTCGCCGGTTACGGCGTGCTGTTGACAGTGATGTGGATCGGCAAGCTGCGGGGCACCGTCCCGACTGCGGCCTTCCGGGTCCGAGGCTGGCGCGTCGTCTACCCGGTCGGGATCGTGTGGTCCGTCCTGCTCGCCGTCGTACTCATTTACCAGAACCCCAAGCAGGTCGGCCTCGGCCTCCTCATCGCCGCGATCGCCGGTCTGGTGCTCTACCGCTGCAACCCGGCCCGCGAGAACACCGCTACGGGCACCGGCGACGGCGAGGACATGCCCGATCAGGTCAGGGGCCCCGACGACGAGACAGACGTCAGTGCCGCCCCCTCGGCCGACAACCGTGGTACACGAGCGGCCGAGGCGTGAGCTTGGTCATCAGCCTCGCTGCAGTCGCTACGACATCACCGGCCACGCACGGGCGAGCGTGTGGCTGCGTAGGTCACAAGCGGGAACGGTTGTTGGCGGATTCGGGGAACGACCGCTGGGGTGTGGCTCGGGAAATGTTGCTGAGAAGTAGGAACGCTGGGCTGCTGGTGTCGCGCAATCCGATGGCCGGACGCCCTGGGACTGCCAGGGTTTGTCCATGAGGGATGATCCCCTCATGGACAGAGTTGTTGATCTCGACGAGGCGGCTGCCGTGCTGATGGAGCGAGTCGCGCGCTGGAGGTCAGCCGGCCTTTCGGTTGGAGAGATGACCTGGAGGGATTGGGAGGCTGAGTGGCCGCGGCCGTTGGAGACCGACAGGGCTCGGGTGCATGATCCCGATTCGCTTGGTTTGGTCATCTCCGGTTCGGCAGAGGCTGAGCTGTCGGTAGTCCTGTTTCGTGGTGGCTGGGCCGACGTGGACTTCTTCGACGGCCTCGATGATGCCGGTTCCCTCCCTGCCTCGGACATCGAATCGGCCGCGGACTTCGCAGCCAGGATGGATCAGTGGATCGTGCGAGTCTTCGGCGACCTTGGCAGCGTTCGGTGAGGGCTGGTCCGTCGCAGTTCAGCTGATCGGCTGTTGCTCGGCGCGAGCGCAAGCTCTGCTCCACCTGCTCGGGCGTCAGCGGGGTATGAGACGGGATCAGGTGCGGCATCACGCTCTCCTCACAATGGCCGCCGCGCGACTCGCGACGTCGTTCCCGCATGGTCGGCGTCCTGGCCTGTGGACAGAGGACAGAGAACTCTCCCTCCAACTCGAACCGGACGAAAAGGGGCTGCAAGCACCAAACCCGGCCCCTTGTCCAGCGTGATCGGCCCGACCACGAAACCGACCACGACCCCTTGTCCACCTCTGCTACCGCCCCGACCACCGCCGCGTTTCTCCTTGACCACGACCGCTACCGGCCGCCGTCAGACCGCGGACAAGGGGGTCCCCTGCACGCTGCTCCCTCGTGTCACCGCCCACCAGGGCGGCCCGAAGCGAAGGAGCCACCGCGATGACCACGCACCGAACCCCGGCAGGCGCCCGGCGCGGCCGCCCCGACCACAGGACCGACCGCCAGGGGGCAAGCCGTCCCGGCCTCCTGTGGTGCGCACTCGGGAGGCCACTGAGGAACCCACTTTGGTGCCCGGCACCGAGCCGGACGGGGAAAGCCCAGGTCCCGCCCAGATTCGGGCGCGCGCCGCGTTGTCACAACCCTCCGTACCTCGACCGCGACGGCCGCCTGGACCAACTGGCCCGCCCTCACTGACCACAAGCACCTTCCACGCCGGCAGCACGGTCCGTACGATGCCCGAATGACAGCCCGCCGCGCTCTTGGCGCAGGCCCTCAGGCCGCGCGCAGTATCCGCGCCGCCCAGGCCGACCTGCTCGACGACATCCCCGGAATCCGTCTGCCCGACCTGAACGAACTGCGGGGCCGCGGCGTGCTCGGTGCCCACCCGGCGCCAGCCCCTGCTCCACGGCGGATGCTCGGTGCCGGCGCTCGCGCCGAAGACAAGCCGTCACACCTTCCGGCCTGACGCGCTCATCGTGGTCGTGGCCTACATCGAGGTATGAATCAAGCCCCCAGCCGGCTCCGAGACCGTGAACGACGTCCGGCCGGCCCCCACCGCGAGTAGTTCCACGCGTGGCCGGATCGGGAACCCTCGCGCAGGCGGAGGGCCGGTGCGGGCGCCGGCCGCATGTTGGGACGGTGGTGGAGTCGACCGAGATGCCCCAGTCGATCTCACCCACCGCATCGGCCTCGGCCTGGACCTGCTGGAGCAGTCGCTCCCAGGTGCCGCCCGCGGACCAGATCCGGTGGCGTTCATAGACGGTCTTCCACGGGCCGAACCGCTCGGGCAGGTCACGCCACTGCACCCCGGTCCGCACCCGGTGCAGAATCCCGTCGATCACCTGCCGGTGATCACGCCACCGACCACAACGCCCGTTGCTCACGGGCAGGAACGGCCGCAGCCGTTCCCACTCGGCATCTGTCAGATCACCCCGGCCCCATGTCCAGATGAACGACATGACTGCGAAGTGGTCGCACGATGGGCTGGAGGAGTCTTAGTCCTGCGCGAGGACACCATTGAACTTGAGGATGGCGTATTTCGGGGCCGCGGGCGCGGAGGGTGGGGTGGGCGGGGTGGGAGCCACAACGGGCGCGCGAGTGCCTTGTGCTTGAGCGACCGCTGTTGCTGCGTAAGTCGCGCTGGTCAGAGCGACAGTCGCTCCGGTCAGTACGAGAGTGGCGATGAGCCGTTTGGTCTGGTTCATGCCGTGACCAACGGTCCCGCCAAGCGTTCGTTACTGCTGAGCCCTCCATGGTCGACCGGGCAGCTCCTAGCCGGCGCAGGGGTCACAGCAGGAGGGGGCGGGTTCGACGCAGACGCTGACGGCGTCAGTGTTGTTGGTGGTGTCGGGGTCCTTTTCGTTGCTGGTGGCGGTGGCGGTGTTGCTGATCAGACCGGCCTTGGTGGCCTTGGCTCGCAGCACGAGGGTGGTGGTGGCGCCGTCGGCCAGGTCGCCCACGGCCCACTGGCCGGTGGCCGGGTCGTAGCTTGCGGGAGTGCCCTCGGCGGACAGGAAGGTGAGGCCCTCGGGGAGCTGGTCGGTGACGGTGACGCCGGTGGCGTCGTTCGGGCCGGTGTTGTGGACGGTGATGCGGTAGGTCACGGTCTGGCCGACGGTGACGGTGGTGGCGTCGGCTGCCTTCGTCACGTTCAGGTCGGCGGCCGGCTTGACCTGTGTGACCTGTTCGTTGGAGGTGGATGTCAGGGGCTCGGGGGTGTCACCGAGGCGGTTGTCGTAGGAGGCGGTTGCGGTGTTGCTGATCTGCTTGCCGCCGCTGGCCCGGTCGATGACGGCCCGGTACTCCACCGTGGTGCCTGCCGGCAGGGTCTCGGTGTTGGGCAGGCTGCCTCCCGCCACGGCGGAAGCGCCGTCGCCGAGATGGAAGACGACCTTGTTCGCCGCAGCGTCGTAGTACGCCTGGTCGTCGCCTTGCGCGTCGCTCTTTGCTCCGGCGTTCGGGCCGTCGACGATGCGCAGGGAACCGGGCAGGTACGTCGTGCCCGGCGGGATGACATCGCTCAGGATGAGATTCTCGGCCCCGCCGCCGCCTTCGTTCTTGGCGGTGATGCGGTAGGTAACGACGTCGCCCACCTCCAGCGGCCCTGCGGGAATGGCAGTCTTGGAGAGTTCCACATAGGGGGCAGTGCCGAAGAAGATGCCGTCCAGGAAGTTGCCTACGGCGCGGTTGCCGCCGGCGGCGGAGACGGACCGGAACGCGAAGCGCGTCAGTGTCTGGCCTGCCGGGACGGTGTAGGTGCCGGTGTAGTAGCCCCAGGCGGTGTTGCCGTCGTTGAATTGCCTCTGCTCCCGCACGGAGCCCGGCGCGCCGATGTCCAGCGCCATGGTGTCGTCCCCCCGGCGGCCGCGATGGTACAGCCGCCAGTACAGCTTCGTGCCGGGGGTGGTCGGCAGGTCCTGGTAGAGCGTGGAGACCTCGTTCGCGTTGAGCTCGGCGAACTGGACGCCGTCGGCTGCCTGTACACCCCCGTAGCCTGAATGCCACAGCTCGATCTTGTGGTCGGAGGCGGTGGTGAGCCAGCCCGGGACCCGCTTGGACGCCTGCGTCTGCGAGGCGTCCGGCAGGACCTCGTAACCGGTCACGGCGGGCTGTTCGAAGCTGCCGTTGGCCAGGGCGACGCGAAGCGGAGCAGCGGGCGGTGTGGTCATGGTTCTTCCCCTCGAATCGACGCGTCTGAAATGCGCCGCCGACCGGCCGCAGCTGCGTGCCGTGGCGGAGCCGAAACACCCCGTAGCGCATCGCATTCGGGCAAACACGTAAAGTGACAAGTAGTGGCGTTTGGTCAATCCCGCGAAGCACGTTTGCGGAATCCCCTCCCCGCAGCCACTCCTCCCACGCCCGGCATGCATGAGGTCAAGGCAATCGCAGCCACCACACATGCCTCCCAACTCTCTCCAGCCCACCCCGTCATGGCCGAAGGTCCCCGTTGAACCTTTGCGGCTGTCCCTGGCCAGAGTGAATCGGCCACCGGCGACGTTGACGCTCCTGGCGCACGGCCGAGTAGGAAAGGCGTCGGTGTCGTTGCACGCCAGGAAGATCGACGCGGTTCCTGCGGAGACGGCCCGGGGGGCGCGAGCTGCGTTCCTGAAGGGCAGCCGCCTCGCCTGGTGGGCCGCCCGCGCAGGCCTCGCCGACCGTCTCGTCCGTGACTCCTACTTGGTGCGGCAGCGCCGCACCGACGCCCTCACCGTATGGGTGCGCGCCGGCCGCCGCGCCGACCTCGACGGTTGGCGGGCCGCCCTCGGGCCGCTCGTGCGCCTGGTCCTGCTCGGCGTTCCCGCTGCGCTGCCAGGGCCCGCGGCAGTTCGCCAGTGGCATCGACGCGGCCGCCCGGCCGGATGGAACTGCGCGGCGACATATACGTGCTGCGGATGTTCGGCGCGGACCCGCACCCGGAGGCGGAGTGGCGCTACTGCTGGCTGCGCCCCAACCCGCACTACAGCAGTAGTTGCGATCCGCGCGATATGCCTCACCATGGGGGCGCAGAGCCGGGACGGCAGATGCGCCAGACGGCGGACTGGGGTGTGCTAGGTGCTGCGATCCGCAGCTGGACCCTTTCAGCAACTGCGTCCCTATCGGGTGAGTACGGGCGAGTGCTGCGTAGGCCCACCGACGGAGGGAGCGACCATGCACATGGTCTCCATACTTCAACTCGTTCGCCGTGCTTCTGGCTCACTGCCGACGCAAAGGCATGTGGACGACTCCCGCCCCGATGGCAGGTCATTCCCCCCCGCAGCCGTCCAAGTGCCACTGCCCCGGGTCAGCTCTTGACCTGCTCCGGACGCCAAACCACCCGTGGAGGGGGCACTGGAAGCGCGATCGTGGTCCATAACCGCCAGCGCACGGAATTCCGGCATCGTCTGCTCCGATGCGCTCCCGGACTAGGAAAGTAACCCTCGATCTTTCTGAGCAACCTCTTCTGTGACGTCGCGAAAAGCAGACGCGGACGAACCGAGGAGGCAACCTTGCCGAGCGTGCGTACGGTCTCCGGAGCAACAGATCCCGGAGTGGGCTGGCAGCAGCACGGGAACGGCGTCGTGATCACCGTGGATACCAGCGCCGGAGACTTCGCCACGACGCCGAACTACGTGGTGTCGCTGGGCGGCCCCGGCGGGAACATGTGGGAGACAACCGGCGGAGCTTCGTCGGTGTACGAGCCGACCCCGACGAGCTTCAAGATGTTCGTGAAGAGGGCAGACGGCGCCGCGCTCACCCTCAACCAGGTACAGAACACCTACAAGTGGTACGTGACCTGGATCGGCGTGGGGAACTGAGTGCTCCCACCGCTCTTCGTGAGAGTCCGGGCTCGCCGACGCCCTGAACCAGCCCCCGGCCTCCTCATGAAGGCCGGGGGCTGGTACGAGTGCGAGTGACTGGCTGCCCTTCGCCCCGCCGTATGGCGCGGGGCGAAGGGAGCCAGGAAATTTCAACCTGCTCCACGCGGCAGCGATGGCATGGTCGTCCGGTTCGCCGGCCGGGGTCCCTTTTTGCGAGCCTCGGCCGCGTGCTGGTGAGTCCGCACGATCGTGGAGTCCACCGATACGGCTCAGCTCAGGTCCTCGTCCGCCTCGGCCTGAGCCACCAGGGCATGAACACCCGCTTCCAGGTGCCGTCGACGGCCCGGCTCAACCGAGAGCCTCGCCGACAAGTCCCGGCATCGAGGTCTGCAGCAGTTGCGCGCGGCCGCTTCCGCGTGCCTCACTTCGGCCGTTCGTCTTCGTCGATCGTCCCGTCGCCGTTGTCGCGTGTCTCAGGCCCGCTGCCATCTCCCGGCATGCGAGTGCCGGGCAGGCGCTGATCACTCGTTCGGGGTAATTGCGGCGTCTGGCAGTGCAGTTCAGGGCGCGGTCCGGTCACGGTGGGGAGATGGACGACCCGCAGATAGGTCCGGTCGGTCCTGGGTCCGAGGCGGTGCTGCGGTGGGCTCGGGCCGTGGGGCTGGTGGGGGATGAGGGGGAGCGGCGGCGGCTTGCCGCGATGAGGCTGGAGGAGCTCGCTGCAGCGGCTCTGCCGCGGGCCGGCACCCGTGATATCGCTTTAACGGCCCAGTGGGCGGTGTTCATCTGCCTGGTGGACGACATGATCGATCGGCGAGGCATGGGGCTGGTCCCCGGCGAGGTGGAGACGTTCACTGCTCCCTTGCGTGAGGTCCTGGCCGGCGGCAGTGGTGTGCCGCCTGCGGCGACGTCTGTGTATGCCGTCGTGCTGAGGGGGCTGTGGGAGCGCACGGCCGAGGGGATGCCCGCCCGGTGGCGGGAGCGGTTCACCGAGGATTACACCGACTTCCTGGACGCGACCGAGGAGGAAGTAGCCCTGCGCCGTGACGGTGTCCGGCTGTCTTTCGAGCCGTATGTGCGGTTGCGTCGCCGCACGATCACCCTGCTTCCGCTTCTCGACGTGCTGGAACGCACCGGCAATGCCCCCTGGGTGGAGTGTGGGCAGGTCAGTGCCCGACTGGGCGAGCTGCGGCGGGCATTGGCCGATGTGGCCGGATGGGCCAATGATCTGGCCTCGGCGGCCGACGACGCGGCTGCCGGTCAGGACAACCTGGTGACCGTCCTCTCCCGGCAGGACGGCTGCTCCCTGACCGCGGCCCGTGCACGGGCCGCAGCCTTGATCGCCGAACGCCGCCGCGACTTCACCACCGCCGCCACCGCCCTGCGCGCAGGCCACAGTGTGCCGCCCGAGCGGCAGGCAGACGTGTGCCGGTACGTGGACCTGACGCAGACGTTCATGACCGCCACGCTGCGCTGGCTGGCCCGCACCGGACGCTTCACCCCCGAACCCGGGCGCCAGCACCCCCTCACACGTCAGGACCACTGCTCTGACCCGGAAAAGGACCATCAGACAGGGCGCAGCAGGCACAGGCCCGACACGACGATGTGGAGGAACCGAGCCCTATGAGAATCGCTGCCCCGGCCGCGTACATGCCCCGCTGGCCGCATTCCGCGCTGCCTGCCGAACTGGTCCCCGCCACCGCACGGCTGCGCTCTCATCTCCTCAACATGATCCGGCCGGACGGAACCCTGCACAGCCCCTGCCACAGCCGCGTCCTGGAATCCGCACTGCTCCTGGCCCTCCTGGACCGCACCCGCCTGGAACCCGCCGCCCGCAGCCGCCTAGCCGCCTACCTGTCCCGGCACTGCGACTCTCCCGAACCACTGGACCGGCTTCTGGCCCGGGCCGCCCTGCGCCACAAACCCGACCCGGACGGCCTGCTGGACGTGGAACGGTTCCTCGCCCGGGCCCCGGACTTCACCGCCCCCCGCAAGCGCGCCCTGCTGCACGCGGTCCTGACACTCCTGGGCGCCGTACCAGCCGAGGAGATCCCCGTCCCTGAGGCCTTCCGTCTGCATGGTCTGCACACCTGGGCACGCGTTCAGGTCACCGCGGTCAAAACGATCCTCGCCCACGCCCTCGGACACCGCCTGATCGACGAAGGCGACCTGGAACTGCTGTGCTCCACGCAGCGGCCCGGGACCGTCTGGGAGGCCAATCTCCTCATCCACCTGTCGGTCCTGCACGCCTTGGTCCTTGTCCCGGGCCAGTCCCCGCTGGTCGTCGAGGGAGTGCGGACCGCGCTGCGGCATCAGCGTCCCGACGGCGGGATGCCGTTCATCCGCGACGAGGACACCTGGGTCACCGCAACCGCCGCAGTCGCCCTGCACGCTGCCGGAGCCGGCGCACCGGTCGTGGACCTCATCGCCCGGCGCCTGGTCGCTCTCCAACACCCCACAGGCGGCTGGTCCTTTGCCGATGGCGTGCAACTCCCAGACACGGACTGCACCTCGGTAGCCGTTGAAGTCCTCCACCTCGCCGACCCCAGCGTCTACCGCGCTCCGCTGCGCCGCGCATTGGGCGCACTGCACGCCCTGCGGGGCAAGGACGGCGGCTTCCCGACCTACCTGGCCGGCGCGCCCTCGGAAGCCTGTATGACAGCCGCAGCAGTCAACGCCCTCAGCACTCAGGGCCCCACCAATCGCCACGAGGTCGAAGCGGCCCTGGCCTACCTCGCCCTACAGCAGCGCCCCGACGGTTCCTTCCCGCCGGACTGGAGCAGCAGCCGCCTGCACACCGTCTTCCGCGCCGTTCTCGCAGCATCCCGGCACCCCGGAACCAGCCCCGACAGCCCCGCACGGCGGATCATCGCAAGGGCCGTGGCCCTGGTGGCAGACTGCCAGAACGCCGACGGAGGGTGGGGCCAGCAGGACGGGGACGCGAGCGACGCGCTCAGTACCGCCTACGCCCTGACGGCCCTCACAACGCAGAACACCCCCGGCCCCGCCACCCGGGGCGTCGCCTACCTGCTCACCCAGCAACGCCCCAACGGATCGATCTCCAGCGTGGCGGACTCCATCGGACCCCGCCCGTTCGGTTTCACCGTCCCCGCGCTCGCCGACGTCTTCACCCTGCTCGCCCTCAGCCACCTCACCCGCCGCCTGGAACCCACACCATGCCGCACCCCTCCCACGGTCAGTGACAACAAGGGCGAACCCGACACGGCTTCGTCTCCGGCCGTCGCCGGGCTGCCCGCAGTCCGTCCCTGAACGCGCCGTCGAAGGTGGCAGTCGAGGACAGAACCGGCTGCGGCCTGCACAGGGATCCGACCCTGCGAGCCACCCGGAGCCGTTCTGAAGCTGCCAGTGAACGGCCCCAGGCGCCTGCCGGGCGACTGGCCGCACCGGACAGCACTCGGCCGGCACGGTCCTCACAAAGGGGCCGTGCCAGCCGAGTGGACGGTCAGCTACGACAGAAGCTTGGCCAGAGTGGTACCGACCGACGACTTGTAGGGCTCCATCTGAAAGCCGGAGAACTCGGCGCGAGTGAGCCGGCCGTCGCCGTCCCTGTCGAGCTCACGGAACGCGGTGTCCAGGGAACCCGCGTCCAGGGAGATCTGGCGGTCCTCCAGCGCGGAGGTGATCTCGGCCAGCGTGACGGTTCCGTTCTTGTTGGCGTCGATGAGGCTGAATGCCTGGTCGACCTGAGTGGCGTTCATATGTGTCTCCGTCCGTAGGGGCGTGCGTGTCTCGGGCAGACCGAACCTGCTCCACGAGGGACGCGGCCGATCGTGTCCCGCCGGCTCAGCATGTGCCGCTCACGCGGCACGGGCCGTGTACTCGGCCAGCGGGTCCCCCGAAAGAGAAGCTGGTCAGTTCCGGGTGGCTCTCCCGCCCACCGCAGACGAGGACGCCGGTCGGCCGGAGCGCCGGGAGTGCGGAGTGCGCCGGTGGTGCACCCATTGCTGTTTGGAAGCACTGCTTCACAAGTCCGCAGACAGGCCGTTCACCGTCGCCGTGCTCTGACCTCGTCGCACCAGGCCGGACCACACCGCGCTGGCCTCGGCGTCCCGGTCTGGGGAACGGTCACGGTGACCGTTCCCCAAACCGACGGCCGCGCAGTCGTCGGGCTCGCCCGCCGCCTGGGAGTGCGCGGCGAGTTCGGCGCGAAGGGTGCCCCGCCCTGCGCCGGCCGCGTTCCGCTGCAGCTCCTCCAGCTCGTCGTCGGTGAGGTCGTCGCCCCAGCGCCCGCCGCCATTCGGCCTTCTCATTGCGCAACGGGCGGGTCGTAGCAAGGGAGCTGGCTATCCTCCGAGATCCAGTGGCGCACGGCCGCAACCTGCCGCACGGGCCCGGATCGGCCGATCTCCGCGACACCCTTTAGGGGGCTGTCAGCATCGGCAGGGAGGACAGGTGCTCTTCGGGGATCGAGAAGGCGTCCGTGAGGGTCGGCAGATGTGGGGCGAGCCGAGCGGTCAGGACATGGTGTGTCTGGGGCAGTGCGCGGACCTGCTCGCAGGTGAGGGCACCGTCGGCCAGGAGTAGTCCGCTGCGGGAGTGGACCTGGTTCAGCAGGAACAGGACGTGCAGGTCATTCAATGCCGCCTGGGTGCGGGGGTCGGTGGCGTGGGCGATGGCCGTGGCGAAGGCGTCGGCGGCCTGGGCGACGGTGTGGGCCTCGGCGAGGTTCAGGGCTGCGGCGGAGGCGTTGTTCCAGCGCCCGAGTGGGTCGTCGGCCTCGCCGTGTCGTAGATCATGCCGTGCGCTGGTGTGCCAGAAGTGCTCGGCGGCAGTGAGGGTGCGGCGAAGGAAAGCGGGGTTGGTCAGACTCTCCGTGCCGGTTGCCGGCCGGGGCTTGGAGGCGAGCGTGTGACCGAAGATCATCTCGGCTGCGGCCTTGCACCAGATGGCGAGGTTGTCTCCCTCGGCGGTGATCGCCCCGTCCGTGTTGGCGGGGCACTCCGCGAGCCCGTTCACCGGGAACAAGGCGCGGGCGCCGCAGCGCTCCCGGCTCTCGGTCACGATCTCCCGGGCCTGCCAGGTGATCCAGCCCTTGGCCAGGGCCACGAGACGCTCGGCTGCCGCCCGTTCCTCCGATGCGTGAGTGATCCAGTGTGCGGTGACCGCCCGGTGGAGGAAGGTCATCGCGTAGGCGGTGGCCACCCGCTCCAGCAGCCGGGCGTGGTGCGTGCGGTGCGCGGCCAGCGGTACGCGCCGGCCCGCGACGGGGCCGGAGATGTGCCTGGTGTGCGCGTAGCGGACAGCGATCGCCAGCGCTGCCCGGCAGCCGCCGAGGGTGCTGGCGCTCATGCACAGCTTTCCGACTGTCACCCGGCCGATCGCGTGCAGGAACCGCTTGCGCGCGCTGCCCACGGAACTGACGAGGTTCCCATCCGGCAGCAGCCGCCCGTGCTCACCCTGGACGAGGGCGGTCCGCGGCAGGCGCACGTGGTCGAAGCTGGTGACGCAGTGGTCCACTGGGCTCCCGACGCGCTCGGGCAGCACGGTCACAGTGACGCCCGGCAGGGTCCCGTGATGGTCGCTGAGCGGGACGAGGAACAGGAAGATGCCGTGGTCTTGGTCTTCGACCAGCAGCCGGGCTGTCACTACCGCGCTCTTCGGCCCGCCGGCGGCACTGGTGTTGGGCATGTACTTCTGTGCGCCCTCGTGCGGGGTGTGCAGCACGAACTCCTGGCGTTCCCGGTCGTAGCGGGCCCAGGTCTCCAGGGCGGCGGCATCGTTGCCGTGGGCGCGCTCGGTGCACAGGAACGTGCCGATGCGGTCGAGGCCGAAGAACGCGCTCAGGTCGCGCGGCGGCGAGAGGTGGTCGTCGAGCAGGCTCCCGAGGAAGAGGTTGTAGTGGATGCCGGCCACAGTCGCCGTCGCGCCATCCACCACCGCCGCCCACTCGTGGAGAGCCGCCAGTCCTCGCGCGTCCCGCGCCAGGTCTTCGGGGCGCAGCAGTTCCTCGTTCAGGGCGCGCAGCCGGTCGTAGGACAGATGCCACCTGTCTTCGGTTCCGGCGTCACTGCGATACCGGAACAGGCCGGTCGAGACCGCCTTGCGCCACATACCGTGGACATCAGCGCCCGCAGGACCGTCTACGAAGAGCACGTCGGCGAGCCTGGCACTGTCGAGATCCGGGTAACTGTCGGTTACAGAACTGCTGTTGATCATCACGTTCGAACCAACGACCCAGACCCGCGAACGGAAACCACTCCGAACTGATCTTGACCGGACAGCGTGCCCTGCGTTCAGATCACGCGGCCCGACGACGGCGGTCCTGGCCTGGTCACCGCCGGGGCCCGCCCACTTCGAGTAGTGCCGGCTCTTACCCTGGCACTGGCGCCTTGCTGGTGTGCGGCCCGTGGGACCGGGTGCGTGTTCCCCCGTTCGGGCGCATCCTGGACCCGGCTCCGTCAGGTGCCACAGACCGACCCTCTGGGAGGTGCTGTGATCCTGTTTGCCCTGCTCATCCCGTGGCGATGATGGCCCTGCTGTTCGGAGTGACCGCTTTCGAAAAGCGTCTTTTCCCGCAACCATCGGCCCGTCGGCAACACCCAGTCACTGAGCGGCAAGGCTCCGGGTGCCTGCAGGGTCAGTCAGCGCCTGGTCACAAGCCTTGGTAGGCGCGACGCCGCCACGCTCTACGCCTACTCGCTGCTCCAGCCGGACACTGCCGCCCGCGTCCGCACCGCCTTCCCCGTGCTGGGCAGTCCGGCCGGCCTCGCCGCCGAAGCGACCGTGTGCGCCCAAGCTGCTCCAGACCGTGGCCCGCGGAGACAACCTGGTCCTCGACGGACCGCTTCGGAACTGAGCTGAGGAACTCCGCCACCGCTGAGCCCGCGTGGTCGCCCCGACCATGCCGGGCGTGACCCCCGACCACGGCGCCGGGTGGGGCGTGTCCGAAGCGACACGCGCTTCGAACAAGCGATCTAATGCTGGTACGGACGTGACCGACTTCCCCGACGACCTGGTGCAGACGCAAGCCGCCTGGAACGCCACCTACCAAGCGCTCGCCGCACTCCGCACCCGCACACCACCGCCCTGCGCCGCCGTCTGCTGCTTTTGTCCGTACGGCTGTGGTGGCACCCCTACTGGGAGACCGTCCCCTCGGCGCCTGCGGCGCGCTCCGAGCTGCGGCAGCTGGCCCGCGCCCGGCGGGCCGTCCAGGCGGCGTGACCGCGCGCCTCGGTCGACCAGGAGCACGGGGTTGCGCCAAGGGTTGCGCCCATCTGTTGCGCTGGATGTTGCGCCAAGGGTTGCGCTAGGTGTTGCGCGGCCCGCAGGACCGTCCCCGTGTCCGTGCAGGTCACCACGTGGTTTGGCCGTGGTCGGCCCGCTGGCATCCCCGTTGCGGCCGCTCTGCCCATGTCCCTTGGCTGGTGTGAAGGAGGAAGGGACGGGCGGGATGGGCGGCGCGGCCGCGGCCGGGGACCGGGGACCGGGGATCGGGGCGAGCTCAGCTGGTTGCGCGTCGGCCGGGGCCGCCGCGCCCGTGCCGCCGCCGGCCCGGCGGCGGAGCCGGGACGGAAGTCGCCGGCGCCCGGTGCTGTCCTTCCGGTGCCGAGCCCCACCAAGGGGTGAGGCGGGAAGGTCTCGCCGGATGGAGGTACCGCTGTGATCGTCCGACTCCTGGGTGGCCCACTCGCCGGTCGCGTGCTGGAGACCGCCGACGCCCCGTGGGCCGGAGGCTGGCTCACGGCCAGTGACGCCGACTGGGGCCTGTACGTCCCCGTGTACCGCGAGTCGGCGACCGGCATCGTCCTGGTGGAGATCCGGGTCACCGTCCCGCGTCGCACCACCGTCAGCCGGTCTGAGTCGTGTGCCAGCGCACCGACTAACGTCCACCGCATGGCACACACCAACTGGGCAGTTGAGTACCCGGTCGACCCGTCCGCGACCCCGACCCCTGTCGGAGGCAAGATCCTCATGGGCCTGGAGGCCGCCCTTCATGACGCCCCGCTTGATGAGTGGGCGTACGAAGTGGACGGCGAACCGGTTGAGGGCTACCAGGAGTTCAAGAAGCGCCTCGGTGAGGCGGCAAGGGTCCGTGAGGGCGAGTTCGTCGCGCGCGCCAACGGCATCGTCGTGCGGTCCATCTGATACGCGGTTAGGCCGTGTCTGATAGGTCGGTGACGGCCCTGCATCGTGAATCGTTGACAACGGGCCAGTGGGTAGACCACGGCCAGCACAGGCCGAGGGAAGGGTGACAGCGTGCGAGCCAATGTTGGAGACCGGATCATCGTTCACAGCAGGGCCGTGGGGCTTGCGGAGCAAACGGGAGACATCATCGAGGTGCGAGGCGCGGACGGAGCACCTCCCTACGTGGTCCGTTTCGGTGACGGGCACGAGTCCCTGATTTTTCCGGGACCGGACACCGTGATCCAACCGGACAAATAGATAGGACGAGACCCCGGGCATCTGCGGTCCGGGGTCTCGCACATTCCGGCTCAGCGCTGGACCGTCATGCCCAGTCGATGCCCAGCTTCCGTAGTGCGTCCAGCTGCTCCGCGTTGAGCTTGTCCCGCCGGGTCTTGGTGTTGCTCATAAACACCCCAAGCCGGACCGCTACTGGGGCGGACTCGCCCTCTACCGCGATCTCTTCTGTGTGGGCCCTGGGGACGCGGTGGTGGCCTTCCCGGGCGATGTACTGCGCAAGAGCCTGTACGCCGCGCTGAAAGGCCTGCTGTGCCTTGCCCTGGCCCTTCGTCGCACCCTCGGCGGCTGGGTCGGGAGGCGGTGCCTCAAGCGGCTGCACGCCCAGCGTGGTCAGCCGCTTCTGCTGCTCGGCCGACAGTCGGGCCCAGGCGCCGGGCTTGCGCTGCTGCTGGAGCCATCGTCCGAGATCATCCCCGTCGAAGAGTACGCCGGGTGCGATGTCGGGGAGCCGGCCGTGGGGTTCGTCGGCGGCGAGGTCGGCGAGGATGCGGTAGTGGCGTTGCCAGTTGAGTGGCCAGGGGCTGTTCCAGTCGGGGTCGATCGCGGCCAGCTGTTCTGCGCGCTCCGCCGCCCGGTCGGGGTTCTTTCCGAGGCCGCCTTTCCGGCGGAGGTTGGCCATGTGCTGCCCGATGGGCATCATCGCTTCGCCTTCGCCCCACACGGCGTCCTGGCGGGGGGCGAGGTGTCCGGTGGCCCGGTGGTAGGAGCGGAGCGCGGCGAGCTTGTTCCCCCACGTTTCCTCGCCCGGCTCCCACACCATTGCGGCCTCCGGCGCGTCCAGCAGCGTCTTGCGCCGCTCCTCCAGCTCCCCGGCCCGCAGCGCCTTCCTCTGCTGGTGCACCCAGCGCCCCAGCGGAAAATCCTTCGTGACCCCCACTTCCACCTCGACGTCGTAGGGCACGGCGTAGAGGCCGGTGATCTCGTTCTCCTTCCGCCAGCGGAGCAGGGCCTGGTAGCCCTCCAGCCAGACCAGGGACTCGGGCCGGTAGACCCGGGTGCGCAGGAACGCGGCGATGGTGGTGGCGTCGCGCGGGCTGGAGAAGTGAGGCAGGGCGGCTTCGGCGGCGGCCTGGGTGTCGTCGTGCTCCTGGTCCTCGCCGTCGGCCCCGACGATCTGCCCGTCCTCGTCGCCCTGGAGGTGGAGCTTGCGTTTGCCGCTGGTGAGGGCGCGGGAGGCGAGCTGTTCGACGAGTCGTTCATCATGCGAGCGCAGGCCCTGGAGGACCGCTACAAGGGGGCGGAAGCTGGCGCTGGCGACCATGTCGGTCGGGTCCTCGCCGGGTTCCAGGAACACTGGCACGATGATCCGGGCCACCTTCGTGCTGCCGTCCTTGTTGAGCCGGAGCGCGCGGCCGATGTTCTGCACGATCTCCACCTGGGAGCCGCGGGTGTCGGCGAAGCAGACGGCCTCGACTCCCCGCTCGCCGGTGATGTCTATTATCTAGAGGTGGGGGGAGAGCATGAGTGACGTTTGTTCTGGTTGTTGGGAGAATGCATGCCTGACAGAGAGCGGGGCGAGTAGAGGTCACGCAGCCTGACGGGGTCTTCACGGGCAGGTAGAGCTTTCTTCGCGCGTATCTGAGCCGAATGGGTCAAGTACCCGCTATGCGGGGTCGTGGGTACAGCCCGACTGCGTCTCTGGTGAATCCTTCGAGGCCCATGACGTTGCTTGCGTAGCTGATGGAGATCCGGAGCCCCTTGATCCGGCCCAGGGGAGTGATGTCGATTGTGTCGGACTGCGTTCCTCGGCAGTTGATGAAGAGGCGTTCGAGGTTCGGAAAGAGGTCTGGCACCAGGTCCAGTTGTGGGTCGGATTCGGGTGCTAGTCGGAGATATGTGACGCTGTTTATGGAACGGCATGGTTGAGGTCGTAGTCGGAAATATAGAGTTCTGTCAGATGGGGGAGCGTGGCAATCTCTTGCCATTCTGTGCTGTCGGGTGCGGAGTTGATGGCCAGGTCTTGCAGTTGATGCCATTTGGAGACGCCGGCCAGGCGTGTGCCGATCCAGCCGCCCAGGGATAGGGAGGTGAGGCCCTTTGGAGCGGGCAGGTCCTCCAGGCTCGCCCAGGGCAAGCGGGTGTAGAGGGCTAGGGAGCGTATTGGGTCGTGATCAATCTTCGAGTTCTGTCTGTGGGGCGGGGCCTGGACAGGTAGACCTTCTTGGATGACTCGCGTGCAACTGACGGATGCGGAGTGGGAGTTCATCGAGCCGTATCTGCCGATTGGCGAGTACGGCCCGTACCCCGAGCGGCTGCGGCAGCAGTGCGAGGGCGTGATCTGGCGGTTCAAGGCGGGCGGCCAGTGGCGGGAGATGCCGACAGAGACCGGCGCCTGGTCGACCGTCCACAACCGCTTCCGGCAGTGGCGTGACGCGGGCGTCTTCGAGGCCCTGCTGGAGGGCCTGATCGCGGAAGCCGCGAAGCGCGGTGAGGTGGACTTCACAGCATCGACTCCACCACCGCCCGGGCCCACCACGACGCGGCTGGCATGCACCTGGAGGAGGAGGTCCTCATCGCTTTGGAGAAGGCTGCCGCCGAAGCGGAGAAGGCCAGGTCAAAGGGGGTGACTGCGACGAACAAACCGGGCAGGGGAACGAAAGCAACCCCGAGCAGCAAGAGCGACAGCGCATCCGGCGGCGGAAACTCCGGCTGAAGGCCGCCCTCCTCGGACGCTCCAGGGGCGGGCAGACCAGCAAGATCCATGTCGCCGGCGACCGGAAGTGCCGCCCGCTGGCCTTCATCCTGACCGCGGGCCAGGCCGCCGACAGCCCGCAGTTCATCCCCGTGCTGGGGGAGGTGCGGGTGCGTGGGCCTGTCGGCCGCCCCCGCACCCGGCCGGGCGCAGTCGCCGGGGACAAGGCGTACTCGTCCCGCGGCAACCGCGCCCACCTGTGTAAACGCCGTATCAAGGCGGTCATCCCGGAGAAGAGGGACGAGGCCGCCAACCGGAAGAAGAAGGGCTCCAGAGGCGGCCGACCCGTCAGCCACGACGCTGATCTCTACAAGGAGCGGAACACCGTCGAGCGGCTGATCAACAAGCTCAAGGCCTGGCGAGGCAGCGCTACGCGGTACGACAAGACAGCCGCCAGCTACCTCGCCGGCCTTCACCTCCGCGGCTCGATGATCTGGCTCAGAGAGCTCACCCGGACCACCTAATGATCACAACGCAATACGCTCCCTAGGTACCGCACCGCCCGCACAGCCTGCCCGGTGCGCCGCGCGGTCGGCGCGCACACCCCCGCCCTCGTGCCGAACGGGGGAGTGGTGCTTCTGCGTCAACGTGCAACCTTTCGGCCCCCTTACTGGTCTCTTGTTCGGTGGACCCCCCGCGTCACTCGGGAGACTTTCAGCGAACGACGTGGGCCCCGGAGAACCAGCGGCCGCGCCACCCCGTGCGCCTGCCGATTGAGCCGCCTGCCTGCGCGATCACAAGGAGCCCCGACACTCATGCCCGTCCGCACAACGGCTACGCTCGCCACCTTCGTGGTAGCGGGCTTCATCCCCCTCGCTCTGCCCACCGCGGCAGCGAGCGCCGCGCCCGCGCGGCACGGCGACGACTTCAACGGCGACGGGTACCGCGACTACGCGTACTCGAGCTTCAGCGCAAGAGGGGGCGGCGGTGTCACCGTGGTCTTCGGCACGGCAACCGGGCCCGGCCCCAAGCAGCAGCGCATTACTCAGGCGAGCCCTGGCGTGCCCGGATCCGACGAGGCCGACGACATGTTCGGCGAGGTGCGGGCCGCCGCGGATTTCGACGGCGACGGTTACGGCGACCTCGCGGTGTCAGCGACCGGCGAGAACCATTTTCAGGGCGCCGTGACGATCCTTTGGGGGTCCCCCTCCGGACTGTCCACGGGTACGGCCCTGCCGAACAAGAACCCGGGTCGTAACAACTACATGGGCAAGGACCTGGCGACCGGCGACTTCAACGGGGACGGCAAGCAGGACCTGGCCGTCATCAACGAGTCCATGACCTACGTCTACCGCGGCCCCTTCAAGCGCACCGGTACCACCGGCACCGTGACCAAGCTGGACAAGACATCGTCCTTCTACGCCGCCGCGCTGATCTCCGGCAAGGTCAACGGCGACAAGAGAACCGACCTCGCGATCATCGGTGACGTGGTCAGCCGCGAATACATCGCGTCCGACGTCTGGTTCATCAAGGGAGGCGCGAGCTCACTCACCCCGGGCAAGAGCCTTCGCCTGGAGTCGGAATCCGGCAACGGCGGCAGCTCCGAACGCGGCGGCGACGGTGTCATCGCCGACTTCAACAAGGACGGCTACGGCGACATCGCCGTCGGCACACCCCTCTACTCGAAGCACAAAGGCCGAGTCAGCGTCTGGTACGGCTCGTCCGCCGGCCCGTCCCGGAGCACCCGCCTCACCCAGTCGACCAGTGGCGTCACCGGATCTCCCGAGAACCGGGACGGATTCGGCTCATCCATTTCGGCGGGTGACGTCAACGGCGACGGCTACGCGGATCTCGCGGTCGGCGTGCCGGGCGAGGAGATCGATGACCACGAGTACGCGGGCGGCGTGCACATCTTCAAGGGGCGGGCGGGAGGTCTGACCGGTGCCGGCTCACAGTGGTTCGCCCGCAACACCCGAGGCGTCCCGGGTGCGTTGACGGCCGACGAGCAGTTCGGCGGCCTGGTACGGCTGCGCGACACCGACGGTGACGGAAAGGCCGACCTGTACGTGAGCGGTGCCGGCGCTCTGCGGCTGCCCGGTTCAGCCGGCGGCATCACCACCGCGGGCGCAACGGAATACCACGCGGCACCCATCGACAGCTTCCTGCAGTGATGTGGCGTAGCTGACTCGTGTGACTGCACCGCTGCTCCCGGGCCTCGCTGATCAACTGCTCGATCCGGGAGCGGTGTTCGGCGTCCACCGTGGCCCGCCACCGGGTGCCCGAGCCGCCCGACTGCTGGGCGGCCCGCCGTGACGCGCAGCTGGCCGGCCATCGTGGCGGGCTGCTGCTCCCGCCTCAGCCGCCACGGATCGCCCCCGTCCCGGCGGCCCGGCCTCACGGCGGCGGGCGCGCACCAGCGCCCCCGTGAAGCCGTGCAGCGGACTGTCGTGGTCGGCGGCGATCTCAGGCCCCAGCCAGGCGCGGCCCACCCGCTCGCCCATCCGGCAGCAGAACACATCAGCGCCCCGAGCCCGAGGCCGCGTCCCCCGCTTGCCTGCCAGGCCAGCTCGGCCGTCATCGGCCGGCTCCAGCAGCCTGCGCCACCGTCACCACCTCCGGGAAGATCGCCGCATCCCGGCCCGCGATCCGCCACCGCTCCAGATCCTTGTCCGCGTTGCCGCCCGCCAGCCGGTGCAGACGGTGCGGCCAGATCTCCTCCTCCCGCCAGTGCAGGGCCTCATCCCAGCTGTACAAGGACGGCAAGACCGAGTGCTCCAGAGTCGGCGAGGTACGCCAGCTCCGTATCACCCCACCGCGATAACACCCGGAAGCCATGACCACCCACACGCTCACCCAGCAGCTCGCCGCCCACATCCGCTCCAGGCTCGGCGACGGCCCATTCCTCGCACCCGGCGGCTGGGCTCACATGGGCGCCGTCATCTGCGACGCCAGCTTCCAGGCCCGTCGCAACTACGCATCGACCATCCGCCCACGCATACTCCACCTACAGACGGCATGGCCCGACGCCAACACCGTCCGCGGATTCCGCGCGCGACTGGCCACCGAAGACCTTGCCGCCGTCATGAACTTCAAGGCCCCCGCCGGGTCGCGACCGCCCACCACATCGCCGAACTCCGGGCCACCCGCGGAGTCGACACCCGCGACGACCTCCACGCCTGGCTCGAGGTCCCGGACAACCGGGCCGCCCTGCGCACCGTCAACGGCGTCGGACCGAAGACCGTCGACTACATCGGAAACCTGGTCGGCCGGTCCCAGATCGCCATCGACACCCACCTGCGCGCCTTCGCCGCTCAAGCCGGCATCGTGTGCCTGACCTACCACCAACTGCGCACTGTGTACGAAGCCGTCGCCACCCTGCTCGGCCATGACCGGGGCGCTCTGGAACATGCAGTCTGGCGCCACAGGTCACAGGCTCGCTGACGCTGGTTGCCTTACCGCGGGCGAACAGTGCTCTGTGGTTCACCTTCGGGCACCTCCTGACCGCGGTGGCCGTCGCCGGCTTTCTGGTGCCGCCGCACGGCGTGGCCCTGGCGGTCCTGTTCGGCGGGCTGGTGTTCATCCCGGAGGCCCTGACCGCGGTGTTAGTACGCCTCGCCCTGGCCACCGCCTGATCCCACCGGCGCCCTGAACCCGCCCCCTGCTTCTCTACCGCGGCCTCGCGCCGGTGCGGTGCCCTGACGGAAAACCCCAGGCGCCCCCGACGGTATGCGCATGTACCAGCAACCATCTGGTGGCATCACGCGAACTATCAGCTCCACCGTGGGGGCCAGATGAACCGCGCCATCATGACCACGCTCGCTGCCAACGCCCTCGTCGCCACACCCACCGTGTCCAAGGCGTCCAAGGCGTCCGACCCGGTCGCCGTCGCTGGCATCCCGGCCGCGCCCACCGACCACGCCCGAACCGACCTGCTGGCCGCACGGCGCAAGGTGAACCCCGCCCTGGTCGCCGACCCCGGCAACAGCGTCCACTGTCAACGTCCCGCCACGCTCCCGCGCGGCGGGACGTGAGGACGCCGGGCCCGTAGCGATGGTCAGTCGCGCCCGCGCTGCTTGATAGGACGGAGTCTGCGGGCGCTGGAGCGCCGGGACTGCCTCGAGGAGTGCTGCTTCACATCTCACCAGTCCCCTCTCACCTGCGGGCGGCGGCGGTCACGGCGGCCGCGAAGGCCTCCAGCAGCCGCCGGCCGCCCCCGCCGACCGCGTACACGGCGGCACCGATCGCTCCGCACCCGCCGAGGAGGACGAGCACTTCGCGCACCGGAATACCGGCGAGGGCAAGCCCCACGCCGAGCAGCGGGAAGACGCTGACGCCGCACGCCTGCGCGGCGCTTGACGGTGAACCCACCCAGGAGACAGTCTTCGGTCCCCGCTTTCCAGATCGGCGAGTACTTGTGGCCACTTGGTCCGACTCCTAGAAGTGAGTATCGACGCTCACTCTCTGAGGCCACGAGATCCTGTTAGGAGCTCTTACGGCCCGCATTCCGACACTACACTGAGAGGGCGGGCCGTAGGCAATTGACGCCTACGTGGTATCGCCCGGCAACCTCCGCGAAAAGGCAGTCACGCACGGGCGCGTGTACCGCCCCCCTGGGCGCCCACAGGTCCCGGTGCAGTCCGAATCGGGTCCAGCACGCCTTTGAACGGCTTTTCCGCTGGGGTCATCAAAGCCAATGATCCACCTCGTCACGAATGGTCCACATCAGGTTGTCAAGCCCCGCCACCGTGTCCTTATCCTTTGGATTCTTGTCTTTTGGTTCGACTCGCCGAGTGTTCATAACAGCAACCCAACAGAATTGGTCTCCTGTGCGCACCAGGATGGCGGACGTCCCTGGCAGGCTCCCCGTGTGCCACCACGTTGACCCTTCGCCGCCGGCCCGCTTCACGTTCCAGCCCATGGCATAGTTCCCGGGATTGGGGGGAGTCGAGTCGTCAAACAGTCCAGATGGGCTAGTCATGTAAGCAAGCGTGTCGGAGTCCAGGATGTCGGGAACCGTGGGGAATCCGTCCGCATGCAGGGCGAATTCAAGCACTTCCAGGGATGATCCCAGCCAGCCACCATGCGAATCCATGCGACTTACGGGAATCCCGTAGGGGTCTGCCCCGTTCTTGTCGTAGTAGAAAACCTCTCCCGATTGCCGCTCCGCCTTTGTGTTATGGGCTATGGACATGTATTGAACTCCGCATGGCGCCAGGATGTTATCCTGCACATATTCTTCGTAGGTTTTTCCTGTCACCTTTTCAATTATGCGCCCGAGTACGCAGTAGCCGAAGTTTGAGTAGAGGAACTTAGTACCCGGAGAATAGTCCAGGGGTCGATTGGCCAGCACCCATCGGATGAGGTCCTGCTGATTCAATTCGGGATGGATGAACATCGGGTCGTTGTTGTCGTTGCGCCAGCCGCCGCACGAATGTTCCAGAAGATGTCGGACGGTGATATTTTCAACGCGAGAATCTGCAGGAACGCCAAGATCTTTGAGGTGGCCATTACTTCCGAAAACCGCATCTTGCGCTGTCATGCGATTCTCTGAAAATAGCTTCCCAATGGTCATCGCAGTGATCGGCTTGGAGAGGCTGGCTATGCGGAAAAGACTTGCGCTGGTCACCCTCGTATTATGGGGGACGTCAATCGAGCCATATCCGCCTGTAGGAACGTCGGCCCAGCCAAACCCTCCCGTGTATACGATCTGCCCATTTTTTGCTATTGCTAGAGACATGCCCGGAACGTCAAAGTATCGCATGAATTCGTCAACCAGAGTCGGAATAACGGTGCCCGCTTCGCGCTTTTCCCAAATTGGACAGAATTGTTGCGTGCGGACTCCGCTTCGACCGGCCGAAGATCCACCCAAGGAAACCAATCGGAGACCGCCAGCCTTCTGTTGATCGACTTCGGTCTTCAGTGCTCCAGCGTTTAGACCATAGCGTGCCGTCCACGGGCGACCGTCGGAATGAGTCCAGACCGACGTGTACATCACGCCGCCCCCTACAGAATCCTGAGTTGGGATCCCAATGTTTCGGGTGGCCCTATAGTGGACGTGATCGTAACCGTCGAATATTCCCTGATAGCTGGTGTCGAATTGCGGATGAATCCATTCCCAGGAGGAATCGTATCCGGCCAAGGGCCACGCCTCCCGAACGGTTGCGCAGAGAGTTTGGGCCGATCCTCCACTGGCGAACCCGCTAAGGTCGACCAGCTTCCAACCGATCAGATCGGGGTCACTGTGGACGTGATGATACAAATTCGCAAAGTCAACTGTGTGATATTCCCGTGATAGCGGCAAGTCCCTGGCTATCTCCCAAATGGCGGCAAAGTAAGCGTGACCTGCGACATTGTAGCCGTTAATCCGAACCGGTCGATAGTTTTTCCCCTTCAATTCATTGAGCTTGTCTTGAAATTCATCGAACGGCATTTGATAATCGCTCACTTGACTGTCGGATGACAGATGGGACCGCTGCCAAATCGCGGCATAGCGGGCTTGGCCGCCAACTTCATAGCCGCATAGGTCTACGAGCCGGTATCCTCTAATGTCGACGTAGACGCTGAAAGCATCACGATATTCACCCTCTGTGAGATCCCAATGGATGCCTGGGTCAGGATAATCACTAAGGGTCCAGCCCATGATCTCCACCTCTGCTGGAGAATGAGTCTCCGATACCAGCGCAGCAGGTGGGGGGAGTTGCCCCCGCCCACTGCTGATAAGACCACGGTCCTCTCAACCGGTTTTGTTGGCCGCTACAAACATCAAGCCGCTGCGACTAACCTCGACCGTTCCTGAGTCCTCGTCGGTTCGCTGAACGGGGACTCTGTGTTTGTGTGTCGCGGTCTTCTCGGGGTTGGGGCAGGGCGAGGGTCCGGCTCTCGCGTCGGATGGGCGCCGGGTTCCACTTCACCGGTGTGTGGTGGGGTGAGTCGTCGGGACGGTCGATGTGGCTGGTCAGCCGGGATTCGCCAGGGCGTGGAGCCTGACGATCGCGTGGCTGATGACGGCAGTCCACGGCCGTGCGTTGCACGACATGTCGTCCTCTGGCCGCCGCCGCGCACGGACACACGACTCATGCTGTATGCCACACGCCCTGTCTCCCCCGGTTCGCCGGGTACTGCGCGCGGCGGGAGCCGCGACAGGTGGAGCGGGGGAGCGTGCGTCGGCGCCGGTGCCCGGCATCGTTGGCCTAACTCGCTCGTGCGGCCTGTCTCGTTGTTGTGGTGTCTGGTCGCCGGGCTGGGTTCTGAGGTGGCTCGTCGTATGGCGCGGCGTTGGGCGGCGGTGGTGGCGCCCCAGATGCCGTCGTCCTCTCCGTGAGCGAGTGCCCAGGTACGGCAGTCGATGATCACGGGACAGCGGCGGCATATTGCCCGGGCCAGGGAGGCCTCCGCGCCCGGAGCCGTGAGGTCGGCGAGAGGGAAGAAGATCTCGGGGTCTTCTCCCACACAGGCTGCTTGATCACGCCAGTCGGACTCTGCCGGCTCTCCGCTTGATATGCAGGCCATGATCAACTCCCCTTCCGGGCCGCCTGCACGGCGAACGGTGACCACGGCGCTGGCAGCGCGGTGGTTCCGGCAGAGGTTTGGAGAATATTAAACGATTACGTCACATATGCGGTAGGGGGTCTGCTCCGGGTACTGCTGTGGAGTGACTGGCCCTGGTAACGGCGCAGCGTGGCGGCCGTGCGGGCGGCTGGGACCCGGATGCGAGCGGCGGGCAGCGCGAACACCTGCTCCGGCTCCGCACCGGCCCGCACCGCCCGCCGCCCCACCGACGCCCGCCGCCGCTGCGCCGCCACCACCTCCGGCACGCCTCGCAGAATTCAGGTGTTCCAGCGGCTGGTTCGCGTCCACGATCCCGCACAAAGCCACCGTCCATGTCGCACGCACACCCGCTCCCACCGCGGCGCGTGCCGCACCACCCGAAGAGCTGTCTCCGTGCGCCGGGCCGTGCACAGCCGGCAGCCGAACGTCACCGGACCGGCCAGCGCGCCGGCGATACGCCACAGCCCCGCCGGATCGCCATCCTCGGCGCGTAGCTTGGCATCCTCTTCCGCCAGGACGGCAATGCCCGCGCCAGCACGGCTTCCTCCACGCCGCACATGCCGGCCAGGAGCTGGCGTCCGGCCGCGTTCAGCAGCACCTCGGCGTCAGCCCGGGCGCCGCCGCCCTCGTGCCCAGGCGGATAGTTGCGCCACTTCCAGCACGCCCGCAGCACTTTCGCTTCCATCCCATAGTGGCTGGCGATGCGGCAGATCAGCGACGAGGTCGTCTCCCTCCGCAGGAGAGCGGTCCGCAGGAGGCCGAGGTTACGGATCACTCCACCACGGTCTCGTCTTCACCGCCCCAAGCGGACGCTTTCGTCAAGAGTCGCCGGGAAGAGAGGCCGCAGCATATTGCTTCTGCCAGTCGCGGGACCGCGCTTGATACGCATTGCGTACGCTAAATGTACGCTTAAGGTCCGAGTCGGCGGCGCAGCCGCTGCACCTGGGCCGCAAGCTTGTTCCCGCCGTCATGTCCAGCGCATGCCGATGGTGGAGAGCTGCTCGACGCGTTCGGGCGTGAGTGTGGCGGCTCTGGATCTTTGGTTGCTGATCCATGCCCCCAGCCGGAGCTCTCGCTGCTTCTGGTCCTCGCCGTCGTCCCCGCCCATCGTGATCCTTTCGGTGTGTTTGCGCGGTACTCGGAGGTGTCCCTCGCGTTCGTAGAACTGCCGGGCAGCAGCGAGGTGCATCGCCCATTTGTCGGCCTGACTCATGCGGGGCTTGGGCCTCTCGTCCTCGTCGACGGGCTGGATCCCGAGTATGTGTTCGCACAGCCATTGCTGGACGCCTGTGAGATTGTCGAAGCCGAGCCGTTGTGCTCGGACCCATCGGCCGAGGTCTTCGCCCTGGTACACGACCTCGCCGGGTTCGGTGGGGAGTGTGCCGCCGGTGTCGAGGTGCTGGCGGGTGAGGTGGAAAGCGCGTTGCCAGTCCACCGGCCAGGCGGGGCACCAGGCGGGGTCGATCTCCTCGAGCTGTCCACGCCGCTCGGCCGACAGCACCCAGGCCGACGTTGTCTTCACCAGCAGACCCTGCACCTGCCGTTGCTCGGCCTCCATGCCCCGGCGGGCGGCGGCCCGCGCGTTCTTCAGAAAGATCCCTACGCGGTAACCCTGGTAGGTGGCGTCCAGGGGTGCCAGGAGGTGCCCGTTTTCGGTGGCCCACCCACGTGCGGCGGCCAGGCCCTCCTCCCACGCAACGTCGAAGTGACTCCAGACCATGCCCAGCTTCTCCAGATACGCGATGCGGTCCTCGTCCATGTCCCCGCGGGCGTAGAAGCGCCTGGCGTCGGCGATCCACTGCCCGAGCGGGAACCCGGCGAGCGTGACCGGCCACCCCTCGGCTTCCGCCGCGTGGTCGTCGCGGCCGGGCACGCGGTACGTGAACGGCACCTTCAGGTCGCCATGAAGCCGGTGGTAGATGGCGGCGGCCTCGATGCCGCGCCGCCAGTGCTCGTGTTCGGGGTTGAGGACGCGGAGGTTGATGAACCCGGCCAGCTGCGCGGGGTCCCGGGGCGTGGAGAACCTCAGCAGGGCCTGGGCCGGCACCGACAAACGGTCGCTCCGGTCGCTCCCGGCTTCCTCGCCTGTCACCTCCCTGCGGCTCTGAACGCCCCTGACGCGGCTCTGGGCCTGTTGCTCGGCGAGCTGCTCCACCACTCGGGCGTCGTGCGCCCTGAGGGCTTCCAGGAGCTTGGCCAGCCCGCCGAACGCCCGGCTGGTGAGCATGTTGTCGGCTGTCTCGCCCGGCCCGAGCAGGACCGGCACGACCAGCGAGGCGATCTTGCCCTCGCCCGGCTGGATGCGCAGTGCGCGGCCTACAGCCTGGACGAGGTCGGGCATGGAGCCGCGTACGTCCGCGAAGTACACGGAGTCGCATTCGCGGGTGTCAACCCCCTCGCCGAGCACGCGAACGGACCCGAGGAACGTCTTCTCCACGACCGTGCCGTCAGCAGCGATCCCGGCCGCGAACTCATCGAGCACTCGACGCCGGTGGCCTGGCTTGTGGTCGCCGCACAGCCAGTTGGCCCAGACGGTACGCGGGTACAGCGTGGGGTCCGCCGCATGCAGCCGCTCGGCGACGCAGGGAAGACCGGCCGCGAAGGCCTCGGCCTCCTTGACGACATGGTGGAAGACGAGCGTCCTGCGGAAACCTTCCTCAGCCGAAGCCTTCACCAGCGCCGTCTGGAGCGCGGCGAGCCGGGCCCCACGCACCTGCTCGGATCGTGCGTCCTCGCCCAGGAGCTGGGCGGCCTGGAGCCGGGTGTCGGTGATGTCCAGGCACACCACCTGGTACGGCGCGCAGATTCTCCGGTCGATGGCCTCGGACAGCGTCAGCGTGTAGCAGCGCGCCCCGAACGGACTCTCCGAATCGTCCTCCATCGACGCGACCAGCTCACCCGGCACGCCCGGGGCAGCCTCCAAGTCGTCGTCCGGCTGCCACAGCCTCGGGGTGGCGGTCATGTAGAGCCGGCGCAGGGCGGGGATGCGGGTGTTGTCGTGGACGACTGCCCACGGTTTCCCGATCCGGCCCGAACACCGGTGGGCTTCGTCCACGACGATGAGATCCCACCCGGGAAGGCCGGCGGCGTGTGCGCGTTCCAGGGTGCCGAGCCCGAGGGAGGCGTACGTGGCGAACACGGTGACCTTGTCCCACGGCCGCGCCCAGGCGACCAGCTCGTCCACGTCCGTGGTGTTCGGGAAGGACGCCTCCGGTCCCCGCAGGGACGAGACCCCGATCATCGGCCCCCTTCGCCCGCCCTCGCGCCAGGCGGCCTCCGTCTGCGCCAGCAGGTCCAGCGAGGGCACGAGCACCAGCACACGACCCGCCTGCAGCTCCTCCGCGCTGCGCACGGCCACGAGAGTCTTGCCCGATCCGGTCGCCATGACCACCTGCGTCCGCAGCCCCCGTTCCGGCACAGTAGATCGTGCAGACAAGTCGAGCGCCCGGAGTACCGCATCCACGGCTTCACGCTGATGAGGACGAAGTTCTTTCACAGCCATCCGATCCATCCTCTCCGGCGGGCCGGACAACAGCTCCACGCACCCACACAGGCCAACCACCGCGTTCCCTAAGCGGATTGATCCGCAAGACCCCACCGCGACACCGGTTCCACGCCCCCGATGCGGCCACAGGGCACCACCTTCGAGCGGGCCACACACCTCACAGCTATGGAGCCATCTAAGTCCAGAGTCTATCGCAGCTGAAAAATGAAGCAGTCACCCCGGAGAATCGACACGGAAGCCACGGGTACTCCGCACTCATCACAGCCCACCGTCCGGGAGAGATCATGGAACAGAAGACCGAGAACCACCAAGGCAACCGGTTCTGCAAGGCCTGCGGCACGCCCGCCGAAGACGGGAAACTGTGCAACCACTGCGGCGCCGTCCTAGACCTCCCGGACAGTGCAGGGCTCATCGAAGACCAAGGGGCAGCCATTCGACGTGACTTCGAAGGACGCAGCCAGCAGCAAGAGCACAGGTAAACGAAACAGGGCGAACCCAGCCGCTGAACGGCGGGCACGGGGGTACACGGGCCGGCATGGCATCCACGACTGATCGCATCCTGTCCCTGCGGGCCGTGCGGCAGCTGCGCCGGGTCCGGACCTTCTACGCGGTGGCCGTCCTGGTGTGGGCGGCATCGACGGCCTGGACCGGCTGGCAGACAGCCGGAAGCCGGCAGATGTGGGTATCCGCCCTCCTCCTGGCCACCTTCACCGGCCTGCTGCTCACATCCTCCATATTGCTCCAGCGTGTCCAGACCGCGGTTTCGGCCGAACCCGCGCGCCACGCTGCACCACGGCGGGCGACCCGGCCACGCCACGCGCACGCCTGACTTACCGCTGGGGAAGGACCTGGAGCTCCCGGCGTCTGCGGGAGCGATGGCGGGGCATACGGGCTTCACCCTTTGTGGAAGGAGCTCGTCATGCTTGGCATAGTCGCGGCGGTGCTGTTCTTCTTCGCGTTTTTGATCAACGCGGCCGACATCAGTACCAACGATGCGTTTTCTTCGACGAACGTCATGCTGCTGGGGCTGACGGCTCTGGCTCTGCATGTGGCCGGAGTCGGTGCCGGCTGGGCCCGCAGACGCTGACCCCCGTGGGCGTGATCCGATGACAGACCGTCAGCAGATCACGCCCACGCCCCCTCATAGCCAGCTAGGCCCGCGTCAGCGGGCCCAACGGTTCTGGAGGCGCAGCCGGAAGAGCCGTCAGGCGGGGGAGCGCAGCGGATCCGCCGATCAGGCTGGAGCGAAGCGCAAGCCGATCGGGACGTAAGTCCCCTCCGCTTCGGGAGCGCAGCGGACGGAGCGTCATCCTGCTTGCGCAGCAAGCAGGATGAGCGGGATGCGTAGCATCCCGCCAACGCTCCCGCGGAGCGGGAGCGTAACCACCGCGCGCAGCGCGGTGGTTCGCTTGCATCGCGCGCAGCGCGATGGATCGGAAGAGCGTCGGGGAGGG
>NZ_JBVHJE010000017.1:0-234760 GCF_055560195.1 Streptomyces sp. NPDC023481
CCTCCGCCTTGCAGCTGCACGCACCAGACCCCGCTCGGGTCAGCCGAAAGGCACCGCCGCCCCAGGCCGACCTGATCCGAAAGAAAGGACCTAGTGGGCGCTGCCCGAGGTGGCCGGTGGGAGTTCCACCTGGACGCCCGGGTCGCCGCTGTCGGCCGTGTAGTCGTCCGGGCTGGTCTCGTCGACGCCGTCGGGGGCCTTCACGGCCCGCAGGACGAGCGTCAGGACCACGGTGACCAGAACGTTCAGGACGAACGCCGTCAGGCCGATGTAGCCGATCTCGCCGATGCCCGGGATCTCCTTGGCGTTGCCGCCGAAGTGCCTCTGGGACGGCGAGGCGATGCCGTACGCGGCGGCCGTGCCGTACACCATGCCGACCGCCCAGCCGGCCAGCAGCGCCCAGCGGTGGAACCAGCGGGTGAACAGGCCGCCGACCAGGGCCGGGAAGGTCTGCAGGATCCAGATCCCGCCCAGCAGCTGGAAGTTGATGGCCACCGTCTTGTCCATGGTGAGGACGAAGACCAGCGCGCCGACCTTCACCAGCAGCGACACCAGCTTCGAGACGCGCGTCTCCTGCTCCGCCGTGGCGTCCGGCTTGATGAAGTCCTTGTAGATGTTGCGGGTGAACAGGTTGGCCGCCGCGATGGACATGATCGCCGCCGGTACCAGCGCGCCGATGCCGATCGCCGCGAAGGCGACGCCCGCGAACCAGTCCGGGAACATGTCCTCGAACAGCTGCGGGATCGCCAGCTGGCCGTTGGTCACCTTCACCCCGGCCGCGATCGCCATGAAGCCCAGCAGCGCCAGCAGGCCCAGCATCAGGGAGTACAGCGGCAGGATCGTGGTGTTGCGGCGGATCACCTCACGGCTCCTGGACGACAGGGTCGCGGTGATCGAGTGCGGGTACATGAACAGCGCCAGCGCGGAGCCCAGCGCCAGTGTGGCGTAGGTCCACTGCTTGGCCTCCGGCGGGGCGAGCGCGCCGCGGGGACTCCTGGTCGCCGGGTCGACCACGCTGAACGCGTGGCCCGCCTTGGCGAAGATGTCGTCGAACCCGCCCAGTTTGATCGGGATGTAGATGATCGCCACCAGGATGACGATGTAGATCAGCGTGTCCTTGACGAACGCGATCAGCGCGGGGGCGCGCAGACCGGAGGAGTACGTGTACGCGGCCAGCACACCGAAGGCGATGAGCAGCGGCAGGTCCTTCACGAACCAGTTGGTGTTCTCGCCGCCGCCGACGCCCATCACGTCCAGCACCGCCTGGATGCCGACCAGTTGGAGCGCGATGTACGGCATGGTCGCCAGGATGCCGGTCACCGCCACCGCCAGCGACAGGCCCTTCGAGCCGAACCGGCCGCGCACGAAGTCGGAGGTGGTGACGTACCCGTGCCGGTGCGAGACCGACCACAGGCGCGGCAGGAAGGTGAAGATCAGCGGGTACACCAGGATCGTGTACGGCACCGCGAAGAACCCGGACGCGCCCGCCGCGTAGATCGCCGCCGGTACGGCGACGAAGGTGTACGCCGTGTACAGGTCGCCGCCGAGCAGGAACCAGGTGATCCAGGTGCCGAAGGACCGGCCGCCCAGGCCCCATTCGTCCAGGGAGTGCTCGTTCTCGGCCCTGCGCCAGCGCGCGGCCAGGAAGCCCATGACCGTGACGGCCAGGAAGAAGAAGACGAAGACGCCGAGCGCGACGCCGTTGACGCCGTCCTTCACTTCGCCGCACCCCCGTCCGCGCGCTCGCGGGAGCGCTGGTCACGCTGCCAGAGCCGGTACGCCAGCACGGTCAGCGCGGAGGAGACGGGCACCCAGAGCATCTGGTACCAGTAGAAGAACGGGATCCCGATGAACGCGGGCTCCGTCCTGGCGTACGAGCCGACCCACAGCATCGCCACGAAGGGCGCGACGAGACACAGGCCGATGATCACCCGGACCGGCGTCACCACCGGTGGTCTCACTTCAGGCGTTTCGGACATGCCACGGCTCCGTCCCCTCGCTGATCACCTGGGTAATGCGCAGGCAATCTAGGTGACGCCGCCGTGGGAGTGGAAGACCTCGTCCGCATGTCGGTATCCCGATTCGGCGAACGCGCGGGGCGGTTACTCCACGGGCCGCTTCAGCCTGGCCACGAACTTGTACCGGTCACCGCGGTACACCGAGCGCACCCACTCCACCGGCCGGCCCCCGCGGTCCAGCGAGTGGCGGGAGAGCATCAGCATCGGCAGGCCCACGTCGGTGCCGAGCAGACCCGCCTCGCGCGGGGTGGCCAGGGAGGTCTCGATGGTCTCCTCGGCCTCGGCGAGGTGGACGTCGTAGACCTCGGCGAGCGCGGTGTACAGCGAGGTGTACTTCGCCAGCGAGCGCCTGAGCGCCGGGAAGCGCTTGGCGGACAGGTGGGTGGTCTCGATCGCCATCGGCTCGCCGTTGGCCATCCGCAGCCGTTCGATGCGCAGCACGCGTCCGCCGGGGGTGATGTCGAGCAGCTCCGCGAGCCGGTCGTCGGCGGTGACGTACCCGATGTCCAGCAGCTGCGAGGTCGGCTCCAGGCCCTGGGCGCGCATGTCCTCCGTGTAGGAGGTCAGCTGGAGCGCCTGGGAGACCTTGGGCTTGGCCACGAAGGTGCCCTTGCCCTGGATGCGCTCCAGCCGGCCCTCCACCACCAGCTCCTGCAGGGCCTGGCGCACGGTGGTGCGGGAGGTGTCGAACTCGGCGGCCAGCGTGCGCTCCGGCGGGACCGGCGTGCCCGGCGCCTGGGTCTCCGTCATGTCGAGCAGGTGCTTCTTCAAGCGGTAGTACTTGGGCACGCGCGCGGTACGGGTGGTGCCGGCCTCGTTCTCCGCACTGCTGACGTCGGTGCTCATGCTCCGCCTTCCCGGCTCCGGATGCCGAAAGCGACCGACATCCCCATCGGCCACGGCTCACATCGTGGCACGGGATGTCGTGTCAGCACTCCACCCCGCACGCTCCGTGATCCTTCTGTATACCGTCGCACCCGTTGTTGGTCTAGTCCACCGGGCGAGCGCGCTCCCCGCGCCCCGGTGGTGGTCAGATCCCCTGCCACTCCGGCTTGTTGGCGTACGTGTGCCGGAAGTAGCCGGCGAGCTTCAGCTTGGCCGCCGCGGCCTCGTCGACGACCACCGTGGCGTGCGGATGCAGCTGGAGCGCCGAGGCGGGGCACACGGCGGCCACCGGGCCCTCGACGGTCGCGGCGACCGCGTCCGCCTTGCCCTCGCCGGTCGCCAGCAGCACCAGGTGCCGGGCCTCCAGGATCGTCCCGATGCCCTGGGTGATGACGTGGTGCGGGACCTGCTCGATGTCGCCGTCGAAGAAGCGGGCGTTGTCGATCCGGGTCTGCTCGGTCAGCGTCTTGATCCGGGTGCGTGAGGCGAGCGAGGAGCACGGCTCGTTGAACCCGATGTGCCCGTCGGTCCCGATGCCGAGCAGCTGGAGGTCCACCCCGCCGGCCTCGGCGAGCGCGCGGTCGTACGCCTCGCAGGCCGCCTGGACGTCCTCGGCCGTGCCGTCCGGGCCCAGGAAGGCGTCCATGCTCGTCCCGAGCGGCTCCAGCACCTCGCGGCGCAGCACCGAGCGGTAGGACTCGGGGTGGTCCGCGGGCAGCCCCACGTACTCGTCGAGCTGCGCTATCCGCGCCCGCGAGGCGTCCACCGCGCCGGAGCGCACCTTGGCGGTCAGCGCCTGGTAGACGGGCAGCGGGGTGGAGCCGGTGGCCACGCCGAGCAGGGCGTCGGGCTTGCGTCGCAGCAGCTGGGCCATGGCCTCGGCGATCAGCTCGCCGCCCGCGGCGGCGTCCGGAACGATGACGACTTCCACGCTGGACCTGCCGTTCTGGAGAGGGCTCTGTGCGTCTCTATGTGGTTTAGACCAATCTAACAGAACCGGCATTCCCGGCGGGGCCCACGGCCGGCTTCCACCGCCCACGGGGAGGGATGGCAAGCGCTCGCGGAAATTGCCGTGGCCATCCGGTCCCACGACCGGCCCGGGCGGGCTAGGCTGCGTGGCATCGCGTGCCGTCGCACCCTTCCGCGCGGGACGCCTTCACGTCATGGACAGGCGCTCGTGGTCCAGTCCACAATCGAGTACGACGAGAATCGAGTACGACAAGCCTCCGCCTTCCCCGCACAGGAAGGCGGATCGAGGAACCGGCGCTCTCTGCCCTGACTGCCCCGGTTCCTCGGCCTTCGGCCGACCGGGACCGCACACCCCGCGGCCGATGATGCTCCGGGCTGCGGTGCCGGGAGGGTTGAGGGTCCCTTCCAGGCGCCGCGGCCCGCGGGTGTTTTTCGGCCACCCGCGAGGCCCCGGGTACGCTCGCAGACGTGCCCTCCATGAACGAACTCGTACGCCAGCACACCGCACTCGACGACTCCGACCTCGAGTGGCTCCACCTGCTGGTCTCGGAGTGGCAACTGCTCTCCGACCTCTCCTTCGCCGACCTGGTGCTGTGGGTGCCCACCCGGGACGGCACCCGGTACGTCTCGGTCGCCCAGATGCGGCCCAACACCGGCCCGACCTCCTACCAGGACGACATGGTCGGCCACCTCGTCCCGCGCGGCCGGCGGCCCATGCTGGACGCGGCCCTGGACGAGGGCCGGATCGTGCGCGAGGGCGACCCGGAGTGGCGCGAAGAGGTCCCCGTGCGGGTCGAGTCCATCCCCGTACGACGTGAGGGCCGCGTCCTCGGTGTGATCGCCCGGAACACCAACCTGCTCACCGTGCGCACCCCGAGCCGCCTGGAGCTGACCTACCTCCAGAGCGCCTCCGACCTGGCGCAGATGATCGCGGCCGGCTCCTTCCCCTTCCCCGACCAGCAGGTCGACATGGACGCCTCCCCGCGCGTCGGCGACGGCCTGATCCGGCTGGACGCGGACGGCGTCGTCCAGTACGCCTCCCCGAACGCCCTGTCCGCCTACCACCGGCTCGGCCTCGCCTCCGACCTGGTCGGCCAACACCTCGGGCACACCACCGCCGAACTCGCCCCGACCCGCGGGCCGGTGGACGAGGCGCTCGCCAAGGTGGCCAGCGGCTGGGCGCCGCGCGAGTTCGAGATCGAGGCCCACGACGGCGTCATCCAGTTCCGGGCCATCCCGCTCAAGCCCAAGGGGACCCGCATCGGTTCGCTGGTGCTGCTCCGGGACGTCACCGAACTGCGACGCCGCGAACGCGAGTTGATCACCAAGGACGCCACCATCCGGGAGATCCACCACCGGGTGAAGAACAACCTCCAGACGGTCGCCGCGCTGCTGCGGCTCCAGGCCCGGCGCATCGAGTCCGAGCGCGGCCGGGAGGCGCTGGAGGAGGCGGTCCGCCGGGTCGGCTCCATCGCCATCGTCCACGAGACGCTGTCCCAGAACCTGGACGAGCGGGTGGAGTTCGACGACATCGCCGACCGGGTGCTCGCCATGGTCGCCGAGATCTCCCCGGGCAAGGTGACCGGCCGGCGCAGCGGACGGTTCGGCATACTCGACGCCGAGGTCGCCACCCCGCTGTCCATGGTCCTCACCGAGATCCTGCAGAACGCGCTGGAGCACGGCTTCCGCGAGGGCGACACCGGCACGGTCGAGGTCTCCGCGGTCCGGGGCGGCACCACCAAGGAGGCCCGGCTGCTGGTCACCGTCCAGGACGACGGCGTCGGCCTGCCCGAGGGCTTCGACCCGCACCGCTCGGGCAACCTCGGTCTGCAGATCGTCCGCACCCTGGTCGAGGGCGAGTTGGGCGGTACGTTCGACATGGTGCCGGCGCCGGGGCGGGGCACCCGGGTGATCCTCGACATCCCGGTGCGCGCACAGAAGTGAGCCGACGGGCGCACGGGGGTGCGGGGGTGTGCGGGCACAGCAAAAAGCCCCGGACCGCCGTTGGTCCGAGGCTGATGCTCGTTGATGTACTGCGCGCTGCGGCTCGGGGGCGGGAGATGCGTACGTGCTGTGCGCGCCGCCAAGCTCAGGCTGTCAGCAGGGGTGGGTATGTCAGGCGGAGGCCTGACGAGCCCGGTTGCGAGCGGCGCGGCGCTTCATGGCGCGGCGCTCGTCCTCGCTGAGACCACCCCAGACGCCGGAGTCCTGACCGGACTCGAGCGCCCACTGCAGACACTGCTCGATCACCGGGCAGCGACGGCAGACGGCCTTGGCTTCCTCGATCTGCAGCAGCGCAGGACCGGTGTTGCCGATGGGGAAGAAGAGCTCGGGGTCTTCCTCGCGGCAAACGGCGTTGTGACGCCAGTCCATGGCTGCTACCTCTCCTTGGTATTACGTGCAAGTTGCTTGTGAATGTGAACGCTTTCACGAATCCCTCAACAAGTGAAGGGCCGACTGCCGAGTCTTCACCCGGCGTGGTCCTGTGATTGAAGAGGGGTTCCGGTGATCAGTGGAGGCCGATGTTGCGGGCCGTCCCGATCGCCACGTAGAGACTCGCAAACCTCAGCGGCGGATACAACCCCTTCCGGAAAGTTTTTTTTGATTCCTCGGTGTCGACTAGGTCACAGCCGTACTTCCATGGGGTGGATCCTGGCCTAAACGTTCGAGTGAAAGGACTTTCGCCCGTTCCGCTCACACAATCACACGCAGTGCACGGCGTACGCCTGTGAACGTCACGCTGGTACGCAGCCCCAGGTGGTCACCGTCCATCTGCAGGGGCAGAGGCGCCTTCGAATGCAAGGTGAACTGGTCCAGGTCGTGCAGCGAGAGGGCATGCCTGCCCTGCGGTCCCCGCTCGGGGGACGAAGTGAGCAACTGGGTGCCATACCGGGCAACCGCGGCGGTCGACAGGCGGCTGAGACCGAGCACGTCGATACCGGTGTCGAACGACGCCTTAGGCGACGTATACATGGGGCGATTGCCGAGATACGTCCACGGGGACGTGTTCGAGACTATGGCGGCGACGAGATCCTCGACCGGGTCCGCGCCGGGCCGTTCCAGCGTGATCGTGCCGTGCCGGCGGTTCGGATCACCGAGGAACTGCCGGACCACCTGGCGGACGTAGAGCGCGTGCGTCGACTTCTTCCCGCGCTCGCGCTGCTGCTCGACCCGGCCCACCACGCCCGCGTCGAACCCGAGCCCGGCGTTGAACGTGAACCAGCGGGCCGGCACCGCCTCGTCCTCGGTGCCCGGCGTGCCCGAGGTCAGCCCGAGCCCGACGAGCCGTTCGCCGCCCTCGCGCAGCGCGTCCAGCAGGGCGCCGGTGGCCTCGACGGGATCGTTGGGCAGCCCCAGGGCGCGGGCGAAGACGTTCGTGGAACCACCGGGGACGACGGCGAGGCCGGGGAGGCGGTCCGGCGCGGGACCGGCGTGCAGGAGGCCGTTGACCACCTCGTTGACCGTGCCGTCGCCGCCGAGGGCCACCACCAGGTCGATGTCGTCGCTCTCCGCGGCCTGCCGGCCCAGGTCGCGGGCGTGGCCGCGGTACTCGGTGGTGACCGCCTCCAGCTTCATCTCGCTCGCCAGCGCGTGGATCAACACATCGCGTCCGCGTGCGCTTGTGGTGGTTGCCGCCGGATTGACCACGAGGAGTGCACGCATGCATGGCAGCGTACCTACTGGGGGGTACAGGGCCCAGACCGAGGTAGGGATCCGGTAAGAGGCCGGGGCGTGAGCCTGGACACCCGCCGGCGCGGGGCACGGCCGCGCGCCGGCGGGGGCGGGCTACCCTGCTGGGGTGAGCAGTCAGCAGAACCCCGCCCCGGACACCGCCGAACCCGTCCCGGCCGCGCAGCCCCGCCCGCGCCGGCTGACGTACGCGGCGGCGCTGGCCGCGCTGGAGGGCACCGCCCTGCTGGCCGGCGGCCTGTGGGTGCTGGTCCTCGGACTCACCGGCGCCCCGGACGACCGGCAGCAGGCCGTGACCCTCGGGATCACCCTCGCCGTGCTCGCGCTGCTGCCGCTGCTCGCCGCGCGCGGTCTGCTGCTGCTCCGGAGCTGGAGCCGGGGCCCCGCGGTGATCACCCAGATCATGGCCCTCCCGGTGGCCTACAACCTGCTCCAGGCCGACAGCGTGGCCGTCCCGGCCGGCATCGTCCTCGCGGTGGTCGCCGTGGCGGCGCTGGTGCTCCTCGTCAACGGCGAGACGACCCGGGCCCTCGGGATCAGGGGACCGGGCCGGACCGAGTAGCCACCGGACCGAGTGCCGGGCGGGTGGCTCCTGGGTGCCGAGCAGCCACCCGCTCTGTGCTCACTCGCGGGCGCTCACTCCTGGGCGCTCACTCCTCGACGAGGAGCTTCTCCCGCAGCTGGGCCAGCGTGCGGGCCAGCAGCCGGGAGACGTGCATCTGCGAGATGCCGACCTCCTGCGCGATCTGCGACTGGGTCATGTTCCCGAAGAAGCGCAGCAGCAGGATCCGCTTCTCGCGCGGAGGCAGGTCCTCCAGCAGCGGCTTGAGGGACTCGCGGTACTCCACGCCCTCCAGCGCCTCGTCCTCGGCGCCCAGGGTGTCGGCGACCGCCGGCGACTCGTCGTCGGTGTCGGGGACGTCCAGGGACAGCGTGGAGTACGCGTTCGCGGACTCCAGGCCCTCCAGGACCTCCTCCTCGGAGATGGCGAGCTTCTCGGCCAGCTCGTGCACCGTCGGGGAGCGGCCGTGCAGCTGGGACAGCTCGGCCGTCGCGGTGGTCAGCGACAGCCGCAGCTCCTGGAGCCGGCGCGGCACCCGGACCGCCCAGCCCTTGTCCCGGAAGTGGCGCTTGATCTCGCCGACCACGGTCGGGGTGGCGTACGTGGAGAACTCCACGCCCCGCTCGGGGTCGAACCGGTCGACGGACTTGATCAGGCCGATCGTGGCGACCTGGGTCAGGTCGTCCAGCGGCTCGCCGCGGTTGCGGAATCGGCGCGCCAGGTGCTCCACGAGCGGCAGGTGCATCCGGACCAGCTGGTTGCGCAGCTCCGCGTACTCCGCGCTGCCCGCGTTCAGCTTGCGCAGCTCCACGAACATCGCCCGCGCCCCGCTGCGGTCCTGCGGGCCGTGCGGTACGGCCCGCACGGCCTCCGCGCCCGGCGCCTCTTCCTCGGCGTCCCGCTCGTGCTCGCTCATCGTCCCGCCCGTAGCCCTTCCCCGAGCCGTGGCCTCCGCGCGGACACCGGGGGCGGCGCCGTCGCGTGCCTCGGGTGGCGTGCCCTGCGGGGCACCGTCACCCTCGACCCGCGCGGAGTCGTCCTCCGGGTGCGGCCTGGCCTGCTCGGGGATGCCGTCGATGCCGTCCGCCATGCGCCGGGAACCCTCCCGGGGACCCGCCCCGGAGGTCTCGGCGCCGCCCGACCAGGAGGCACCCCCGTCCCCGGTCGGCAGCTCGCGCGTGCCGCGCTCTTCGTCCCGCACCGGCCCGTCCCCGTTCCTCACGCCGGCCCAGGGCCGGCGCCACGCTGTTTGTAGAGGCTGATCGACACCGTCTTGTCCTCGTCCACGGCGGAGGAGACCTTCCCCGCGAGGGCCGACAGCACGGTCCAGGCGAAGGTGTCCCGCGAGGGGGCGTGGCCGTCCGTGGTCGGCGCCGACACCGTGACCTCCAGCGAGTCGTCCACGAGCCGGAAGACACAACTGAGCACCGAGCCGGGCACGGCCTGCTGGAGCAGGATCGCGCAGGCCTCGTCCACGGCGATGCGCAGGTCCTCGATCTCGTCCAGGGTGAAGTCCAAGCGGGCCGCCAGACCGGCCGTGGCCGTCCGCAGCACCGACAGGTAGGCACCCGCAGCCGGCAGCCGGACTTCCACGAAGTCCTGGTTCGCCGCGGACTCGCCTGCGATCTGGGACACCCTCACCTCCATGGTGGTACAAGCTTTACGGGGCCGAGGGTCGCCCCCCGGGGTAACGCGTACATGGTTCAAGCGGTGACGCTATCGCGCTCCGAACATTCCTGTCCCGGGACCCCAACCCCCTGGCGTCACTCACAGTAAAGCTGTGGATACGCTCCGTGTCTAGAGGGTTTGCGGGCCCAAAAGGGAAGAGCGCGCGCCGGGTTGACGTACCCAGACGTCAGACACTCGAACCGTCGTGCGGCAGCCGCCGCATGCAGTGTCACACGAGAACCCCGTAGGACGGGAACGCCGGACGGAAACGCCGTCCTGGAACGGTCGGCCGGGAACGCGGCCGGACCGAACGCTCAGACGAGCACGTGGTCCACGAAGCACCACCGCCAGTCCTCGCCGGGCTCGAAGGTCCGCATCACCGGGTGACCGGAGTTCGCGTGGTGCTCCGTCGCGTGCCGCCCCGGCGAGGAGTCGCAGCAGCCGACGTGGCCACAGGTCAGGCACAGCCGCAGCTGCACCGGGTGGGTGCCGTCGCGCAGGCACTCGGGACAGGTCTCGGCGAGGGGGTCCGGCTCCGGGTGCGGCAGCGCGTCGGCGTGCGTGCACTGTTTCATGATTGCCAGATTACGACGGGTGTGCGGGTGGCCGCGCGGAAGACGAGGGTGGGCGAGGACCATGGACGTGATGCCCCTGCTGTTGCTGGTGGCGGGCAGTGCGGCGGTGGCGGCGGCGGCCCGGCGCACTCCCGCGCCGGCGCCCCTGCTGCTGGTCGCGGTCGGACTGCTGGTCTCGTACATCCCCGGTGTGCCGTCGTACACCCTCGATCCGCACATCGTCCTGCCGCTGCTGCTGCCCCCGCTGCTGTACACCTCCGCGAGCGACAGCTCCTACCTCGACCTGCGGGCGCAGCTGCGGCCGGTGGCGCTGCTCTCCGTCGGGTACGTGCTGTTCGCGACCGTCGTCGTCGGCTGGGCCGCCTATCTGCTGGTCCCCGGGCTGCCGCTGACCGCGGCGCTGGTGCTGGGCGCGGTGGTGGCGCCGCCGGACGCGGTGGCCGCGACCGCGGTCGCGCGCCGGGTCGGACTGCCCTCCCGGATCACCACCATCCTCCAGGGCGAGTCCCTGCTGAACGACGCCACGGCGATCACCGCCTACAAGGTGGCCCTCGGCGCCGCCGTCGGGGAGGGGGCCACCTGGGCGGGCGGCATCGGCGAGTTCGCGCTGGCCGCGGTCGGCGGTGTCGGCATCGGCCTCGTCCTCATGGCGCCCCTGCACTGGCTGCGCACGCACCTGACCGAGCCCCTGCTGCAGAACACGCTCTCGCTGCTGATCCCGTTCGTCGCCTACGGGGTCGCCGAACAGGCGCACGCCTCCGGGGTGCTCGCGGTCGTGGTCGTCGCCCTCTACCTCGGCCACCGCGCGTGGGAGGTCGATTTCGCCACCCGGCTCCAGGAGGAGGCGGTGTGGAAGATGGTCGCCTTCGTCCTGGAGTCCGCGGTGTTCGCCCTGATCGGCCTCCAGCTGCCGATCGTCCTCAAGCGGCTCGGCGAGTACGAGGGCGCCTCCGCCGCCTGGTACGCGGTCGCCGTCTTCCTGGTCGTGGTGGTGGCCCGGTTCGTCTGGGTCTACCCGGCCACCTTCCTGCCCAGGCTGTTGTCGGCACGCATCAGGGAGCGCGAGGACAACCCGACCTGGCGGGGCGCGATGGTCACCTCGTGGGCCGGGATGCGCGGGGTCGTCTCGCTGGCCATCGCCTTCGCCATCCCGTCGACCATGGCCGCCGGCCCCCGCAACCTGATCCTCTTCCTGACCTTCAGCACCGTCATCGGCACCCTCGTCGTCCAGGGCGTGACGCTGCCGCCGCTGATCCGGCTGCTGAAATTCCCCGGCCGCGACCGGCAGGCCGAGACGCTCGCCGAGGCCAACGCCCAGGCGCAGGCCTCGCGGGCCGCCGAGAGCCGGCTGGACGCACTCCTCTCCGACGAGCGCAACGCCCTGCCGCCGCCGCTCGCCGACCGGCTGCGCACGGTCCTGGAGCGCCGCCGCAACGCCGTCTGGGAGCGGCTCGGCCAGGTCAACCCGGTCACGGGCGAGTCCGTGGACGACACCTACCGCCGGCTGTCCGGCGAGATGATCAGCGCCGAGCGCGAGGTCTTCGTCAGGCTGCGCGACCTGCGCTACATCGACGACGAGATGCTGCGCGCGCTGCTGCGCCGCCTGGACCTGGAGGAGGCGGCGGCCTACCGGGAGGCCGGCTAGGTCCTGCCCTTCGGAGCAGGCGGGCTTCGGGACGGCCGGAAGGGAGGGCCTAGCCCGTGGTGGCCGTCCCGGGCTCCGGGAACGGCCGTCCCGTGACGACGGCGGCGATCGCCGTCCCGCGCGCGAAGGCGCCCTCCCGCGCCAGAGCGGCGAGCCCGTACAGCATCTTGGCGACATAGAGACGTTCCACGGGCAGTCCGTGGCGCTGCTCGAAGTCCTGTGCGAACGCCTCCAGTTCCGGGGTGGTTCGGGCGTAACCCCCGCAGTGGAAGCGGTCGTCCAGGGACCAGGCGCCGGTACGGCCGCCGAAGGCACGTTCCTGCAGCTCCTGTACGCCGGCTTCCAGGAAGCCGCCCTTCAGCACCGGTACGCCCAGCGCGCGCTGGCCGGCCGCCAGCCCGGCGGCGAGGCCCGCGAGGGTGCCGCCGGTGCCGCAGGCGACCGCGACGACATCCGCGTGCCCGCGCAGCTCCGCGCCGAGGCCGCGGCAGCCGCGGACCGCCTCGGCGTTGCTGCCGCCTTCGGGCACGACGTACGCGTCCTCGGCACCGGCCGCGCGCAGGACCCGGGCCAGGGTCTCCGGCTCGGACTTGCGGCGGTATGTCGATCTGTCGACGAAGTGCAGCCGCATGCCGTCGGCCGCGCACCGGGCCAGGGACGGGTTGAGCGGGCGGTCGGCCAGCTCCTGGCCGCGGACCACACCCGTGGTCGGCAGACCCAGCAGGCGTCCCGCGGCGGCGGTGGCCCGCAGGTGGTTGGAGTACGCCCCGCCAAAGGTGACCAGCGGGCGTCCGGCGGCCGCCGCGAGGTTCGGCACGAGTTTGCGCCACTTGTTGCCGATGAGGTCGGGGTGGATCAGGTCGTCGCGCTTGAGCAGCAGCCGGAGACCGTGGCGCTCGAACCGTGCGTCGCGGATGTCGTGCAGGGGGGAGTGCGGCCGGGGGCCGAGCGGGTCCGGGCTGGTCACCGCTCCATTGTCGCCCCCGGGCGCCACCTTCCGGCGCCCGCCCTACTGCTTGAGCCGCTCCCGCACCCGCTCCCTGAGCCACGCCATCGAGAAGCCCCGCGGATCCACCTTCCCGGGCTGCCACTCCAGGTGGCCGATGACCGACCGCTCCGTCCACCCGTGGTGGCGGCACAGCGCCGCTGCGGCCCGTTCGACCGCCTCCAGCTGTGCCGGCGGCCACGGGTCCTCCCCGTCGCCGAGGTTCTCGCACTCGAAGCCGTAGAAGTGCCGGTTGCCGTCGGTGTTCGCCTCGTTGTCCGGCGGCAGCCCCTTCTCGGCGATCACCGCGCGCAGCACCTCGTCGTCGCCGAGACCGGCGTGGTTGGCGCGGCCGTAGCCGACCAGGTGGACCGTGCCGTCCTTGGTGATCACACCGTGGCACAGCGGCCCCGGCAGGTCCCCGGTGCCCTCGCGGCACAACTCCACCGTCGCCGCACTGCCACGGGTCACCGTGTGGTGGATCATCACGCCGTGCACCGGCCCCCAGGGCCCCTTGTGGTTGCGGTTGTGGTGCGGCCAGTCGCCGACCTCGGCGACCGTGACGCCCTCCGCCCTGAGCGCGTCCAGGAATCCGCTCGCCGACATGGGTGAGGCCATGCGCGACTCCTTCGTACCGTTCCCCTCCGGCCGCCGATCGCGGCCGGACGTCCTGCCAGGTTCTATCGAAACCGGACGTCACCGGACACATCGTTCGTATGGTGTGCGAGCCGATCCGGACAACCGCAAAGGCCGCGCGAGCCGGGGCGAGGTCCCTCGTTGTGCCCACTAATCAGATGATCCATTCCCGCTCTTTCGGGTTATGGCGCCATCACGGCCGGTGCTGGAACGCTCGAAGGTGAAACCGGTGCCCGTGCGATCCGGCACCGGGCATACATGGGAGGCATATCTCTATGTCGGTAGGCGAAGAGGTCCGCACGGATCAGGGCAGGCCGCAGCAGTCCCTCGGGACGGCGGCTGCGCGGAACCTGGCCACCACCACCAAGTCCGTCCCGCAGATGCAGGAGATCAGCTCGCGCTGGCTGCTCCGCACGCTGCCCTGGGTCGACGTCCAAGGCGGCACCTACCGGGTGAACAGGCGGCTGACCTATGCCGTCGGCGACGGCCGGATCACCTTTGTGAAGACCGGGGACCAGGTCGAGGTCATCCCCCAGGAGCTGGGCGAGCTGCCGGCCCTGCGGTCGTACGAGGACGAGGAGGTGCTGACGGAGCTGGCCCGGCGCTGCCGCCAGCGCGACTTCGCGGCCGGTGAGGTGATCGCCGATTTCGGCAACCGCACGGACGAGGTCTACCTGCTCGCCCACGGCCGCGTGGAGAAGATCGGCGCGGGGCCCTACGGCGACGACGCGGTGCTCGGCGTCCTCGCCGACGGCGCCTACTTCGGCGACCAGGCGCTGCTCGACCCGGAGGCGATCTGGGAGCACACCGTCCGCGCGGACACCCCGACCACCGTGCTGATCCTCAGCCGCCAGGACTTCGAGCAGGTCGCCGAGCGCGCCGACTCGCTGCGCGCCCACCTGGAGCAGCTGCGTGCGATCCCCGAGCAGCGGACCAACAAGTACGGCGAGAAGGAGGTCGAGCTGGCGTCCGGCCACTCCGGCGAGCCCGACATCCCGCACACCTTCGTGGACTACGAGCCACGGCCCCGCGAGTACGAACTCAGCATCGCCCAGACCGTCCTGCGCATCCACAGCCGCGTGGCCGACCTCTACAACCAGCCGATGAACCAGACCGAGCAGCAGCTGCGGCTCACGGTCGAGGCGCTGAAGGAGCGCCAGGAGCACGAGCTGGTCAACAACCCGGAGTTCGGCCTGCTCAGCAACTGCGAGTACGACCAGCGGATCCAGCCGCACGACGGTGTGCCCAGCCCGGACGATCTGGACGAGCTGCTCAGCCGCCGCCGGGGTACCAAGCTGCTCCTGGCCCACCCGCGCGCGATCGCCGCGTTCGGGCGGGAGCTGAACAAGCGGGGACTGGTCCCGGAGACCCTCGACATCTCCGGCAACCGCATCCCCACCTGGCGCGGGGTGCCGATCTACCCGTGCAACAAGATCCCGATCAGCGAGGCCCGTACGACCTCCATCATCGCGATGCGTACCGGCGAGGCCGACCAGGGTGTCATCGGCCTCAGGCAGTCCGGCATCCCGGACGAGATCGAGCCGAGCCTGTCCGTCCGGTTCATGGGCATCAACGAACAGGCCATCATCAAGTACCTGGTGACGGCGTACTACTCGGCCGCCGTCCTGGTGCCCGACGCGCTCGGCGTGCTGGAGAACGTCGAGATCGGCCGGTGGAGGTGACGTCTGCGCATGTCACGGCCGTGTCCCCGGCCGCCGGCGCGGGCAGGCCCCCGGGGCCCGCGTCCGGCGGGGCCGACGGCACCGGGCCTTGCGGACCCGGCGAGGGGGAGGCAGGGCCGAGTTCATGACGGAGACCGAGGAGCGTTCCTCCGCCGTGCCGCGTCCCGGCACGGCGGAGGAACCGGGGGAGCGGGCCGGAGAGACCGCCGGACCGCTCGATCCGCAGGAGGCGACGGCACAGCTGGTGCGCACCCGGGCGCTGGTCGACCCGGTGCTGCGCGCGGCCGTGGAGTCGCTGCCCGGCACCATGCGCCGGGTCGGGCTGTACCACTTCGGCTGGCAGCACGCCGACGGCAGCCCGGCGGAGGACAACGCGGGCAAGGCGATCAGACCGGCGCTGGTGCTGGCGGCCGCCGACGCGCTCGGCGGGCCGGCGGCCCGGACCGCGGCCGTGCGGGCGGCGACCGCGGTCGAACTGGTCCACAACTTCACACTGGTGCACGACGACGTGATGGACCGGGACACCACCCGCCGGCACCGGCCGACGGTCTGGAGCGTGTTCGGCGTCCCCGACGCGGTCCTCGCCGGGGACGCCCTCCAGGCGCTGGCCCTCCGGCTGCTCGCCGAGGACCCGCACCCGGCCGCCGCCCCGGCCGCGGCCCGGCTCGCGGCCTGTGTCGTGGAGTTGTGCGAGGGCCAGCACACCGACACGGACCTGGAGCGGCGCCCACCGGAGGCGGTCACCCTGGAGGAGGTGCTCGCCATGGCGGAGGCCAAGACCGGCGCCCTGCTGGGCTGCGCCTGCGCGATCGGCGCGCTGTACGCGGGCGCGGGCGAGGAGGAGGTGGCCGCGCTGGACGGCTTCGGCCGCCAGGCCGGGCTCGCCTTCCAGCTGATCGACGACGTCATCGGCATATGGGGAGACCCGCGGCACACCGGCAAGCCGGCCGGCGCGGATCTCGCCGCCCGCAAGAAGTCCCTGCCGGTCGTGGCGGCGCTGACCACCGGCACCCCGGCGGCGGCCGAACTCGCCGCGCTGTACGGGAAGCCGTACCCGGGGCAGAAGGCGGCGGACGGGGAGATCGCGCGTACGGCGCTGGCGGTGGAGCGGGCCGGTGGCCGGGACTGGGCGCAGGCCGAGGCGGCCGACCGGATGGCCCGGGCCATGCAGGAGCTGGCCCGCGCGGTCCCCGAGCCCGAGGCGGCGGGCGGTCTGCTGGCGCTCGCCGAGTTCGTGACCCGGCGCACCAGCTGAGGCCGCCCGGCCCCGCGCACCAGCTGAGGGCCGTCCGACCCGGCGGCCGGTAAGGCCCCGGAGTCCCCGGTCCGTGCGGCTCCTGACCCCGCACGGACACCGGGGGCTCCGGCCAGGCGGCCCCGCACATTCCCACCGTGTGCGGGGCCACGTACGGCAGCGAGCGCCGAGGCGGCCCCCGGCCTACGCTGAGGACATGGACAGCGACGAACACGCCTGTCCCGTCTGCGGACAGCCCGTCGGGACGGTCGTCAAGCGGCACAAGACGCTGGGCGCCTGGGTGCCGGTCTGGAGCCCCGGTCCGTGCCGCAACGCCGACTGCGCGCGGTTCGACGCGGCCGACCGGCCCGCCGGCCCCGGCCGGGAGAACCCGTCGGCGGCCGGCTCCGGGAACAGCGCCGGCTGAGAGCGGGCGGTCCCGTCACGGAGACGGCCGGGGGACGCCGTAGCGTGGGCGCATGCCGAAACTGCCGTACATCCTCCACATCACCGAGCGCTCCCTGTGGGAGGCGGCGCGCGAGCGGGGCACCTACGAGGTGTCCACCCGGGGCCGCACCCTCCAAGAGGAGGGCTTCATCCACTTCTCCACCCGCGACCAGCTCCCGACCGTCGCCGGCTTCCTCTACGGCGGTTACGACGGCCCGGACGAGTTGGTCGTCCTGGTGGTGGACCCGGCCCTGGTCGGCGTGCCCGTGAAGTTCGAGCCGGCCGAGCCGGGCGGGGAGGAGTTCCCGCACGTGTACGGGCCGGTGCCGGTCGAGGCCGTGGTGGACGTGGAGACCTGGGGATGAGGCGACCGTAGGACCCTGACGCGGGGGCTATCCGACGGGGGTCCGGCGGGCGGTGCCGGCCGGCAGTCCGCCCGTCTCCGGGTCGCGGCCGGTCAGGCAGTACGTGCCGCCGGCCGGGTCGCGCATCACCGTCCAGTGGGCGCCCTCGTGCACGACTACGGCGCCCAGCTCCTCGTGCCGGGCGCGGACGGCCGCGAAGTCCGCGCAGGCGAGGTCGAGGTGGGCGGAGGCCGGGCGCTCCTCGTCCAGCCGCTGGAGCAGCAGCCGTACCGGGAAGCCCGCCGGCGGTCGCAGCACGGTGAACTCCGGCCGGGAGCCGGCCTGTTGCTCCCACCCGGTCAGTGCGGCCCAGAACGCGGACTCGGCGTCGTACCGGGACGGCGGGATGTCGAGGCACACCTGGTCCAGGCGGCTGCCGGACACCACCGGCGGCCGTACCGTCTCCCCGTGCCAGGGCACGGCACAGAACAACTGCCCGGCGGGAGAGCGCAGTACGGCCCAGTCGCCGTGGTCCGCCACCAGGCCGGCGCCGAGCCCCCGGGCGAGCGCGACCACGTCCCGTACGTCCTCGGCGCACAGGTCGATGTGGGCGCCGCCGTCGCCCCCGGTGACGCCCTGGAGCTTCACGCTCGGGTCCGTCCCCTCGGGCAGCAGCGTCACGAACTCGCCGTCGTCACCACGGAACGCCGACAGCCGGCTACCGGTGACGGCCGTCCAGAAGGCGCACGCCTCGGCGAGGCGAGCGGCGGGGCGGTCGGCGAAGGCGTAGGTCCAGCGGATCGTCATCCGGGGAGTGTAGGGGCGCTGCTGGGGGCTCAACCAGGGGTTTCTTGGGAGTCCGGCCGGGATCTCAGCCGGTGGGGCGTTCGATGAAGCGGAGCTGGTTGCCCGCCGGGTCCCGGAAGGCGCAGTCGCGGACCCCGTACGGCTGGTCCATCGGCTCCTGGAGGACAGAGGCGCCGGACTCCCGTACCCGCGCGTACAGCGCGTCGCAGTCCGGCGTGGTGAAGATGACCCCGCGCAGCAGACCCTTGGCGAGGAGTTCGTTGAGCGCCTGCTTGTCCCCGGGGGAGGCGTCCGGGCTCGCGTCCGGCGGCTCCAGGACGATCTCGACGTCCGGCTGGAGCGGGGAACCCAGGGTCACCCAGCGCATCCCCTCGAAGCCGACGTCGTTGCGGATCTCCAGGCCGAGCACGTCGCGGTAGAAGGCGATGGCCTTGTCGTGATCGTCCACGGCGAGGAAGCACTGCGCGAGTTTCACGTCCATGAACCCACCCTAGGACCGGCGGGGCCACCGCGCCTCAGCACGGGCCGCGCCTCGGTACGGGCCCGCGCCTCGGCACGGGGCCCGGGTCTTGGGACGGGCTTGCGCCTCGGTACGGGCCGCGCCTCAGTACGGACCGAGGCCTCGGTACGGGGCCCGCGCCTCGGTACGGGCCGCGCCTCAGTACGGGCGCCGCCGCGGCCGGGTCAGCCGGCGGGCCACACAGGGCGGGATCGCCGCGCTCTCCTCGTGGTCCCGGGCGCGGTAGGCGCTCGGTGTCTCGCCGACCAGCTCGGTGAAGCGGGAACTGAAGGAACCGAGGGAGGTACAGCCGACGGCGAGGCACACCTCGGTCACGCTCAGGTCGCCCCGGCGCAGCAGCACCTTGGCCCGCTCGATGCGCCGGGTCATCAGATAACCGTACGGCGTCTCCCCGAACGCCTTGCGGAAGCTGCGCTGGAAGTGCCCCGGGGACATCAGGGCGTCCCGGGCCAGCTCGGTCATGTCGAGCGGCTCGGCGTACTCACGGTCCATACGGTCCCGCACCCGCCGCAACCGCCTCAGATCCTCCAGGGTGCTCACCCGGCCAGCTTCGCACAGGGTTTCCGTCCGGAGACCGGGGAAAGCTCAGTATCCTCGAAGGGGCCGGCCGTCACGGGCCGGCGGGGGTTCACGACTGTCTAGGGGGACTCGTGATCGACCTGTCCGACATGATCCGCACGCTGCGGCACGAGTTGAACACCGCGCTCCGGGACGGCGAGGGCGATCCCGTCCGGTTCGAGCTCGGGCCGGTGGAGATCGAGACGACCGTCGCCGTGGAGCGGGAGGCGGGGGTGGGCGGCAAGGTGCGCTTCTGGGTCGTGACGGCGGAGACCGAGGCCAGGCTCGCCGGCTCCCGGACGCAGAAGATCACGCTCACCCTGCAGCCCAAGGTCGTAGCGGACGACGGTGTTCCCACCACGGCACTGATCTCCGGCGGCGCGCTCCCCGGTGAGCGTTGACGGGCGGCTCGGCGGGCGGCGCCGGGCTCCAGAGGGAACGGGTCGCCCAGATCATCGTGGAACCGCCGGAGGACGGGCAGCAGGGTGAGAAGCGGACCGGGCCGTCCCGCGGATCGGGCTACCTCGTCGCGGCGGCGACGGTCCTCACCGCGGCGCACGTCGTCCGCGACGCGGCCCGACTGCGGGTGTGGCTGCCGTCCGACCGGCCTGAAGGACGCGAGTTCGCGGTCGGCGTGACCTGGCGGGACGACGGCATAGACGTCGCCGTTCTCACCCTGCTGGCGCCTGACCGCGCGCGGATCGAGGTGGTCCCCACACCGCTGGGCCGGGTCGGCGAGCACGACCGGGCGCTGCCGTGCAGCGCGGTCGGCTACCCGCTGTACAAGATCCGCGACGACCCGGCCGGCAGGTACCGCGACGCCGCGCACCTGCACGACGCCGTCTGCGCGCCCCTGTCCAACAGCCGGGGCGGCACCCTGGAGCTGACCGTCCCCACCCCTCCGGCCGACCTCGGCCCCGGGCGGTCGCCCTGGGAGGGCATGTCGGGGGCCGCGGTGTTCAGCGGTGGCCGGATCGTCGGCGTCATCGGCAGGCACCACTCTTGGGAAGGGCCGGGCCGGCTGGACGCCGGGCACGTCGGCCGGTGGGCCGACCTGCTCACCCGGGAGGAGAACGGCCACGGCGGCGGGGAGGACGCGCCGGCCCGGCTCCGCCGCCTGGAGTCCCTGCTGCGACAGCGACTGCGACCCGCCGACCTGCCGGACGTGGTGCCGCAGGCCGCCGGACCCGGGCGGCTCCCGCGGGGCATCCGCACCCACGGCCAGGTGGTCGCCCGCAGTGTCCACGGCAAGAAGTACCTGACGGACGATCAGCTGCCCTTCGTACGGCCACGCGACGGGCGGCACCAGGCCGACCCCTCACAGCTGTGGGGCCGGCTGTCGGGAGGTTCCCCGCAGGCCGTGCGCGGCATCGTGCTCGTCGGCCAGGCGGGCACGGGCAAGACCCGCACCTGCTTCGAGGTGGCGGCCGAGGCCGAACGGGCGGGCTGGCACATCCTGCACGTCACCGTGGGCGCGGCGGTGACGGCCGAGGACATCGTCGACGCGGTGCGCGCGGTGCCCGGCGGCCGCGTGCTGCTCGTCTTCGACTACCTCGACACCTATGCGCAGCTGAACCTGGCACAGCTCGCCAACGACCTGGAGGAGCTCCAGGCGTGGGAGGCGCCGGACACGCGCGTCGCGTGCGTGGCCTCCGTACGACCGGGTGCCCTCCCCGCCCTCGAACGGCAGAATCCGGGCGTGCGCCGCGTCTTCTCCCCGCCGGTGGAGGTCTGCCAGGACGAGGACCACCGGCGGGCCGTCGCCGACCGCATCCTGGACAGCGTCGCCCGCGGGGCGATGTCCCGGTTCGGCGAGGCGAACGTCAGGGCGCTGTGCGTGCGGCGGCACGTCCCGGCCGTGGTGCTGATGGAGGGCCAGAAGGTCGAGGCGGCCGCGCGCGAGGGCGTGACGCTGCAACAGCTCCGCCACGGTGCCGGGCGCAACGAGGACACCCCGCTGGCGGTGTGGACACGGCAGCGCTCGGAGGCGGACCTCGCCACCTTCCCCGGCGAGGCCGAGACGACGCGGCTTGCCTCGGCCGTGGTGGCGGCGGCCTGCCCGCAGGACCGGCGGGCCGTCGAGGAGGCCGTCCAATACCTCCTGGACCACCACGACGGGCCCGCCCCCGCAACGGGCGCCGTAGGAGTGATCGACGGCCTGCTGCACCGGGGATGGCTGGTCGAGTCCGACGCCGAGACCGGCGAGATCGACGTCATGCACGACTTCTTCGGCGACGAGTACCTGCGCCAGGCCTGCTTCCGGGACGACTGGTTCCGGGCCGAGACGCTCAAGGAGCTGCTCTCCGCCTTCCTCGTCGGCACGCGCACCCTGCACCTGGCCGCGGGCCATGTCCGCCGCTGGGTGACCGACCTCGAAGAGGATCGGCGGACCCAGGTCCGCACCATCTGCGACCGCTGGCTCGACGCGCACGCCGAATCCCTCGGCGAGCGGCTGGTCACCGGCACGGGACGGGCCGAGGCCGGCGCCATCCTGCTGACCCTGCTGACCGGCCCACCGTGGCAGACCGGCGCCGTCGCCGCCTGGGACCGGCTGGTGGCGCCGTGGCTGCGTGTCACCGAGACCGAGGCGCCGGACCTCGTCCGCAACCTGTTCGCCGCCGCGATCCGCAACACGGCCGACGCCGTTCCCGAGCCGCTGGCCGCCGCGGCCGTGGCCTGGCTACGGCAGAACCGCGACGCGCCCGAGGCCCGTACCGTCGCCGAGGCCCTGGCCAGGGCGGACGGCCTGCCCGACGCCTGGCGCACCGACGGCGTGGCCGAGGCGGTCGAGTGGCTCGCCACCCAGAGCGTCTCGCCCCGCAACCGGCCCGTCTTCGCGGCACTGCTCGACCGGGAGGACCTCACCGCGAAGGTACGGGGCCGGGTTCTGGACCTGGGCATGCTCGGCATCCGCCGGCACCTCCCCGCGCCGGCCACGGCGTACGTGCTGCGGACGCTCCTCAACCTGCCGGACCTGAAAGGCGACCGGCTGAACCGTGCCGTCCGCCTGGCCCACCAGTGGCTCGCCGTCCACCCGGCACAGCCGAGGGCGTCGTACGTCCTGCGGTCCCTGCTCCTCCGGACGGAGATGGCCGCGCCGTGGCGCACGCGCAGCATCGACGCGGCGCTGGCCTGGGCCGAGGCCCAGGGAGCGGAGCCGGTCGCCAGCTACGTGCTGCGCAACGTGCTCGCTCACCCGGACCTGACGCCCACCGCCGCCGCCCGGGCGGTCGACAGCGCCCAGCAGTGGCTCACGGCCAACGGCACCCTGCACGACGCGTCCTTCGTACTCGGCCCGCTGCTCACGCTGTGCGGCCGGGAGCAGGACCAACACCCCGACCGGGCCACCGCGGCGGTGGACCGGGCCCTCGCGTGGCTCGACGAGGACGACAACGGTACGACCGAGGAGGCCGGCTATGTCCTCCGGCCGCTGCTCGACCAGCTCTCGCTCCCGCCGGAGACGGCCGAGTACGTCAACGAATGGGCCCTCGCCTGGCTCGGGGTCCACGGGGGGAGCGTGGAGGCCTGTTCCGTGCTGACGGGGGTGCTCGGCCTGCCCAGCGAGGAGCCGCACCAGCATGCACGGCTCGCCTGCGCGTTCGCCCTCGACTGGCTGGAGGACCACCGCACCACCCCGGACGCCTCCTACGTTCTGCGCCGCCTGCTCGGCCATCACGTGCTCCGGGGGGAGCGGGCGGAGGACGCGGCGGGACATGCGCTGGAGTGGTTGGATCAGCATGCCGTGGGGGGCGGTGCCGCGACGGGTGCGGGGCGTGACTCCGCGTCCGGCAGGGTGCCTGACTCCGCGTCCGGCACGGGGCCCGACACCCCGTCCGACATGGGCCCCGACACTCCGTCCGGCACGGCGCCCGGGACCCCGTCCCGCGCGGCGCACGACGACAAGCCCGAAGCCGACAAGCCCGAAGCCGTGTCGTTCGTGCTCAAGGCCCTGCTCGGCAAGCGGGACATCACTGCGGAGCAGACCAGGAAGGGCATCGGCATCGCCCTGGACTGGCTCGGACCTCGGCACACCGACGACACGGCGCGGTTCGTCCTCGGCGCCCTCCTGCAGCGCATGAGGAACACCGAGGACGAGCGGGTCACCGACTTCGCCCTGGCGTGGCTGGCTGGTGACCACGGCAGCGCCGTCCACGCCGCGCACGTCCTCGGCCCGCTGCTCGCCCGCGGAGTTCCGGACCCGGAACGGGCGAAGTGCCTCGTCCGTCACGCCACGCGCTGGCTGAAGGCTCACCACGTCACCCGGGAGGCCAGGTTCGTCGTATGGCCCCTGCTCGCCCAGCCCGGACTCGACGCCGACCAGCGCGGCCTGGCGGCGGAAGTCGCCCTGCGCCGGGTGAAGGGTCGCCCCGAGGAACTCGACCAGCGCCGCCTGCTGCGGCTCTCCCGGCTGGGCCCGTTGCCCCCCGAGTGCGGAGCCGCCATCGCCGACCACGTCCTCGCCCGGGGCGAGGACGCGGGGTATGCCCTGCTGCTGGCCGTCCTGCGGCGGCAGGACATCCGTCCCGACCAGGCCGAACGGCTGGCGGACCGCGCGGCGGAGTGGCTCGACGCCAACTCCAGTCCGGACCGGCGGTGTTACCTGTTGTGCGCCCTGCTGGAACGGACCGACCTCGATCCCGGCCGGTCCGAGCGGGCCGTCTCCCGGGCGCGGGCCTGGCTGGCGGACGGGGCCGGTTTCGTCTTCGCCGCCCGCCTCCTGGAACTGCTGCTCGCACGCCCCGACGCCGACTCGAACGACGGCCGACCCGGCCGCCCGACGACCGACCTCGCCCTGGACTGGCTCGGCACCCATCCCACGCACCGCAACGCCGGAGACGTCCTGCTGACGGCCCTGAACCGTCCCGGCCTGACGCCCGACCAGACACAGGCGTACGCGGCGTCCGCGCACCTCTGGTTAGCCTCCGCCGACCCGGCCGACGAGCGCGTCCCGCGCCTCCGGCGCCTGCTGCCACCGCGGGGGTAACCGGGGTTCAGCGGGAGCGGCGGCCGGCGGGGCCGGCTAAGCCACTCGCCCTGTCGACCACCCGGACCAAGGTCACCTGAACCGTCCCCTTCCTCCGTATCCCGGCCGCGCGCCGGGCAACAGCCAGTGGTACGCGGTTGTGGGGCGGGCAGTTCAAGGAATCGGGGGGCGGCTCGAGTGGGCGGGCGGGTTGCGCTCGGGCTCCGGCCCCGGGCGGTCTTGTCGGCCCGGGTGGGTGTGGCAGGGCCACCCTTCTCGCGGTGGCCGCCCTTACGTTGGTCGGCATGCACACGAAACGGCTGAGTGAGTTCCTGCGGGCCCGGCGGGCGCTGGTGCGCCCCGAGGACCACGGGATGCCCTCGGGGGTGCGCCGTACTCCCGGCCTGCGGCGAGAGGAGGTCGCGGTCCTCGCCGGGGTGAGCACCGACTACTACGTGCGGTTGGAACAGGGGCGCGAGCACCGTCCCTCGCCCCAGGTCCTGCGGGCCCTGGCGGCCGCCCTGCTGCTGAAGGACGAGGAAGCCGCCTACCTGCGCGCGCTGGTCGATCCGCCGCACCCGGGGCGCCCCGGGCCCGCCCGGGAGTACGCGGGCCCGCAACTGGTGTCCCTGCTGGACGCCTGGGCGGACACACCGGCTCTGGTCTACGGCCGGTACCTCGACCTGCTGGCCGTCAACGAGCTGGGCGAGGCGCTGTTCTCCTGGCTCGGCGGCGAGACCAGTCTCATCACGGCCATGTTCATGGAGCCCGCCGCCCGGGACTTCTACCGCGACTGGACGGTAGTGGCGCAGGGGTGCGTGGCCGCGCTGCGGGCCGCCAACCCCGATCCGGACGACCGGCGGCTGCAGGAACTCGTGGGCGAACTGTCCGTGCGCAGCCCCGACTTCGCACACATGTGGGCGCGCCACGAGGTACGCGCCAAGACGGCCTCGACGAAGCGCTTCCACCACCCGCTGGTCGGCGAGCTGACCCTGGGGTTCGAGACCTTCTCCGTCAACAGCGCACCCGGCCAGCACCTGGTCGTCTACCGAGCCGAACCCGGCAGTGCCGCCGCACAGTCGCTGGCCCTGCTGGGCAGCATCGCCCTCACCGACTTCCAAGACGTCCAGGACGGCTTCCAAGACGTCCAGGACGCTTTCCCAGACGTTCAAGACGAAGGACACACCCCGCATGACCTCTCCTGACGCCCCCGAGACCCCTGGCACCCCTGACACCCCCGTGTGGTTCATCACCGGCTGCTCCTCCGGCCTGGGCCGGGCGCTGGCCCGAGCCGTGCTGGAACGCGGATGGCGGGCGGTGGTCACCGCCCGGGACGCCGGCAAGGTCGCCGACGTGGTCGCCGGACACGACGACCGGGCCATCGCCGTGGCGCTGGACGTCACCGACCCCGAGCAGATCACGAAGGCGGTCGCCCAGGCCCAGGCCGCCTTCGGGCGGATCGACGTACTGGTCAACAACGCCGGCTACGGCTACCTCGCCGCCGTCGAGGAAGGCGAGGACGACGAGGTGCGCGCCTTGTTCGACACCAACGTCTTCGGCCTGGTCGACACCACCAAGGCCGTCCTGCCGGGCATGCGCGCCCGTCGCGCCGGCCACATCGTGAACATCTCCTCGCTCGGCGGCCTGGCCGGCTTCGGCGCCACCGGCTACTACCACGCCACCAAGTTCGCCGTGGAAGGCCTCTCCGAGTCACTCGCCGCCGAGGTCGCCCCCCTGGGCATCAACGTGACGATCGTCGAACCCGCCGCGTTCCGCACCAACTGGTCCGGGCCCTCCATGCGCCAGTCCGCCACCGTCATCGACGACTACGCCGCCACCGCGGGCGCCCGCCGCGCCGGCACCCTGGCCAGCTACGGCCACCAGCCCGGCGACCCGGCACGCGCGGCCCGGGCCGTCATCGACGCCGTCACGGCGAAACAGCCTCCGACGCGTCTGCTGCTGGGCAAGGCCGCGTACGACATCGCCACCGCCAAGCTGGACGCACTCAGGACCACCTTCGACGGCTGGCGAGAGGTGACCCTGAGCGCCGACTTCCCCCCGGACCAGCCCGCGGGCTGACGGCGCGACCGCCGCTCGCACGCGGTCCGCTGCCCTGGCGGAGATCAGCATCGCCCGCCCGGGAACAGGGGCGACGCCCTCCATGACACGGCACGGCAGGACACGACACCGACCAACGGGCCGGCTTCCAGAGGCACTTCGTGGAGCGCGAGCCGGACCTGGCGGCCCGCCGTGGCGGTCACGGGCGGGGACCGGCGCCCGGAGGACCGCGCCGAGGTCATCAACTGATCACTACTCTGTTCGCATGTCCATGAACGGAGATCGACAGTTTCCCGCCGCGCTTGCCGCCGCCATGGCGGTCCGGCTCGAAAGCATCGGCGAGGACCATGTCTCGTTCGAACCTTACGAGTCGTTCCTGACCGCCGACGAGACCACCGAGTGGTTCCGCGCATGGACGCACAACAGCGAGCTGAACGGCGACGGCTTCCGCGTGTTCGGCCAGGACGGCACCGGCGGGAAAGCGGCGTTCTGGCTGGTCCGTCCAGGCCGGGAACTGGAAGAGCAGCCCGTGGTCTTCCTCGGCTCCGAAGGAGAGACCGGCGTCGTCGCTCGCGACCTGGGCGCCTTCCTGTGGCTGCTGGCCGGCGGCTTCGGCCCCTGGGAAGCGGCCACCTCACACGAGCCCGAGCCGGACTGGGCCCCCCAGGCCCATCGCGGCCTGGCGGCCATCGCGGAACAATGCGCCCCGGAGCGCCGCGCCCCGGCAAGGTCTATCATCGCCCAGGCCGCACAGGAGTTCCCCGACTTCGACGACATCATCATGAACCTCTGCCGCTGAGCCGGACCGCGGCCGCGTGCGTCCGCCGGTTCGGCTGAGCGGCCGCTCCCGGGCGGAGGAGAACGGGACGGCCAAGCCGCGCACGCCCGTCCGCCTCCACCCGGGCGGGAAACGTCAGGCCTTCTTGGTCTCCCAGAAGATCTTGTCGATCTGGGCGATGTAGTCCAGCGCCTTCTGGCCCGTCGCCGGGTCGGTGGACGCCTTGGCGGCCGAGAGGGCCTTCAGGGTGTCGTTGACCAGCTGGTGCAGCTCGGGGTACTTCTCGAAGTGCGGGGGCTTGAAGTAGTCGCTCCAGAGCACGGAGACGTGGTGCTTGGCCAGCTCCGCGCGCTGCTCCTTGATGAGGGTGGCGCGCGTCTGGAAGTGAGGGTCGTCGTTCGCGGCCATCTTCTCCTGGACGGCCTTCACCGACTCCGCCTCGATGCGGGCCTGGGCCGGGTCGTACACGCCGCAGGGCAGGTCGCAGTGGGCGCTGACCTTCACCTTGGGGGCAAACAGGCGGGAAAGCATGGAGCATTCCTTCCTCGTGATCGTCTTCTCAGGTGCGACATTACTCCCTGCGGAAGGCGATTTCTCGGGTGCCCCCTAGGGCTTAGGACAAAAGTCCAGGGTGAGACTGAGACTGGTGGAGGAACGGACCGGGGAGGTGCCGGGGATGCCGGAGCTGTCGCAGGAGACCGAGCGGGGGCGGGCGATGGCGCCCTTCGGACTGGCCGAGGTGACCGGCCCGTCGATGGTGCCCACGCTGCACCACGGGGACCGGTTGCTGGTGCGGTACGGGGGTGCGGTCGGGCCCGGGGACGTCGTGGTCCTGCGTCATCCGTTCCAGCAGGACCTGCTGGTGGTCAAGCGGGCCGTGGAGCGGCGTGAGGGCGGCTGGTGGGTGCTCGGGGACAACCCGTACGCCGGCGGGGACAGCACGGACTACGGGGTGGTGCCCGAGGAGCTGATCCTCGGGACGGCGTGGCTGCGGCTGCGGCCGGTCGCGGCGGGTCAGCGTTCGCCGCTCGCGCTGCTGCGCTGGGCGCTCTCGGCGGCGAGGCCGCTGCTGCCGGGCCGGTCGGCTTCCAGGCGCTTGCGGGCCCGGTAGGCGGCCACGTTGGCGCGGGTCGCGCAGCGGTCCGAGCAGTAGCGCCGGGAACGGTTGGTGGAGGTGTCCAGGTAGGCGTTGCGGCACGGGGGTGCCTGGCACAGGCCCAGGCGGTCCACGCCGTACTCGGTGAGGTGGAAGGCCAGGCCCATGGCGGCGATCGCCGCGTATCCGGCGGTGGCGTTGGACGGGTGGTCGGCCAGGTGCATGTGCCACAGCGGGCGGCCGTCCTCGTCGCGGTGGTCGTGCCCGGAGATCTGCGGGCTGACCGGGAACTCCAGCAGGAGCGAGTTGAGCAGATCCACGGCGAGGGTCTCGTCGCCCTGGTCGGCGGCCTCGAAGACCCCGCGCAGCCGGGCCCGGACCGAGCGGAACCGGGTGACGTCGTTGTCGGTGGCGCGGCGGGCCGCCGACGCGTTCTCGCCGAAGAGGTCGCGGACGGCCTCGACCGTAGTCAGGGTGTCCCTGCCCCGAGCCGGTTCCTCGCTGTTCACGAGACGGACGGCGTAATCCGAGTAATAGGCCAGTTCCACTTGTAGTCCTTACGGAGGCGCATTATCGTCGTGTCTGCGGTCGGGTAACAGCCGGTCGTGCCTTAAGGGTATTACGCGAACCGAGGGGAGTCGGTGTCTCATGACCACCACCGCCGGAACCGACTGGGCAGCGTGGCAGGAGAGCTGGGACCGGCAGCAGGAGTGGTACATGCCGGACCGCGAGGAACGGTTCCGGATCATGCTCGACATGGTCGAGGCGCTCGTCGGCACCGCCCCGCGCGTGCTCGACCTCGCCTGCGGCACCGGCACCATCACCGCCCGGGTGCTGCGCCGCTTCCCCGAGGCGACCAGCACCGGCGTCGACCTCGACCCGGCGCTGCTCGCCATCGCGGAGGGCACCTTCGCGGGCGACGACCGCGTCACCCTCGTCACCGCCGACCTCAAGGACCCCGACTGGCCGGCGACACTGCCGTACGACTCCTACGACGCCGTCCTGACCGCCACGGCCCTCCACTGGCTGCACAGCGAACCCCTCGCGGCCCTCTACGATCGGGTCGCGGGGCTGGTCCGCGACGGCGGTGTCTTCATGAACGCGGACCACATGATCGATGACACCACGCCCCGGATCAACGCGGCCGAGCGCGCCCAGCGCCACGCCCGCATGGATCAGGCCAAGGGGGGCGGCGCCCTGGACTGGTCCCAGTGGTGGCAGCTGGCCGCCCAGGACCCGGTCCTCGCCGAGCCGACCGCCCGCCGCTTCGAGATCTACGGCGAACACGCGGACGGGGACACCCCGCCGGCCTCCTGGCACGCGCGCGTGCTGCGCGAGAAGGGGTTCGCCGAGGCCCGGCCGGTATGGTGCTCGCCCTCCGACACCCTGCTGCTCGCCCTCAAGTAGGGGAGCGGGAGCGGCCGGACGGCGCGTGGCACGGCGAAGGGCGGTACGGGGAGCCGTACCGCCCTTCGCCGAACGCGCAGCGTCGGATCGTCCTGTGCGGCGTCAGAGGACCTTCGACAGGAAGGACTGCGTCCGCTCGTGCTGCGGGTTCGTCAGGACGTCCCGCGGGTGGCCGGATTCCACCACCACACCGCCGTCCATGAACACCAGGCTGTCGCCCACCTCGCGGGCGAAGCCCATCTCGTGCGTGACGACGACCATGGTCATACCGGACTCGGCGAGGTCCCGCATGACGTCCAGGACGTCACCGACCAGCTCCGGGTCCAGGGCCGAGGTCGGCTCGTCGAACAGCATCAGCTTCGGCTCCATCGCCAGCGCCCGGGCGATCGCCACGCGCTGCTGCTGGCCACCGGAGAGCTGGGAGGGGTAGTGCCCGGCCCGGTCGGCCAGGCCCACGCGCTCCAGCAGCTGCATGGCCCGCTCCCGCGCCTCCGCCCGGCTCGCGCCCTTGACCTGCACCGGCGCCTCCATGACGTTCTCCACGGCCGTCATGTGCGGGAACAGGTTGAAGCGCTGGAAGACCATGCCGATGTCCCGGCGCTTCATGGCGACCTCGCGGTCGCGCAGCTCGTACAGCTTCTCGCCCTGCTGGCGGTAGCCGACCAGCTCGCCGTCGACGTACAGCCGCCCGGCGTTGATCTTCTCCAGGTGGTTGATGCACCGCAGGAAGGTCGACTTGCCGGAGCCGGAGGGGCCGATGAGGCAGAACACCTCGCCCGGCTTCACCTCCAGGTCGATGCCCTTGAGCACCTCGACGTGGCCGAAGGACTTGTGGACGCCCTCCGCCCTGACCATCGGGACAGTGTCCTTCGCCGGGGTGTCCTGCGTCTTGCTCAGCTTCTCGGTCATACGCCCACGGCTCCCTTCGGGCGGCCCAGCGACAGCATGTTCGCCTTCACCTTCTGCCACGGGGTGGCGGGCAGCTGACGGCTGGAACCACGGGCGTAGTACCGCTCGATGTAGTACTGGCCCACGCTCAGCACCGAGGTCATGATCAGGTACCAGGCCGCGGCGAGGAAGTACATCTCCACCGGGGCCCCGGAGTTCTGGCCGATGTCCTGGGCGTAACGGAAGAGTTCTGGATACTGGACGGCCGCCACGAGCGAGGTCGTCTTCAGCATGTTGATCACTTCGTTGCCCGTCGGCGGCACGATCACGCGCATCGCCTGCGGGATGACCACCCGGCGCAGCGTCTTGGCGTGGCTCATGCCGAGCGCGTGCGCCGCCTCGGTCTGGCCCTCGTCCACCGCGAGCAGGCCCGCGCGGCAGATCTCGGCCATGTATGCCGCCTCGTTCAGACCCAGGCCGAGCAGCGCCGTCAGCAACGGCGTCATGAAGTTCGACCAGTAGTCCTTGTAGAACGGCATCAGGTTGATGTACTCGAAGACCAGGCCCAGGTTGAACCAGAGGAACAGCTGGACCAGGACCGGGGTGCCGCGGAAGAACCAGATGTAGAACCAGGCGATGGACGAGGTCACCGGGTTCTTCGACAGCCGCATCACCGCCAGGACGATGCCCCCGACGATGCCGATGACCATCGACAGCACCGTCAGCAGGAGGGTCTTGCCGACGCCGGTCATGATCCGGTTGTCGAAGAAGTATTCCGGTACCGCGTGCCAGTTGATCTTGCCCTGGCCGAACGCGTAGATGATCGCGACGAGGAGCGCGATCGCGATGACGGCGGAGACGTACCGTCCGTAGTGCCGGACCGGGATGGCCTTGATGGCCTCCGCTCCCGCTCGGGGCGCGTCCTCGGGCCCCGCCGTCTTGTCGATGTCAGTCACGGGTATTGCCTCTACTGCCTCTCACTGGCCGTTCGGCTGTCGCGGATCACTTGCCGCCGTTGATCACGGACTGCTTGACGGCGCCGTCCTGAGCGCCCCACTTCTCGAGGATCTTCTGGTACTCGCCGTTCTTGATGATCGCGTCCATCGCGGCCTTGAGCGCGTCGCGCAGCCGCGTCTGCGTCTTGGAGACCGCGATGCCGTACGGGGCCGCCTCGACCTGCTCGCCGACCGTCTCGAAGTCCTTGCCGCCGCCGGAGGTCTTCACCGCGTACGCGGCGACCGGGAAGTCGGCGGACACGGCGTCCGCGCCGCCCGAGCGCAGCCGGGTCTGGGCCTGCTCGTTGTCGTCGAAGGGCTCGATGGTGATCTTCTTGCCGGCCGGACACTTCTTGGCCTGCTGCTTGGCCAGGTCCTCGGAGGTGGTGCCACGCTGGACGGCGAGCTTCTTGCCGCACAGGTCGTCCCAGGTGGTGATGCCCCTGGTGTCGCCCTTGCGGGTGTAGATCGAGACACCTGCGGTCAGGTAGTCGACGAAGTCGACGCCCTCGCCGACCTTCTTGCCGGTGTCCGGGTCGACGCCCTCCTGACGGTTCTTGTTGTCCGTCATCGCCGACATCGCGATGTCGTAGCGGTCCGAGCGCAGGCCGGTGAGCAGGCCGTCGAAGGTGCCGTTCTGGAAGTCGAACGTCACGCCGAGCTGCTTGCCCATGGCCGCCGCCAGGTCGGGGTCGAGGCCGGCGACCTTGCCGGAGGCGTCCTTGTACTCGACCGGGGCGTAGGCGATGTCCGAGCCGACCCTGATCGTGCCCTTGCTCCGGATCTCCTGCGGGAGCTTGTCGGCGAGCGGTGCGCTGCTGGTGGCGCTGCCGGAGTTCTGGTTCTTGTCCTTCGTCTGGTCACCGCAGCCGGTGAGCAGCAGGGCCCCTGCGACCGCGATCGCACCGGCCGCGGCCAGAGGGGAGCGCGCTGCGGTCGTACGACGGGTGGAGCTTGCGGTCATCGTGGTTCCTCCGGCGGATGGGAAGAGTTGCCGATGGGTCGACGGAAACACACACCTTCGGGTGTCGCGACCTCGTGGGTTTACGGCATCTTGCCATTCGGACTACGCCATTCAGGGTCGTCACTATGTCAAAATCGGATAACGGGTGACCCCCGAACCACATCAGGTCGGTACATCCCCGGTGCGCCACCGCCGAGGATCTGCGGGAATCCAGCACTCCGGCCGGAAAATCTTCAGCGTGTCTCAGGATGTGGTCACTCTTCGTAGTGCCTCTTCGGCCGCCTTGGGCGCATTCGCGCCCTTCCGGCCCGCCGACCGCGCGCCATCGGCGGTTCACCTGTCCGTATCCGAATGTGACCTTGAACCTAATGGACTCGTCGCGGGTACCGTCCGTCCGGTAAGAAGGTTCTTTACACCCCTCATCCGGGGCTCAGGGCGCGTGTGCGGCGCGCCCGTCGCGTAGGCGCTCGTACGTATCCGCAATCGAGCCCTGCGCGGTGCCCGCCCACCCCTCACCAGGAGTGGTCGACCCTCAAACCATGCATAGCTAAGGGGTAAAACAAAGTGGCAGCGGAGATCGTCAATCCTCGCAGCGACAGCGGTACGGACCAGGACGGCGGGGCCGAGCCCCTCGATTCCTTCGATCCGGCGTTCGCGCTGCACCGCGGCGGCAAGATGGCCGTGCAGGCCACCGTGCCGGTCCGTGACAAGGACGACCTTTCCCTCGCGTACACGCCCGGCGTCGCTCGCGTGTGCACCGCGATCGCCCAGCAGCCGGAGCTGGTCAACGACTACACATGGAAGTCCAACGTGGTCGCCGTCGTCACCGACGGCACGGCCGTGCTCGGACTCGGGGACATCGGTCCCCAGGCCTCCCTCCCCGTGATGGAGGGCAAGGCCATCCTGTTCAAGCAGTTCGGCGGCGTCGACGCGGTGCCGATCGCGCTCGACTGCACCGACGTGGACGAGATCATCGAGACCGTCGTCCGGCTCGCTCCCTCCTTCGGCGGAGTGAACCTGGAGGACATCTCGGCGCCCCGGTGCTTCGAGATCGAGCGCCGGCTCCAGGAGCGGCTGGACATCCCGGTCTTCCACGACGACCAGCACGGTACGGCCGTCGTGACGCTCGCGGCGCTCAGGAACGCGGCGCGGCTGAGCGGGCGCGAGATCGGGCAGCTGCGGGCCGTCATCTCGGGCGCCGGCGCGGCCGGTGTCGCCATCGCCAGGATGCTGGTCGAGGCCGGCATCGGGGACGTGGCCGTCGCGGACCGCAAGGGTGTCGTGTCGGCCGACCGGGAGGACCTCACGCCGGTCAAGCGCGAGCTGGCCGGGTTCACCAACAAGGCCGGCGTCACCGGCTCGCTGGAGGACGCCCTCGCGGGCGCGGACGTCTTCATCGGCGTCTCCGGCGGTACGGTCGCCGAGGCGGCCGTGGCCTCCATGGCCGAGGGCGCCTTCGTGTTCGCGATGGCCAACCCGAACCCCGAGGTGCACCCCGACGTCGCGCACAAGTACGCGGCGGTCGTGGCCACCGGGCGCTCGGACTTCCCGAACCAGATCAACAACGTGCTGGCCTTCCCCGGCATCTTCGCGGGCGCGCTCCAGGTGCGGGCCACGCGGATCACGGAGGGCATGAAGATCGCGGCGGCCGAGGCGCTGGCCTCGGTGGTCGGTGACGACCTCGCCGCCGACTACGTGATCCCCTCGCCGTTCGACGAGCGGGTCGCTCCCGCGGTCACCGCCGCGGTCGCCGCCGCGGCTCGGGCCGAGGGCGTCGCGCGCCGCTGACGTGCGGTGCGGCTAACGGCCCCGCCCGGGAGGGCGGGGCCGTTCGCCGTCCGGCGGGGTTCTCCGTTCCCAGGGCTTTGTCCGGCGGGGCTCTCCGTTTCCCGGCGGAGGCCGTTCGTTTCCGGCGGTGCCGGGCGGTGCCGGGCGGTGCCGGGCGGTGCCGGGCGGTGCCGGGGGGTGCCGGGGGGCGCCGGCGTGCCGCTGCGCCGCAAGGGTGTCGTCGCGCAAGAGGGCATGTGTCACAGGGGCCGCTGGTTCCGCCGGCCGCACCGCGCACTTATCGTCGGCAGCATGTTCGCTGTCTACGCCGCCCGAATCGACCGCGACCAGCCGCTCAGCGGCCTCGAGTTGGGGGAGCGTCCGGCTCCCGAGGCCCGTCCCGGCTGGAGCACCATCACTGTGCGGGCCGCTTCCCTCAACCACCACGACCTCTGGTCCCTGCGGGGCGTCGGCCTCCAGGAGGACCGGCTGCCGATGATCCTCGGCTGCGACGCCGCCGGTGTCGACGTGGACGGCAACGAGGTCGTCCTGCACTCCGTCATCGGCCAGACCGGCCACGGCGTCGGCCCCGACGAGCCGCGCTCCATCCTCACCGAGCGCTACCAGGGCACCTTCGCGGAACAGGTCGCCGTACCGACCTGGAACATCCTGCCCAAGCCCAGGGAGCTGTCCTTCGCCGAGGCCGCCTGTCTGCCGACCGCCTGGCTGACGGCGTACCGGATGCTGTTCACCAACGCCGGGGTACGACCCGGGGACTCGGTCCTCGTGCAGGGCGCGGGCGGCGGTGTCGCCACGGCCGCGATCGTCCTCGGCAAGGCGGCCGGGCTGCGGGTCTTCGCCACCAGCCGGGACGAGGCCAAGCGGAAGCGGGCGCTGGAGCTGGGTGCGGTGGAGGCCGTGGAGCCGGGGGCGCGGTTGCCGCAGCGGGTCGACGCCGTCATCGAGACCGTGGGCGCCGCGACCTGGTCCCACTCGGTGAAGTCCCTGCGGCCCGGGGGCACGCTCGTCATCTCCGGGGCGACCAGCGGGGACCGGCCCTCGCACGCCGAGCTGACCCGGATCTTCTTCCTGGAGCTGAAGGTGGTCGGCTCCACCATGGGCACCAAGGACGAGCTGGAGGATCTGCTCGCGTTCTGCGCGGCGACGGGGGTACGGCCCGTCATCGACGACGAGCTGTCGCTGGACCGGGCCCGCGAGGGCTTCGAGCGGCTTGCGTCGGGGGAGCAGTTCGGGAAGATCGTGCTGACCAACTCCTGAGGTTCGCCGGGCGTTGGGCGTAAGTGGGTGAGAGGCGGGTCCGGGTGCCGGGCCCGCCTCTCGCTTGGCCTGCCTGTCAACATGGGTTGACAGCCGTCAGTGTGTCAACCTAGATTGACAGTATGAGTGAGGCAACAGATCTCGCCGAGCGCGCCGGTGACCGGGATCCCCGGGTAGGGCTGCGCGCCGTGGCCGCGCTGCGCCGGCTGCTGGAGCAGCTGGAGGCGGTACAGGTGCGCAGCGCGCGCAACCAGGGCTGGTCGTGGCAGGAGATCGCCGCGGAGCTGGGTGTCAGCAGGCAGGCCGTGCACAAGAAGTACGGGAGGCATTGATGTTCGAGCGGTTCACGAAGGATGCCCGGGCGGTGGTCGAGGGGGCGTACGCCTACGCGGAGGAGGGCGGGACGGGGTCGGTGGACGCCGAGCACCTGCTGCTGGCGCTTCTCGACCGGGAGGGCAGCCGGGGGTCCTACGCCCTGTCCGCCCTCGGGCTCGCCCGGCCACACGAGCGCGAGGCGGTACGGCGGGCCCTGCGCGAGGCGCGGCGGCGGGCCGGGCTGACCCGGGCCGAGGCGGATGCGCTGGCGGGGCTGGGGATCGACGTGACGGAGATCGTGACGCGGGTGGAGGAGGTGCACGGCGTCGGGGCGATGTCCGGTGGCCGGGGTCGTGCGGGGTCGCGGCGGCGGCCCGGCTTCGGCCGGGGGGCGAAGGGGGTCTTGGAGCGGGCGTTGCGGGTTGCCGTCGCCCGGCACGAACGGTTCATCGGGGACGAGCACCTGCTGCTGGCGCTCACCGTGGTGCCGGGGGTAGCGGGGGAGGCCCTGGCCGACAGCGGGGTGACCTTCGCAGAGGTGTCGAGGGTATGCCCGGGGGCGCGTGCGGCTGCGGGCTGAGCGGGGGTTGGGGGCGGGGTTCGGCTGGCCGGGGCGAGGGGGCCCGGTTGGCCGGGGTGAGGGGGCCCGGTTGGCTGGGGTCCGGGGGCTCCGACGGCCTTGCCCGCCCGGCTGCCCGACTGGGTTGGCCGGGGTGCGGCGGTTGGCCGGGGTGAGCGGGCCCGGTTGGCTGGGGTCCGGGGGCTCCGAGGGCCTCGCCCGCCCAGCTGCCCGACTGGGTTGGCGGGGGTGTGGCGGTTGGCCGGAGTGAGGGGGCTCGGTCGGCTGGAGGTGGCCCCCGGGGCTCCGCCCCGGGCCCCGGTGTCTCGCCAGGCCGCCCCCGGCTCGGTTGCCTGGAGGGTGGACGGGGGTGGTCGGCCGGGGTGAGCGGGCTCGGTTGGCTGGGGTCCGGGGGTTCCGAGGGCCTCGCCCGCCGGGCCACCCGACTCGGTTGCCTGGAGGGTGGACCGGGGCGGTCGGCCGGGATGAACGGGCCCGGTTGGCTGGAGGGCAGGTGCGGTTCGGTTGGCCGGAGTGCAGGGCTCGGTCGGCCGGGGCCCGGGGCTCTGCCCTGGGCCCCCGGGGTCGTGCCCGTCTGGCCACCCGAGGCCGAGCGCGCGGCTCGGTTCACTGGGGAGCGGGGGTCAGTGGGTGTGGAGGATCGCTGCGATGTGGGCCGCCGCCGTGGCGAGGTGGTGGCGGGTTTCGTGGAGTTGGGTGGGGGTGACCCCGTGGTCGCGGGCCGTGTCGCGGATGTCGTCGCGGAAGCGGTCCAGTAGGCGCTCCAGGTCACGGGCCGGGTCGCCGGTGAGGTCCTCGTGCGCCCAGGAGGGTTCGTACTCCGCGGGGAACTCCTCCGGCGGGGCGGTGTAGTGCGGCTCCTCAGCGGGCGTGGGCTCGGCGGTGCGGGAGAAGCCCCAGTCCCTGCCGACGTCCTTGCCGAAGTCGCCGAACTCCTTGGCCAGTTCCGTCAGGCCCTCGCGGACGCCCGTCGGCCAGTCGCCGCGCGTGAAGTGGTCCTGGACGCGGGTCTGGACCCGGCGCGCGATGCGCTGGACCTCCTCCTGCGCCTGGGCCCGCGCCCGCGCCTGCGCCTCCTGGGCCTGGCGGCGGGCCCGCTCGGCCTCCTCGCGGGCCCGGCGGCTCTCGTCCTTGGCGCGCCGTGCCTGCTCCTTCCACTCCTGCTTGGCCCGGCGCATCTCCTCCTTGGCGGCCTTCCAGGCCTCCTTGTCGCCCGGCTCGCCCCACTCCCCGTAGACCTGCTCACCCCCAAACGTCTTCGCACCCCGGCGGGCCTCCGAGGCGGCGGCGCGCACCTCCCGGCGCAGGTCGCCCGCCGCGCCGCGCACGTCGGCCCTCATCTCGGCGGCCAGCTCCGCCACCGACTCGCGGATCTCCAGCTCCAGGTCGGCCAGTTCACCGCTCCGGGCGGCCAGTTCGGCACGGCCGGCGTCCGTGATCGCGTAGACCTTGCGGCCGCCCTCGGTGGTGTGCCGGACCAGGCCTTCTGCCTCCAGCTTGGCCAGGCGGGGGTAGACCGTGCCCGCCGAGGGGGCGTAGAGGCCCTGGAAGCGTTCCTCCAGGAGCCTGATCACCTCGTAGCCGTGGCGCGGGGCCTCGTCGAGCAGCTTGAGCAGGTACAGGCGGAGGCGGCCGTGGGCGAAGACGGGAGGCATGTCAGAGCACCTTCTTGTCGGTCGTGCCGTCGGCCGGGGCGCCAGGGGTACCGGGGGTGCCGGGGGCTTCGGTGGCGGTCGCGGTGGCGTCCTGGCCGGAGACGGAATTGTCTCCCGGGGTCGCCGGGGAGCGATCGGCCGGGTGGGGTGCGTCGGAGGCGCCGTGCGCCGGGGGCCGGGTCTTCCAGGAGGTGCTCTCCTCGTCGTCCCGGGGCGGGCGGCGCAGGAGCGCGATCGAGCCGGAGGCCGTGATGGCGCGCAGCTTGCCGGTGCCCGCGCCGAGGCGGCCGGTGATCTTGTGGGCGCCCCACTGGCCGTGCACCCGCAGTCCGTCGAAGGCGTTGGAAATCGTGCCGCTCGCGGTGTTCGCCTCCACCTCGGCGTCCGCCGGGTGCGGCAGGCGGATCGCGATCTCGCCCGAGACGCTGGTCAGGTGGATGTCCGTGGGGCCGTCCGGATCCAGGTCGACGATCATGGAGCCGCTGACGGAGTCCGCCCGCACGGAGGCGCCGGAGCCGTCGACCACGGTCAGGTCGCCCGAGACCGAGTGGAAGCGGAGGTCGCCGGTGACCGCCTGGGCCTCCAGGTTGCCCGAGACGGTGTCCGCGCGGACCGGGCCGGAGACACCGACCAGGGTGGTGTCGCCGGTGACGCCCTTGATCACGGCGGGGCCGCGGATGCCGGAGACGACCGCGGCGGCGCCGACCACGCCGACCTCCACGCGGGTGTCGGCGGGCACGGCGAGGGAGACGACGACGCTGCGGCGCCAGCCCTTGCGGTCGAGCCACTTGAGGAAGCCCCTCCAGGGCAGGTCCTCGTAGGCCACGGTGAGGGTGGAGCCGGTCTGTGTGACCACCAGGGGTGGGCCTTCGATCTCCGAGACCTCCAGGCGGGGGGTGGGGTCGTCCGTGCCCACCACGTTCACCGTGCCGTTGACGACGCGGACCGCCAGGTCGCGTACGGGGGTGTCGAAGGTCAGCTTCCGGGGTTCTGTGACGGACCACTCCGACATGGGGCCTCCTTGGCCGGGCACGGTTGCGACGCGCCATATCGCGTCCTCCTGTGAACACGATATATCGCGGTTCGGTGAAGTCAAGGGACTCTTCCGGGTGGCCGCACGGGCGCTGCTCCCGGTGCGCCGGCGCGGCCGGAGTGTGCGCGGGGGCGGTGGCCGGAACGTGGCGGCTCCGCCGGGCACAACGGCTTCGCCAGGTGAGGTGGTTCGCCGGGCGAGGCGGGTTCGCCGGGCGAGGTGGCTTCGCCAGGATGTGGTGGCTTCGCCGGGCGAGGCCCGGCTGATCCCCTCCCCCTCGCGCAGGGCGCTTACGCTGGTGGTGTTCGTTGTCGGTTGCTGGATGTTCGCTCAGGAGACGTGGCCCTATGTACTTCACCGACCGCGGTATCGAGGAGTTGGAGAAGCGGCGTGGCGAGGAAGAGGTCACCTTCGAGTGGCTCGCGGAGCAGCTGCGGACGTTCGTGGACCTGAACCCGGACTTCGAGGTGCCCGTGGAGCGGCTGGCCACCTGGCTCGCGCGGCTCGACGACGAGGACGACGAGTGACGGCGGGCGGATCTCCCCTTCCCCTCCCCCTCTCCCTTCCCGGGAGTTAGCCTTCTCCTCCCATCGACGAACGGGGGCGTCATGGCCGGAGGAGTCGAACGCATACGCCTGGACGACGGGACCGTCGTCTGGGCCAGGATCGCCGCCGCCGACGAAGAGGCGCTGGACGGCGGCGGTTACCGGGACACCGGGCTCGGCGACCGGGTCATCGACATGGCGGGAGGACTGGCCGGCACGGTCGGGGGCGTCGTGCGCTCCCTGCGCGCCGGTCTGGACACACCGGCCCCCGTCGAGGTCTCGGTCAGCTTCGGCATCGAACTGACGGCGCAGTCCGGCAAGATCGTGAGCGCCATCGCCGAGGGAGGCGGCAAGTCCTCGCTCACCGTCTCCCTGACCTGGACCGAGCCCGCCACGGCGGCGGGCGGCGCGGATCCCGCGGCGCCGGGCGGCGGGTTCGTACCGTCGCAGTCCTCGGCTCCCGGCGCCGTATGAGCGCCTTCGACGAGATGGTGCGCCCCTGCCTCGCACGCATCGGCGCACCTGGTGACGGGTATGCAACGGACCGTGACGCGTACTGGGGGTCGGGGTTCTTCATAGCCCCGGGTTGGCTGTTGACCTGCGCCCACGTCGTGGGGAAGGGGGGAGCCGCGGTGTGCCGAGGGACCAGCGCCCTGAGCGTGACCTGGCAGGAGCGCACCGCCGCCGGCGCCTGGGAGCCGCGCGGCGGCACCGGCACGGCCGTCGTCGTCGCGCCCCGGCCCGAGGGCGCGGGACCGGCGCGTGACCCCTGGCCCTTCCCCGACCTCGCGCTCGTCCGCGTGACCGGCGCCGACGACGTGCGCTGCCTGTGGCTCGCCGACCGGGAAGCGGGCCCGCGCACCCCGCTCGGCCTCTACGGCTGGTCGGTGCAGACCGGCGAGCTGGGCATCCGGCACGGCATCGGCGAACTCGCCGGGTCCGACGCGCGGGCCCTGCTGCTCGCCGGAAGCCTGCCCATCGGCGGACTCTCCGGCGGCCCGGTGCTCGACCTGCGGCACGGCTCCGTCATCGGTGTGATCAAAGGGCGCCGGCGCGAGGAGGGCGTCGCGGTACCGGTCACCGCGCTGTACGAACTGCTGGACGCCCGCGAGGCGGCACGCCCGGTGCGCGAGGCGCTGCGCGCGCACGACGTGCACCACGCGCGCCTTCTCGACACCCCCTCGCCGTACCCGGACTGGACCGCCTTCCAGGCCGCCCTGCCCGGTCACGGGCACGCCGTCTCCGGGATCACCGCCGAGCTGCGCACCCGGCTCCACGGCCATCTCGCCCACCTGCCGCCGCCGACCGGCGCCGGTGAGGTCGTCCACCTCGTGGAGGACGTGAAGGCGCAGGTGCGCGGCGAACGCCTGCCCTCGCTCGTGCTGCGGAACGTGCGCACCTGGCGCGAGGGCGCCGCGCTGCTGCACGGTCTGCGCACGCTCGAACCGGGCGGCGGGGGCACGCTGGTCGACCTGGACGCCGTACTCCTCTACGCCGCCCGGGTGGCCCGTACGGTCCGGCAGCGGACCGGTGAGGTGGACGAGGCACGGCTGCGGGCGTTCACCGCGTGGATAGCCGGGCAGGCCGCCGACCACCGGCACTGGGCCGTCGGCGAGGCCATCCGCGCGCTGCTGGACGGGAGCGGGGAGGACGGCGGCACGACCGCGTCGGCCTCCGGTGGTCCGGCGGGTGGGCCGCCCAACGGTGTGCCGGTCGCCGACGGGTGGCCGGCCGTCACCCCCTCACCGGTTCCTTCGCAGATCCCTTCGCAGGTTCCCGCGTTGGGGGGCCGGGCGGTCGAAACCCCCTCCGTTGCCGGCCCCGTCGGCCCCGTCCCGCACGTCGGTACGCCGTCACCCGTCGAGGCCGCCCCGACCCCCGTCCCCAGCGAGCTCATACCCACCCCCACCGGCCCCGCTCCCGCCGGCACCCGCACCGACGTCCTCGTCCGCGTCGGGCCGGCCACCTACGGCCGGCATCCCTGGAGTGTGCAGTTGGTGTACGACGGGCGGGACGTCACCCCGGTCGACGGTGACGACCGGGGCGTGCCCGCCGAGGAGTTGGCGGGGGTGCTGCGGGAGCCGTTGGCGCAGGCGCTCGGTCAGGGGGACCACGGGGAGCATCTCGCCGCGATCGAGGTGTTCCTGCCCCGCAGGCTGTTCGATCTCCCGGTGGACGACTGGCAGTTGCTGTCCGGACCGGGCGACGCTGAGGGCGGGGACGACGAGGACGACGACTTCGAGGACGCGCGGCACCTGCCGCTCGGTATGCGGCGGACCGTCATCATCCGCGAGGTCCGGCGCAACGGCCTGCCGCCCGCCCCGGAGTGGCGCCGTCGCTGGAAGGGCGTCCAACGGGGCCCGCTGGCGCACGCGGCGCTGCACGGCAGGACCGTCGCCGAGGGGCATCCGCCGGGGGCCGGGACCGGGGGCAAGTACCCGTACTACGGCGCCCTGTCGGCGCTGGGCGACGCGTCCGTGCCCGTCTACTGCGGTCCCGTCGGCAGTGGAGAGGGCTATGCGGCGATGCGGGACGCGCTGCGCTCCGGGCACTCCGTGGTGCTGTGGCGCCGCGACCGGCATGATCACGGCGAGTGCGGGGACTTCCATCGGCAGGCCGCGGCCGTGCTGGACGCCGCCGGGCAGGCGGACGGGCTGCACGGCCCGGTCCGCGAGCTGCGCATCGGCCTGGCCGACCCGGACACCGCCCGGGCGCAGGGCCTGCGCGGCAAGATCGCCGTACTGTTCGATCCGCCGGACCGGTCGCCGTACGGGACGGAGAGCATGCGGCCCCCGCCGCTGGCCGCGCCCGGCGGCTGACCCGCCGGTGCCTCCGCCGCCCCGGTGGACGCTCCGTCAACTCTGCCGAGTCGCACGGAGGTTCGTGGTGGCGGGGTGGGAGCGTCGGACGCCGCGAACCTCGGCGGGCGCGGCCGACGGGCGGTAGCCTCGTACGTCGGACGGCCGGGCCCGCTGCATGATCACCAGAGCCGGGAGGAGCCCAAGGTGAACGACTGGCGGATCTACCGCGGAGTGGGTCAGCCGCACGACGGCATGCGGCGGTTGCCGGCGCCGCCGCCCTGGCGGGACTTCGCCGCCTCCCGGGACGGCGCGGACAGCGGCCCGGAGGACCCCAGCAGCGCCCGCCGGCTCGGTGTGCGCCGCCGCCTGGTCGAGAACTACGCGCCCCGGCCGGCCGAGGTGGACGCGGTCAACGCGGCCCTCTATCTGCGCCGGCCCTTGCTGGTGACCGGCAACCCCGGCACCGGCAAGTCCACCCTGGCGTACGCGATCGCCCACGAACTCGGCCTGGGCAAGGTGCTGCGCTGGCCCATCGTCAGCCGTACGACCCTCCAGGACGGCCTGTACCGGTACGACGCCATCGCCCGGCTCCAGGACGTCCAGCTGGAGCGCGCCCGCGGTGACGACCGGGGTGCCGCGGGCTCCGCGATCGGCTCCTACGTCCGGCTCGGCCCGCTAGGCACCGCGTTCCTGCCCGCGGCGGAACCCCGCGTCCTGCTCATCGACGAGCTGGACAAGAGCGACCTCGACCTGCCCAACGACCTGCTGAACACCCTGGAGGAGGGCGAGTTCTCGATTCCCGAGCTGGAGCGCCTGGCCGACCGGGAGCCCGTCGTGGAGGTGCTCACGCACGACGGCGACCGGGTGGCCGTGCACGGCGGGCGTATCGCCTGCACCGCGTTCCCGGTGATCGTGCTGACCTCCAACGGCGAACGCGACTTCCCCGCCCCGCTGCTGCGCCGCTGCGTCCAGCTGGAGCTGGACCCGCCCGGCGAGGAGCAGCTCACCGCCATGGTCGAGGCGCACCTCGGAAGTGACGGCGTCGCCGCCGGCGCGGACCTGATCCGCCGGTTCCTGGAGCGCGAACCGGGCGAGGTGCTCGCCGCCGACCAGCTCCTGAACGCCCTGTTCCTCACCCAGCACGACCCGCGCGCACAGGGCCTCACCCGGGAGCGGATCGCCGAGATGCTGATGCAACCGCTCGACCGTACGAGGTGAGAGGCGGATGCCGGGGATGCGCCTGGATGAGCTGATCGGCAAGCTGCGCCAGGGCGGGCTCCAGCCGACCGCCGAGGACGTGGCGGACGCGTTCTGGCTGGCCCGGCGGCTCGGAGCGGCCCCGCCCGAGGACGGCACGGGCGCCGGCGGGGACGGCGGGGGCGCGCCCGGCACCGGTTCGGGCGGTCCGTCGGACCCGGGGCGGGGGGCCGTGGCCTCGGGCGAGCGTACGCCGGCCGGCTCCGGCGGTCCGCAGCCGCCGCACGTGGACGCCGTCCCCTCCGCCGCCATCCCGCTGCACACCCCGAGCCCCGCGCCACGCGTGAGCGGCGCCCACGATCCGGCCGGCGCCCCCGGAGCGTTCCCCGTCCGCGCGCCCGCCGCCGGTGCCCTGCCCGGACTGCTCGGCCTGCAGAAGGCACTGCGTGCCCTCGGCCGGTACCGCACGGCCCCCGTCCGCGGCCGCGACGAGCGGATCGACGAGGCCGCCACCGCCGACCGGGCCGCCGCGAGCGGCATCCTGCTCCCCGTCACCCGGCCCGGCCGCCGCCGGCGCTGCGACGTCCAACTGCTCATGGACACCGGCCCCGCCATGGCCGTCTGGGGCGAGATGGTCGAGGAACTGCGCCAGGCCTGCCAGCAGTCCGGCGCGTTCGCCTCCGTCCGTGTCCACCACCTGTACGCCGACGACTCCGGCGCCCCGCTCGTCGGTACGACCGCCGGTCCCGGCCGGCGCACCCGGCTGCGCCCCGCCGACGAGCTGCACGACCCCAGCGGGCGCCGGCTCACCTTCGTCATCAGCGACTGCGTCGGCCCGCTGTGGCAGAACGGCACCGCGCAGCGCCTGCTGCACGGCTGGCCGCGCACCGCCCCGCTGGCCGTGGTCCAGCCGCTGCCGCCCCGGCTGTGGGGCCGTACCGCGCTGCCCGCCGAACCCGGGCTGCTCGTCCGCACCGGCGAGAGCGGCGGGCGCCTGGACTTCCTGCCCGAGGACGAGCCCTGGGAGGAACCACCGCCCGGCGCCCGGCCGGTCCCGGTGCTCCAGCCCACCCCGGAGGCGTTCGCGGCCTTCGCCCGGCTGCTCGCCGGCACCGGGCCGACCCGCGAGCACGCCTGGGCCGGATACGCCCACCCCGGCACCGCACCGGCGGCCGCCGGCCTCGCCCCGCCCGCGCGCAGCGACGACGACCTGCTGCGCGCCTTCCGCGCCGGCGCCTCACCCGGCGCCCTGCGGCTGGCCGTCTACCTCGCCGCCGCCCCCCTCACCCTGCCCGTGATGCAGCTGGTCCAGCGGGCCATGCTGCCCGACACCGGGCCCATGGAACTGGCCGAGGTGCTGCTCGGCGGCCTGCTGCGGCAACTGCCCGGCACCGGGGACCAGCCGTGCTTCGCCTACTCGCCCCGGATGCAGGACCTGCTGCTGTCCTCCCTCGACCAGGACACCGCCGGACTCGTCCTCAAACACTGCTCGGCCTACGTGGAACGGCACTTCGGCAAGGGCACCCGCAACTTCGCCGCGCTGGCCGCGGCCCGGCTCGCCGACCACGGCCCCGCCGCCGGCGCGGGGCGGCTCACCGAGGACGGCGCGGCACGGGACGGCACCGGCAGCGTGGAGGCCGAACTGTTCGCCCGCATCCCCGCGCGCGTGCTGCGGTTCTACCTGCCGGACCTGGTCACCCCCGACCCGCTGACCGAGGCCGAGCGGCTGCTCGCCCGCTGGCGGCAGCTGGCCGACCCGGAGATGCTGCGCCGGGCCCGGGAACAGGCCCGCGTCGCCACGGCCGGTAGGGGCGCGGGCCCCGCCGTCCGGGCCCGGCTGGTCCTCGGCCGCGTGCTGCGCGTGGAGGCCGGTACGGCGGGCGCCCGCGCGGAGGGGCGGCGCGCCGGGCTGCTGCGGGAGGCGGAGGCCGAACTCGCCACCGCGTACGAGGACGCCCCCGCCGACAGCCGGGAGCGGGCCGAGTCCGCACTGGAACTCGCGCTGTGCCGCCGGGAGTTGTGGCAGCTGACGGCCGAGACGGACCACCTGACGGGGGCCCTCGCCGTCCTGGCCGCCGGCACCCCGCCCTGGCCCCGCGTCACCACCACCGCCCGCGCCTGGCAGGCCTCCGACGCGGACGCCTCCGGTGAGCCGGGAGAGCCGGGGGAGGGCACGTCCGCGCCGGCGGCCACCGCACAGGACGCCGACGGGACCGCCGCAGCACCGGAGGGCGCCGACGGGACCGCCGCAGCACCGGGGGACGCCGACGGGACCGCCGTAGCACCGGACGGCGGCCTCCGGTCGTCCGAAGGCCCCGCCGCGCCCCGGGATCGCACCTCGCCCTCGGACCCCACCTCGCCCGCAGGGCACGGCACCGTGCCCTGGGAGGTGGCCGCCCATCGGGAGCGGCTGTTGCTGCGGGGGCGGGTGCTGCTCGACCTGCGGCATCCCGGGGCCGCCGTGCCGGAACTGCGGGAGGCCTGCCGGTCCTTGGAGCGGGAGCGGGCGGGCGACACCGTGCGGGGGCCCGCGTTGCTGGATCTGGCGCGGGCGCTGCGCGGGGCCGGCGCCGAGGACGCCGAGACCCGGCAGGCGCTCGACGAGGCGCTGGCGGCCGCCGGGGACGACACGGCGCTGCTGCTGCCCTGCCTGACCGCGCTGGCCGCGTTCCACGACGCCGTAGGGGAGACCGGGCAGGCCGACGCGGCGTACGAGCGGGCCGCGCTGCTCGCCCCCGTCGACGACCCCCTGCGCGTCCGGCTCCTCACCGCCTGGGGCGAGTCGCTGCTCAGGCGGGCCTCCACCGGCGACGGGGCCGGCGTGGTGGACCGGGCCGAGTCCGTGCTGCGGGAGGCGCTGACGTCGCTGCCCGCCCGGTCCGCGCACCGCGGCCGGCTCCAGGGCCTGGTCGGCAGCGCCCTCGCCCAGCGCTTCCGGCACCTCGGTTTCCTGCCCGACCTGTTCGAGAGCCGGCACCTGCTCGGCCAGGCGGTCCGCGCGGCGACCGACGCGGCCGTACGGGCCGAGGTGTGGCTCCAGTTGGGCCGGGTGCGACTGGAGGGCTGGTACCACGCGGGCGCGCCGGTGCTGGTGGAGGCGCTCCAGGCGTACGAGAACGCCGAGCGGGAGGCCGAGGCGGCCCACGGCGGCGACCCCGGCTCGGTGACGGCCGCCCGCGCCCGGCACGGCTGCGGGGCGGTGCTGGCGCTGATGGGCCGGCCCGGCGCGGCCGGCGGTGCCTTCCGGGCGGCCCGGGAGCAGTGGCAGCGGCTCGTCGGGGCGCTGTGCGAGGTCGACTGGGCCGACGTCGAGCTGACCCGGCGGGCGGAGGCGGAGCCACCGTCGGCCGTGGACCCGCGGTCGCTGCCGGAACCGGCCTGGCGGGACACCGCACCGCCGTGGTGGCCCTGGTCCCAGGACTGGGCCAACGCGAGCGAGAATGACCGGAGTTGAGCAGTCCAGGGTTTCTGGTTCCGGCCGGTCGGGAAGAAGTGGGCAGCCACTGCGGCCGAGCGGGGCGGGCGCGGGGCAGGGAGGAGCCGAGGGTGGGGGAGCCAAGGACACGGGTGGCCGGCGTCGGCGCGGACGCCGGAGAGGCCGCGCTCCCATCCGGCCTCACCGACGTCGACCTGCGGACACTGCGTGCCATGGACGATCCGGCGGTACTCGCGGCGGTCGCCGGGGTGCTCGCCGACCCGGACGGGCTGCGCCGGGTCTGGTATACCACCGGCGGTGACGACGAGATCATGCCCGGCCGGCCCGGGCATGCGTTTTCGGCCGGTCCCGCGCGGCGGCCGATACACGGCGAGGACACCGTGGCATGACCCCGGGAGCCCCGGGAACCACCGGTCCCCTGGGAGACGTACGGCCGGCCGGACCCGCTCCCGGACCGGTGCCGTCCGAGACCCTCGCCGCCCTGGCCCGCACCCACCCGCTGCCCGCGGCCACCGGGGCCCTGCGCGCCGCCCTGCACGCCCGCCGGATGCTGCTGCTGAAGTCCCTCCTGGTCCGCGTCGACGGCGCCCGCGCCACCCTGCCCGCGACGGCCCGGCGGCGCTTCGAGGACGACTGGGCGCTGCTGGAACGGGCCGAGCGCACCGACACGGGCGCCGTCCGTGCCGTACTCGACTACCCGACGACCGGCGCCTGGCTGGCCGCGGCGCTCGCCACGCCCGACGGCCCGGAGTTCGAGGACGCCCTTGCCGGGCTCGGCGCGGTGGCCGTCGCCGCCGCGCTGCGCGCCGGCTGCCGCTTCACCAGCACCCGCGTGCTGCCGGCCGGCACCCTGCCCTTGCCCGGCGTCGGGCTGCTGCGCTGCGCCCGCGGCCCGGTAAGGCTGTCCGGGCGGGCCGGGGTCGTACGGATCACCGACGCGGCCGGCCAGACCCTGCTGCTGCCCGGAACCGCCCCGGCCGGACCCGGCGCCCGGTGGACCGCCGACTCCGCTCTGGCCTGGTCCGCGCTGCACACCCTGCCCGGCGGCACCGTCGTCCTCGACGACGTCGACCCGCACCGGGTGCCCGCGGGCGGCATCGGGCCGGCGGCGCTGCCCCCGGCCGAGCGCCCGTACTCCGACCCCGCCGCGTGGGCCGCCCGCTGGCGGGACGCGCACGCCCTGCTGGCCGTGACGCACCCCGCCCGGGCCACCGAGACCCTCGCCCTGGTCCGTGCCGTCGTCCCGCTCGCGCCGTCCGCGCGCCCCGGACCGGCGCTGAGCGCCACCGTGCGGACCGCGCCCGGTGCCGTCCTGGCCCAGCTGCCGGCCGACCGGCGCGAACTGGCCGAGCTGCTGGTGCACGAGACGCACCACACCAAGCTGGCCGTGCTGGACGAGCTGGTCCCGCTGTGGCGGCCCGGCGGCAGCCTGCACCGGGTCGGCTGGCGGCGCGATCCGCGCCCGGTCCCCGGCGTGCTCCAGGGCGCGTACGCCCACCTGGCGCTGCTGGACCTGTGGGCGCGGGCCCGCACCGGACCCGCCCGGGCGTGGCGGCGGCGCGCGGGCGAGCGGTTCGAGGTGTGCCGGGAGCAGGTCGCGGAGGCCTTGTCCGTGCTCGCCGGGTCCGATGAACTGACCCCGCACGGAAGGGAGTTCGTCCGGCACATGGGCGGCCACCACGCGCGTCTCGCGGGGGCCGGCCGTTCGCCGGGCTGACGCTGAGTAGACGAGTACGTGCGTTACGTTATGCGTACGGCCGCCCATGTGACCGGGCGGCCGTGTGGAAGCAGGGAGCGGCGATGTCGGAACAGCGGCGGCCGGGCGCGAACGGCGCGACGGCACCCGAGCACGTGCTCGTGGTCTTCCCGGGGTACTACCGCTCGTGGGCGGCGTGGATCGCCCAGTGCCTGGAGCGGCACGGACACCGGGCCACACTCCAGCGCTGGGACCCGCCGCGCGAGGTGGCGCTGGAGGACTCCCTCGGCGACCTGCTGCTGGCCAGCGGAAAGGTGCTGCTGGTCCTGAACGACTGGTTCTTCGAGCTGGGCCCGCGCCCGCCGGGCGAGTGGAACGACGCGCTGCGCGGCTTCGTCGCCGCGCACGCCGACCGGTTCGCCGCGGTCAACCTCACCAACCGGCCGCTGCTGCCCGCCACCGCCGTCCTGGAACCGGCCAGCCTGTGGGCGCTGAGCGAGGAGGCCGCCGAGGAACGCCTGCTGCGCCGACTGGGCCTGGAGCCGCACGCCCGCCCCCGGACCCCGTCCGGCCGGGTCCGCTACCCGGACGAGCGCTGCGAGATCTGGGGCGAGGTACCGCGCCGCAATCCGCGCTTCACCGGTCGCGACGACCTGCTCGGCGAACTCCACCAGAGGCTCGCCGACGCCGAACGCGGCGCCGCCGCCTGCACGCTCGTCGGCATGTCCGGCATCGGCAAGACCCAGCTGGCCGCCGAGTACGCGCACCGCTTCAGCACCGACTACGACCTGGTGTGGTGGGTCAACAGCGACGACCGCACCATCCAGCGCGACCGGCTGGGCGAACTCGCCGTCGAACTCGGGCTGCGCATCGGCAGCGAGCCCGGCGAACGCATCCGCGCGGTCCGCAACGCGCTGCGCCGCGGCGAGCCGTACGCCAACTGGCTGCTCGTCTTCGACGGCTGGGACGACACCGACGGCGTGGCCTCGCTGCTCCCGCAGGGCACCGGACACGTGCTCATCACCTCCCGCAACCGGGGCTGGAGCGAGCACACCGACGTGCTGGAGATCCCCGCGTTCCTGCGCCCCGAGTCCACCGCCTACCTGATGCGCCGCGCCCCGCACATCACCGCCCACGAGGCCGACGAGGTGGCCGCCGAGTTCGGGGACGTGCCGCTGCCGCTGGTGCAGGCCGCCTCCTGGCTCGGCGAGTCCGGCATGGAGGCCGGCGAGTACCTGCGGATGGTCCGCGAACGCCGGCTGTCCACCGTCGACGAGCCCGTCACCGGCGAGGGCTTCCCGCAGTCCTCCCTCACCTCCTGGGCCATCCTGCTCAACCGGCTGCGCCGCTCCCAGCCGCAGGCCATCGAGGTGCTCGGGCTGTGCACCTCCTTCGCCCCCGGACGCATCCCGCTCGGCCTCATCCGCGCCTACCCGCGCGCCGAGCTGCCCGAGGAACTGCGCTGGATGTCCACCGACCTGCCCGCCTGGACCCGCGCCCTGGACACCCTCGTCAACTACTCGGTGCTGACCCGGGAGACCCGCGGCCCGCTGGCCGCCGAGATGGGCCCGCACCAGGAGTCGGTGCACATGCACCGGCTGGTCCACGACATCGTCTCCAAACTGACCGGCGACGGCAGCCAGGAACTGCACCGGCGGGCGGTGCGCACCCTGCTCGCCGAGGCCGACCCGGGCAACCCCGCCGACAGCCGCAACTGGCCGCGCTACGCCGAACTGCTGCCCCACCTCGAACCCTCCGGCGCGCTGGAGAGCCGCCAGCCCCGGGTGCAGGAACTGGTGCTGAACTGCCTGCGGTACTGCACCCGCAGCGGCGAGTACAGCGGCGGCCTGGAACTGGCCCAGCAGGTGCGCGAGCACTGGTCGCGGTTCATGGACCCGATCGACCAGCCGATGCTCGACCTGGCCACCCAGGAGGGCAACATGCTCCGCAACAGCGGCCGGTTCCGCGAGCTGTACGAGCTGCACCGGGGCGTGCTCAAGCAGCTGCGGGCCGCGCCGGGGCGCAACGAGATCGGCGAACTGGTCAGCAAGAGCGCCATCGCCTCCGGCCTGCGCTCCCTCGGCCGCTACCAGGAGGCCTACGACCTCCAGCGCGAGGTCCTCGACGGCAACGAACGGCTCCTCGGGCCCGACGAGCCGCCCACCCTGGTCGCCCGGCACAACCTCGGCGTCATCCTGCGCATGCTGGGCCGGTACGGCGAGGCGCTCGACCTCGACCTGGAGACCCTGGCCCGGCGCGAGAGCGTGCTGCGCGCCCGGCACATCAACACCCTCCACTCGGGCAACGCGGTCACCCACAGCCTCCGGCTGCTCGGCCGCTACCGGGAGGCGCTGGCCCGCCAGGAACCCGTCGTACGGCTCCATGTGCAGGTGCTCGGGCCGCAGCACCCGCAGACCCTCGAAGCCCGCTCCCAGCTGGCCATGTGCCGGCGCCGGGAGGGCGGCCACGCCCCGGACGTCGGCCCGGCCATGGCGAGCCTGCTGGACCAGCTGATCCAGCTGCACGGCCGCGAGCACTACCGCACCCTGGCGTTCCTCACCAACTACGGCAACTACCTGCGCGAACACGGCGACCTCCGCCAGGCCCGCGACCTCATCGACGAGGCGGAGGCCGGCTACCGCTCGCTGCTCGGGCCCGCGCACCCGGTGGCCACCGGCATGCTGTCCAACACCGGGCTGGTCATGCAGGTCGCGGGCGAGCGGGGCGAGGCGCTGTCGATGTTCGAGTCCGCGTACGCCGGCCTCGGCGCCACGCTCGGCCCGGACCACCCGTGGGTCCTGGGCTGCGCCCTGAACGCGGCCGGCGCGCGCAACTTCAACGGCCGGATCGAGGAGGCGACGGAACTGAGCCGCGACGCCCTGCGCCGTTCCCGGCACGCGCTCGGCCACGAGCACCCGCTCACCCTGTCCTGCCAGGTGGCGCTGGCCGCGGACCTGCGCGCGGCGCACGAGCAGGAGGAGGCGGGCAAGCTGGAGGAGGACGCCCTCCTGGCTCTCACCCGCACCCTGGGCGCCCAGCACCCCCACACCCTCTCGGCCCGCCAACGGGTACGCCCCTACTGGGACTTCGAGGCGTACCTGGGCTGAGCGCGCCACGCGCCACGCGAAGGGCCCGGTACCGAGTGGGAACTCGGTACCGGGCCCTGCGGCGTCAGCGAGACCTACGCCTCGAAGACCTCACGCACCAGCTGCTCCTGCTCCGCCTGGTGGCGCTTGGCGGAGCCCACCGCCGGGGACGAACCGTGCGGACGCGAGATGCGCCGCAGCCGCTCGCCGGCCGGGATGTCGGCGCCGACCGCCAGGTCCAGGTGGTCGATCAGGTTGAGCGCGATGAACGGCCAGGCACCCTGGTTCGCCGGCTCCTCCTGCGCCCACAGGTACTTCTCGGCGTTCGGGTACTTGTTGACCTCGGCCTGCAGCTCGTCACCCGGCAGCGGGTACAGCCGCTCGATGCGGATGATCGCCGTGTCCGTGGCACCGCGCTTGACCCGCTCGGCCTCCAGGTCGTAGTAGACCTTGCCGGCGCAGAAGACGACCCTGCGGACCGCGGCCGGGTCGGCCGTGCTGTCGCCGATGACCGGACGGAACTCGCCCGTGGTGAACTCCTCCGCCTTCGAGGCCGCGGCCTTCAGGCGCAGCATCGACTTCGGGGTGAAGACGACCAGCGGCTTGTGGTGCGGGTTGTGCACCTGCCACCGCAGGAGGTGGAAGTAGTTCGACGGCAGGGTCGGCATGGCGACCGTCATGTTGTTCTGCGCGCACAGCTGCAGGAACCGCTCCGGGCGGGCCGAGGAGTGGTCCGGGCCCTGGCCCTCGTAGCCGTGCGGCAGCAGCAGGACGACGCCGGAGGTCTGGTTCCACTTCTGCTCGGCCGAGGAGATGAACTCGTCGACGACCGTCTGCGCGCCGTTGACGAAGTCGCCGAACTGGGCCTCCCACATCACGAGCGCGTCGGGGCGGGCCAGCGAGTAGCCGTACTCGAAGCCCATCGCCGCGTACTCGGAGAGCAGCGAGTTGTAGACGTTCAGCCGCGCCTGGTCCTCGGAGAGGTACTGGAGCGGGGTGTACTCCTCGCCGGTCGACCGGTCGATCAGCACCGCGTGGCGCTGGCCGAAGGTGCCGCGCTGGGAGTCCTGGCCCGCGAGGCGGACCGGGGTGCCCTCCAGCAGCAGGGAGCCGATGGCCAGGGTCTCGCCCATGCCCCAGTCGATCGTGCCGTCCTCCACCATGGCCGCACGGCGCTGGAGCTGCGGCAGCAGCCGCGGGTGGACGGTGATGGAGTCGGGGATGGTGACCTGGGACTCGGCGATCCGCTTGACGACCTCGGAGGAGACCGCGGTCGGCACCGCGACCGGGAAGCCGTCCTGGGGCGCCTGGGCGTCACCGGCGGCCGGCTGGGAGGTGGCCTCGCGGACCTCCGTGAAGACCTTCTCCAGCTGGCCCTGGTAGTCCTGCAGGGCCTGCTCGGCCTCTTCCAGGGTGATGTCGCCGCGACCGATGAGGGACTCGGTGTAGAGCTTGCGCACCGAGCGCTTCTTGTCGATCAGGTCGTACATCAGCGGCTGGGTGAAGGCCGGGTTGTCGGACTCGTTGTGACCGCGGCGGCGGTAGCAGATGAGGTCGATCACCACGTCCTTGTTGAACGCCTGGCGGAACTCGAAGGCGAGCCGCGCGACGCGGACCACGGCCTCCGGGTCGTCGCCGTTCACGTGGAAGATCGGGGCCTCGATCATGCGGGCCACGTCCGTCGCGTACATGGAGGAGCGCGAGGACTCGGGGGCCGCGGTGAAGCCGACCTGGTTGTTGATGACGATGTGGACCGTGCCGCCGGTGCGGTAGCCGCGCAGCTGCGACATGTTCAGGGTCTCGGCCACCACGCCCTGGCCCGCGAAGGCCGCGTCGCCGTGGATCGCCACCGGCAGGACGGTGAAGTCCGTGCCGCCCTTGTTGATGATGTCCTGCTTGGCGCGGGCCACACCCTCCAGGACCGGGTCGACGGCCTCCAGGTGCGAGGGGTTGGCGACCAGCGAGACCTTGATCTGCTCGCCGTCCAGGCCGGTGAAGGTGCCCTCGGCGCCCAGGTGGTACTTCACGTCACCGGAGCCGTGCATCGACTTCGGGTCGAGGTTGCCCTCGAACTCGCGGAAGATCTGCGCGTACGACTTGCCGACGATGTTGGCGAGCACGTTCAGGCGGCCGCGGTGGGCCATGCCGATGACGACCTCGTCCAGGCGGGACTCGGCCGCGGAGTCGATGACCGCGTCGAGCAGCGGGATGACGGACTCGCCGCCCTCCAGCGAGAACCGCTTCTGGCCGACGTACTTGGTCTGCAGGAAGGTCTCGAAGGCCTCCGCCGCGTTCAGCCGGCGCAGGATCCGCAGCTGCTCCTCGCGCTCCATCTTGGAGTGCGGGCGCTCCACCCGGTCCTGGATCCACTTGCGCTGCTTGGGGTCCTGGATGTGCATGAACTCGATGCCGGTGGTGCGGCAGTACGAGTCGCGGAGCACGCCGAGGATGTCGCGCAGCTTCATCATCGACTTGCCGGCGAAGCCGCCGACGGCGAACTCGCGCTCCAGGTCCCACAGGGTGAGGCCGTGCTCGACGATGTCCAGGTCGGGGTGCTTGCGCTGCTTGTACTCCAGCGGGTCGGTGTCGGCCATGACGTGGCCGCGGACCCGGTAGGAGTGGATCAGCTCGAAGACGCGGGCGGCCTTGGTGACGTCGTCGTCGTGGCTGGCGTCGATGTCCTTGAGCCAGCGGACCGGCTCGTAGGGGATGCGCAGCGCTTCGAAGATGTCGTCGTAGAAGCCGTTCTCGCCGAGCAGCAGGTTCGCGACCTGGCGCAGGAACTCGCCGGAGGCGGCGCCCTGGATGACCCGGTGGTCGTAGGTCGACGTGAGCGTCATGACCTTCGAGATGCCGAGCTTGTTCAGGGTGTCCTGGCTGGTGCCCTGGAACTCCGCCGGGTAGTCCATGGAGCCGACGCCCATGATCACGGACTGGCCGGGCATCAGGCGCGGCACGGAGTGGACGGTGCCGAGGCCGCCGGGGTTGGTCAGGGAGACCGTCACACCGGTGAAGTCGTCCATCGTCAGCTTGCCCTCACGGGCGCGGCGGACGATGTCCTCGTAGGCCTGCCAGAACTCGAAGAAGTTCAGCGTCTCGGCCTTCTTGATGGCGGCCACGACGAGCTGGCGGTCGCCGTTGGGCTTGACCAGGTCGATGGCCAGGCCGAGGTTGACGTGCGGCGGCTTGACGAGGGTCGGCTTGCCGTCCTTCTCGCCGAACGACCAGTTCATCGCCGGCATGGCCTTGATGGCCTGCACCATCGCGTACCCGATGAGGTGCGTGAAGGAGATCTTCCCGCCGCGGGCGCGCTTGAGGTGGTTGTTGATGACGATGCGGTTGTCGAACAGCAGCTTCACCGGGACCGCGCGGACCGAGGTGGCGGTCGGCAGCTCCAGCGAGGCGTTCATGTTCTTCGCGACGGCGGCGGCCGGGCCGCGCAGCGTGATCAGCTCCGGGCCCTCGGGGGCCTTAGCCGCAGGGGCGGAAGACCGCGCGGCGGAGGCCGCTCCGGTGGAGCCGGTGCCTGCACCGGGCTTGGGCTGAGCGGGCGCCTGTGCGGGCTGCGCCGGCTTGGCCGGGGCGGGGGCCGCCTTCGCCGCGGGGGCGGGGGCCGGGGCGGGGGCCTTCGCGGCAGGGGCCGGAGCGGCGGGCTGCGGGGCCGGAGCGGCCGGGGTGGTGGTCTCTGCGGCCCCCGCGGCCGCAGTACCCGCCGGAGCCGGGGTGGCAGGAGCACCCGGCTTGTAGTCGGCGAAGAAGTCCCACCAGGCGCGGTCTACCGAATTCGGGTCCTGGAGGTACTGCTGATAGATCTCGTCGACGAGCCACTCGTTCGGACCGAACGCGGCAGCGGGGTTCTTCCCGGCTTGGTCGTCGGTGGAGATGCTCGAGTTACTGGGGGACTGTGGCGACACGGCGGCAACCGCCCTCTTCCGCTTCACAAGGTGATGGACAGCGGGAATAAAGGCTACGCCCCCATGGCGGGGAAGGTCAGGTCGGGCATGGGCATCGTCGCGTAAGTCACATCAAGAATCTTGTTTCAGGGCTTGAAATGGCGGGAAACAAGCGTGGTTCCGCATGTGTGAGGGTGCACCGGCCCCGGCCCGGCGCGTCTTCGTTCGACGGGTGGCGCGGGCCTGCCTGTGATCACACGTGTTCAGCTGCGTGGAACGGGCAGCGACCGTCGTGGATCTTGTGCTTCCGGTTCGGACTTTACGTCAACTTGGCACGGAAGTCAGGCCCGGGAGGGTGACGATGATCCGGCAGCCCCGCTCCGATTCGGCCACACCGATCCGGCCGCCGTGCAGGTCCACCGCCCACCGGGCGATCGCCAGCCCCAGTCCCGTACCGCCGTCGCTGCCCGGCCCGTGCGGCCGGGTGACGGCGCCCCGGTTGAACCGCTCGAACACCCGGTGCCACTCGGAGCGGGGGATGCCGGGACCCTCGTCCAGGACCTCCAGCTCCAGCGACTCGGGCTGCGGCCCGCGCCGGGCCCGCACGGTGACCCGGCCGTGCGGCGGGCTGTGCTTGACGGCGTTGTCGATCAGGTTCGCGACGACCTGGTGGATGCGCTCGGGGTCCGCGTGCGCGGTCAGCTCCGGCGGGGAGACGTCGAGGTGCAGATGGACGTCCTTGCGCGTGTGGCTGCCGGAGCCGGTGGGCATGCCCGCGCGCGCGGAGGCGACCATGTTGGCCTCCTTCAGCACGCCCGACAGGTACGGCCACACCTCGAAGCGGCGCAGCTTCAGCGGGACGACGCCGTTGTCGAGCCGGGACAGGTCCAGCAGGGTCTCCACCAGGCGGCCGAGCCGCTCGGTCTGCTTCAGGGCCGTCCGCATGGTCTCCGGGTCGGCCTCGGTGACCCCGTCGACGATGTTCTCCAGCACCGCGCGCAGCCCGGCGATCGGGGTGCGCAGCTCGTGCGAGACGTTCGCGACCAGCTCCTTGCGCTGGCTGTCCTGGGCCTCCAGCTCATCGGCCATGACGTTGATCGTCTCGGCCAGGTCGCCCAGCTCGTCCCGGCGGTTCTCGCGCACCCGGCGGGTGTAGTCGCCCTCGGAGATGGAGCGGGCCACCGCGTTCATCTCGTCCAGCGGCATGGTGAGCGAGTGCGCCACGAACTGCGTGATGAGCAGGGTGGCGATCATCGAGAAGACCGTGATGAAGCGCAGCTCCGTCTTGGTGTGCACCGCGACGATCGACAGACCGGTGGTGATCAGCACCGAGATGACGACGAGCGCGCCCAGCTTGGTCTTGATCGAGAACGGGCGTACGCCGCCCCAGGGTTCCTCGGCGGGGATCCCGGGGCTCCTCCGTGCGGCCTGGCGCCCGTCGGTGCTCACGGGTTCGGCGTCTCCAGCGCGTACCCCACCCCGTGCACGGTGCGGATCCGCTCGGCGCCGATCTTCCGCCTCAGCGCCTTGATGTGGCTGTCGACCGTGCGGGTGCCGGAGGCGTCCGCCCAGTCCCACACCTCGGCCAGCAGCTGCTCCCGGGAGAGCACCGCGCGGGGGGTGTTCGCCAGGCACACCAGCAGGTCGAACTCGGTGGGGGTCAGGTGGACGTCCTCCGACTTCACCCGCACCCTGCGCTGCGCGTGGTCGATCTCCAGCTCGCCCAGGCGCAGGATGCCGGAGCGGGGCGTGGTGGCGGCCAGCGCGGCCCGCTCCACCCGGCGCAGCAGCACGTGCACCCGGGCCGCCAGCTCCCGCATCGAGAACGGCTTGGTCATGTAGTCGTCGGCGCCGACGCCGAGCCCGACCAGCATGTCCGTCTCGTCGTCCCGCGCGGTGAGCATCAGCACCGGCACCGGCCGCTGCGCCTGCACCCGCCGGCAGACCTCGAGCCCGTCGAAGCCGGGCAGCATGATGTCGAGGATCAGCAGGTCGGGCTGCCAGGCCTCGGCCGTGTCGACCGCGGCCGGACCGTCGCCCGCGGTTTGCACCAGAAATCCCTCGGCGCGGAGCCGGGCCGCGATGGCGTCGACGATCGTGGGGTCGTCCTCGACCACCAGCACCCGGCGCTGTGCGCCCGGGGTGGTCGTCGCCGCGCCGCTCTGGGAGGTGTGTGTCTGCTCCATCGCCCGCCCCTGTTGTTGCTTTCCGGAATCCGTGGGGTGATCCCATGTCTGCGATTGACGCTTGAATGATCCGCGTCAGAGCAGCACATTACGGGGACTCACCGCGCTGTCGCTATCCAGGTCGGACGCCGAGGTGGACGGCGTCCGGAACGCCCCGGGCAACAGGCACCTCTTCGGTACGCACCTGCCGGAACCCGGCATTCCGCAAGCTTCCTTCAAATTCCGGAGAGGGTTCGGCCGACCACACCGCGAGCACCCCGCCGGGTCTCAACAGCCGGGCGCACGCGGCGAGTCCGGCCGGTGCGTAGAGGCCGTCGTTGCCCTCCGTGACGGTCCAGCCGGGGCCGTTGTCGATGTCGAGGCACAGCGCGTCGAACGTGTCCGATGTCTCATGGACGTACGCGAGGAGGTCCGCTTCCACGATCGAGGTCCGCGGGTCGGCGAGCGCGCCCGCCGACACCTCGGCCAGCGGGCCGTCCCGGTGCCAGTCGACGACGGCGGGCTCCCGCTCCACCACGGTGATCCGTCCCCAGCGCGGGTCGGCGGCCGCGTGCGCGAGCGAGAAGCCCACGCCCAGCCCGCCGAGCAGCAGCCCCGGCGCCGGCCGGCCGTCCAGCGCGGCGCGGGCCGCGTCGACCAGCAGCCGCTCCGAGCGCCCGTCGGAGGTGTCCATCAGGAAACAGCCGTTGGCGATGATCTGCAGCAGCGCGCCGTGCCGGCGCAGCACCACCTCGCCGTACGGGCCGTCGCGCCGGTCCAGGACCACGGGAGTGTCGTACACGGCAGTCATGAGCCCATCCTGCTCGAACAGGGCCCGGCGTTCACGTGAATTGCGGATGACGCACGGCCGCGGGTGAGAGGTTGCTGAGAATCCCCTCCCGCGTGGCCCCGGTCATAGACAGCGACACGCCGAGGACGAAGGGTGGGGCCTGAACGGAAGGAGCGCCTCAGCGTGGAACGCGGCATGACGGGCCCTGCGCCGGACGCCTCCCTCCCGGACGGTACGGCCGCCGTACCGGTGCCGGTCGGCCTGCCGGCCGGCAGGCCTCGCCCGCGCACCGGCACCCCGGCCCCGGCCGCCGTGACCGCTGCCGTTCCCGTCCCGGCCCCCGCCCCCGCCTGGCGGTCCCTCCCGCTGCCCACCCCGGCCGGCACCCCGTTCACCTTCGCCTACGCGGCCGTCCTGGCCGTCACCTCCCTGGTCGCGGCCCTGGCCGACCCCGCCCTGGTGCACGCCCTGCACCAGGGCTCCAGCACGGACGTGGTCCACCTGGTGCGCACGCCGGTGCCGGTGCTGCTGGCCAGCGCCCTGTGGATCGCGGGCGGGGTCCTCTCGCCGTACGCGGTCCTGTTCGTGCTGGTGCTCACCGCGCTGGAGCGGCGGATAGGCGGAGCGCGGGCCGCCGGCGTCTTCCTGCTCGGCCATGTCCTGGCCACCCTCGCCACCGAGGTGCCGGTGGGCCTCGCCGTCCTCGCCGGCCACCTGCCCGGCACCTCGCTGCACCGACTCGACTACGGCATCAGCTTCGGCGTGGCCGCCAGCCTCGGCGCCCTCGCGGGCCTGCTCCGGCCCCGGCTGCGCTGGACCGCCCTGGGCCTGACGGCCGGGGTCCTGCTGACCGACCTGTTCGCCTACACGGACCCGTTGACCGACTGGGGCCATGTGATCGCGCTGGTCACGGGCGTGTCGACGTGGCCGTTGGTCCGGCGCTGGCACCGGTCCGCCTGACCCCCGCCCCCCTCGGGCGCACATGATCGCTCACAGCGAACACCCGCCTGGGAACATTCCGCGACGCCGGAACATTGAGTCGGCATAGCTCAAGTTGACTGCCTAAGGGGAGATCATGGCTGCTGAGTCATCGGCGTTCACGCTGACCCTGCCCGTGCTGCCGCTCGACGACGAGGTCGTGCTGCCCGGGATGGTGGTTCCGCTGGACCTGAGCGACGCCGAGGTGCGGGCCGCGGTGGAGGCCGCGCAGGCCGCCGCCCGCTCGGAACCCGGGAAGCCCAGGGTGCTGCTGGTGCCACGCGTCGACGGCACGTACGCCAGGACCGGCGTCCTCGGCACGGTGGAGCAGGTCGGCCGGCTCGCCGACGGTGACCCGGGGGCCCTGATCCGCGGCCGGAGCCGGGTGCGCATCGGCGCCGGCACCACCGGCCCCGGCGCCGCGCTCTGGGTCGAGGGCGCCCGCGTCGCGGAGGACGTCCCGGAACCGCTGCCCGGCCAGGTCGCCGAGCTGGTCAAGGAGTACAAGGCGCTCGCCACCACCTGGCTGAAGAAGCGCGGCGCCTGGCAGGTCGTGGACCGCGTCCAGGCCATCGACGACGTGCCGGCGCTGGCCGACAACTCCGGCTACTCGCCGTTCCTCACCACCGAGCAGAAGCTCGAACTGCTGGAGACCGCCGACCCGGTGGCCCGGCTCAAGCTCGCCACCCAGCAGCTGCGCGACCACCTCGCGGAGCAGGACGTGGCCGAGACCATCGCCAAGGACGTCCAGGAGGGCGTCGACAAGCAGCAGCGCGAGTTCCTGCTGCGCCGTCAGCTGGAGGCGGTCCGCAAGGAGTTGCGCGAGCTGAACGGCGAGAAGGAGGGCGAGGAGTCCGACGACTACCGGGCCCGCGTCGAGGCCGCCGACCTGCCGGAGAAGGTCCGCGAGGCCGCCCTCAAGGAGGTCGACAAGCTGGAGCGCGCCTCCGACCAGTCGCCCGAGGGCTCCTGGATCCGCACCTGGCTGGACACCGTCCTGGAGATGCCGTGGAACGAGCGGACCGAGGACGCCTACGACATCCAGGGCGCCCGGGCGGTCCTCGACGCCGAGCACGCCGGCCTGGAGGACGTCAAGGAGCGCATCACCGAATACCTGGCCGTGCGCAAGCGGCGCACCGACCGGGGCCTGGGCGTCATCGGCGGCCGGCGTGGGGGCGCCGTACTCGCCCTGGTCGGCCCCCCTGGGGTCGGAAAAACCAGTCTCGGCGAAAGTGTCGCCCACGCCATGGGACGCAGGTTCGTCCGCGTCGCCCTCGGCGGCGTCCGCGACGAGGCCGAGATCCGCGGTCACCGCCGCACGTACGTCGGTGCGCTGCCCGGCCGGATCGTGCGCGCCGTCAAGGAGGCCGGGTCGATGAACCCGGTGGTCCTGCTGGACGAGATCGACAAGGTGGGCTCGGACTTCCGGGGCGACCCGGCCGCCGCCCTCCTGGAGGTGCTCGACCCGGCGCAGAACCACACCTTCCGGGACCACTACCTGGAGGTCGAACTCGACCTGTCCGACGTGGTCTTCCTCGCCACCGCCAACGTCCTGGAGGCGATCCCGGAGGCCCTCGCCGACCGGATGGAGATCGTCCGCCTGGACGGCTACACCGAGGACGAAAAGGTCGTTATCGCCCGCGACCACCTGCTCCCGCGCCAGCTGGAGCGGGCCGGTCTGGACGAGGGCGAGGTCACGCTCGACGAGAGCGCGCTGCGCAAGCTCGCCGGCGAGTACACCCGCGAGGCGGGTGTGCGCACCCTGGAGCGGTCCCTCGCACGGCTGCTGCGGAAGATCGCCGCCCAGCACGAACTGGGCGAGCGGGAGCTGCCGTTCACCGTCACCGACGGCGAGCTGCGCGCCCTGATCGGCCGGCCGCACCACGTGCCCGAGTCCGCCCAGGACCCGGCCGAGCGCCGTACGGCCGTACCCGGTGTGGCGACCGGACTCGCCGTCACCGGCGCCGGTGGCGACGTGCTGTTCGTGGAGGCGTCCCTGGCCGACCCGGAGACGGGCGCGGCGGGCCTGACCCTCACCGGCCAGCTCGGTGACGTGATGAAGGAGTCGGCGCAGATCGCGCTGAGCTTCCTGCGCAGCCACGGCGCCGAACTGGAGCTGCCCGTGGCCGACCTGAAGGACCGGGGCGTGCACATCCACTTCCCGGCGGGATCGGTGCCGAAGGACGGGCCGAGCGCGGGCGTCACGATGGCCACGGCCCTCGCCTCGCTGCTCTCCGGCCGCCTGGTCCGCACGGACGTCGCCATGACCGGCGAGGTCTCGCTGACCGGCCGGGTGCTGCCCATCGGCGGGCTGAAGCAGAAGCTGCTCGCCGCCCACCGCGCCGGGGTGACCACCGTCATCATCCCCAAGCGCAACGAGCCCGACCTGGACGATGTCCCGGCCGAGGTGCTGGAAAGGCTGGACGTCCACCCCGTGACCGACGTCCGCCAGGTCCTGGAGCTGGCGCTCGCGCCCGCCACGAGCGACGCGGCGCCTGAGGTGCCGGTCGCGGCCTGACGAGCGCGTGGCGCGCGTCCCTCGGTGGGCCGAGGGGCGCGGGGGACGGCGTCGGGGAGGCCCGGGTCTCCGTGCGGAGGCCCGGGCCCGCGCCGTACGCCCGGAACGGGCTCACTCGGTAGAATTCAGGCGTGAGCCGGCCCGCCGGGCACGCCCCCGGCCTGATCGGGGCCGAGATCGCGGGCTACCGGGTGGAGCGCGAACTCGGCCGCGGCGGCATGGCCGTCGTCTACTGCGCCAGGGACCTGCGCCTGGGCCGCACGGTCGCCCTGAAGCTGCTCGCCCCCGAGTACACGCGCAACGAGGCCTTCCGCAACCGCTTCGCCCAGGAGTCCCGGGTGGCCGCCGCCATCGACCACCCCAACATCGTGCCCGTCTTCGAGGCCGGCGAGGCGGACGGGGTCCTGTACATCGCCATGTGCTTCGTCTCCGGCCTCGACCTGCGCGCCCTGCTCGACCGCGAGGGCCCGCTCCCGGTGCCGGCCGCGCTGCGCATCGCCGCCCAGCTGGCCTCCGCGCTGGACGCGGCCCACGCCCGCGACCTGGTGCACCGGGACGTCAAACCGGGCAACGTGCTGGTCGCCAAGGGCGTCGACAGCGACCACCCCGAGCACGTCTACCTGACCGACTTCGGCCTGGCGAAGAAGTCGCTGTCGCTCACCGGGTTCACCACGGCGGGCGAGTTCGTCGGCACGCTGGACTACGTGGCGCCCGAGCGGATCGCCGGGCGCCCGGTGGACGGCCGGTCCGACCAGTACAGCCTCGCCTGTGTGGTCCACGAGACCCTGACGGGCGCCCCGCCCTTCCGCCGGGCGGACCAGCTGGAGCTGCTCTGGGCCCACCAGTACGACCCGCCGCCCGCGGTGAGCGCGGAGCGGCCGGACATCCCGGCCGGCGTGGACGAGGTGCTGCACCGGGCCCTGGCGAAGATCCCCGACGACCGCTACGGCACCTGCCTGGAGTTCGTGGCGGCCCTGCGCGGCGCGGTCGCCGAGGCCGGCCCGCGCGGACCCGCGCCGACACCTGAGCCGACACCTGAGCCGACGCCTGAGGCGACGCCTGAGCCGGCGTACGGACCCCCGTACGAACCGCTGCCCCGGCCGCCCGCCTGGGCCGGTCCCGTGCTCCGGGCGGCCCGCTAGCCGGCGCATTCTCCTCCGCCGCGTTCCCCCGTCAAGTCCCGAGTCCTCGGAACATGACCCTTCCGTGCCGCTCCGGCCTACTGGAAGCACGGGCCGCACCGGAACCACCGGACACCGACAGGGCCCGCGACACGGAACGACACAGAAGGAGAAAAGCCATGAAGCGCACGAACGAGAACCTTGGGGACCGCCGCTCGAAGCGGGGCATGCGCCTGCGCCTGGCCACGCTCGCCGTCTCGGCCGGTGCGGTCGCCGCCGGGGTGATGCTGCCGGCCGTCTCCGCGAGCGCGGCCCCGATGCCCCGGACTCCGGTGGTCGTCCAGCTCCCGGCACACCACGGTCACCACGGTCACCACGGTCACTACTACGACTACGACCACTACTACGAGTACTACTCCTACTACTGCTGACGCACTCCTGCCGACGGCGGGACGGGCGGGCCGGGGTCATCCGGCCCGCCCGTCCCACCCCGGGTCAGGGCGCGGTCAGCGACTGCTCCGCCCACACCGTCTTGCCGACCCGGTCGTGCCGGGTGCCCCAGCGGTCGGCGAGCTGGGCGACCAGCAGCAGGCCCCGGCCGCCCTCGTCGAAGATCCGGGCCCGGCGCATGTGCGGGGTGGTGCCGCTGGAGTCGTAGACCTCGCTGATCAGCTTGGTGCCCTGGTGGATCAGCCGGAGCCGGATGGGCGGGCGGCCGTAGCGGATCGCGTTGGTGACCAGCTCGCTGACCATCAGCTCGGTGGTGAACGCGGCCTCGTCCAGGCCCCACGCGGAGAGCTGCTCGGTGGCGTACCGGCGGGCGAGCGCGACCACCGTGAACTGGTCGTCCAGCTGCCAGGTGGCGACCAGGTCCTCGTGCAGCGCCCGGGTGCGGGCCACCAGCAGGGCGATGTCGTCGTCGGGGCGGTGACTGAGCAGCTCGGTGAGGACCCGGTCGCACACCGCGTCCAGGGACGTCGCGGGGCGGCCGAGCGCGGCGAACATCTTGTCCAGCGCCACGTCGATGTCGTGGTCGCGGGCCTCCAGCAGCCCGTCCGTGTACAGCGCCAGCAGGCTGCCCTCGGGCAGTTCCGCCTCGATCGCCTCGAAGGGCAGCCCGCCGAGCCCGAGCGGCGGTCCCGCCGGCACGTCGAGGAAGCGGACGGTGCCGTCCGGGCTCACCACCGCGGGCGGCGGGTGCCCGGCCCGGGCCGCGGAGCAGCGGCGCGAGACCGGGTCGTAGACGGCGTACAGGCATGTGGTGCCGATGCCGCCGGCGGTGTCGGCGCCCGGGTCCGCGCTGCCCTCGTCGGCGGCCAGCCGCAGCACCAGGTCGTCCAGGTGGGTGAGCAGCTCGTCGGCCGGCAGGTCGACGTCGGCCAGGGTGCGCACCGCCGTGCGCAGCCGGCCCATGGTGGCGGATGCCCGGATGCCGTGGCCCACCACGTCGCCGACCACGAGCGCGACCCGCGCCCCGGACAGCGGGATCACGTCGAACCAGTCGCCGCCCACGCCGGCCCGGGTCGCGGCCGGCAGGTAGCGGGTGGCGATCTCCAGCGCCCCCTGCTCGGGCAGCGTGTGCGGCAGCAGGCTGCGTTGCAGGGCCATGGTGGTGGTGCGGGACCGGGGCCGGTCGTGCGCCTGCTCGATGCCGGTGGCCGCCTTCGCGGTGAACTCCTCGGCGAGCCTCAGCTCCTCCGGTCCGAAGGGCCCCCGCTCCGGGTGCCGGCCGAACAGGGCCACGCCCAGGGCGGCCCCCGGCACCAGCAGCGGCACCGCCAGCAGGGAGTGCGCCCCGGACGCGCGCAGCCAGGCGGCGCCCGGGTCCAGCGCCGCCCACTCGGCGATGTCCGGGTCGGCCGTGTCGTACAACTGCGGCCGGGCCGTCGCCAGGCAGCGGGCGGCCGGCGAGTCGGCCGGGCAGACGACGGTCTGGCCGACACCGGTCTGGCCGGCACCGGTGCCGTGGTCCGGCCGGTCGCCGTCCGGGACCGCGCGCAGGGCGGCCCGGCGCAGCACGACCTGCTCCGGGGCGGCGGCCCCGGCGGTGCTGCGCGGGGAGTCGAGCAGGTCGACCGTCATGACGTCGGCCAGCCGGGGGACCGTGACCTCGCCGAGTTCCCGGGCGGCACGGGCCTGTTCGGACGGTGTCCCGTCCGGCGGGCCGGAGCCGTCCGGGGGCCGCGGCGGGGGGTTGGCGGTCTCCCGGGCGCTCTGCACGGACAGGCACACGGCCCGCACCCGGCCGTCGGCGTCCTTCAGGGGGGTGACGAGGGCGGCTCGGCCGGGCTCCGCGCCGAGCCGTACCGGCGCCTCCTGCGGCCTGCCGGACTCCAGCGCCAGCCGCATCGCCCGGTCGGCCTCCTCGCTCGCGGCCCCCGGCACGATGTGGGCGAGGCCCAGTCCGCGCATCGCCGCCTCGGGCAGGGCGAGGGCGTGCTCCAGCCGGCGGTTGGCGCGTACCAGGCGCAGCTCCGCGTCGAAGATGGCCAGGGGAAAGGGGGACTGGAGGAACGTCCACTCCTCCAGCGGTTCGCCGCGGGGCGGCCGGGCGCGGGCCGGTACGGCGCTCACCACCAGCCAGTCGGTGGCCCCGGCCGGCGAGGTCCGGCGGTGGACGAGCACGCCCAGGTCCAGTCGCCGGCCGTCCCGGTGGCGCAGCGGGACGGTGCCGTTCCAGCGGGTGCGGCCGGCCAGTGCCCGGCGGACCGCCGTGTGGTCGCCGGCGAGCAGCGCGGTGGCGGGCCGGCCGACCACCGCCGGGGAGTCGTAGCCGAGCAGCCACCGCGCACCCTCGCTCCAGCCGGTCAGGATGCCCTGCTCATCGATGGTGGCCGTGGCCGTGTACGTCGACTGTCGCTCCATCGCCGCTCATCTCGCCTTGCTCGGCAGGCTCACCTCCAGCATGATCCCGGGCGGCGCTGAGCACCAACGCAGCGCGGGCGGGCCCGGTGGCCTCCGGCGGTGCGGGGCCGCCGGGACCGCCGGGGGGTCACCGGGGACGCCTCAGCCGAGGGCCAGGGCCTGCACCCGGTCGAGCGCGCCGTTGAACCTGTCGTGGTCGCCGACGGTCGGTCCGGAGGAGGTGTACTGCCACATCGTGTAGTACGTCCACCCGGCCGGCAGTGTCCCGGGGTCGGCGGCGTAGCGGGCGATCCACAGCGGGTCGTTCGCCGCGAAGGCGCCGCTGTCGCCGGTGCACTGGGTCCACCAGCCGGCGGCCGTGTAGATCACCGGGTACCGGCTGGTGCGGGCCTTGTAGGTGGTGACGAAGTCGGTGATCCAGCCGACCATCTGGCTCGCGGTCTTGCCGTAGCAGGCGGCGCCGTACGGGTTCCACTCCATGTCGAGGGCTCCGGGCAGCGTTTTGCCGTCCCGGGACCAGCCGCCGCCGTGGTCCACGAAGTAGTCGGCCTGGGCGGCGCCACTGGTGGTGTCGGGGGTGGCGAAGTGGTAGGCGCCGCGGATCATGCCGACGCCGTAGGAGCCGTTGTACTGCTGGGCGAAGTACGGGTTCGTGTAGTACGTGCCTTCCGTGGCCTTGGTGTACGCCCAGCGCACCCCGCTGCCCCACAGCGTCGACCAGGCGACGTTGCCCTGGTACGCGGAGACGTCGACGCCCTCGGTCTGGGTGGCGGCCTTGGTGGCGGGTGCCCCGTCCCGGCCGTCGTGGGCGAGGACGCCCATGCCCATGTGGGCGGAGCCGCGGGCGGGCGTGCTCGCGGCCCGGGCGGAGGCGAGCGGGAGGCTGAGGGAGAGCGCGGTGAGCAGCGCCGTGAGCAGCGCGGTGAGGAGGACGGCGCGGGGGCGCGGGTGGGCGGGGCCGGGTCTGAGCACGGGCATGGCGTGCCTCCGGGGGGAGCGAAGTGGGGGAGTGAGCTGTGTGGGGGGCTCGTGGCGCTCGACGCCGTGCACTGGCGTGGGCATGCCAGTAAGGGCGTGGTAAAGAAGCTACGCACGTAGATGACGACGTGGGAAGGGGGTCCGGACGACGCCGTTGGTCTACGCCTGCGAAATACTGACGGAGCTGCGGCGATGACGACTTTCGACGGAAACTTTCACCACCACGAAACCGAGCAGGGGTGCTGACGTGCACGAGGACGGAAACGGTGCCGCCCACGGCGTCACCGGCCAGGTGACACCCAGTGGTGCGGACCAGGAGTTCCTGGCGCTGGAGCGCGAGTTGACCGTGCTGCTCCGGCGCGCCCGGGCCAACCAGGGCGAGATGGCCCGGGAGGTCCACCCCGACCTGGAGTCCTCCGCCTACGGCCTGCTCATCCGGCTCGACGAACTGGGCGGCCAGCGGGCCACGGCACTGGCCGCCTACATCGGCGTCGGCAAGGCCACCATGTCCCGCCAGCTGCGCGCCCTGGAGGACCTGGGCCTGATCGCCCGCGAACCCGACCCCGCCGACGGCCGCGCCTGGCTCGTCACCCTCACCGAGGAGGGCAGCCGCCGCGTCGGCACGGTCCGCGAGGCCCGCCGCGCCCGCTACGTCCGCCAGCTCGCACACTGGGACCGCCGCGAGGTCGCCGAACTGGCCCGGCTGCTGCACGAGCTGAACGGCGTCATGGCCAAGTAGGCCGGACAAGGGCGCCCCCGGCGCCCGGCCGTCACAGCTCCACGTACACCACCGTCGCGTCGTCGTGCGTCTTGCTCCGCCCCAGGAACGCCCGCTCCTCCCGGTCCGCCGCCTCCAGCTCCCGTACCCGGTCCACCAGCGAGCGGGCGCCCTCCTTGGCGACCACGTCGAACAGCGCCGTCCAGTCGCCCTCCCGGAACCGCTCCGTCCAGCGGGTCGCGCCGTCCGTCAGCGCGGCCAGCGCCCGGACCTCCCGCCGGGGCAGGACACCGGTGACCGCCCGGACGGCCACGGCCGGGTCGGCGGCGGCCGTGAAGAAGCCGCCCTCCTTGTTGCGCAGGTGCGTGTCGACCAGGGCGTCGGTGGCGAGCGCGGCCCGGGGCAGCCGGGCCAGCCGGTCGTCCAGCACCGGGGTGACCGCGCCGTCGGGTCCCCGCACCAGCAGCGCCGAGTCGGACAGCACCAGGTACTCGACCTCGGCGGCGGACCACCGGGCCAGGACGACGGTTGCCTGGGGGGTTCGCGGGTGAGAAAGGTCACAGGTGCCCGCGTGGGCCTCGGCGGTGCGCCGGATCGCCCGCGCGAGCACCTCCGTGAGCGTCAGATCTCGCCCGGAAAGGGTCAGTTCGGTCAGCGCTCCGCCCAGCCGCGCGGTGAACCAGGGAACGGAGTGCAGGCAGCCCGTCCCACCGGCCGGCGGCGTGACCCCGTCCAGGACGATCACGCAACCTCCCTGTCCGGAGGCGGGAAGTCCGACACCGGCGAAGTCCTCGTTGGGGCGGGTCGCGTCGCCGGAGTCCGAAACGAGATCAGTGCGCATCCGGCCAGTCTGCACGAGGCCTTCACGCCGTGCGCCAAAGACCGGCAAGCACCGGCGAATCCTCACGGCCGCCCAGGTCAGGCGCCTGGTTTGGGCAGGAATGGTCCACTCCGGAAAGACGTGGTGGCGAATACTGCCAAAGCCCGCCGCGTGCGTCCAACCGGCCCACCGCACAAGGGCCCCGCACGCGCCAGAGGAACTTGCCCGCCAACTCCCCTCCGATGTTCACTCCTTCGGGTGGCGGGTCAGGTGATGCGCGACCACTGCCCACCGGCGCTGGGAGGGTCGGGAACCGTACGAACCGGGTGTACGCACCACTTGGCACCGAGCTGACGGGGCGCCACCCGGGCCCCTGGGTAGACGAGTTCAGGAATGCGAGCACCGGTGCAGAAGAAGCGGCCTCGGCGCACAGGCAGGCAGACGGTCCCCGAGGGGACCGTTCCCCAGACCCCCGTGGGCTCCGGCCGCCCCACCCATGTGCGCACCCGGCTGATCGTCGCCGTCGCCGTGGTGGCCGCGGCCGTCGCCGGGGCCGGCGCGCCCGCGCTGCTGAGCGCCTCCCAGGACGTCAGCGAGTCCCAGGACCTGGTGACCCTCGCCGGACGCACCCAGGACGCGCTCACCCTCGCCCACTCCCTCGCCGACGAACGCGACGAGGTCACCTCCTACGTCGCGGCCGGCCGCCCCAAGTCCAAGGCGCCCTCCGAGGACCGCAGCGCCCGCGTGGACCGGCAGGTGGAGGAGCTGCGCGCCGACACCGACACCCCGGCGCGGCTGCGCACCGCCCTCGACGGCATCGACACAGTGCGCCGGGCCGCCCTCACCGGCAAGACCGACGCCCTGCGCACCCACCAGGCGTACTCGGCGGCCATCACCGCACTGCACGGGCTCGCCGAGCAGCTGGCCGCGCAACTGCCCCCACGGGCCGGCTCCGGCGCCCACGCCCTGGCCGAACTGGACTCCGCCGTCCAGCAGTCCGCCGCCGCCCGCGGCCTGCTGCTGGCCGCGCTGAACATCCCGTCCCGGTCCCAGACGGTGATCGACCCCACCACCGGCCTGCCCACCACCTCCGCCACCGGTACGGCCACGGACCGCAAGCAGCGTGACGCGCTCACCGCCGCCGCGCAGCAGGCCCGGCTGCGTGCCGACGCGGCCCTCGCCGACTTCCGCGAGAACGCGCCCAAGGCCGCCGTCGACTCCTACGACTCCACGGTCACCGGCCCCGAGGTCAACTCGGCGACCGCGTACCTGTCCACGCTCACCGACCAGCCCACCCTGGCCGACAGCGAGCTGACCACCAGCACCAAGAAGCTGGACGCGGCCCTGTCCGCCCGCGTCGACCTGATGCGCGGCGCCGAGTCCGCGCTCTACGACCACCGCACCAAGGACCTCGCCCGGCTCCGGGACGACGACGTCACCGCCCTGGAGATCCGGATCGCCGTCCTCGGCGTGCTGATGCTGGTCGCGGTCGGTGTGGCCACCGCCATGGCCCGCTCGCTGACCCGCCCGCTGTCGGTGCTGCGCCGCGGCTCCGCCCGCCTGGCGGAGGCCGAGGAGCCGGCCGGCCAGGAGCCGATCGCCTTCACCGGCCGCAACGACGAGTTCGCCCAGGTGGTCCGCTCGGTCAACGCCCTGCACGGCCACGCCGTCGCACTGCACGAGCGCGTGGCCACCCTGGAGACCGACCGCAAGCACCTGGTCGGCCAGCGCCAGAAGATGGCCGACGCCCGTGAGGAGCTGCGCGCCGAGCTGGCCGACTCCGCCGCCCAGCTGGAGCGGCTGCGCACCAGCATCGGCACCACCTTCGTCAACCTGGCCCTGCGCACCCTGGGCCTGGTCGAGCGCCAGCTGGCGGTCATCGAGGGCCTGGAGGACCGGGAACAGGACCCCGAGCGCCTCGCCACCCTGTTCAAGCTGGACCACTTCGCCACGGTCATGCGCCGGCACAGCGAGAACCTCCTGGTCCTCGCCGGCACCGAGCACGTCCAGCAGCACCCCGGCCCGGTGCCGCTGGTCGACGTGGTCCGGGCGGCGGTCAGCGAGATCGAGCGGTACGAGCGCGTCCGCATCGCCGCCCTGCCGCCGCACGCGCACGTGGCCGGCTTCGCCGCCGACGACCTCTCCCACCTGCTGGCCGAACTGATGGAGAACGCCACCGCGTTCTCCCCGCCGGACCTGCCGGTCGAGGTCTCCGGCTGGCTGCTGGAGTCGGGCGAGGTCATGCTGTCGGTGCAGGACGAGGGCATCGGCGTGGCCGAGGACCGCCTGACCCGCCTCAACGCCCGCCTCGCCGACTTCGACCCCGAGTCCCTCTACGACCAGGAGGGCGAGGACGGCCTCGGCCTCGGCCTGTACGTCGTCGCGCGCCTCGCCCACCGCCACGGCGTCCGCGTCCAGCTGCGCGAGCAGAAGCAGGGCGGTATCGCGGCGGTGGTGGTGCTCCCGCCCGGCCTCCTCGTCGCGCCCCCGCCCGCCGCCGTGGCGCCCCGGATCGCCCCCGGCATCACCGGCACCTTCACCCTCCCCGGCGCCGCCGCCGAGGCCAACTCCAACGTCCTGCCCGCCCGCAAGCACCAGGACCTCCTCGTCGGCCTGGCGGAGCAGGCGGTACGGCAGGCCGGCGAGGAGACACCGCGGCAGCCGTCGGCACAGGTGCCGGAGCGGTCGGCCGAGGACGCCCACGAGCAGGCCGCCCAGCCGGCACAGGACACGGAGACCCGCCCGAAGGCCCCGCCGGAGAGCTACGCCGAGACGACGATGGAACTCCTCCTCCCGGACGCACCGGCGCAGCCGGCACCGGCGGAGCCGGACCGTCCGCACGCCCCGGCAGCCGCCGACGCCGATGCCGGGCCCCGGGCCGATGCCGGGCCCCGGGCCGGAGCCGAGACCTGGACCGGAGCCGAGCCCCGGATCGGAGCCGAGCCCCGGACCGTCACCGGGACCGAGGCCGCGCCCGAAACCGAGCCCGAGCCCGCGCCCGAGCCCGAAGCCGAGCCCGAGGAGCGGCTCACCAGCAAGGGTCTTCCCAAGCGCACACCCAGGATCACCGCACCCACCGCCCCGCCCCGCCCGCGCAGCGCGTCCGTGGACGCGGAAGCCCTGCGCCGCAGGCTCGGTGGCTTCCGCCGCGGTGCCGAGGCCGGCTACCGCGACGTAGAGGCGGAGATCGCCGAACAGACGGCCAACACCCAGCGGCCGTCGAGCCACGCACACGCCGAAGAAGCCACGGGGGGCACAGCCGAGGAGGCAAGCAGTTGACCGCGCCCACTACCTACGGACTGAGCAGTGAAGCCCGCAACCTGCACTGGTTGCTGACCAACCTGGTCGAGGAAGTACCCGGCATCCAGTCCGTCGCCGTGGTCTCGTCCGACGGCCTGCTGCTGCTCTCGTCCGACCCGGGTCACACGGAGCAGTCCCGCCAGGCCCGCCCGGCGAAGGGCCCCCGGGGCTCCTCCGCCGACCTCGCCACCATCGTCTCCGGCATCGGCAGCCTCACCATCGGCGCCGCGAAGCTGATGGACTCCGGGGCGGTCCGGCACACGATGGTCGCGATGGAGCAGGGCAGCCTGTTCGTGATGTCGATCAGCGACGGCTCGCTGCTCGGCGTCCACGGTTCCGCCGAGTGCGACATGAGCGTCGTGGCGTACCACATGGCGCTCTTCGTGGGCCGGGCCGGACACGTGCTGACGCCCGAGCTGCGCAGCGAACTGCGCAAGTCCCTGGAGGGCGAGTCGACGGGGAGCACCCGATGAGCGGCACCCCGAAACTGCCCGTCCGGGGCGGTGACCGCAAACCCGCCCGGGTGCGCCCCTACTCGCTCACCGGCGGCCGTACCCGCTTCGGCCACGTCCTCCTCGTGGAGACGTTCGTGGCCGCGCTGGAGGCCCCGGAGGAGCGCAGGGAACTGACGAACGGCGCCCTCACCACCCGGGTCATGCCCGAGATGCGGGCCATCGTCGAACTGTGCCGCCGTATGCGCACGGTGGCCGAGATCGCCGCGCTGCTGAAGATGCCGCTCGGCGTGGTCCGCGTACTCCTGAGCGACCTCGCGGACCAGGGAAAGATCCGTGTATACGGCACCGGGACCGGTCACGGCACCGGCCGTCCGGACCGCGCGCTGCTGGAAAGGGTGCTGAGTGGACTCCGCCGTCTCTGACGCCACCGCCTCCCCCGGGGGCGCCCCCCTCGCCGGCTTCACCGAGCCGGACGAGGACCTGAAGTCCTGGCAGACGGACCGGACCCGCGCCCCCGTCGCGACGAAGATCGTGGTGGCGGGCGGCTTCGGCGTCGGCAAGACCACCCTGGTCACCTCCGTCTCGGAGATCACGCCCCTGCAGACCGAGGCGCTGATGACCGAGGCCAGCGAGGGCACCGACGACCTGTCGGCCACCCCGGGCAAGCTCACCACCACCGTGGCCATGGACTTCGGCCGCATCACGCTCGACGACGACCTGGTGCTCTACCTGTTCGGCACGCCGGGCCAGCAGCGGTTCTGGTTCATGTGGGACGACCTGGTGCGCGGCGCGATCGGCGCGGTCGTCCTCGCGGACACCCGGCGGCTCAAGGACTGCTTCCCCGCGCTGGACTACTTCGAGAGCTGCGGGCTGCCGTACGTCGTCGCGGTCAACCACTTCGACGGCAGCGAGCGCTTCGCACCGGAGGACGTGCGGGAGGCGCTGACCATCCCCGCGCACATCCCCGTCATGATCATGGACGCCCGGCGCAGGATCGCGGTGATCGAGACACTCCTGTCCCTCGTCGCCCACGCGCTGGACGAAACCCCCGAGTAGGAGAACAGCCCCCGCATGCGGAAGATACTCGTCGTCGGAGCCGGCCAGTCCGGCCTCCAGCTCGCCCTCGGCCTGCAGTCGCACGGCTACGAGGTCACCCTGATGTCGAACCGGACCGCGGACGAGATCCGCTCGGGCCGGGTCATGTCCACCCAGTGCATGTTCGACACGGCGCTGGGGCACGAGCGCGACCTCCAGCTGAACTTCTGGGAGACGCAGGCCCCGCGGATCGAGGGCCTCGGCGTCTCGGTCGCCGCCCCCGGCTCGCACGACCCGGGCCCCACCCAGCGGGCGATCGACTGGGTGGGCCGGCTCGACGGGTACGCGCAGTCGGTGGACCAGCGGGTGAAGATGGCCGGCTGGATGGAGACCTTCGCGCAGCGCGGCGGCCAGCTGGTCATCCACGGCGCGGCGGTCGGCGACCTGGACTACTTCTCCCGCGCCTACGACCTCGTCCTGGTCGCGGCCGGCAAGGGCGAGCTGGTGTCGATGTTCGCCCGCGACCCGGAGCGCTCCCCGTACGCCGAGCCGCAGCGGGCGCTGGCGGTGGCGTACGTCCACGGGCTCGGTCCCCGCCCGGAGCACCCGGAGTTCGACGCGGTCCGCTGCAACCTGGTCCCCGGGGTCGGCGAGCTGTTCGTGATGCCGACCCTGACCACGTCCGGCCGCGCCGACATCCTGTTCTGGGAGGGCCTGCCCGGCGGCCCGCTGGACGTCTTCCACGGCGTCAAGGACCCGGCGGAGCACCTCTCCCTGACCCTGGAGCTGATGGAGAGGTTCACACCCTGGGAGTACGCGCGGGCCACCAAGGTCGAGCTGACCGACGCCGGCGGCACGCTGGCCGGCCGGTACGCGCCGACCGTCCGCAACCCCGTCGGCCGGCTGCCCGGCGGCGGGCTGGTCCTCGGCGTGGCCGACGTGGTCGTCGCCAACGACCCGATCACCGGGCAGGGTTCGAACTCGGCGGCCAAGTGCGCGGCCGCGTACCTGGCGTCCATCCTGGAGCGCGGTGACCAGCCGTTCGACGAGGAGTGGATGCGGCAGACCTTCGACCGGTACTGGGCCACCGCGCAGCACGTCACCAAGTGGACCAACGCCATGCTGGCGCCGCCGCCGGAGCACGTGCTGAACCTCATCGGCGCGGCCGGCCAGCTGCAGCCGGTGGCGGACCGGTTCGCCAACGCCTTCGACAACCCGGCCGACTTCGAGGACTTCTTCTACGACCCCGACAGGACGGCCGCCTACCTGTCCTCGCTGACGACCGCCTGACGGGCCGGGGCGGCACAGGCCGTCCAGGGCCGGCTAGCTCCGCTCCGCGGGGTCGGGCCGTACCGCGCCGAGGACCGGGTAGGAGGCCAGGGGCGAGACCTCGACCCTCGCTCCGGGGCGCGGTGCCTGGACGACCCTGCCGTCGCCCACGTACATCGCCACGTGCGTCGCCTCGGGGAAGTACACCACCAGGTCGCCGGGGCGGAGCCGGTTCAGCGGGACCCGCCTCAGCCGGCCCCACTGCTCCTGGCTGGTGCGCGGGATCGGGGCGCCCGCGTGGGCCCACGCGTCCGAGGTGAGGCCCGAGCAGTCGTACGCCTGCGGTCCCCGCGCCCCCCAGGCGTACGGCTTGCCGATCTGGTCCAGGGCGTAGCGGACGGCACGGTCGCCGGCCGGTGAGGCGGCGCGGTCGGCGGGGAGGGCGCCCGCGGTGGTGAGCGCCCGCTGGGCCGTGGCGACCCCCTGTTGTTCGAGGCGGGCGATCGCGGCGAGCTGCTCCGGGGTGAGGCTCGCCAGCAGGCGTTCCACGTCGGCGAGCCGGGTCCGGACGTCGTCGCGCTGCCGCTTCTGCCGGCCGGCCAGGCCGAGCTGGGTGTCCAGGGCCCTGCGGGCCGCGCGGGCCAGCGCGTCCCTGCGTTTCTCGGCCGCGGCCAGCCGGCCCACCGTGCGGGCCCGTTCGCGGGCCAGCTCGCCGATGACATGGCCCTCGTCCAGCGCGTGCTGCGGGTCCGGCGCGAGGAGGAGCCGCACGTACGGGCCGAGGCCGCCGCTGTTCTGGTACTGCTGCCGGGCCAGGCGCCCGGCGTCGGCCCGGCTGTCCTGCAACGCCAGTCGGGCCCGGGCCAGTTCGCCGTCCAGCCGGGCCACCTCGGCGCGCTGCCGCTCCAGCCGCTCCGTCGTGGCGTCGTAGGTCTCGGTGGCCTGTTCGGTCTGGCGGTACAGCTGCTGAAGGTCCGTCAGCAGACGGGCCACCGGCGGCTGCGGTTCCGGCGTGGCCGCGGCGGGTGCGGGCGCGAGGACGGCCTGGGCCGCCACCGTGGCCGTACAGGCCAGACGCAGAAGCCTTGCTGACACGTCATCACCTCCGGGGCGCGGGGAGCGGAACCTCCGTCTCCCGTCGCGACCCGATAATCAGACGTGTCGGTGTGGTGGGTGGGGGACGCCTGCGCGGTTCGGCGCAGTGGAATCACCCGTTCGAGTCATCCGGCTTGCCGGGCGGCGTGGCATGTGGCTTGGACCAGGGCCAGCGGAGCCTTCCGGCGGACGTGTCGTCGGGGTCGTACGTGTACTTCCACCCCTGGAGCAGCCCGAGCCGCCGGCTGTGCCCGCGCGCCACCCGGCGGTAGACCAGCACCGTGGGCGGACCGCCCGCCGGGTCGGGGACGGGGATCCGGTACGTCTTCGGGGGGTGCCCGGTGGGCCCGAGCAGGACGGGCAGCACGCGACCGTCCATGGGGCCGCCCTCGAAGGGGGTGTCCTGACTCTTCACGAGGTCAGTCTCGGTCATCCGCGGCGAGCGCGCCGACCAGCTCGGCGGTCTGCGGGTCCCGGCCCGCGGTGACCGTGAGGACGGCCACGAACTGCTCCACCAGCCAGTCGCGCAGCTCGCCGGCCGGGGGCTGCTTGTCCTCGTCCAGCCAGATCAGGGAGGCCGCCTCGACGGCCGTGATCCACATCCGGACCGTCATGCGCAGCCGGGGGCCCGGACCGGTGATGCCCAGGTGCTGGTAGATGTGCTCGGCCGCGGACCGGCGCACCCCGTCCACGAGGGCGGTGGTACGGGAGGTCTCCACCACGCTGCCGCCCTGGAGCAGCGCGCTGAAACCGGTGTCGTGCCCGTCCACGAAGGCCAGGTAGCGGTCCAGGACGCGGGACAGGCGGGGCAGCAGCGGGCCCTCGCGGGGCTCGTCGAAGCAGCGCCGGAGCTCCTCGGCGGCCGAGCGCAGCGCGGCCTCGTACAGCTGCTGCTTGCCGCCGGGGAAGTACCGGTACACCAGCGGCCGCGAGACCCCGGCCGCCTCCGCCACGTCGTCCAGCGACACGTCCTCGGGGGCGCGGTGCGCGAAGAGGCCCAGGGCGGCGTCGAGGAGCTGGCTGCGCCGCTCCTCGACGCTCAGCCGGCGGTATGCGGGGGTGGCCGAGGGGGTCATGACCAGCAGCCTAATCGCCGCCCGGCACCGGCCGTCCCCCCGCGCCCGCGGCTGGTGGCCGTCCCCGCCTACGCCAGCAGGCCCGACGACCGCCACAGCCGCCGGCCGGCACCGCGCAGCACCCCGATGTCGTCCAGGAAGTCCGTCAGCTTCTTCGCGCCCGACTGCATGACCTCCCGGCGGTGTCCGCTCGCCTTCACCTGCGCCAGCGCCTCCCGCCTGTCCAGGCCGACGTTGGTGTAGACGTCCGGGTTGACGAAGGCGACCGAGAAGACGCGGGCGAACTCGCCGGAGGTGACCCGGGTGAACTCCTGGGACCACTTCGGCGCGGTCACCATCTGGCGCCGCAGTTCCTCACGGGCGTACCGGACGTGCCGGGCCTCCTCGATCACGTGGATGCGGGTGACGCCCCGGACCAGCGGCTGCACCCGCTCGTCCGGGAACGTCAGCCGCTGCATCCAGTCCAGGACCTCCTCGCCGAGCAGCGTGGCGGTGAAGGAACCCGGGGTGGTGGATATCGTCTTGAACAGGCGGCCCAGGTTGCGGTGCGCGCGGCTCACCGGGTACCAGGGCGTGCCGCCGTGCGTGATCAGCCGCGCGAACATCTTCGAGTGCCGGCACTCGTCCTCTATCTCGGTGAGCGCGTACCGCACGTGGGCGCTCGTCGCCGCCTTGTCGTAGATGTGCCGGACCAGCAGCTGCATGAGGATGATCTCGAACCAGATGCCGAGCGAGGCCAGCGCGGCGGCCTCGTGCCGGGAGAGCAGGAGGCGCTGTTCCTCGCTCATCCGCCGCCACAGCGGGGTGCCGTAGAGCGAGACCAGCTCCGGCGGCCAGAACCACTTGCCCTCCTCGAAGGGCGCGTCCCAGTCCAGCTCCTCGTCCGGGTCGAAGGAGTGCTTGGCGGAAGAGACGAGCAGCCTTTCGGCCACCTGTTCCCGGTCCTTGAGCAGGCCGAGCGCGTCGCGCAGCCCGTCCAGCGCGTCCGCTTCCGTCAGGGTCGTCATGGCTCCCTCACCTCGTTACCCGGGGGTAGTCGTCGTGCACTTATGAGACTACTTGTCAGCAAGGCAGTCAATCCCTCGCGCGCAACTTGTCGTCCCCGCCTCCCCGTGTGAGCCTGCCGGGTATGCCGACCCACGACCTCTACGCCGCCGACCCGGGAGACTCCCCCTGGCAGGTGCCGGCCACCGGCGCGGCCCGGTTCAGCTGGGAGTACGACGACGGACGCGACCGCCTGCTCGCCCTGTACCAGAAGGGCAAGGACAAGCAGTGGGACGGGCGGACACGCATCGACTGGGACCTGGAGGTCGACCCGTACGACGCCCTCGGCACACCCGAGGAGGCCATGTCCCTGTACGGCACCCCGTACTGGGCCAAGCTCTCCGCCAAGGACAAGGGCGAGCTGCGCCGGCACTACGCCTCCTGGCAGTTCAGCCAGTTCCTGCACGGCGAGCAGGGCGCGATGATCTGCGCCGCGCGGATCGTGGAGTCGGTGCCCGACCTCGACGCCAAGTTCTTCTCCGCGACCCAGACCATGGACGAGGCCCGGCACGCCGAGATATACGGCCGGTTCCTGCACGAGAAGATCGGCCTGGTCTACCCGGTCAACGACAACCTCCGCTCGCTGCTCGACGACACCCTGCGCGACAGCCGCTGGGACATGCCCTACCTCGGCATGCAGGTCCTCATCGAGGGCCTGGCGCTGGCCGCGTTCGGGATGATCCGGGACACCACCGACAAGCCGCTGCCGAAGCAGATCCTCACCTACGTCATGCAGGACGAGGCCCGCCACGTCGCCTTCGGCCGGATGGCGCTGCGCGACTACTACAAGCAGCTCACCGACGCCGAACTGCGCGAGCGCGAGGAGTTCGTCATCGAGGGCTGCCACCTGATGCGCGACCGGCTGCGCGGGGTGGAGGTGCTGCAGAACTTCGGCATCCCGAAGGCCGACGCGGAGGCGCTGAGCGAACGGTCCGAGTTCCTCCGGCTCTTCCGCAAGCTCCTGTTCAGCCGCATCGTCCCCTGCGTCAAGGACATCGGCCTGTGGGGCGAACGCCTCCAGCGGGCCTACGTCGACATGGGCGTCCTCGAACTGGGCGACTCCGACCTGGACGCCCTGATGACCCAGGACGAGGACCTGGCCGACCGGTTGGACGCGGAGCGCTTCGCGGCCGAGGAACGGGCCCGGGTGGCGGAGGTGGAGGCGGCGATCGAGTCGGGGGCGAAGGGGGACTGAGAAGCGGAGGCGGCTCGGACGCCGGCTCTCACGAGGCGAGGGGGGTTCTCACCGGGCGAGGGACCCCGCCCGCCAAGGGACCCTCACCGGTCCAGTACCGCTCGCATCACGTCTCGGGCGATCGGTGCCGCGTCGCCGCCGCCGCTGATCTCGCCCCGGTCCGCCGAGGCGTCCTCCACCACCACCGCGACCGCCACCTGCGGCTCCGGCGCGTCGTCGGACTGCGCCCAGGACAGGAACCAGGCGTACGGCACCCCGGCGTTGCCGACCCCGTGCTGGGCGGTGCCGGTCTTGCCGCCGACCAGCGCGCCGGGGATCGCCGCGTTGGTGCCGGTGCCCTCCTCGACCACACCGGCCATCAGCTCCTTCAGCCGGGCCGCCGTGTCCGGACGCATCACCTGCCGCCCCGGCCGGGCCCCGCTGCCGGCGACCGTCTCACCGCCGTGCCGGGTGGTCCGCTCCACCAGGTACGGCGGACGCAGCCGGCCCCCGTCCGCGACCGCCGCCGCGACCATCGCCATCTGCAACGGCGTGGCCCGCGTGTTGTACTGCCCGATCGAGGACAGCGCCAGCTGCGCCCGGTCCACCCGCGTGTCGAAGGTGCTCTTCGACACGGCGAACGGCACACGCAGATCGGTGTCGTTGAACCCGAACGCCTGGGCCGTCGTCGTCATGTCCCGCACCCCCACGTCCACGCCCAGCTTGGCGAAGACCGTGTTGCAGGACCACTCGAAGGCATCGCGCACCGACGCGTTCCGGCAGCCGTCGCCCTCGTTGGTCAGCAGGGTCCTGGTGCCGGGCAGCCGGTAGGGGTCGGGGGAGTCGGTGGGCGCGTCCAGGTCCGTGACCACGCCCGCGTCCAGCGCCGCCGCCGCGGTGACCACCTTGAACGTCGACCCCGGCGGATACGTCTGCCGTACCGCCCGGTTGAGCATCGGCTTCTCCGGGTCGTGGTTGAGCCGCGCCCACGCCGCCGACACCGCCTCGTCGTTGCCCGACAGCTCCGACGGGTCGTACGACGGACTGGTCACCAGCGCCAGCACCCGGCCCGTGGCCGGCTCCACCGCGGCCACCGCGCCCTTGCGCCCGGCCAGCCCCCGGTACGCGGCCTCCTGCGCCCGCCGGCTGAGGGTCGTCACGACGTCCCCGCCCCGGTCCCGCGCCCGGGCCACGTCCCCCCACAACGGCAGCGGCGCCAGCAGCGGATCGGTACCGGAGAGCACTCCGTCCTCGGCGTGCTCCAGGAACGTCGTACCGTACCTCTGCGAGGAGAACCCGGTGACCGGCGCGTACAACGGGCCCGCCGTGTAGGCGCGTTCGAAGCGCAGCTGCTCGCCGGTGTCCACCGACCCGGTGACCGGCTCGCCGCCCACCAGGATGTTCCCGCGTGGCTGCTGGTAACGGGCGATCGTAGCCCGGCGGTTGGCCGGACTGCCGTCGTACTCCCCGGACTGCACGACCTGCACGCGGGCCGCGTTGACCAGCAGGGCCGCCAGCAGCAGGGCGCAGAAGACGCAGGCGTGCCGGATGTACCTCCCCATCGGCCGCCCGTCCTCGGGGATCCGGTCGTAGTCGCTCACGGTGCCTCCCGCCCGTCGTACTGGCTGCGCGCCGAGTCGCTGACCCGGACCAGCAGCGCCACGATCGCCCAGTTGGTGACCACCGAGGAGCCGCCCTGGGCGAGGAACGGCATCGCCATGCCGGTCAGCGGGATCAGCCCGGTGACCCCGCCCGCGATCACGAACACCTGCAACGCCACGATCGAGGCCAGCCCGACCGCGAGGAGCCGGCCGAACGGCTCGCGCAGCGCGAGGCCAGCCCGGTAACCGCGCTCCACCAGCAGCGCGTACAGCAGCACGATCGCCGCGAGGCCCGCCAGGCCCAGCTCCTCCCCGGCGGTCGCCAGGATGAAGTCCGACTTCACGGCGAAGCCGATCAGGATGGAGTGCCCGAGCCCCAGCCCGGTGCCGAGGACCCCGCCGGCGGCGAACGCGAACAGCGACTGGGAGAGCTGGTTGGGGCCCTGCCCGGCCTCGATCGTGGCGAACGGGTGCAGCCAGTCCTCGATCCGGCCGCCCACGTGCGGCTCCAGACGCCCCACCGCGAAGGCGCCGACCACGGCCAGCAGCAGTCCGACCGCGATCCAGCCGGTGCGCCCGGTGGCCACGTACAGCAGCACCACGAACAGCCCGAAGAACAGCAGCGAGGTCCCGAGGTCCCGCTCCAGCACCAGCACGCCGACGCTCACCAGCCAGATCGTCAGGATCGGCCCCAGCACCCGCCCGGTCGGGAACTGCAACCGCCACAGCCGCCGGCCGGTGTACGCGAGCGCGTTGCGGTTGGCGGCCAGATAGGCGGCGAAGAACACCGCGAGCAGCACCTTCGCGAACTCGCCCGGCTGGATGGAGAACCCGGCGATCCGGATCCAGATCCGGGCGCCGTTGACCGCCGGGAACAGGATCGGCAGCGCCAGCAGCACGAGCGCGGCCACCACGCAGACGTACGAGTACCGCTGGAGCACCCGGTGGTCGCGCAGCACCAGGACGACCGCGATGAACAGCGCCACGCCGAGCGTGGACCACACCAGCTGGGTGGGGGCCGCCTGGTCGCCCGGCGTCTCCAGGTCCAGCCGGTAGATCAGCACCAGCCCGAGCCCGTTGAGCAGCACCCCGATGGGCAGCGGCAGGGGATCGGCGTACGGCGCCCGGATGCGGACGGCGATGTGCGCGAACAGGGCGAGCACACCGAGCCCGGCTCCGTAGCCGGCCGCGCCGGGTGGGACGGTGCCGGTCCGGGCGATCCCCACCGCGCAGTATCCGTACACGGACAGCAGGACGGCCAGCACGAGCAGGGAGAGTTCGACGCCCCGGCGCCGGGGGAGGCGTGCGGCGCGCGCGGGAGCGAGGACCGCCGCCGTGGTGGTTCCGGCGTTCGTCATGCCCGGAACCTATCCAAATGGGGCGTCTTGTGCCGGGAAGAGGGCCTTTCGGACTACTGGCGGTTTTCGCGGCGGACAGCGTCGCGGAGGGCTGTTCAGTCGACCGGCTCGCCACCGGCGGCGTTGACGAGGGCCGTTCAGTCGACCGGCGGAGCCGACGGCAGGGTCGAGGAGGGCTGCTCAGGCAAACGGGGGTCTCGCGGCGGGCAGCGTCGCGGAGGGCTGATCAGGCGACCGGCGGAGCCGCCGGCAGCGTCAGCGTCGCCACCGCGCCCCCGTCCACCGCGTTGGCGAAGGTCAGGGCGGCACCCAGCACCTCCGCCTGCCCCACCGCGATGGTCAGCCCGAGCCCGTGCCCCTTGGCCCCGCCCTCGGTGCGGAACCGCTGCGGCCCGTGCGCCACCAGATACCCCGGATACCCGCCCCCGTGGTCCCGCACGGTCACCACCGGACCGTCCACCGTCAGCACCACCGGCGGCGCCCCGTGCTTGTGCGCGTTGGCCACCAGGTTCCCCAGCACCCGCTCCAGCCGCCGCCGGTCGGTCTCCACCCGGGCGTCCCGCAGGACCCGCACCTCGGTGCCGGTGCCCGAGGCCCGTACCACCCGCGCGGCCAGCGCCCCCAGCCACTCCGTGCCGACCTCCAGCCGCTCCCGCCCGGTGTCCAGCCGTGAGATCTCCAGCAGGTCCTCGGTGAGCGTGCGCAGCGCCGCCACCCGGTCCCGGACCAGTTCCGTCGGCCGCCCGGGCGGCAGCAGCTCGGCCGCCGCGTGCAGCCCGGTCAGCGGAGTGCGCAGCTCGTGCGCGACGTCCGCGGTGAACCGCTGCTCGCTCAGCAGCTTGCTCTGCAGGGTCGACGCCATCGTGTCCAGGGCCGCGGCCACGGCGGCGACCTCGTCCTGCGGGCGGGTCGGATCCTGCGTCCGGGGGTCGTTCACCCGGGCGTCCAGGTCGCCGGCGCTGATCCGCCGGGCGACCTGCGCGGTGCCGTGCAGCCGCCGGGTCACCCGGGTCACCGCGAACGCGCCGACCAGCACGGTCGCGCCGATCGCCAGCCCCGACGACCACAGGATCGACTGGTCGAGACCGGCGATGGTGCGGGACTGCTGCGAGTAGTCGACCTCCACGGCCAGCGCCCGGTGCCCGGCCACCGGTCCCGCCGCCCACATGATCGGCCGGCCCTGGTGGGTGGCGACCATCGTGCCGCGCTCCCCGGCCGCCGCCAGCGTCCGCAGCGGAGTCGGCAACCCCTCGGGCTCCACCCCGGCACCCGGCAGCAGCGTGTCCCCGGCCTCGTACGCCCGCGTGGCGTCCGCGAGCCGGGACAGCGCCAGGTCGCGGGCCTGGCCGACGGTCTGGTTGGTCACCGAGACATGGACGAGCACGCCGAGCAGCGCGGCCAGCGCGCAGCACATCACGGTGATGAACACGGCGGCCTTGACGGCGAGGGCCCCGGCCCAGTGGGGCAGCGCGAGCCTCACCGCGGGCTCGCCGGGGTGGTCGCCGGGGTTGCCGCGCTCGTCGGAGTCGCCGGGCTCTCCGGTGTCGCCGGGATCGCGTCGGGGGAGACCGACGGGGACGGGGTCCGGCCGGTGCGGCCGTCGCCGACGTGCAGGTACTCGTCGCGGGAGAAGACCATCGCCCGCTGGCCCGGGTCCCACTCCCAGGTGGTGCGGTACTCGTAACCGGAGATGTCGGCCGGCGACCGTTCGATCAGCGACCGCCCGGCCAGCTCCACCCCGATGATCGCGTCGTTGTCGGCCAGCACCTGCACCAGCCGGTGCCGCTCGACGGTGTACACCCGCACCGCCGTCTGGTTGGTCGGGTACAGCCGGAAGCCGAGCGTCAGATCCGCCCGGCCGTCCCCGGTGAGGTCCCGGTAGTACGGCTTCAGCAGCGGACACCGAGCCCGGTCCCCGCCCGGCCGGCACTCCTTCATCCGGTTCACGGTCGCGTGGTACGCCCCCTTCGAGCCGTAGTCGGCGGGGTGCGCCTTCAGCTCCGCCTCCACCACGTCCACGGGATCGATCGCGCGGATGTCGTCACCGGGGACCGTGATGCCCTTGACGATCTCCCGGGTCGCCACGTCGTAGGGGTAGGCCGGGCTGGACGCCGGCCGCAGATCCGGCCAGAGCTTGGCGGGGCTCGCGGCGGTCGGCGTCGGCCCGGCACCGCGCAGCCCCCCGGTGTCACCGCAGGCCGCCGCCGTCGCCGACAGCACGGCGACGGCAGCCGCGGCGAGGGCGGCGCGCAGGGGACGACGGACCGGCATCCCTACATTCTGACGTAGCCCGCCGGGCACGGCTCCGGGTGCGGGGCGCGAGGCAGGCAGAGCCCGCGCGGGACCGGGCCGGTCGGCGGCCGGTGCGCTGCCGGCCGGCCGGCTTCTTCAGCAGGGGTACGGCGGACTCCAGCCGACCGGAACGACCCCCGGAACCGGTGGCCGGAAAGCCCCGGACCGGTACGGCCCACCCGTTCGCGACGGCCCCGGAACCGGTGCGGCCCACCCGTACGCGACGGCCCCGGAACCGGTACGGCCCACCCGCTCGCGCCGGCGTACGCGACGGCACCCGCCCGGCTCGCCTCCCGGGACTGGCCTCGGCGGTAACCGGTCTTGCCCCGGCGGCACCCCGCCTGTTCCCATGGTCGGGGGGTGATGGCGCATGAGCGGACTGCGCGTGGTGCCGGCATTCCGGCACGGCCGGGAGCGGCTGTACGTCTGCCGCGAGGACGGGTCCCACCTCGCCTGGTACGACCGTGAGACGGGCCGGGTCAACCTGCTCGGCGAGGACAGCAGGGACGACGTACTGAAGGCCCTGCAACCCTTCCTCACCGGCCCGGTCACCGTGGGACCGCCCCCGGTGCCCACCCCCGCGGAACTCGCCCGGCTCACCCTGCACCCCGACGACGACCTCGCCCCCAACCGCCCCGGCGAGGCCCTGCTCGTCGCCCTCGACCGCGACCCCGGCCCCGCCCACCGGCTGCGCCCCGACCCGCGCCGGCGCGCGCTGACCGCCGAGCAGACCGTCGGCGGCGCCCTGGACGAGCTGGAGGGCGCCGGCTGGCACACCGTGCACTCCGTCCCGCTGCCCGGCGGCGACCGCATCCACCACCTGGTGATCGGTCCCGGCGGCCTGTTCGCCGTACACGCCCTGTACGCCCGTAGGAGCCGGGTCCTGGTCGCCGACCCGATGGTCACCCTGGGCCGCCGCGAGGCCGAGCCGCTGCTGCGCCGGCTGCGCGCCGACGCCGACCGCGCCTCCTACGCCCTGACCGCCGAGGTGCGCCCGCTGCTCGCCCTGGCCGGCCCGGCCGACGTGACGGTCACGGCGCGCCCGCGCGGGCTGCGGATCCTGACGGACACCGAGCTGGCCGGCCTGGCCCGGATGGGCGGGGTGCTCAAACCGGCGGACGTGGAGGCCCTGCACGGGATGGCCCGTGACCGCAACACCTGGGGCCGGGTGTAGACGGGGAGCGGTCAGGGCAGCGGTACGGCCCGCTCCGGTTCCGTCAGCGGGGCCATGAGGTCGCCGAGGTCCTGAAGGCGCGGGGCGATGTCCTCCGCCCGGAACTCCAGTCGGCCGGGGCTGCGGCAGTCGGCCACCTCCTCCCAGGTCACCGGAGCCGACACCAGCGGGGCCCGGCGGGCGCGCACGGTGTACGGGGTGGCCGTCGTCTTGCGGGCCGCGTTCTGGCTCCAGTCGACGAACACCTTCCCCGGCCTGAGGCTCTTCGTCATCCGGTGCACCACCAGCCGGGGCAGCTCCCGCTCGGCCTCCACGGCCAGCGCCTTCGCGTACTCCGACGTCTCCTCGGAAGAGCTGCCGCGCACCGCGGCCAGCAGGTGCAGCCCCTTGGAGCCGGCGGTCTTCGGGTACGCCTCGATGCCGTCCGCCGCGAGCCGCTCACGCAGCCACAGGGCGACCTCGCAGCAGTGCACGATCGTCGCGGGCGCGCCCGGGTCGAGGTCGAAGACCAGCCGGTCCGCCTCCTGCGGGGACTGCACCAGCCACTGGTGCGTGTGGAACTCCGTGACCAGGTTCGCCGCCCAGACCAGGCTCGGCAGGTCCTGCACCACCACCATCCGGGCCGGGCTGTCCGCCGACGACCGCGGCACCTCGGCGGTGGTGACCCAGTCGGGCGTACCCGGCGGCACGTTCTTGGTGAAGAACCGCTGACCCTCCGGGCCGTCGGGATAGCGCAGGAAGGACACCGCCCGGTCCCGCAGATGCGGCAGCAGGGCCGGTGCGGTGGTCGCGTAGTAGTGCAGCAGCTCCCCTTTGGTGAAGCCGGTCTCCGGATACAGCACCTTCTCCAGGTTGCTGAGCGCGACCCGGTGCCCCTCCACCTCTGTGATAGGCGTCATAAGATGACAATCCCAGACAAGCGGGATAAATCTGCAAAGGAAGGGTGCGGCACGTGCGATCGATCTGGAACGGCGCCATCTCCTTCGGTCTCGTCAGCATCCCGATCAAGCTGGTGAACGCCACGGAGAGCCACGCCATCTCCTTCCGGCAGATCCACACCGAGGACAACGGCCGCATCCGCTACCGCAAGGTGTGCGAACTGGAGGAGCGCGAGGTCACCCAGGCCGAGATCGGCAAGGGGTACGAGGACGCCGACGGCACGATCATCCCGATCACCGACGACGACCTCTCCCACCTGCCCATCCCGACGGCCCGCACGATCGAGATCGTGGCCTTCGTACCGGCCGACCGCATCGACCCCCTCCAGATGGACGCGGCCTACTACCTCGCCGCCAGCGGAGCCCCCGCCGCCAAGCCGTACACCCTGCTGCGCGAGGCCCTCAAACGCAGCAACAAGGTCGCCATCGCCAAGTACGCGCTGCGCGGCCGGGAGCGCCTCGGCATGCTGCGGGTCGTCGGCGACGCCATCGCCATGCACGGCCTGCTGTGGCCCGACGAGGTGCGGGCCCCGGAGGGCGTCGCCCCCGAGACCGACGTCACCATCCGGGACAAGGAGCTCGACCTCGCGGACGCCCTGATGGACACCCTCGGCGAGGTCGACATGGACGACCTGCACGACGAGTACCGGGAGGCGCTGGAGGAGGTCATCGCCGCGAAGGCCTCCGGCGAGTCCCCGCCCGAGGCCCCGGCCCCCGCCGCCGGCGGCAAGGTGCTCGACCTGATGGCCGCCCTGGAGGGCAGCGTGCGCGCGGCCCGCGAGTCCCGCGCGGCCGCCGGCGCGGAGGCCGACGTCAGACCCCTGCGCCGGGGCCGGACGGCCCCCAAGGAACCGGCCGGCAAGAAGTCGACGTCCACGGCCGCGAAGAAGACGACCCCGGCGAAGAAGGCCACGCCCGCACGCAAGTCGACGTCGAAGGCGGGGGAGAGCGGGAAGAAGACGGGGTCCGCGGCGGCGAAGAGCACGACGAAGAAGGCCCAGACGAAGAAGACCACGCCCCGCAAGCGGTCGGCGTGACAGGCATGGGGACGCTCGCGACCGTGCCGGTGCTGTAGCCGGTCGTGCCACCACTTCCGGGCCCTGCGCGAGGCGGGAGACACGATCGGAAAGCCGCCGAACGCCTACGCCGCACCGGAGTCACCCGTGAACCCGGCGGTTAGCGCCCGGCAGATGGGTACCCGCCCGGCACATCGGTACGAACGCCATACTTCGGAGGTAAGTGACATGGCGACCTCTCCTCGGACCGACATGGCGACCCACCCCGACATCATCGCCATGCGTGAACGCCACGAGATGGCCGAACGCACCACGAGCACGCCAAAGGCGCAGGCCATCGAGACCATGGCCCTGCTCACCGGGCTCTACCTCGCGGCCTCGCCCTGGATCACGGGCTTCAACGGCTTCTCCACCCTGGCGGTCAACAACCTGATCACCGGCATCGCCTACGCGCTGCTCATGAGCGGTGGCTTCGGCCGGGCCTACGACCGCGTGCACAGCATGGCCTGGGCCGCTTGCGCACTGAGCGTGTGGACGATCATCGCGCCGTGGGCCGTGGCCGGCAACGTCTCCACGACGAAGACCATCGTCAACAACGTCATCGTCGGCGTCATAGGGCTGCTGCTGGCCCTCGCGGCCGCCGCGATCGGCCGCCCGGCCGCCCGCGGCAAGGAAGCCACCGGCCCCGCCGGCCGCATGTCCGGTCCCTATGCGGGAGGACGAAGCTGACGGGACGCGGCGGCAGGCCCGTACGGGACGACCCCGGCCCGGCGTTCCGCCGATGCCGGGGTCTTCGGGCACATGGGGTACCGGTTCGTTTGCGAGGCGCCACCCGCACGGGGTCGGCACGACCCCGCGATGCGGGCGGGACCCTCAGATCCGCCCGCCGGTCAGCCGGGTGAGGGGTCCGAGCGTCCGGCGCCCCGCCCGGCGGCCCGCCAGGTAGGAGGTGGCGCTCAACGCCGACAAGCCCGCGCCCACGCCGGCGGCGAGCACCTTCCGATGAGCGATCACCGTCCCCACCGTCCTGGCGAACGCCACGGCCTGCCCCGAGGCGGTGACGACGGCCTTGCGTCCGGCCTGCACGCCGTCGACCGCGCCCCGCACGACCGCACTGCTCGTGCCGGCCACGCGCTCGCCCTCCTCCGCGGCCTTGTCAGCCACCTTGTCCGCCGCCCGCGACGCGGGAGCGGTGGCCTTCGCCGCAGCACCCCGGGCCTTGCCGGCCGTGCCCCGCTTGGCTCCAGAACTCTGATTCGTCGCACTGTTCGACTGACTCATGCACCCCGCGTTGCCGCTCCCACGACCGACAAACGCGCCCCGCACCGGGCGGGCCGCCGAAGGGTCACCCGGCTGCGTCCCGGCGTACCGGGCCCCGCTAGGTGAACGAGGCCCCCCACAGGTGTCAGTCGCGCAGGTCACCGAGCCAGCGCAGGGCGGTCAGGCTCGGCAGGAAGCAGTACTCGCCCCCTCGGGTGACGACGAAACGCGGCAGTGCGGCAAGGCGCCGGCGCAGAGGCCGCCGCGGGATGGTGAACTCGCCGGAGCCGTCGCGGGATCCAGTCACGGGGTCCTGTGCGGTGCCCGCGCCGAAGAACACGCCGTCGTTCATCCACTGGGACTGGACGAACTCGAACTGCCGCCCCGGATGCGCGCCGATGAACGCGAACATCAGACCGCGGTCGGCCCCGTCGTCCTCCAACACCCCCTCGGGCAGGGGCGGACCGTACACGGCGCCGCGGCGGATCATGCGGTGCAGCCGCACCTCTCCCGCCACCGCGGCGTCACGGGGATTGGCCCGGCGGATGTGGCAGCCGCCGGGTGTCCTGAACCCCATTGGGTCGTCGCCCTCGTACAGGAACGTGTTGCGCCGGTACGCGTCGGCACCGAGGGCGGGATCGTCATGCTCCGGAGCCAGCGCCAGGGGAGCCCCGCTGCGCCAACGCCCCATGATCTTCGCGGCGATCAACTCCTCGTCCTGGGGCCCGGTCGAGTTGTCCTTGAGGTAGCGGCGGAACTCGGCGACCTTCTGGTGGAGCTTGCGGAAGACCGCGTAACTGCCGTTGCGGGCCAGGACGGCCGGCTCGGGGCTCTGGATGCCGCCGAGTTCGTCCCGGTAGCCGAGGACGAACTCGCCGGCCTTGATGGGCACTTCCAACTGGTTCGATCCCGGTATGCCGCTGCCTTCGACGGCCGGATGGCTGACTCCGTCGCGGTAACCGAAGTGCTCGGTCTCGGTGGGCAGCGCGTAACACGCCTGCCGCCATATCGCCGTGACACCGGAAAGCCGGTCGTACGCCGGCCGGGCCCGTTCGACAGCGGCTTCCAGGCGCGCGGGATCGGGCGCGACCGCTGTGATCACCACGTGTACACCGGGGCCGCCCAGCGGTGCTTCCCAGTACTCCGGGCTGCTCTCGCCCACATCGCCCAGCGCCCTGGCGCGTGCGGCCATGCCCTGCCGGAACTCCCAGGCGAACGTGTCCAGCGAGGCGCGCGGCACGCCCAGCGCCTCCAGACCGCGGCAGGTGACGGCCACACTCACCCAGCTCTCCCCCAGAGGGCTGACGGAGTCCGCCGCGGAGGTCACCGCCGTACTCGCGCGCCGCATGAACTCCCGTCCGTCACCCCGGTCGTCGATGCGGAAGACGAGGTACGTGGCCGCGTACGGCGTCGGCCGGGCGCTGAGCACCCCGCGCTGGATGTCGTCGAGTCGCAACGCGACGTCCGTGTGCACGCTCACCGTTGACCTCCGGGCGGGTCCTGCTTGGAGACGACTCCTACTTGTCTTACTCGCCTTATTTGGAGACGACGTTCCGCCAGAAGTTCCGCAGGCTGTCGTCACCGCCGAACAGGGAACTGAAGATCGTCGAGTCCGCCAGCAGCAGATCGGCCGCGCGGTCACCGCCGGGCGGCATCCACAGGAACATGTTGAACTCCGCGTTGCCCGCCTCCGTGAACGGATGCGGCCGGGACGTGTCGATCGGCTGCCTGGCCAGCACGCGGATAGCGTCCGGATCGTCGGCCGTCACGTCGTAGTGCGGCAGGTGCATGTGGAAGTTGAAGTTCGTCACCCCGTCGAGCCAGCCCTTCGGGTCCAGATCCCGGACCGTGGACAGCGGGGCGATCCGGTTGCCCTCGAGCGTCGCGGGGCGCAGCCCGTACCGGTTCACGACCGGTACGTCGAGGCCCTTCAACAAGTCCCTGACGTAGGTGGCGAACCGCTGCTGCCGGGGCACCAGTGGATCGCCGTGATGGCGGTACTCCATCTCGCGGACCTTGAGGTCGTCCGAGGCGCCGACATCGTGGTGCGGGCCCAGTACGAGGCAGGCGTCCTCCCGGCCGAGGAACGCCCGCAGCGCCTCGATCTCCCCCGGCCGGGCCTCCTGCCCGGTGACCGCGTGGTCCAGTCCGAACACGAACAGCACGTCGGTGTCGCCGAGCACCCGCTCGTCGAGCGGCGTGAAGAAACCGGCCTGGTCGATGCGCTGGTACACGGGAACGGAATGTCCCGTGACCTCTTCGACGTAGTCCTGGAACGGTATCCAGGCCCAGAAGAACAGCTCCAGCGACCCGGCGATGCCCTGCTGGAACCGGTAGGGGTCCGACCACTTCGGGTCCTCGTAGGCGGGCCATGCCACCCGCCTGACCTCGGTCATCGTGGAGAAGCGGTTGTCCAGCTCGGCCGCGTCGCGACCGGCCTCCGCAGGATAGCTCCAGGAGACGTACACGCTCACCCGACGCCCGCCAGGGGTGTACTTCCGCGGCACGTGCCGCTGGTTGTACGTGCGCGCGGTCCTGACCTCGCTCATTTCCATGGTCTCACTGCATCTGGTCGAGCATCTCCGAAAGGGCGCTCTTGATCCGCAGCGCCTTCTTGATCTCGTCCGCGGTCACGTACGGATACTCGCCGTACTCGATGAAGCTCGGACAGTGGTGTTCGCGTACGAAGCGCACGAAGGCGTCGGGGTTCGTACGCCAGTCCTCGGGGAAACCCTCGAGATTCTCGAAGGCCGTGCTCACGCCCGCTTTGGTGAAGAGCGCGACAGCGTCCTCCGTGTACTTGTCGAAATCGGTGTCGAAAATTCCCTGGTACATGAAGCGCGTGTCGTCGTCGAAGAGAACCCAGCGCAGATAGTGCAGCTTCAAGGGCGCGAGGAGGTACGGATCCTGCTCCAGGGCCTTGGCCAAGGTGTAGCCGTACTCGCGCATCGTGCCTGCCCTGCCCGGTTTGACGTTCGCGACGATGGTGAACCCGTAACAGGCCGGGGTCCTGGGGAAAACAGGGCCGTATTTGCCCTGTTCCAGGTGTCCGGTTTCCTTGGGAATGACGGCCGCCTGCGGCTTGATCTCCATGTCCGCTCCTCCCGTGTTCCAGAGACCGGGACGGACCACCTCCAGCGTCGCACTCGACGGCGGGGGCTGCCCGCCGAGCGGGGGAGCCGATCAACGGCTCGCCCCCTGGCGGTCAACGCTTGCTGGCCACCTTGTAGACCACGACGGCAAGGCCGAGCACCAGGTTGACCGCCCCTGTGATCAGCACCGCGCGGCCTGTGGCGCCCGCGCTGCGGGCGGCGACCGTGGACCAGCCGACATGACCGGCCAGCGCCACGCCGAGGGCCAGCCACACCGCCCCTTTCGGGCCGATGCCCAGCAAGGGTGTGACAGCGACTGCCACGGCCGGCGGCACGGCTGCCATGATGACGGGCCACTCGTCCGTGCAGGCTCCACGGATGTCCTTCATGCCCACGGACCCGCCCGCGATGCGCTGCCGGAACAGCCGGCCGTACACGCGGGTCGCCCAGGACACCGTCCCGGTGCACAGCAGCAGGAGAACCAGTTGCAGCCGGGGGGCGGAACCGAGTGAGCCGGCTCCGACCACCACCGAGGCCGCGAGCAGCGAGCCGTACACGGCCCCCGCGTACTCGCGCCCCTCGGCGGCGTCCGACGGGGACACGTCCCCAGGTGGCGAGGGAGCCCGGCTTTCCATGGTCCCAGTGTGCTCACGCCCGTTGCGCCCCGCATGGCCAGACCATCGGCGCCGCCCTGATGCGAGAGAAGTCCGACACCGGCGGCAATCGCAATCGCCATCACGTCACGCAACCTCCGGGCCTCGCTCGCTGCAGCCCCGCAGCCAGAGGCCGCGCCCCAGACCGGCCACAGCTCCGTGCACAACGCCCTCGACGCCCACTCCCGCCCGGCCCCCACAGCGAGTCCACGGGGACGCGCTCAGGCACATCCCGGAGCTTCTACTTCGGACGCCGGCCGACGACCTGGCCGTCGAGCGACAGTTCGCCTCGGCCGCGTGTGGTGCGCTGACCGGTTGCCGGGGTCACGCGTCCCAGCGAGTGGTGACGGCTTCCGCGACGCCGAAAACCTCGTCGCACTCGGCGCACTGTGCTTTGCCGAAAACGTAGGTCAACTTCTGCGCGACATCGGTCTGGCCGTCCGCGAGTGCGCGACTGTGGAGCCTTTGGGCCAGCCCCTCCAGGGCTGAGGCGTCCGCAGGCCGCAGCGGCATTTTCCTTGCCGTGGCCTCGTTCATGTACATGCTGTCCGTGGTCGAGAAGAAGCCGTACTCACCGAAAGCCACGAAGTTCTCCGTGCTGCACGAGGGGCACGGGACTTCGAACTCATCGTCGTTCAGTCCGTCGAGCTGCTCACCCCAGACCTTGTCCCCTTCGAAGCTGAGGAGCGCAGCCAGCAGGTAGACGTAAGTAGCGGGGTCGTCGGCGAGGGTGGGATCCCGAAGAGCTTCCTCGGTCAGTCGCACCAGGTCCGACATCTCCGAGGCGTAGGCCACGTGGGGATCTTGCTCGTCGTATGGCCGGTCAGTGCTGGCTGCGATGGCGCCGGCGAGCGTGAGTGGCATCTGCCTGTCCGCGGGTGACCACTGGCGAGCCACGTCGCGCAGGGCGGGCAGGGCCGCGTAGCTCGCTGGGTAGACGGTCCCTTGATGGCACAGCCGGGACCAAAGGGCGGTCCATCCTGAGTCCTTCGGGGCCGGGCTCACTGCGTCGAGCAGGCCGGGAATGTCTTCTGCCGTGCCGTAGGCGTGGTGGAGCTGGGACCAGTCCGTCATGCCAACGATCTAAGCAGCCGGCTGCGTCGGGCCTCACGGCTGGGGCCGTGCCGGTCGCCCGACCTTGGGGGCAAGCCGAGCCTAGGGCCAGAAAGCAGCCGGCGACCTGCGGCGATGCTCGAAGATCCCGTCCACGTCTGGTCTGCAGAACCCGGCATGGGACCGCTCCGGGCCGCACATGCCCGCACATACGCGAAGACCCCGGCCTCAGCATCTCTGCCGGTGACGGGGTCTTTGGAAAACCTCATGCTGGGTGCCCCGGCAGGATTCGAAGTCCTCTGTGCAAGCTAACGTAGTTGCTTCGCCTGACGGTGGTGGCTTGCTGCAGGCCATGTCGCATCTTGTAAAGCCAGGCTCGTTCCCTGCTGACTGCTGTCTCGTACGTGGGTGGGTACGGCCGCGCGCGTGGCCGCCGACTCGTCGGCCTGTTCGCCTGCATGTACTACGGCGCCCTCCGCCCGGCTGAGGCCGTCGGCCTCACCAGTGCCGACCTGAAGCTGCCCGAGGTCGGGTGGGGGACAGCACTGCTGAACCGGACGCGCCCCAGTGTCGGCGAGCAGTGGACCGATTCCGGCGAGACTCACGACGACCGAGGCCTCAAGAACCGGCCGGCGGAGGAGGTCCGGCTCGTACCGATCCCGCCCCAGCTCGTCGCCATCCTCCGGCAACACCTCGACTCCTTCGGCGTTGCCGAAGACGGGCGGCTGTTCACCAACGAACGCGGGGGAGTGGTCGGCTCGTCCACGTACTACCGCGTCTGGCAGGAGGCTCGGGCGCTGGCGCTCCCGCCGGCCGCGGTCACCTCACCGCTCGCCGCCCGGCCGTACGACCTCCGCCACTCGGCGCTGTCGAGGTGGCTCAACTCCGGTGTCGACCCTGCAGAGGTCGCCGAACGTGCGGGTAACAGCGTTGAAGTCCTACTGAGCCGCTACGCCAAGTGCATCGACGGGCGGCAGGCGATCGCCAACCGCAAGATCGAAGAGTTGTTGCGTGAGTACGAGTGATCATGTGCGGCATCGGCTTGGCTCCCGCAGATCCGCAGCCCTCCGTGGGGTCCAGCGTCGGGAAGGGGGGCCGATATTGCTGCTACCGGGATAAAAGGTTAGCCTGCCCTAAGCTACTTAGGTGATCCCGGGGTTGAGGATGTCGATGGTCTCAGTGCAGTTGGGTGCGCTTCGGAGTGGTCTGTCCGTGCCGACGGATTCAGCGGGGGATGCGCGACTGGCCGACCTGCGACCCGGGATGAGTGGCCAGGTGATCGACATCGACGAGTCGGTCGAGCCGAGCACCGCGCGGCGACTGTTCGATCTGGGGTTCGCTCCCGGCGCTGAGGTCACCGTGCTGCGGAAGGCGCCGCTTGGCGACCCCGTTGTCTTCCAGATCGTGGACTACGAGGTGGCACTGCGCAAAGAGCAGGCTGCCGGCATCCGTGTACGGCGCACTGCATGAGCGCGCACTGCGGTCCGGTGGCCCAGACGGTCACCGGCAATACTCGTCTGGCTCTGGTCGGCAGCCCGAACTCGGGCAAGAGCACGCTTTTCAATGCCCTGACCGGCCTGCGGACCAAGACCGGCAACTACCCCGGAGTGACCGTCGCGCGCTATGAGGGGACAGCGCGTGTCGGCGAGCACGAGGTGGTCATCGAGGATCTGCCGGGCACCTACAGTCTCGACCCGATCAGCCCGGACGAGCAGGTTGTCGCCGATGTGCTCGACCCGGACAACCCGGGCATCGGCACACCCGACGGGATTCTCGTCACGATCGACGCGACGACGCTGCGCCGTTCCCTCGGGCTACTGGCCCAGGTCATGCAGACCGGTCTGCCGATCTGTGTGGTGCTCACCTTCCGTGACGAACTGGCCCGTCGCGGCGGCACCCTTGACGTCTCGGCCCTCCGCCGTGCACTCGGCGTACCGGTCGTCGCGGTGACAAGCGGATCACGCAATGACCTGGAGCAGTTGCAGTCCATGCTGCTCGACTGGGCCGCATGGGAGCGGCCGGTCGTCGCGCCGCCCACCGATCCCTCACAGAGGCGGGCTTGGGTGGAGTCGCTGCTGCAGAGCGCGGACTACCAGGTACCCGAGGTCGATCACCGCACGCGGCGCATCGATGCCGTACTGCTGCACCCGCTGTGGGGCACACTCATCTTCTTCGCGACCATGTTCGCGTTCTTCCAGATCATCTTCACCGTTGCGACACCGCTGCAGGATGCGGTGCAGAGCCTCTTCGACCGGCTCGGCACGCTGGTCACCGAATACGTCTCGAACCCGTTGCTCGCCGGCTTCCTCGGCAACGCCCTGATCGGCGGCTTGGGCAGCGTACTGGTCTTCCTGCCGCAGATCGCCCTGCTGTTCCTCATGATCTCGCTGCTGGAAGGCAGCGGCTACCTCTCCCGTGCGGCCTTCCTGATGGACCGGCTCATGGCCAAGGCCGGGCTGGAGGGCCGGGCGTTCGTCGCCCTGCTCTCCTCCCTCGCCTGCGCCATCCCCGGCATCATGGCCACCCGCTCCCTCCCGTCGGCCAAGGACCGCTTCGCGACTATGATGGGCGCGCCGCTGATGACCTGCTCGGCGCGTCTGACGGTCTATGTGCTGCTGACCGGCCTGCTGGTGAGTCCCGATACCAGCGTCGGTCCTTTCGGTGCCCAGGGCGTCGTCATGTTCGCCCTGTACCTCGTCGGCGCGCTCTCGGCCATGGCGACGGCCTGGGTCTTCAAACGGTTCAGCAGCCGGGGCGGACCGGTGCTGCCGTTCTACATGGAGATGCCGTCCTACCGGCTGCCGCGGCCGCGGGCGGTGATCGAGGCCATGTGGAGCGCCTGCAAGGGCTTCCTTCACAAGGTCGGCCGGATCATCCTGCTCGTCACCGTCGCGATGTGGCTGCTGCTCAGCCTGCCCATGCACAGCGATGCCCAAGTGCGCTCCGCCGGAGTCGACCCGACCGACCGGACCGCCGTCTCGGCCTACGAGGTCGACCACAGCTACGCCGCCGACATCGGTCATGCCATCGAACCCGTCTTCGAGCCCCTTGGGTTCGACTGGCGGATCAACATCGGCGTGCTGGGATCGCTGTCCGCCCGCGAGGTGTTCGTCGCCACGCTCGGCCAGGTCGCCGCCGCCCAGAACCCCGACCAGCCGGCCGAAACCCTGGCACGCATGACCTACACCGACGGGCCGCACCAGGGAAAGAAGCTCTTCACCCCGGCCACGACGGCCGCCCTGCTGGTCTTCTTCCTCTATGCACTGCAGTGCATGTCGACGGTCGGGGTCATGCGTCGTGAGACCGGCTCGTGGAGATGGCCCGCGGTCGCCTTCGGCTACATGTTCGTGCTGGCCTGGACCATGGCCTTCCTGACGCACACCGTCGTAGGACTGCTGGCATGAGCATCGTGCCCATGCACCCCGAGGCCACGGCCGACCCGCAGGCCGTCCGCTGGGTGATCCCCGCCGGCACGCTGCCGGTCGTCGGAGAGATCGCCGAGGCCCCGGACGAGCTCGGGGACATGCTCCAGCGCGAAGACATCGCCTCCATCGAGGTGGAGACAGGGGCCGTGGTGATCCGACTCGCCGACGGCCGGAGCTGGTCCGGCACAGGAGCACGAGTACGCGACGCGCTCAGCGCCGCACTGCAACACCCCCAGCGGTGGCGGCCTGCCGACGTGGCCACCGAAGACGTCCTGCTGCGCGCCGCACTGCAGGACGTCCTGGACGGATCCGCCGGCGACTACATCCGCTCCCACGGCGGCGAAGTGACGATCGTGTCCGCCCACGATCGGCACGCGGAGGTGCGGATGGCGGGCACCTGCAGCCACTGCCCAGCTGCCGGATTCACCCTCCACTCCCGCCTCGAATCGGAACTGCGCGCCCGCTTCCCCGACCTGGTCGAGCTGCGCGCCACGGAGGAGCCCGGCAAGGCGGCAAGGCACACATGGCTCACCCTGCGCCGCCGCAGCGCGTGACCGTCCAAGACAGGGGCGGCGACGGATCCGCTGCAACCACTTTGGCCGACAGGCTGCGCGCGGCTTCCGCCGGCAGTCACAGGCTCCTGTCGGCGGAAGGGCTACGGCCATGGAGGAGCGCGGGCCCGTGGACTTGGCCAGGGGCCTTCCCATTTGTAGGGGCTGACCTGGGCAGACGCTCCAAGATCCTGTCCACGAATAGTCCACAGACCCCGTCCTGGGGCCGCTCAACGCTGCGTACGCCTGCACATACGCGAAGACCCCGGCCTCAGCGTTTCCGCTGGTGACGGCGTCTTTGGGCACCTATTCCACGGTGCCCCCGGCAGGATTCGAACCTGCGCACACGGCTCCGGAGAGCATGGTCACACCATGTTTGATTATGCCTTTGACCTGCAAGGGAGCCTCGCGCGGCGCGTGGTCACGCTTGGTTCACACGCCCCTCACACGCACGCGGGAAGGTTACTTACTTCCAGTCTGGTTGAGGACCAGACGGGAGGCGACGACGTGAGAGGCTGCCCCCCCGGATGTTGCAGCCCGGCACTCAGGCCGGACAGGTGGGACACTGTGAATCTCGCTGTCCCACCCTTTTGTGCAGGTCCGCGCAATAGTCGGACAGTCGGACACACGGGGCAACCCCCATGGCGCCTACGTCGGCCAAGGGCCATCGTGCGAGGCTGAAAGTGCAAGAAAAGAACCGTCCTGACTTCTAGACCGGAGCGACTTCCAACGTCATCAACGGTGCGGTCGGTGGCTAAGAAGGTAGTTAATACCTGCCTTCAGTATCTCGGGGTCATCCTGGGCATAGCCCAGCATTCCGTTGCAGGGCTGGCACAGGATGCCGCGTACGCATTTGCCGCACGAGCGCCCGCCCTGAGAGCAGCACGAGTGGTCGTGGTCGATAGATAGCTCTCTGCCGCTAGCACAGATGTCCTTCCGGCAAATCGCGCAGGCTCCACCCTGAGCCTCCAGTAGTTCCGCGAATTGTTGGTAGGTGATGCCGTATCGCCAGCAGATGACGCAGCGGTTACACATGGACCGGAGGCCGTCATCTCCTGGCGTCTGCTTCGCCCGCTTGTGGAACTCGGTCGGGGAGAGCCAACGGAGGCACTTGCTGCATATCCGTTCGCCGCGCTCGTTGTAGCGCTCGCTCATAGGGATTATGCGGCTCTTCACCTGCGGGGGCGCAAACATCGAGACGCCCTTCGCTTTTCTCTGCAAGTGTAGATTGCAGAGGTCCTTCGCTCTAGCACGGTTAGTGCATCCCTTGATGGCGCAGAAAGGCATGCGCTCAGAGCGGTCCTTCTCGTAACACCCACTGCACAAGCCGCGGGCCTTAGCGGGCCGGCCGCAACCGTTAGAGCACTTTGGCTTTGACTCTGGCGTCACATCCATGATCGTGCTTGAACCCTTTTCCCTAGGCTATTTAAATCTGAATCCGGCCTTCGTCCGGAGCCTCGCTTGTTGGCGGCTGCATGCTCGGATGGCGGGGCGAATGAGACTGCCTGTCTCGCCCTCGCCAGCTACGTACCGTGAAACCAGCCCTTATGAGCAGGAGACAACAGGCAAAGGGCTGCAACATCCGGGGGGCGACAGGGGGCAAAAGTCATGCCCGGGCCCGGAGGCCAGCGGCCCTCTTGCAGGACCGCGGAAAACATAACGGGGGCAGCCCTGTGCAGGGTCGGGCAGGTGGGGTACTGGCGCCCCCCCAACCTCCTAAACATGCCGGACAGTCCGACGCGTCGGACAACACGGGCTTCAGGTAATGCTCAGCTTCGCACCGAGCGACGCAGCCACCGCCATCGCGTCCGCTGGGTGAGCCGCAGGGACGGCGGGGCTGGCGGGGGCCAGGGAGTCACGACCTTCTCTGGCGTGTGTGTGTCCTCAAAGGAGAGTCGACCACCCTTTATCTCGGCCTGCGTGAGCGAGACAGCCCCAGAAACAAAGTATGCGTCGTTGAACAGGACAGACGTTCCGGTCAGGCTTACGTCAAAAACGACGGAAGATCCGCAAAAGTCTGCACCTATGAAGCTCAGGAATCCTCCTCGCAACTCGGCTGCCGAGAACCAAACGTCGCCTCCTGTAAATTTTGCTCCAAGCCAAACTGGACCTCCGAAGTTGAGCTCCCCTTCATCATCGATGATGCAACTCCCGAATGTCACTCGGCTCCCGCCGAAGAATGCTGCGCCAAAGCTGACTTCGCCTCCTCTGAATTCGGCAAAAATGAACGATATGATGCCGCTCATGAAGTGGGCGCCAGTGAACAGGACCTGTGCTCCATTGAAAATGGCAGGCGGATCATCGCCACTTCCAAAGTTCACGGTTGCGCCACTGAAACGAGCGTGATCAAAGGACACGGTCCCGCCTATGAACTGGCAACCGGAAAAATTGACATCGCCTGATGTGAAGTGAGAACCGGAAAACGATCCGCCGTCGAATGTTGCGCCACTGAAGTCCAGGTCAAACCCGCACCATGCCGTCTCCTCTTCCGGGTCTTGCAAGTGCTCCGCGATTACTTTGATGGCAGTGAATCGCACTTCCCGCTCGCCGGGTCGCGCTTCCCTCGGATTGTAGGGCATGCGTATATAGGCGCACAGTAGGCGGCAAATGGTCTCGCGCTGACTACTGTCATCATCGGCCAATTTTGAGAGAGCATATATTCCGGCGAGCCTAACTGCTGCGCTTTCGTGCCCAAGTTGCTCGGCGGCGGCTTGGTAGCGAGACCCTAGGCTCTCGGAATCTTCCCTGTGGCTTGCGGCCTCTTCTATCTTCTGCTTCCGATACGCGTAGACAATCGCAAAGACTCCAGCCAAGAGTCCTGCTGCCGTCACTGTGCTTCTTGTTAGGTCGAAGAGTCTATCTTTTGGCAGAGATGCGCTTTTCTGGGGCCAAAAGCCAATGTGCGCCCCCGTCAGTTCGGCAAGTCCGACGAAAATGGCCCAAGCCGCCACCGCTGCCGTTGCAAAGGAAAGGATCAGCGTAAGGGGAAAGCTAGGCATTCGTGGAGTATGTCTTCCGGCGTCCCGCCTCATTGCTCTTCTTCTGGGGCGCTGAATTTTCCTCAGCTTTTGGCGAAGGGGTAGCTGCATAAGCGAGGATCTTACCGAGCAGTGGTCGGGGCCCGGGCAACTTTGCCCACTCCCCGGCGTGAAGCCCTGCTCGGACAGGTGGGACAACTGCGGATCCCTCTGTCCCACACATTTGGGCAGGTCAGCGCAGACATTGGGACAGTCGGACAGGGGGGACACCTCTGTCCACCACCTTAAAGATCGCACCCCACGAACTGGACCCGGACACTTCGTCCGGGTCCCGCGCTGTTGGGCGCTCCAGACTCGCGATGGATGGGCATGACCATCTGTCCGGCACGGCGAGCGGCTCGGTACCGGGAAGCGGGCCCCTAGAACAAGGAGGCATCACGCAATCAGTGCTACGACCGACCAGGCCGGCCAGCACCTCTTGCGTGTAGCCGCGGCGCTTCCGGTAGAACGCGATGCGCTCGCCGATGCTGAGGTGATCTCCAAGACCACGCGAGCCGTTTCCAACCTCAGTTGGATGTCGCAAGGTGAAGCGTGAGGACGGCTTTGACCAGGTCGGTGATGCGGGTGGTGCTGCAACGGAGCTTGCGCAGTAGCCGCCAGGACTTCAGGGTGGCCATGGCCTGCTCGCCGAGCGCGCGGATCTTGGCGTGGGAGACGTTCCCTGCCCGCTGACCTGTGGAGAGCTTGTCCCAGCGGCCCCGGTAGGGAACGCGGACCGTGCCGCCCGCCCCTTGGTAGCCCTTGTCCGCCCAGCAGCGCACCCCGGTCTGGGCCAGGGCGTCGATGATGCCGTGGGTGCGCGCGGCCTTGATGTCGTGGACTGCGCCGGGCAGAGCGGGTGAGGCCCACAGCAGCCGGCCGAACGGGTCGGCGATGACCTGCACGTTCATCCCGTGCTTCTTGCGCTTCCCGGAGTAGTAGGGCCGGTCGGCGGCGATCCGGTCGATGAGCAGCAGGGTGCCGTCGAGGATCACGAACGCCTTATGCACGGCGGCGCGGGCGGCTGCGGCGAGGTCGGGGGCGTGGACGGCCAGGACCTCCACGGCCTCGGCGATGTAGCGGTAAACGGTGGCGATGCCGACGCCGAACCCGGCTGCGAGCTGGGCGTAGGTGTGTCCGCAGCGCAAGTGCGCGAGTACGAGCAGGGCCTGCCGGTCCGCGGTGAGTCGGCGCCACCGTGTCCCGCGCTGGATGCGCCTGGCGGCCAGCAGGCGGGTGAGGAACCGCAGGGTCGCGCTGGACAGATCGATTCCCGATGGGTAGACAAGCACGTGAAGCTCCGGGCGGGCAGGTTGATCTTGGTCGACAACCCATCTACCAGGAGCTTCACCCACTTCTCAACGCCATGCCTACAGCAACTAGCCTGTCGCTCCGCCGCGTTGGAACAGCGCAGTGATCAACTGGTTGTCTTGACGGGCGCGCTGCTGCGTCCGCGGCGTCGACCGCTGAGCTCAACGTCGAGCGTCTCCTGGGCCACGCGCATGGCCTCAGCGTAGACGGGGTCCTGCAGCCGCTTCCACATCTCGCCCTCAACGACGTCCTCCACATGGCTGACCACCCACCAGATGTTGCCGAAGGGGTCCTTGATGCGCCCGCCACGCTGTCCGAAGGCGTTGTCCGCCAGCGCGGTGACGACCTGCCCGCCGGCCGCGATGGCTCGTGCGAACGCCTGGTCCGCGTCAGTGACGAACACGCGGAGCAGGCTCGGCATCGTGGGCCAGTCCGCGCGTCGGTCGAAGGCCAACACGACGGTGTCGCCTACGCGGATCTCACCGTGACCGATCAAACTGTCCTCGGTCGCCACCCGTCCGAGTTCCTCTCCGTCGAACACCTGGGCCACAAAGGCGAAGAAGGCCCCCGTGTCGTCGGTCACGACCCAGGGAGCAACCGTGGTGTAGCCCTCGGGCGCGGCGTTGATCTGCTCCGGCATGGCGTTCCCCTCGCTGATGATGCCTACCGGCGGCGAGGATAGGGACGATATAGGTCTGATTCCGTCCTACATCGTCAGCAGTGCCGGCCGGGGCCGCGCCCCTACTGCACGACTCCAAGAGATGGCCCGACCACACCAGCCACAGGTTGGAAAAGGCTCCTTCGCCGACGTGGAACGCGGATCCTATGCCAAGGTCGCCATCGGAAGATTCCACCTCGACGTATGCCAGTGCAGCGGCGTACTTGGTGAACATTTCTCGCGCTTGCCCAGAATCCACTTGCCGCCCCGCCCCTTGTCCCTCGGGCTGCGCGCTGAGATGTGGCAGCCCTTGACTGAGGCTAGCGTTGGTCGGCTTGGAGTCCCCGTCTTCACGATCGTGCGGGGTTGCGCCGAGCTCGGCGAGGGCGGCTGGAAGTGGGGGAGTCGGTCTCACACGCGGAGAGTGCACAACAGCAAGAAAGAGCGGGAGTCAGTGAGACTGACTCCCGCCCTCTACTGTCGGCATCCGCCTTGGTCAGCCCTTGATTCTTGCTGATCCTGGGCGAGTGCCCCCGGCAGGATTCGAACCTGCGCACACGGCTCCGGAGGCCGTTGCTCTATCCCCTGAGCTACGGGGGCGTGTCGGGCGCTGAGCTCTCGCTCGCGGCGACGGGTAGAACACTAGCAGGTCCCGTGGGGTGATCCGGAACCCGTTTCCCGGGGTGGTCGCCTGTAGGGGGTGGAAGTGGGGAAAACCCGGACGCGGTGGCCGGACCGGACCTACTCTCGACGTGTGTCAGGCGCTCCGGGCCGGGTGCTTGTTGTGGACGACAACAAGGTCATCCGGCAGCTGATCAGGGTCAACCTCGAGCTGGAAGGGCTGGAGGTCGTGACCGCGGCCGATGGCGCCGAGTGCCTGGACGTGGTGCACCAGGTGCGGCCCGACGTCGTCACGCTCGACGTCGTCATGCCCCGGCTGGACGGGCTCCGCACCGCCGCCCGGCTCCGGGCCGATCCCCTTACCCGCGACCTGCCCCTCGCCATCATCAGCGCGTGCACGCAGTACGAGGTCGAGACCGGCCTCGACGTCGGCGTGGACGCGTTCCTGGCCAAGCCCTTCGAGCCGGCGGAACTGGTCCAGCTCGTGAAGCACCTCATCGCGCGGCGCACCGGACAGGACGGGCGTGAGCGTGAGGGGGAAGCGCGCGGGGGAGAGCGCAGCGGCGGAGAGCAGGGCGGGGGTGGTGACGGGGAAGTCGACGGCGACGCGGGACCCCCCGGTCCCGGCCCCAGTCACGGAGTCGGTGTCTCGCCCGGTCACGAACTCTCGCCCGGTCAGTAAGTCCCGGTCAACGCGTGTGGAGCGGGCACCGAGCTGCGCCCGCTCACCCAGCTCCGTCCGGCCGGCGCTGTGGAGCGGGCACGGAGGTGCGCCCGCTCGCACAGCCCCGTCCGTTGGCGAGTTCGCTGGTCCCGCGGTGCCGCCGGGCAAGCGAGGGCCGTCACGCTGTCCCGCCCCGCAGTCGCGCCCCCTCCAGCCACGCGCCCCATCCGGCCGCGCAGCCCTTCCGGCCGCGCGGCCCGCCGGGTCAGCGAGGTCGCCCGGTCCCGCGGTGCCGCCGGGCAAGCGATGGCTGTCACGCTGCCCCGCCCGGCAGGCGCGCCCCGCCTCGCAGGCGCGCCCCATCCAGCCACGCACCCCACCCAGCCACGCGCCCCGCCAGATCAGCGAGGTCGCCCGGTCCCCCGGCCGCTCCCCCCCGCTCACCCCCGCCGCTCCCCACTCCCCGCCTCCCCTACGCTTGTCCCGTGACCCCCGTCGAGTTGTCCCGTACCGTGCTGGGCGCGGTGCGTCGTGCTGTGGATGACGGGGAGCTGAGCGTGAGCGTGCCCGAGCGGGTCGTGGTGAGTGAGCCGGGTCCCGGGGGGTGCGGGGACTTCGCCACGACCATCGCGTTGCAGCTGGCCCGGCCGGCCGGGCAGCCGGCGCGGCGGGTGGCCGAGATCGTGCGGGCCAGGCTCGCCGTGGCCCAGGGCATCCGGGACGTCGTCGTCACCGGGCCGGGGTTCCTCAACATCAGCCTGGACACGCAGGTCGACCCCGTCACCGGGCTGGTGCGTGAGGTCATGCACAAGGGAGCCCGGTACGGGCACGGCGACGCCCTCGCCGGGCAGGTCGTCGCGCTGCGGGTGCCGTACGAGGTGCGGGCCGAGGTCGTCGCCGACGCCGTCGTACGGCTCGTGGGAGCCCAGGGCGGCCGGGCCACCGTGGAGCACGGGGAACCGGCCGACCTGCGGCCCGTGCCCGCCCCGGAGGACCCCGCCCCGCTCGGTCCCGACGCCGCGCGGTGGGCCCTGCTCCACCCGGCCGCGCACGACCGGCCCCGGATCACCGCCGATCACCTCGTGCAGCGGGAGAGCAATCCGCTGTTCCGGGTGCGGTACGCGCACGCCCGGGTGCGTGCCCTCGGGCGTAACGCCGAGCGGCTGGGGTTCGGTGCCGAGGCCGGGCCCGTGGACGGGGCCCGGGGGCTGCTCAGCCCCCTCGCCGATCACCCCCGTGTTCTCGCCGCGGCCGCCACCCATCGCGCCCCGGACCGGCTTGCCCGGCATCTCGTCACCGTCGCCGATGCCGTGCTGCCCCTGCTGCCCCGCGTGCTTCCCGTCGGTGAGGAGAAACCCTCGGCCGCCCACCGTGCCCGGCTGGCCCTCGCCGAAGCAGCCGGGACGGTGCTGGCCGGTGGCCTGTCCCTGCTCGGCATCGACGCACCCGAACACCTCTGAGGGCCCCGCTGATGCGCCCCGGAGAGACAGAGAGTCTGAGAGCCACGTCATGAGCCGTTCCGCCCATCCCGCCGGGCCCCGCCACGCCGACGTCCTGCCCGAGGGTCACTACTCCGCACCGCCCGCCGACCTCAACGACCTGGACCGCAAGGTGTGGGCGCAGACCGTCACGCGCGGCGACGACGGTGTGGTCAGTGTCGGCGGGGTCCCCGTCACCCGGCTCGCCGAGGAGTTCGGCACCCCGGCCTACGTCCTGGACGAGACCGACTTCCGGGCCCGCGCGCGGGCCTGGCGTACCGCGTTCGGTCCGGACGCCGACGTCTTCTACGCCGGGAAGGCCTTCCTCTCCCGGGCCGTCGTACGGTGGCTGCACGAGGAGGGGCTCAACCTGGACGTGTGCTCCGGCGGCGAGCTGGCCACCGCGCTGTCCGCCGGCATGCCCGCCGAGCGCATCGCCTTCCACGGCAACAACAAGTCCGTCGAGGAGATCCGCCGCGCCATCGAGGCGGGCGTCGGGCGGATCGTGCTCGACTCCTTCCAGGAGATCGTGCGCGTCGCGCACACCGCGCGGGAACTGGGCAGGCGGCAGAAGGTCCAGATCCGGATCACCGTGGGCGTGGAGGCGCACACCCACGAGTTCATCGCCACCGCCCACGAGGACCAGAAGTTCGGGATCCCGCTCGCCGGCGGGCAGGCCGCCGAGGCCGTACGGCGGGCCCTCCAGCTCGACGGGCTGGAGCTGATCGGGATCCACTCGCACATCGGCTCGCAGATCTTCGACATGTCCGGGTTCGAGGTCGCCGCCCACCGGGTCGTCGGGCTGCTGAAGGACGTCCGGGACGAGCACGGGGTCGAGCTGCCCGAGATCGACCTCGGTGGCGGCCTCGGTATCGCCTACACCAGCGGTGACGACCCGCGCGAGCCGCACGAGATCGCCAAGGCGCTCACCGAGATCGTCACCCGGGAGTGCGAGAGCGCCCGGCTGCGTACACCGCGGATCTCCGTGGAGCCGGGGCGCGCCATCGTCGGCCCGACCGCCTTCACCCTCTACGAGGTCGGCACGGTCAAGCCGCTCGAAGGGCTGCGTACCTACGTCTCCGTCGACGGCGGCATGTCGGACAACATCCGGACCGCGCTCTACGACGCCGAGTACAGCGTGGCGCTCGTCTCCCGCGCCTCCGACGCCGAGCCGGTGCTCGCCCGGGTCGTCGGCAAGCACTGCGAGAGCGGGGACATCGTGGTCAAGGACGCGTTCCTGCCGGCCGACGTGGCGCCCGGTGACCTCATCGCCGTACCGGCCACCGGCGCGTACTGCCGGTCCATGGCCAGCAACTACAACCACGTGCTCCGGCCGCCCGTCGTCGCCGTACGGGACGGGGCGGCCCGGGTGATCGTCCGGCGGGAGACCGAAGAGGATTTGCTGCGTCTCGACGTCGGCTGACCGGCGCGGCCGGTCGCCCGCGGGGGCGGAAGATCTGCGGTCTTCCGCCCCCGCGCAAATGAAATAGATGTCTCACGATCCGGACCAAGGGTAGAAACTGCCGTCCGGTGAGTGAGACTGGTCCCACCGTAGACGGTATGAGGAAACGAGGTCGGATGATGCGTACGCGTCCGCTGAAGGTGGCGCTGCTGGGCTGTGGGGTTGTCGGCTCAGAGGTGGCGCGCATCATGACGACGCACGCCGACGACCTCGCCGCCCGGATCGGCGCCCCCGTGGAACTGGCGGGCGTCGCCGTACGCCGGCCCGGCAAGGTCCGGGAGGGCATCGACCCCGGCCTGGTCACCACCGACGCCACCGCCCTCGTCAAACGCGGCGACATCGACGTGGTGGTGGAGGTCATCGGCGGGATCGAGCCGGCCCGGACGCTCATCACCACCGCCTTCGCGCACGGCGCCTCCGTCGTCTCCGCCAACAAGGCCCTGCTCGCCCAGGACGGGGCCGCCCTGCACGCCGCCGCCGGAGAGCACGGCCGGGACCTCTACTACGAGGCGGCCGTCGCCGGCGCCATCCCGCTGATCCGCCCGCTGCGCGAGTCGCTCGCCGGCGACAAGGTCAACCGGGTGCTCGGCATCGTCAACGGCACCACCAACTTCATCCTCGACAAGATGGACACCACCGGCGCCGGTTACCAGGAGGCGCTCGACGAGGCCACCGCCCTGGGGTACGCCGAGGCCGACCCGACGGCCGACGTCGAGGGCTTCGACGCCGCCGCCAAGGCCGCCATCCTCGCCGGCATCGCCTTCCACACGCGCGTGCGCCTCGACGACGTCTACCGCGAGGGCATGACCGAGGTCACCGCCGCCGACTTCCGCTCCGCCAAGGAGATGGGCTGCACCATCAAGCTGCTCGCCATCTGCGAGCGCTCCGCGGACGGTGCGTCCGTCACCGCGCGCGTGCACCCCGCGATGATCCCGCTCACCCACCCGCTCGCCTCCGTGCGCGGCGCGTACAACGCCGTCTTCGTGGAGTCCGACGCGGCCGGGCAGCTGATGTTCTACGGCCCCGGCGCCGGCGGTTCGCCCACCGCCTCGGCCGTGCTGGGCGACCTGGTCGCGGTCTGCCGCAACCGGCTGACCGGGACCACCGGGCCGGGCGAGTCGGCGTACGCCGACCTGACCGTCTCCCCGATGGGCCAGGTCGTCACCCGGTACCACATCAGCCTCGACGTGGCCGACAAACCGGGTGTGCTCGCCCAGGTCGCCACCGTCTTCGCCGAACACGGCGTGTCGATCGACACCGTTCGGCAGCAGGGCAAGGACGGTGAGGCCTCCCTCGTCGTCGTCACCCACCGGGCCTTCGACGCCTCCCTGTCCGGGACCGTCGAGGCACTGCGCAAGCTCGACACCGTGCGGGGTGTCGCCAGCATCATGCGGGTTGAAGGAGAGTAACCAGCAATGACCCACCAGTGGCGCGGAATCATCGAGGAGTACCGGGACAGGCTGCCGGTATCCGACACCACGCCGGTCGTGACGCTCCGCGAGGGCGGCACGCCCCTCGTGCCCGCGCAGGTGCTCTCCGAGCGCACGGGCTGTGAGGTCCACCTGAAGGTGGAGGGCGCCAACCCCACCGGGTCCTTCAAGGACCGCGGCATGACCATGGCCATCAGCAAGGCCAAGGAGGAGGGGGCGAAGGCCGTCATCTGCGCCTCCACCGGCAACACCTCCGCCTCCGCCGCCGCGTACGCGGTGCGGGCCGGCATGGTGTCGGCCGTCCTGGTGCCGCAGGGCAAGATCGCCCTCGGCAAGATGGGCCAGGCGCTCGTGCACGGCGCGAAGATCCTCCAGGTCGACGGCAACTTCGACGACTGCCTCACCCTCGCGCGGGAACTGAGCGAGAACTACCCCGTCGCGCTGGTGAATTCGGTCAATCCGGTGCGTATCGAGGGCCAGAAGACGGCCGCCTTCGAGATCGTCGACATGCTCGGTGACGCCCCCGACATCCATGTCCTCCCGGTCGGCAACGCGGGCAACATCACCGCCTACTGGAAGGGCTACAAGGAGTACGCCGCCGACGGCATCGCCGGCCGCACCCCCCGGATGTGGGGCTTCCAGGCGTCCGGCAGCGCGCCGATCGTGCGCGGCGAGGTCGTCAAGGACCCGTCGACCATCGCCACCGCCATCCGCATCGGCAACCCCGCCTCCTGGAGTTACGCGCTGGCCGCCCGCGACGAGTCCGGCGGTGCCATCGACGAGGTGACGGACCGTGAAATCCTGCGCGCCTACCGGCTGTTGGCCGCGCAGGAGGGCGTCTTCGTGGAGCCCGCCTCCGCCGCCTCCGTGGCCGGTCTGCTCAAGGCCGCCGAGCAGGGGAAGGTCGACCCGGGCCAGCGCATCGTGTGCACCGTCACCGGCAACGGCCTGAAGGACCCGGACTGGGCCGTCGCCGGCGCCCCGCAGCCGGTCACCGTCCCGGTCGACGCGGCCACCGCGGCCGAGCGCCTCGGTCTCGCCTGATCGCTCCGGATCCGGGAGATCCCTGACAGGGTGCACAGAGGGCTTGCGACACGCATCGTGCGCCTCCTGTGCGCCCTATGTCGCCACAGAACCTTCCTTCGATAGGCTGTACCGAACCCGCCTGTGCACATGCCCTCGCGCATGGCGCGGCGCCGCGCCGTCTACGCGGCCCGACGGGTCTGTCGTACGTCATCGGATGTCCACCGCACACCGGTCGAGTGTCCACCGAGTCCCTCGATGCCATTCGACCGCCACGCAGCTCAAGGAGTGTCTTCGAGCGATGGCCGGTCCAGCGTTCCGCGCCGCCGCCGTCCGGGTGCGCGTCCCCGCCACCAGCGCCAATCTCGGTCCGGGCTTCGACGCCCTGGGCCTCGGGCTGGGGCTCTACGACGACGTGGTCGTCCGGGTGGCCGACTCCGGGCTGCATATCGACATCGCGGGTGAGGGCAGCGAGACCCTCCCGCGGGACGAGAGCCACCTTCTCGTCCGCTCCCTGCGCACGGCCTTCGACCTGCTGGGCGGGCAGCCCCGCGGCCTGGAGATCGTGTGCGCCAACCGCATCCCGCACGGCCGGGGCCTCGGCTCCTCCTCCGCCGCCATCTGCGCCGGCATCGTCGCCGCCCGCGCGGTGACCATAGGCGGCGAGACCCGTCTGGACGACGCCGCCCTGCTGGAACTGGCCACCGAGATCGAGGGCCACCCGGACAACGTGGCCGCCTGTCTGCTCGGCGGCTTCACCCTGTCCTGGATGGAGCGCGGCACCGCCCGTGCCATCAGGATGGAGCCGCACGATTCCATCGTTCCGGTGGTTTTCGTGCCAGGGAAGCCGGTCCTGACCGAGACCGCGCGCGGCCTGCTCCCGCGGAGCGTGCCGCACGTCGACGCCGCCGCCAACGCGGGCCGCGCCGCCCTGCTCGTGGAGGCCCTGACCAGGCGTCCCGAGCTGCTGCTGCCGGCCACCGAGGACCGGCTGCACCAGGAGTACCGCGCCCCGGCGATGCCGGAGAGCGCCGCGCTGGTGGAGCGGCTGCGGGCCGACGGCATCCCGGCCGTGATCTCGGGCGCCGGGCCCACCGTCATGGCCCTCGCCGACGCCGACAGGGCCGACAAGGTCTCTCACCTCGCGGGTGAGGGCTGGGCCGCCAACCGGCTTGACCTGGATGTCCGGGGAGCGAGCGTGCTGCCGCTTGCGACCTGACACACGGTTGCCGGATGTGGAGAGGGGGAATGTTTGTTGGATCCGGTAGTGTTAACCTCAAGTCTGCACCCGACCTCACCATGGCGAGGTGCCTCGTGTCCCCGTCCGGGACAGACATTCTTCCGGGAGCCTCCCGCGCCACTCCGTGTTCCTTGCGCCGTACCTGGGCAGTACGACGCATGCGGGCACTGAGCGGGCCGCCGGGCACGCCCCGGAGTCGGTGCTACCACGCCACGTGACACTGGGTGCCACGGCCCGCGGAAGCGCCGATCACCGCACATTTTCTTCCGCCGCTTTGGCGGACCACCGCCCCGGCACGGTTCACAGAAGACAGGACCGTAGCCGGACAGCACAACCGGTCGCCGAGCCAGACAGGCCGACGTCCGCTCCAGGGAAGGACCCTTCGTGAGCGACACCACCGATCTGATGGGCGCACGTGTCGAGGAGACCGCTGCCGCGCCCGCCACGGACGCCTCCGCGCCTGCCACCGGTGCCGGCTCCCGGCGGCGCCGCGGTACCGGCCTCGAGGGCATGGTGCTGGCCGAGCTGCAGCAGGTTGCCTCCGGCCTCGGCATCAGGGGCACCGCGCGGATGCGCAAGAGCCAGCTGATCGAGGTCATCAAGGAGGCGCAGGCCGCCGGGGGAGCCCCCGCCAAGGCCGACGCCGCCGCCGAGACCAAGCCGAAGCGCCGGGCCACCTCCAAGGCCCGCACGGGCGAGTCCGCCGAGAACGGCGAGGGCCCGGCGAAGAAGGCCGAGGCGAAGACCCAGGCGCCCGCGGAGAAGGCCGTGGCCCAGCAGCAGATCGAGATCCCCGGCCAGCCGGCCTCCGACGACGCCCCGAGCGAGCGCCGTCGCCGCCGTGCCACCGCCGAGGCGGGCAGCCCGGCCCAGGGCGGCGCCGAGACCGTCGCCGCCGAGGCCAAGGGCGAGTCCAGGGGCGAGGCGCCCGCGCAGCAGCAGTCGCAGCAGCAGGGTGACGCCGGTGACGGCGAGGGCCGTGGCCGCCGGGACCGCCGGGAGCGCGGCCGGGACCGGGACCGCCGTAACAAGGGCGACGACCAGCAGGGCCAGGGCGGCGGCCGCCAGGACCGGTCGGACCGGTCCGACCGCCAGGACCGGTCGGACCGCCAGGACCGGCAGCAGCAGGGCCAGCAGCAGGGCGGCGGCCGTCAGGACCGCAACACCGGTCCGCAGGACGACGACGACTTCGACGGCGGCCGTCGCGGCCGTCGCGGGCGCTACCGGGACCGCCGGGGCCGCCGGGGCCGTGACGACATCGCCGAGCCGCAGGTCGCCGACGACGACGTCCTGATCCCCGTCGCGGGCATCCTGGACATCCTCGACAACTACGCCTTCATCCGGACCTCCGGCTACCTTCCGGGTCCGAACGACGTGTACGTCTCCCTCGCCCAGGTCCGCAAGAACGGCCTGCGCAAGGGCGACCACGTCACCGGCGCGGTCCGGCAGCCGAAGGAGGGCGAGCGCCGCGAGAAGTTCAACGCGCTGGTCCGGCTGGACTCCGTCAACGGCATGGCGCCCGAACACGGCCGCGGCCGCCCGGAGTTCAACAAGCTGACCCCGCTCTACCCGCAGGACCGGCTCCGTCTGGAGACCGACCCGGGCGTGCTCACCACCCGCATCATCGACCTCGTGTCGCCGATCGGTAAGGGCCAGCGTGGTCTGATCGTGGCCCCGCCGAAGACCGGCAAGACCATGATCATGCAGGCGATCGCCAACGCGATCACGCACAACAACCCCGAGTGCCACCTGATGGTCGTCCTCGTCGACGAGCGTCCGGAAGAGGTCACCGACATGCAGCGGTCGGTCAAGGGCGAGGTCATCTCCTCGACCTTCGACCGTCCGGCCGAGGACCACACGACCGTCGCCGAGCTGGCCATCGAGCGGGCCAAGCGACTGGTGGAGCTGGGCCACGACGTGGTCGTGCTGCTCGACTCCATCACCCGTCTGGGCCGTGCCTACAACCTGGCGGCGCCGGCCTCCGGCCGCATCCTGTCCGGTGGTGTCGACTCGACCGCGCTCTACCCGCCGAAGCGGTTCTTCGGTGCGGCGCGCAACATCGAGGACGGCGGCTCGCTGACCATCCTGGCCACGGCGCTCGTGGACACCGGGTCCCGCATGGACGAGGTGATCTTCGAGGAGTTCAAGGGCACCGGCAACATGGAGCTGAAGCTCGACCGCAAGCTCGCCGACAAGCGCATCTTCCCGGCGGTGGACGTGGACGCGTCCGGCACCCGCAAGGAAGAGATCCTGCTCGGCAACGAGGAGCTGGCCGTCGTCTGGAAGCTCCGCCGGGTCCTGCACGCGCTGGACCAGCAGCAGGCGATCGAGCTGCTCCTCGACAAGATGAAGCAGACCAAGTCGAACGTCGAGTTCCTGATGCAGATCCAGAAGACGACGCCGACGCCGGGCAACGACTGACGCACCCGGTAGACAGCCGCACACCGCGGCGAAGGGCCGCTCCCCCGCGGGGAGCGGCCCTTCGCGCTGTCCGCGCCCGCCGACCCCGGCGCCGGAACCAGTGCCACCCCGAGACGTTTGCCACAGGGATCCCGATGGGCGCCGGTTTCCGCTCGGGCCGCTCGGTAGGGCGAAACCGCAGGTCAGCGCGGTGTGAGGGAGCGGGATGGCCACGCAGCGTGGCTGTCGCCGCACGCGGCGGGTTCGGGGCGTTGTGCAACCCTTTTCCGAGTTTCTCCGTCTGACCCGGCGGAGCGACGATGGAGCGGAGACGACCGCGCCCGACCCTGATCACAGGGGGTACCCGACCGCCGAGACCTAGGAGCGATGTGGTCGCCGAGAGCACTCAGCCCGCCATACCCGACCCGGACGCCGGTCCGCGCCGCCGGGGCAGGGGACGCCGCCGCAAGGCGCCCAGCACCGGCCGCAGGGCGTTGCGCGCGACGGCATGGACGGCCGCGGGTGTGGTCGTCCTGGGCGGCGCCGGCGCCGGGTACGTCTACTTCAAGCTCAACGGCAACCTCCACAGCGTCGACATCGACCAGGCGCTCGGCAGCGACCGGCCCACGAAGATCGACAACGGCTCCCAGAACATCCTGGTCCTGGGCTCGGACAGCCGCTCCGGCAAGAACAAGAAGCTCGGCGGCGGCACGGACGACGGCAGCGCCCGCTCCGACACGGCGATGATCGTCCACGTCTACGAGGGCCACAAGAAGGCCAGCGTGGTCTCCATCCCCCGGGACACCCTCGTCGACCGCCCCCAGTGCACCGACACCAAGGGCACCGCCCACCCCGCCGCGTCCGGCGTGATGTTCAACGAGGCGTACTCCACCGGCGGCGCGGCCTGCGCGGTGAAGACGGTGGAGTCGATCACCGGTATCCGCATGGACCACTACCTGGAGGTCGACTTCGAGGGCTTCCAGCGGCTCATCAACGACCTCGGCGGGGTCGACGTCACCACCACCCGGCCCATCCGGGACCCGCAGAGCCACCTGGACCTCAAGGCCGGCACCCACACCCTGGACGGCGAGCAGGCCCTCGGCCTGGTCCGCACCCGGCACGGCGTGGGCGACGGCTCCGACCTGGGCCGCATCCAGCTCCAGCAGGCCTTCGTCAAGGCCCTGATCGACCAGGTCAAGCACGTCGGCGTCTTCACCGACCCGAAGAAGCTGTACGACCTCGCCGACACCGCCACCAAGGCCGTCACCACCGACTCCGACCTCGGCTCGGTCAACTCCCTGATCGACTTCGCCGACGGCCTCAAGGGCATCAGCTCGTCCCACATGAAGATGGTCACGATGCCCGTCGAGTACGACCCGGCCAACCCCAACCGCGTCCTGCTGGCCAAGTCCAAGGCCCAGCTGGTCTGGAACGCCCTGAAGAACGACAGGCCGATCCCGGCGTCGGCCACGAAGGGCACGGCCACCGGCGAGGCCAAGGGCGTCGTCAGCGCCGGCTAGGGGCGCCTCGGCGAACCCCACCCACCCGGGCCGGAATAGAACAGCCGCACCCCCGGTTTGGGAGGATGGCACCAGTCCTGGCAGACTGGTACGTCGGCTCCGGTTCACGCCACCGCACCCCGCGGCAGCGACCCGGCGCCCTCCCGAAACCTAGGAGACACCTTGAAGCGCGACATCCACCCCGAGTACGTCGAGACGCAGGTCAGCTGCACCTGCGGTGCGTCGTTCACCACCCGTAGCACCATCGAGTCCGGCACCATCCGGGCCGAGGTCTGCTCCGAGTGCCACCCGTTCTACACGGGCAAGCAGAAGATCCTCGACACCGGTGGCCGTGTGGCCCGCTTCGAGGCCCGCTTCGGCAAGGCTGCCGCCGGCTCCAAGAAGTAGCGAGCCCCATTTCGCCGGTCCACGGTCACGCCCCCGCGGGGGTGTGCCCGGGACCGGCGTTTTTGGTCGCCCGCCCTTCCCTTCACCGCAGTACAGGAGCCCAAGATGTTCGAGGCCGTCGAGGAACTCGTCGCCGAGCACGCCGACCTGGAGAAGAAGCTCGCCGACCCGTCGGTCCACTCCGACCAGGCCAACGCGCGCAGGCTGAACAAGCGCTACGCCGAGCTGACCCCGATCGTCGCCACGTACCGCTCCTGGAAGCAGACCGGCGACGACATCGAGACCGCGCGCGAGTTCGCCGCCGACGACCCCGACTTCGCGGCCGAGGTCAAGGACCTGGAGAAGCAGCGCGAGGAGCTGACCGAGAAGCTGCGCCTGCTGCTCGTACCCCGCGACCCCAGCGACGACAAGGACGTCATCCTGGAGATCAAGGCGGGCGCGGGCGGCGACGAGTCGGCGCTGTTCGCCGGCGACCTGCTGCGCATGTACCTGCGCTACGCCGAGCGCGTCGGCTGGAAGACCGAGATCATCGACGCCACCGAGTCCGAGCTGGGCGGCTACAAGGACGTCCAGGTCGCGGTGAAGACCAAGGGCGGCCAGGGCGCCACCGAGCCCGGCCAGGGCGTGTGGGCCCGGCTGAAGTACGAGGGCGGGGTGCACCGGGTGCAGCGCGTCCCGGCCACCGAGTCCCAGGGCCGTATCCACACCTCCGCGGCCGGTGTGCTGGTCACGCCGGAGGCCGAGGAGGTCGACGTCGAGATCAACCCCAACGACCTGCGCATCGACGTCTACCGGTCCTCCGGCCCGGGCGGCCAGTCCGTCAACACCACCGACTCCGCCGTGCGCATCACGCACATCCCGACCGGGGTCGTCGCCTCCTGCCAGAACGAGAAGAGCCAGCTGCAGAACAAGGAGCAGGCGCTGCGCATCCTGCGCTCCAGGCTGCTCGCCATCGCGCAGGAGGAGGCCGAGCGGGAGGCCGCGGACGCCCGCCGCAGCCAGGTCCGCACCGTGGACCGCTCCGAGAAGATCCGCACCTACAACTTCCCCGAGAACCGCATCTCCGACCACCGCGTCGGCTTCAAGGCGTACAACCTGGACCAGGTCCTGGACGGTGACCTCGACGCGGTCATCCAGGCCTGCGTCGACGCCGACTCGGCGGCGAAGCTCGCCGCCGCGTAACACCCGTACGCACGAGTACGACACGGAGGACTCGCGTGAACCTGCTGCTCGCGGAGGTGGCCCAGGCCACCCAGCGGCTGGCCGACGCCGGCGTGCCCTCGCCGCGCACCGACGCGGAGGAGCTGGCCGCGTTCGTGCACGGCGTGAAGCGCGGCGAACTGCACTCCGTGAAGGACGCCGACTTCGACGCCCGGTACTGGGAGGTCATCGCCCGGCGCGAGCAGCGCGAGCCGCTGCAGCACATCACCGGGCGCGCCTACTTCCGGTACCTGGAACTCCAGGTCGGCCCGGGGGTGTTCGTGCCCCGGCCGGAGACCGAGTCGGTGGTCGGCTGGGCCATAGACGCCGTGCGCGCCATGGACGTGGTCGAGCCGTGCATCGTCGACCTGTGCACCGGCTCCGGCGCCATCGCGCTCGCCCTCGCCCAGGAGGTGCCGCGCTCGCGCGTGCACGCCGTGGAGCTGTCCGAGGACGCCCTGGTGTGGACCCGGAAGAACGTGGCCGGCTCCCGCGTCGACCTGCGCCAGGGCGACGCGCTGAGCGCCTTCCCCGACCTGGACGGCCAGGTCGACCTGGTCATCTCCAACCCGCCGTACATCCCGCTCACCGAGTGGGAGTACGTCGCCCCGGAGGCCCGCGACTACGACCCCGAGCTGGCGCTCTTCTCCGGCGAGGACGGTCTCGACCTGATCCGCGGCATCGAGCGCACCGCGCACCGGCTGCTGCGCCCCGGCGGTGTCGTCGTCATCGAGCACGCCGACACCCAGGGCGGCCAGGTGCCGTGGATCTTCACCGAGGAGCGGGGCTGGGCCGACGCGGCCGACCACCCCGACCTCAACAACCGCCCGCGCTTCGCCACCGCCCGCAAGGCGCTGCCGTGAGCACCCCGCAGACTTCGACCCCGCAGCACGTGTACGAGGAGGCCAGCTAGACATGGCACGGCGATACGACACCAACGACGCGACCGACCGCGTGACGGGTCTGCGCGAGGCCGCGTCCGCCGTCCGCCGGGGCGAGCTGGTGGTGCTGCCGACCGACACGGTGTACGGCATCGGCGCCGACGCGTTCTCCTCCGAGGCCGTCACCGACCTGCTGGCCGCCAAGGGCCGGGGCCGCACCATGCCCACGCCCGTCCTCATCGGCTCCCCGAACACCCTGCACGGCCTGGTCACGGACTTCTCCGAGCTGGCCTGGGAACTGGTCGACGCGTTCTGGCCGGGCGCCCTGACGATCGTCGCCAAGCACCAGCCGTCCCTCCAGTGGGACCTCGGCGACACCCGGGGCACGGTCGCCGTGCGCATGCCCCTGCACCCGGTCGCCATCGAGCTGCTCACCGAGGTCGGCCCGATGGCCGTCTCCTCGGCGAACCTCACCGGCCACCCGGCGCCGGAGGACTGCGACGCCGCCCAGGAGATGCTCGGCGACTCCGTCTCCGTCTACCTCGACGGCGGCCCCACCCCGGCCAACGTGCCGTCGTCCATCGTGGACGTCTCGCGCGAGGTCCCGGTGCTGCTGCGCGCCGGCGCGCTCTCCGCGGAGGAGCTGCGCAAGGTCGTACCCGACCTCGAGGTGGCGAATTGACGGCCCCTGAAGCGGGGCGTGGCATAGGCGGCGGGGGCTACGGCGCGGAGGAGACGACGACGTTCGGGTTCCCCCGCGACACCTTCCGCATCCTCCACGTCAGCACCGGCAACGTGTGCCGCTCGCCCATCACCGAGCGGCTGACCCGCCACTTCGTCACGGAGCGGCTCGGCGTGCTCGGCGGCGGGCTGATCGTGGAGAGCGCCGGCACCTGGGGCCACGAGGGCGCGCCCATGGAGTCCCACGCGGAGACCGTGCTGGCCGAGTTCGGCGCGGACGCCTCCGGGTTCGTCGGCCGGGAGCTGCTGGACGAGCACGTCATCATGGCCGACCTGGTGCTGACCGCGACCCGCGACCACCGCGCCCAGGTCATCTCCATGGGCCACTCGGCGGGTCTGCGCACCTTCACGCTGAAGGAGTTCACCCGGCTGGTGCGGGCGATAGACCCGACCACCCTGCCGCCGCTGGAGGACGGCGTGGTCCTGCGCGCCCGGGCACTGGTACGCGCGGCGGCGGCGCTGCGCGGCTGGCTGCTCGCGCCGACCGCGGAGGCGGACGAGGTGTACGACCCGTACGGCGCCCCCCTGACCTTCTTCCGCTCGATCGGCGACGAGATAAGGGACGCGCTGGACCCGGTGGTGACGGCGCTCACGGGCGTACCGGCACGCACCTAGGCACGGTCGGCCCCGGCGCGGGCGGACACGGGCGGGTGGGACGGCCGCGCGGGTGCGGTGGCCCGGGCCTACATTGGGGTTACGTCACCGTCGACCGCCCGGGAGCCCGCCATGTCGGTCACCCACACCCTCGAGACCGACGTCCTGCGGCACCAGGACCCCGCGATGGCCGAGCTGCTCCTGACCGAGCTGGAGAGGCAGTCGACCACCCTTCAGCTGATCGCCGCCGAGAACTTCTGCTCGCCGGCCGTGCTCGCCGCCCTCGGCTCGGCGTTCGCCAACAAGTACGCCGAGGGCTATCCCGGCGCCCGGCACCACGGCGGCTGCGAGATCGTCGACGTCGCCGAACGCGCCGCCATCGACCGGGCCAAGGCCCTGTTCGGCGCCGAGCACGCCAACGTGCAGGCCCACTCCGGCTCCTCGGCCGTGCTGGCCGCCTACGCGGCCCTGCTGCGCCCCGGTGACACCGTCCTCGCCCTCGGCCTGCCCTACGGCGGCCACCTCACGCACGGCTCGCCGGCCAACTTCTCCGGCCGCTGGTTCGACTTCGTCGGCTACGGCGTCGACGCCGAGAGCGGGCTGATCGACCACGACCAGGTGCGCCACCTGGCGCGGGGCCACCGGCCCAAGGCGATCGTGTGCGGCTCCATCGCCTACCCCCGGCACATCGACTACGGCTTCTTCCGCGAGGTCGCCGACGAGGTCGGGGCCTATCTGATCGCGGACGCGGCGCACCCGATCGGGCTGGTGGCCGGCGGCGCGGCGCCCAACCCGGTGCCGTACGCGGACATCGTGTGCGCGACCACGCACAAGGTGCTGCGCGGCCCGCGCGGCGGGATGCTCCTGTGCGGGGCCGAACTGGCCGAGCGCGTCGACCGGGCGGTGTTCCCCTTCACCCAGGGCGGCGCCCAGATGCACACCATCGCCGCCAAGGCCGTCGCGTTCGGCGAGGCGGCGACACCGGCGTTCGCCGCGTACGCCCATCAGGTGGTCGCCAACGCCCGGGTGCTCGCCGGTCACCTGGCCGCGGAGGGGCTGGCGGTGACCACCGGCGGCACGGACACCCACCTGATCACCGCGGACCCGGCGCCGCTCGGCGTGGACGGCCGCGACGCCCGGGGCCGGCTCCTGGCGGCCGGTCTGGTGCTGGACTGCTGCGCGCTGCCGCACGGCGACGGCCGCGGCCTGCGCCTGGGCACGGCGGCGGTGACCACCCAGGGCATGGGCGAGCCGGAGATGGTGCGGATCGCGGCGCTGCTGGCGGCCGTGCTGCGGGGTGCGGCGGAGCCGGCGGCGGCGCGGGAGGAGGTGCGTGCCCTCACCGGCCGGTTCCCGCCGTATCCCGGCTGAGCCGGGGGGCCGGCCCGGGTGCACAGCCAGGCGTGCAACCATCGTCGCTACCCGGAAGTCCTCATCCATATGCGTCCGTCGCTAGGGTGTGAGGCTGTGATGGCCAGCGAGACCTGTGGGGAAGCCCGTGCGTGAATACCTGCTGACGCTCTGCATCACGGCCGCGGTGACGTATCTGCTGACAGGGCCGGTACGCAAGTTCGCGATCGTGGCCGGGGCGATGCCGGAGATCCGGGCCCGGGACGTGCACCGGGAACCGACCCCGCGTCTCGGCGGTATCGCCATGTTCTTCGGGCTGTGCGCGGGTCTGCTGGTCGCGGACCACCTGAGCAATCTGAACGAGGTCTTCGCGAAGTCGAACGAGCCGCGGGCGCTGCTCTCCGGGGCCGCCCTGATCTGGCTGATCGGCGTCCTGGACGACAAGTTCGAGATCGACGCGCTGATCAAGCTGGGCGGCCAGATGATCGCCGCGGGTGTGATGGTCATGCAGGGTCTGACGATCCTGTGGCTGCCCATCCCGGGCGTCGGCAACGTCGCGCTGACCCAGTGGCAGGGCACCCTGCTGACGGTCGCCCTGGTGGTCATCACGATCAACGCGGTGAACTTCGTGGACGGCCTGGACGGCCTCGCGGCCGGCATGGTGTGCATCGCGGCCGGCGCGTTCTTCCTGTACGCCTACCGGATCTGGTACTCGTACGGCATCGAGGCGGCCGCCCCCGGCACGCTGTTCGCGGCGATCCTGATGGGCATGTGCCTGGGCTTCCTGCCGCACAACATGCACCCGGCGCGGATCTTCATGGGCGACTCCGGCTCGATGCTGATCGGCCTGGTGCTGTCGGCCGGCGCGATCTCCATCACCGGCCAGGTGGACCCGGACGCCCTCGCCCTGTTCACCGGTTCGGAGAAGGCGGCGGTCCACCAGACGGTCCCGGTCTACATCCCGCTGCTGCTGCCGCTGACGATCATCGCGGTGCCGGCCGCCGACCTGGTCCTGGCGATCGTCCGGCGCACCTGGCGCGGCCAGTCGCCGTTCGCCGCCGACCGCGGGCATCTGCACCACCGCCTGCTGGAGATCGGGCACTCGCACAGCCGGGCCGTGCTGATCATGTACTTCTGGTCGGCGCTGATCGGTTTCGGGGCGCTGGCGTACTCGGTCAACTCGGCGTCGATGTGGATCGTCCTGGGCGTGGTGTTCCTCAGCTCGGTGGGCCTGGTCCTGCTGCTGCTCCCGCGCTTCACCCCGCGGGTGCCGGTGTGGGCCCAGCGGTTCGTGCCGCCGCGGTACCGCAGGCGGCGACCGGCCGAGGAGGCCGTCACCGCCCTGGAAGCGGCGGTCGCGGACGGCGAGGGCGAGGAGCGGTCCCCGGTCCCGGCGGGTGTCTCGGGCGTCAACGGGGCGACCGCCATCGGCGCCCGATCGCGTTTCATCGACCGTCGTTGAGATGACCAAGGTAAGAATCTGACTAGAGCATTGCCAACTCGTGGGGGAGCGAACACCCCCAATACCAGACAAGTCGGCTCGGTTTTTGCGCAGACGGGCACTGTCACTCTCATGTGTGACAGCAAGCACACCGAACAGGTAAAGACCTCATCAAATAGTTTGTGATACGGTTCACGAGAACCCCGGATAGAGCCGAAGGACCTGAGTGCGACGGTCCATTGGTGTGAGGTCTCGACCACTCAGCCCGGGACTACGCTCGTCCATGACGACACCTGCCCCCTGTGAAAGCGGAGTTGCCGCCATGCCGTCCAATGACGCCCGGAACCTCCTGCGGATCGCTGTGCCCACAGCGGCCGTGGGCGCGATCACCGTCGCCGTGAGCGCCGCGGTCGCGGGGGGCAAGGGTGCTCTCGGCGCGGCTGTCGGCGCGGTGCTGGCCGTCCTGTTCATGGGAGTCGGCCTCCTCGTGCTGCAGTGGACGGCAAAAACGCTCCCGCAGCTCTTCCAGGCGATGGGGCTGATGCTCTACGTCGCCCAGTTGTTGCTCCTCCTGATCTTCGTCGCCGTCTTCAAGGACACCTCCCTCTTCGACGCGAAGGCGTTCGCGCTGTCGCTCGTCGTCGCGACCGTCGTGTGGATGGCCGCGCAGGCGCGCGCCCACATGAAGGCCAAGATCTTCTACGTCGATCCGGACTCCGATCCGAACTCCGCGCAGAGTGGGAAAGCCGAGAAGACAGGGCCGAAGCCGTGAGGCGTAGGGGCGGGATAAAGGCTTGTGAGATCTCCTGCTATCGTCCGGTGCCAACTGCGGCATCGCGGGCGCGGGCATCTGAGCTGACGCCTGCTCGATCGCGAGGCTCGATGCCCCCCAGCCGCCCCCACATCCGTAACACCAGTCCGGTGCCGATCCGCGGCCGCGTGCCGCGCCGACACAACGAGGTTGCCGTACCCATGCGTCACGCCGAAGGAGCCCGCGGTGAGTGCTGACCAGACCCAGCTCGCCTTTGACTGGAGTTGTCGGATCATGTCCGACAACGGGTGCGGCTTCCCGGCTCCGGGCCTTCAGTCGTTCCTCTTCAAGCCGCTCGCCACGGTCGGGGGCTTCGAGTTCAACAAGGTGATGCTGCTCGCGCTCATCACCACCGTCCTCGTGATCGCCTTCTTCTGGGCCGCGTTCGGCAAGGCCAAGGTCGTCCCGGGCAAGCTCCAGATGGTCGGCGAGGCCGGCTACGACTTCGTGCGCCGCGGCATCGTCTACGAGACGCTCGGCAAGCGCGAGGGCGAGAAGTACGTCCCGTTCATGGTCTCGCTGTTCTTCTTCATCTGGATCATGAACATCTGGTCCGTGATCCCGCTGGCGCAGTTCCCGGTGGCCTCGGTGATCGCCTTCCCGATGGTGCTGGCCGCGGTCGTCTACATCACGTGGGTGGCGCTCACCTTCAAGAAGCACGGCTTCGTCGGCTTCTTCAAGAACGTCACGGGCTACGACAAGTCGCTCGGCGCCGTCCTCCCGCTGGTCATGGTCATCGAGTTCTTCTCGAACCTGCTGGTCCGCCCCTTCACGCACGCCGTGCGACTGTTCGCCAACATGTTCGCCGGTCACCTGATGCTGGTCATGTTCACCGTGGCCTCCTGGTACCTGCTGAACAGCTGGCTGGTCGTGGGCGCCGGTGTGTCGTTCCTGATGACCATCGCCATGATCCTCTTCGAGCTTTTCGTCCAGGCCGTCCAGGCGTACGTCTTCGTGCTGCTGGCCTGCTCCTACATTCAGGGCGCTCTCGCCGAGCACCACTGAGCCGAACCACCCGCCCCCATCCCAGTCGTCCGGTGGCCAACCCCCACCGGTCCGTAAAAGAGAAGGAAGAAACGGCATGTCCGCTGCCATCGACCTCGCCGCCGGCGTCTCCGGTTCCCTCGGTTCCATCGGCTACGGCCTCGCGGCCATCGGCCCCGGCATCGGCGTCGGCATCATCTTCGGTAACGGCACCCAGGCCCTGGCCCGCCAGCCCGAGGCCGCCGGTCTGATCCGCGCCAACCAGATCCTCGGCTTCGCCTTCTGTGAGGCGCTCGCCCTCATCGGCATCGTTATGCCGTTCGTGTTCGGTCGGTAATCACCCCTCCACCGACACGTTTCGACGAAAGGCACTGATGTGATCGCCAACCTGGCACAGCTGGCGGCCGAGGAGACGGAGCAGAACCCGCTCATCCCGGCCGGCCCCGAGCTGCTCGTCGGCACCATCGCCTTCGCCATCGTGTTCTTCTTCTTCTGGAAGAAGCTGCTTCCGAACATCAACAAGGTTCTGGAGGAGCGTCGCGCGGCGATCGAAGGCGGCATCGAAGAGGCCGACGCCATGAAGGTCGAGGCCCAGAGCGTCCTTGAGCAGTACAAGGCCCAGCTCGCCGAGGCCCGGCACGAGGCCGCGCGCCTGCGCCAGGAGGCGCAGGAGCAGGGTGCCGCGCTCATCGCCGAGATGCGGGCCGAGGGCCAGCGGCAGCGCGAGGAGATCGTCGCCGCCGGTCACGCCCAGATCGAGGCCGACCGCAAGGCCGCCGCGTCGACGCTGCGTCAGGACGTCGGCAAGCTCGCCACCGACCTGGCCGGCAAGCTCGTCGGCGAGTCCCTCGAGGACCACGCCCGCCAGAGCCGTGTGATCGACCGCTTCCTCGACGACCTCGAGGAGAAGGCCGAGGCCACGCGATGAACGGAGCGAGCCGCGAGGCCCTGGCAGCCGCGCGCGAGCGTCTCGACGCGCTGACGGACTCCACGTCCGTGGACGCCGGGCGGCTCGCCGACGAGCTGGCGGCCGTCACCGCGCTGCTCGACCGCGAGGCCGGCCTGCGCCGGGTCCTCACCGACCCGGCGCAGCCCGGGGAGGCGAAGGCGCAGCTGGTCCAGCGCCTGCTCGGCGGCCAGGTCAGCGGCACCACCGCCGACCTGGTGTCCGGACTGGCCCGGTCCCGCTGGTCGCAGCCCCGCGACCTGGTGGACGCGCTGGAGGAGCTGGCGGGCATCGCCGACCTCACGGCCGCGGAGAAGACCGGCACCCTCGACGACGTCGAGGACGAGCTGTTCCGGTTCGGCCGGATCGTCTCCTCCAGCACCGAGCTGCGCGCCGCGCTCACCGACCGTGCCGCCGGCACCTCGGCCAAGACCGAGCTGCTGCACCGGCTCCTCGGCGGGCGGGCCAAGCCCACCACCGAGCGTTTGGTGACGCGTCTGGTCACCGCACCGCGTGGACGTAGCCTGGAAGCGGGACTGGAGTCCCTGTCCAAGCTCGCCGCCGATCGCCGGAACCGCATGGTCGCCGTCGTCACCTCGGCGGTGCCCCTGAGCGACGGGCAGAAGCAGCGCCTCGGCGCCGCCCTGACCAAGCTCTACGGTCGTCGGATGCACCTGAACCTCGACGTCGACCCCGAGGTCGTCGGCGGTGTCCGGGTGCGGGTCGGTGACGAGGTCATCAACGGTTCCCTCGCGGACCGGCTGGACGAGGCCGCCCGCCGCATGGCGAGCTAGCCGACAGCAACTCGATATCTCGAGAAAAGTAGTACGTACTTACGGCCCTGGTTGGGCCGTGCAGAGGATTCACCTCCTGTTGGGGGGAGTCCCCATCCCCCCAAAGTGAAACTTCGGGCCCAACAAGGAGAGCAGGGAACCCAGATGGCGGAGCTCACGATCCGGCCGGAGGAGATCCGGGACGCACTGGAGACCTTCGTCCAGTCGTACAAGCCGGACGCGGCCTCGCGCGAGGAGGTCGGGACGGTCACCGTTGCCGGCGACGGCATCGCCAAGATCGAGGGACTGCCCTCGGCCATGGCGAACGAACTGCTGAAGTTCGAGGACGGATCCCTCGGTCTCGCGCTGAACCTGGAAGAGCGCGAGATCGGTGCGGTCGTCCTCGGTGAGTTCAGCGGCATCGAGGAGGGTCAGCCGGTCACCCGCACCGGTGAGGTCCTCTCCGTCGCGGTCGGCGAGGGCTACCTCGGCCGCGTCGTCGACCCGCTCGGCAACCCGATCGACGGCCTCGGCGAGATCGAGACGTCCGGCCGCCGTGCGCTGGAACTGCAGGCCCCCACGGTCATGCAGCGCAAGTCGGTGCACGAGCCGATGGAGACCGGCTACAAGGCCGTCGACGCGATGACCCCGATCGGCCGCGGCCAGCGCCAGCTGATCATCGGTGACCGCCAGACCGGCAAGACCGCGCTGGCCATCGACACGATCATCAACCAGCGCGACAACTGGCGCTCGGGCGACCCGAAGAAGCAGGTCCGCTGCATCTACGTCGCCATCGGCCAGAAGGGCTCCACCATCGCCGGCGTGCGCCGCGCGCTGGAGGAGAACAACGCCCTGGAGTACACGACCATCGTCGCCGCCCCGGCGTCCGACCCGGCCGGCTTCAAGTACCTGGCGCCGTACACCGGTTCGGCCATCGGCCAGCAGTGGATGTACGAGGGCAAGCACGTCCTCATCATCTTCGACGACCTCTCGAAGCAGGCCGACGCCTACCGCGCCGTGTCCCTGCTGCTGCGCCGCCCGCCGGGCCGTGAGGCCTACCCGGGTGACGTCTTCTACCTGCACTCCCGTCTGCTGGAGCGCTGCGCCAAGCTCTCCGACGACATGGGTGCCGGTTCGATGACCGGTCTGCCGATCGTCGAGACCAAGGCCAACGACGTCTCGGCGTTCATCCCGACCAACGTCATCTCCATCACCGACGGCCAGTGCTTCCTGGAGTCGGACCTGTTCAACGCCGGTCAGCGCCCCGCGCTGAACGTCGGTATCTCCGTCTCCCGAGTCGGTGGATCCGCGCAGCACAAGGCGATGAAGCAGGTCTCCGGCCGCCTCCGTGTCGACCTCGCCCAGTTCCGTGAGCTGGAGGCGTTCGCCGCCTTCGGTTCCGACCTGGACGCGGCCTCGAAGGCCCAGCTGGAGCGCGGTCAGCGCATGGTCGAGCTGCTGAAGCAGGACCAGTACCAGCCGATGTCCACCGAGGACCAGGTCGTCTCCGTCTGGGCCGGCACCACCGGCAAGATGGACGAGGTGCCCGTCGCCGACATCCGCCGCTTCGAGAAGGAGCTGCTGGAGTACCTGCACCGCAAGGAGCAGGGCCTCATGACCTCCATCCGCGAGGGCGGCAAGATGTCCGACGACACGCTGACGGCCGTGGCCGACGCGATCGTCGAGTTCAAGAAGCAGTTCGAGACCTCGGACGGCAAGCTGCTCGGCGAGGACACTCCTGCCGCTGCCGCCAAGTGACGTAAGGAAGGGACCTGACTCATGGGAGCCCAGCTCCGGGTCTACAAGCGTCGCATCCGATCCGTCAGCGCGACCAAGAAGATCACCAAGGCGATGGAGATGATCGCCGCCTCGCGCGTCGTCAAGGCGCAGCGCAAGGTGGCGGCCTCCACGCCGTACGCGACCGAGCTGACGCGCGCGGTCACGGCGGTCGGTACGGGGTCGAACACCAAGCACCCGCTCACCACGGAGGCCGAGAACCCGACCCGTGCCGCGGTCCTGCTCCTCACGAGCGACCGCGGTCTGGCCGGCGCCTTCAACTCCAACGCCATCAAGGCGGCGGAGCAGCTGACCGAGCGCCTGGAGCGCGAGGGCAAGCAGGTCGAGACGTACATCGTCGGCCGGCGGGGTGTCGCCCACTACAACTTCCGTGAGCGCAGGATCGCGGAATCGTGGACGGGCTTCACGGACGAGCCGACGTACGCGGACGCCAAGAAGGTGGCGGCGCCTCTGATCGAGGCGATCGAGAAGGACACGGACGACGGTGGTGTGGACGAACTCCACATCGTCTTCACCGAGTTCGTCTCGATGATGACGCAGACGGCGCTGGACGCCCGGCTGCTGCCGCTGCGCCTCGAAGAGGTCGCCGAGGAGGCCGCGCCGAAGGGCGAGATCCTCCCGCTGTACGACTTCGAGCCGTCGGCGGAGGACGTCCTCGACGCCCTGCTGCCGCGCTACGTGGAGAGCCGCATCTACAACGCGCTGCTCCAGTCGGCCGCTTCGAAGCACGCCGCCACGCGGCGCGCGATGAAGTCGGCCACCGACAACGCGGGTGAGCTGATCAACACGCTCTCCCGGCTTGCCAACGCGGCCCGCCAGGCCGAAATCACCCAGGAAATCAGCGAGATCGTCGGTGGCGCGAGCGCCCTGGCCGACGCGACCGCGGGGAGTGACCGCTAATGACCACCACTGTTGAGACCGCGACGGCTACGGGCCGCGTCGCCCGGGTCATCGGCCCGGTCGTCGACGTGGAGTTCCCCGTCGACGCGATGCCGGACATCTACCAGGCGCTGCACGTCGAGGTGGCCGACCCGGCCAACGCCGGCGAGAAGAAGACGCTGACCCTGGAGGTCGCCCAGCACCTGGGTGACGGCCTGGTCCGCACCATCTCCATGCAGCCGACCGACGGTCTGGTCCGCCAGGCCCCGGTCATCGACACCGGCGCGCCGATCTCGGTGCCGGTCGGCGACTTCACCAAGGGCAAGGTGTTCAACACCCTCGGTGAGGTGCTCAACGTCGACGAGCAGTACGACGGCGAGCGCTGGCCGATCCACCGCAAGGCCCCGAACTTCGACGAGCTCGAGTCGAAGACCGAGATGTTCGAGACGGGTGTCAAGGTCATCGACCTGCTCACCCCGTACGTCAAGGGCGGCAAGATCGGCCTGTTCGGCGGCGCCGGCGTCGGCAAGACGGTGCTCATCCAGGAGATGATCTACCGTGTCGCCAACAACCACGACGGTGTCTCCGTGTTCGCCGGTGTCGGCGAGCGCACCCGTGAGGGCAACGACCTCATCGAGGAGATGACCGACTCGGGCGTCATCGACAAGACCGCGCTGGTCTTCGGTCAGATGGACGAGCCCCCGGGCACCCGTCTGCGCGTCGCGCTGGCCGGCCTCACCATGGCCGAGTACTTCCGTGACGTCCAGAAGCAGGACGTGCTGTTCTTCATCGACAACATCTTCCGCTTCACGCAGGCCGGTTCCGAGGTCTCCACGCTGCTCGGCCGGATGCCGTCCGCGGTGGGTTACCAGCCGAACCTGGCCGACGAGATGGGCCTCCTCCAGGAGCGCATCACCTCGACCCGCGGTCACTCGATCACCTCGATGCAGGCGATCTACGTCCCCGCCGACGACCTGACCGACCCGGCCCCGGCGACCACCTTCGCCCACCTCGACGCGACGACGGTGCTCTCCCGTCCGATCTCCGAGAAGGGCATCTACCCGGCCGTGGACCCGCTGGACTCCACGTCCCGGATCCTGGACCCGCGCTACATCACGCAGGACCACTACAACGCGGCCATGCGCGTGAAGACGATCCTGCAGAAGTACAAGGACCTCCAGGACATCATCGCGATCCTCGGTATCGACGAGCTCGGCGAGGAGGACAAGCTCGTCGTCCACCGTGCCCGTCGCGTGGAGCGCTTCCTGTCCCAGAACACCCACGTCGCCAAGCAGTTCACCGGCGTGGACGGTTCGGACGTGCCGCTGGACGAGTCGATCGCCGCGTTCAACGCGATCTGCGACGGCGAGTACGACCACTTCCCGGAGCAGGCGTTCTTCATGTGCGGTGGTCTTGAGGACCTCAAGGCCAACGCCAAGGAGCTGGGCGTCTCCTGAGCCCCGTGCTCATGTGAGGGGGCGGGTGCGTCCCGCCCCCTCATCCACGCCCCCTAGAATTGACCCCAACACCCGGCACCCCCGCCGGGTGGTGACCCGAGGAGCCACCCTTGGCTGCTGAGCTGCACGTCGAGCTGGTCGCCGCCGACCGCCAGGTCTGGTCCGGCGAGGCCACCCTGGTCGTCGCGCGCACCACGTCCGGCGACATCGGCGTCATGCCCGGTCACCAGCCGCTGCTCGGTGTGCTGGAGTCGGGCCCGGTGACCATCCGTACGAGTGATGGTGGAACGGTCGTCGCCGCGGTGCACGGCGGTTTCATCTCGTTCGCGGACGACAAGCTCTCGCTGCTGGCCGAGATCGCCGAGCTGTCGGACGAGATCGACGTCCAGCGCACGGAGCGGGAGCTGGAGCGCGCGAAGGCGGAGGGCGACGCCGCCGCCGAGCGCCGCGCGGACGTCCGACTGCGTGCTGCGACGGCGCGCTGAACAGGCGCCGTACGTTGACGTGACTCAGCCGCGGCTGGGACCTTTCGGTCCCAGCCGCGGCTGAAGTAGATGTGGGTGTTTTTTCCGTTCCATTACCTAGGAGACGAGGAGGTCGGTGCCGATGGTCCTCGCTCTGACTGTGTGCGGGATCGTGGTCGCGCTCGTGGTGGTGGGGCTGTTCCTGTTCGGGCTGCGCCGCCGGCTCATCCAACGCTCCGGCGGTACCTTCGACTGCTCGCTGCGCTGGGACGTGTCCGGGAAACCGGACACGGGCGGCAAGGGCTGGTCCTACGGCGTCGCCCGCTACAACGGGGACCGCATCGAGTGGTACCGGGTCTTCTCCTACGCCCTGCGTCCCCGCCGCGTCCTGGAACGGGCGCAGATCGAGGTGGCCGGCCGCCGGCTGCCCGAGGGCGAGGAGGAGCTGGCGCTGCTGTCGGACGCGGTGGTGCTGGCCTGTACGCATCGGGGCACACGCCTCGAACTCGCCATGAGCGAGGACGCGCTGACCGGATTCCTCGCGTGGCTCGAAGCGGCCCCGCCCGGACAACGAGTGAACGTGGCGTAGCCACGTTCACTCGTTGGAGGATTTTCTACAGGTTGCTGCTGATGGCGTTCACCAGCTCACCGTCGCCGGTGTCGCCGCTGAACTCCCAGAAGAACGCGCCGCCCAGGCCCTGGCTGTTGGCCCAGGCCATCTTGGACTTGATGGTGGCGGGGGTGTCGTACGACCACCAGTTGCTGCCGCAGTGGGCGTACGCCGTGTCGGCGATGGTGCCGGTGACCGGGCAGGACGTCTTGAGGACCTTGTAGTCCTCGATGCCCTGCTCGTAGGTGCCGGCCGCCGGTCCGGTGGCCGTGCCGCCGGGAGCGTCCTGGGTGACGCCGGTCCAGCCGCGGCCGTAGAAACCGATGCCGATGAGCAGCTTCTTCGCGGGGACGCCGGCGGACCTGTACTTGGCGATCGCGTCGGCGGTGGTGAAGCCCGCCTTGGGAATGCCGTCGTACGAGGTGAGCGGGGAGTGCGGGGCCGTCGGGCCCTTGGCGTCCCAGGCGCCGAAGAAGTCGTACGTCATCACGTTGTACCAGTCGACGGAGGCGGCGGCGCCCGCGTAGTCGGCGGCCTCGATCTTGCCGCCGGCCGAGCCGTCGGCCGTGGTGGCCGCGGTGACCAGGTTGTTCGCGCCGAACTTGGCGCGCAGCGCGGACATCAGGTTCTTGAAGGCCGCGGCCCCGCTGGTGTCACAGGACAGACCGCAGGCGTTGGGGTACTCCCAGTCGATGTCGATGCCGTCGAAGACGTCGGCCCAGCGCGGGTCCTCGACCAGGTCGTAGCAGGACTGGGCGAAGGCGGCCGGGTTCTTCGCGGCCTCGCCGAACCCGCCGGACCAGGTCCAGCCGCCGAAGGACCACAGCACCTTGATGTTCGGGTACTTGGCCTTCAGCTCGCGCAGCTGGTTGAAGTTGCCGCGCAGCGGCTGGTCCCAGGTGTCGGCGACGCCGCTGACCGACTGGTCGGCGGTGAAGGCCTTGTCGTAGTCGGCGTAGGAGTCGCCGATCGCGCACTTGCCGCCGGTGACGTTGCCGAAGGCGTAGTTGATGTGCGTGATCCTGGCGGCGGAGCCGGACGTCACCAGGTTCTTGACGTTGTAGTTGCGGCCGTAGATGCCCCACTCGGTGAAGTAGCCGAGCTTGACCTTGCCGCCGGTGGGCGGGGGAGTGGTGCCGCCGCCGGTCGTGTGCACCTTGACCGCGCCGCTGGCGGGGCCGGTCTGGTCGGCGGTGTCGCGGGCGCGCACGGTGTAGGAGTAGTCGGTGCCTGCGGTCAGGCCGGTGTCGGTGTACGACGTAGTGGTGACCGTGGCGACCTTGGTGCCGTCGCGCAGTACGTCGTAGTTCTTGACGCCCTTGTCGTCGGTGGCCGCGCTCCAGCCGAGCTTCACCGAGGTGTCGGTGACGGAGGAGGCGGTGGGGGTGCCGGGCGCGGAGGGGGCCGCGTCGCCCGGGACCGTCGTACCGTCGCAGCTGTCGCCGTTCAGCCTGCAGTTGGACGGGGAGCCGGGGCCCGTGCCGTTGAAACCGAAGGAGACGGTGGCGCCGGGGGCGATGGTGCCGTTGTAGGACTTGTTCTTCGCGGTCCAGTGGGTGCCGGAGCCGGTGACGTCCGCGTCCCAGGCGGAGCCGACCGAGGTGCCGGAGGGGAAGTCCCACTCGACGGTCCAGGAGCTGATGCTGCTGGTGCCGGTGTTCTTGATGGTCCACTGGCCGCCGAAGCCGGTGCCCCAGTCGCTGGTCTTGGTGAAGCTCGCCGTGGCGTTCGCGGCGGCCTGCGCGGGGCTCGCGAGACCGACCAGGCCGGCCAGGGGGAGCAACAGGGTCGCGAACCCTGCCGCGGCTCTGTGTCTGAAGCGCATGCTGCGCCTCCCTCGTCGTCGGGGGTGTCCGGGGCATGACTGAGCCTTCACGCCCCACGGTGCTGCGAGGGTAGAAAGGTCTGGACCACAGGTCAATAGGTCTGGACCACTTCGGGACAGGACGGGACTAGAGGCCCAACTCGCGTGCCAGGACCGCCGCTTGCACCCGGCTGCGCAGCCCCAGCTTCGCCAGCACCCGGCTGACGTGTGTCTTCACCGTGCCCTCCGCCATGTCCAGCCGGGCCCCGATCTGCGCGTTCGACAGCCCCTCGCCGATACGGCCCAGCACCTCGCGCTCCCGCCGGGTGAGGCCCTCCAGCACGGCCGCACCGGCCCCCCGCACCGGCGTCGCGGCGAACTCCGCGATCAGCCGCCGCGTCACGGCCGGCGCCACGATCCCCTCGCCGCGCGCCACCGTCCGCACCGCCTCCAGCAGCTCCCGCGCCTCGGCGTCCTTCAGCAGGAAACCGGCCGCGCCCGCCCGCAGCGCCCCGAACACGTACGCGTCCAGGTCGAAGGTGGTCAGCACGAGCACGTCCGCGAGCCCCTCGGCGACGATCAGCCGGGTCGCGGACACACCGTCCAGCCGCGGCATCTGAACGTCCATCAGCACGACGTCCGGCCGGGTGCCGCGGGCCAGCTCGACCGCGCGCTCGCCGTCCGCGGCCTCGCCGACCACCTCGATGTCCGGCGCGCTGCGCAGGATCAGCACCAGCCCGGCCCGGACGGCGGACTGGTCCTCGGCGACCACGACACGGATCACGCGGGATCTCCTTCGGTGAGGGGAAGCACGGCGCGTACGGTCCACAGCGCGCCCCGCGCCCCGGCCTCGAACGTGCCGCCGAGCAGCGCGGCCCGCTCCCGCATGCCGGTGAGACCGGCACCGGAACCGGGCACCCGCGGGGCGTCGCCGGGCCGGTAGGGACTGGTCACGCGGATCTCCAGCATTCCGTCCCGCTGCCGCAGCGACACCCGGACGCCTCCCTCCGCCGCGTGCTTCAGCGCGTTGGTCAGCGACTCCTGCACGATCCGGTACGCGGCCAGCTCCACCGGCACCGGCACCCTGCCGTGGCCGGCGTCGAGCGTGACGTCCAGACCGTTGGCCCGGGCTCCGTCGACCAGGGCACCGAGACCGTCCAGCGTCGGGGACGCGGCGGGCTCCCGGTCCCCGGTGCCGTCCCGCAGGATGCCGATCAGCCGGCGCATCTCGGCCAGCCCCGCCACGCTGTTCTCCCGGATGACGGCCAGCGCCTGCCGGGAGGTCGCCGGGTCGTCCAGGGAGAGCGCCGCCGTGGAGTGCAGGGCGATGGCCGAGAGGTGGTTGGCGACCATGTCGTGCAACTCGCGCGCCATCCGGGCGCGTTCGGCGCCGACCGCCTGGGTGCGGTCCATCTCGGCCAGCAGCGCGGTCTGTTCGGCACGCAGCCGGGCCGCTTCGGCGGCGTCACGGTGGTTGCGCACCAGCGCGCCGGTCGCGGCCGGCGCCAGCGCGACCACGCCGACGCCCACGCCGATCAGCAGCCCCTGCGGGTCGCGCCACAGCGTCGCCGGGACGATCCCGCCGATGACCGTCAGCATGCCGGTGATCCACGGGATGCGGCGGGCGGCGGCCGGGGTGCCGTACAGGACGGCCGCGTACACCAGGTCGGTGTACAGCACGATCGTGACGATGCTGCCGAGCGTCACCGTGTCCAGGGCCAGCGCGGCCGTGCCGGCCAGCAGCCCGGCACCCGGCCGGATGCGGCGCAGCGGCTCGCACGCGGCGGTCAGCGCCAGCGGCACCAGCGGTGCCCAGGGCGCGTGCCACAGCACCAGGGGATCGGACGCCAGGCGGGGACTGATGCCGAGCGCCCACAGCAGCACCCCGCCGAGCAGTCCGCCCACGGCGATGCGCAGGTCGTCGCGGTGCGGGCGGGGGAGCGGGCGGGGCATGGCCCCATCCAACACGGCCGCGCGACGGGCCGCCTGCCCCTGGGGAAGGAGGCCGTACTACGACTTTCGCTTACGGCCCTCTCCTCTGCGCCGACGACGTGAGCGGCGGGCCGGGGCGGGAGCCTGGGAAGGTGGACGAGGGGAGCGAACCGTGATCGTCGGGATGATCATCGCCTGCGAGGTGGCGTTCTGGGTGCTGCTGGCCGCCGGTCTGGCGTTCCGGTACGCGCTGCGGATGCCGCGCACCGGCCTGGCCCTGTTGCTGTGCGAACCGCTCCTGGAGGTGGTGCTCTTCGCCGTCACCGCGATCGACCTGAGGAACGGCGCCGCACCGGACTGGCGGCACGGGCTGGCCGCGGTGTACATCGGCTTCACGGTCGGCCTCGGCCACTCCACCCTCGCCTGGGCCGACGCCCGGGTGGCCCACCGCTTCGCCGGCGGGCCGCCCCCGGTCCGGCCGCCGAGGTACGGCACCGCCCGGGCCGTGCACGAGTGGAAGGTCGCGGGCCGCTGGATCCTGGCCTCGGTCGTCGCCCTCGCTCTGCTCCAGGCCGCCGTCTGGTACGTCGGCGACGCCGGGGACACCGGCCCGCTGCGGGTGTGGCAGCTGCGCATGCTGTGGGTGATCGGCGTCAACCTGGTCATCGCCGCCAGTTACACCGTCTTCCCCAAGCGCGACAAGCACGAGCCGAAGGACGGGTCCGCCGGAAAACCCCTCGACACCGACGCGGAGGCCGGGAGATCATCCCGGCGATGACACGCACCGACACGCCTCCCGCCTGGGACGAACGCACCCAGCTGACCACCTTCCTCACCTACGTCCGGGCCACCGCGCGCGCCAAGTGCGAGGGGCTCTCCGACGAGGACGCCCGCAGGGCGCACCTGCCCGGCTCACCGCTGATGACCCTGAGCGGGCTGATCAGCCACCTGCGCTGGGTCGAGTACCACTGGTTCCGGGTCGTCTTCCTGGGGGAGGAGGACCAGGGCCCCTGGACCGACGAGGACCCCGACCGCGAGATGCGGATCGCCGTGGACATCCCGCTGTCCCGGCTGCTCGCGGAGTACGCCGAGGAGGCCGCGCGGCACGACGAACTGATCGCCGCGCACGACCTGGACACCAAGGCGCGCCGGAAGCGGAGGGACGGCAGCCCGGTCGACCTGCGCTGGATCCTGCTCCACCTCGTCGAGGAGACGGCCCGGCACAACGGCCACCTCGACATCCTGCGCGAGCTGACCGACGGCAGCACCGGCGACTGACCGGGGGCCCGGAGGCCGGGGGCGGGGGGCCGGAGGGGCTGGGGCCTAGCGTTCCCCGCCCGGGACCCACAGCACGTCGCCGGTCTCCCCGTTGGCGCTGCGGGCCAGGATGAACAGCAGGTCGGAGAGACGGTTGAGGTAGGTCGCGGTGAGCGGGTTCATCGTCTCGCCGTGCACCTCCAGGGCCGCCCAGGTGGACCGCTCGGCCCGGCGCACGACCGTGCAGGCCTGGTGCAGGAGCGCGGCGCCCGGGGTGCCGCCCGGCAGGATGAAGGAGCGCAGCTTCTCCAGCCGCTCGTTGAAGCGGTCGCAGTCCGCCTCCAGCCGGTCGACGTAGAACTGCTCCACCCGCAGCGGCGGGAACTCCGGGTTCTCGGCCACCGGCGTCGACAGGTCCGCACCCACGTCGAACAGGTCGTTCTGGACGCGGGTGAGGACGGTGGTGATCTCCTCGTCCAGTCCGCCCAGCGCGATGGCGGTGCCGATCACCGCGTTCGCCTCGTTGGCGTCCGCGTAGGCGGAGATCCTGAGGTCCGTCTTGGGCACCCGGCTCATGTCGCCGAGACTCGTGGTGCCCTGGTCGCCGGTCCTGGTGTAGATGCGCGTCAGATTGACCATAAGGCCAGCGTAGTTACGTCCCGGCGGTCCGGGACACCCGTGTGCCCACCGTCACGGACACCACGGTGAGCCCGACGGCCACGAGAAGGCCGTAGCGCATGCGCGCACGGGCGTACCGGCCGGCGTACGCGTCCCGCGCCGCGTCCACCGGACAGCGCATGCCGAGCGCGTACGACAGCGACGCCGGCGACGGCGTGAGCAGGGCGACGCAGCCGAAGCCGATGAGGACCTCACCATCGGCCGCGAGACGCCCGCCGGGCGCAAACCGGCCGAAGTGTCACGAGAGGTACTCGTCCTCCTGGACGACATCGAGGACCTGTTGAGCGAAAAGGTGCTCAACTACGCCGTCCGAGGCGCGGAATGACCCCTGCCGGTGTGATGTCCGTCAAATGAGACGTGACGCGCGTTACTTACCGGTCACACAGCGGTGCCGGAGCGCTAGGGTCCGCCGGAGAGGCAGACCTTCAGCGCGTTCATAGGGAGTCGGAGTGGCACGGAAGCTCGCCGTCATCGGGGCCGGTCTCATGGGAGCCGGCATCGCTCAGGTCTCCGCGCAGGCGGGCTGGGAGGTCGTCCTGCGGGACGTCACCGACGAGGCGCTGAAGCGCGGCACCGACGGCATCAAGGCCTCGTACGACAAGTTCGTCGGCAAGGGCAGGCTGGCGGCCGAGGACGCCGAGGCCGCCCTCGCGCGCATCACCGCGACCACCGACCTGGACGCCGCCGCCGACGCCGACATCGTCGTCGAGGCCGTCTTCGAGAAGCTGGAGGTCAAGCACGAGATCTTCCGCACGCTCGACAAGCTCGTGCGCGAGGACACCGTGCTCGCCTCCAACACCTCCGCCATCCCGATCACCAAGATCGCGGCCGCCACCGAGCACCCCGAGCGGGTCGTCGGCGTGCACTTCTTCTCGCCGGTGCCGATGATGCAGCTCGTCGAACTCGTCCGCGGCTACAAGACCAGCGACGAAACCCTGGCCGCCGCCCGGGAGTTCGCCGAGTCCGTCGGCAAGACCTGCATCGTCGTCAACCGGGACGTCGCCGGCTTCGTCACCACCCGGCTGATCTCCGCCCTCGTCGTCGAGGCCACCAAGCTCTACGAGTCCGGCGTCGCGACCGCCGAGGACATCGACCTCGCCTGCAAGCTGGGCTTCGGCCACGCCATGGGCCCGCTCGCCACCGCCGACCTCACCGGCGTCGACATCCTGCTGCACGCCGCGAGCAACATCTACACCGAGTCCCAGGACGAGAAGTTCGCCCCGCCGGAGCTGATGCGCCGGATGGTGGACGCCGGTGACATCGGCCGCAAGAGCGGGCAGGGCTTCTACAAGTACTGAGCCGTCCATCCCGGAACAAAAACCCCGGGGGGATCACTCCCGGGGGTGAATCCGGTATCGGTTCGCTTACAAGCAGCAACCGCACCGCCACCCGCACAGTCAGACGTTGCACAGCACCGTCACCCAGTACGCCGTCCGCACTCAACGGGGAGCGCATATGTACATCAGGGGCGACCACGCCGAGCTGGTCGTCGGGGGCCGCCTCGACGTCCGCAGCGCGGCGGACGCCCGTACGGCCCTGCACTCGGCCGTCGACACCGGAGTCGGCGACCTGGTGCTCGACCTGTCCGAACTGGACTCCTGGGACGCCACCGGACTCGGGGTGATCATGGGTGCCCACCGGCGGGCCGGTCGCTGCGGGCGCCGCCTGGTGCTGCGGGGCGTGCCACCCCAGATGCAGCGCCTGCTGGTCGCCACCCGGCTGCACCGCATCCTCGCCATCGAGGGCGGCATCGGGGTGGAGTCGCTGCCCCGGGTGTGACGCCCGTACGACGGTGCGGTGCGCGTGGGGCAGAGGCGCGCACGAGGGGCGGCGGGCGACGGGACGGACCCGGGTGCACCCGTCGAAGCGCACGTCAGCGCCGTGTGAGGGCAATCCTCACAAGACCGTGACGTCTCGGACCGCATGGCACCCCGCCCTGTCGGAGATACTGAGCCAAGGTTTAGGGTGCGGTCGCCCGCCGCCTCGCAACCCTCGACCGAGCGGGCCCGGACCAGAAGCGACAGCGCGGTGTGCGACAAGGCCGGGAGGGGCCGGAACGCGAGCACACGACGCTTTTGGGGGGCACGAACCCATGGACCCGATCGACCAGGGACCCGAGGAGCACGGTCAGGCGCACAGCCGCCGCCCGCCCCGGGACCCCCTCACCGCCGACTTCGCCCCGGGTACGGCCGCACCCGCCCGCATGGCCCAGCTCGTCTCCGGCGACCTCCAGCTGACCGTCAACCCGGTCGACGGCAGCGAGATAGAGCCCTGCCCGCCCTCCCGGCGGCCCGGCCCGCCCCGCAGGCGCACCGCCGCCGAACGCGCCGAGACCGAACGCGCCGCGCGCCCACCCGTACCGCCCGGCCCCGCCCAGCCGGCGCTCTCCCTGCTGGAACGCCAGGACGAACGCGAACGCCTGGTCCGCCTGCTGTCCCGCGGCCGCTCCGTCCGTCTCACCGGACCGGCCGGCTCCGGCCGCACCGCCCTGCTCGACCTGGTCGCCGAGGACTGCCTCGACCTCGCCCCGGACGGCGTGGTCCGCCTCAGTGGCTTCCACCGCACGGCCGGCGACCTCCTGCACGACCTGTTCCACGCCGTCTACGACGCCCCCGGCCACCGCCCCGACCCGGCGGAGCTCCTCGCCCACGTCCAGGAGATAGGCGCCGTCGTCGTCCTGGACGACCTGGAGTTCGGCGGCGCCGCCCTGGAGGAACTGCTCGACGCCACCCCCGAGTGCGCGTTCCTGTTCGGCGCCACCCCCGACGTGCCCGCGCCCTCCGCCGAGTCCGAGGTGGAGGAGGTCTTCCTCGCCGGCCTCGACCGCGCCGCCGGCGTGGAGATCCTGGAGCGGACCATCGGCCGGGTGCTCACCGAGGAGGAGGCCAACTGGGCCGGCGACCTGTGGTTCGAGTCCGAGGGGCTCCCCCTGCGGTTCGTCCAGGCCGGCGCCCTGCTCCGGCAGCGCGACGAGCTGCGGGCCGGCACCGGCGCGGTGGACGAGTACGGCGTCTTCGCGGACGTACGCCCGCCGGTGGACGTACCGGTGGACCTGGAGGACCCGGCCGCGCTGCCCTCCCTCGGCGAGGCCGCGGCCCCCGCCCCGCTGCTCGCCTCCCGGCTCGGCCCCTCCGCCCGCTCCGCCCTCCGCTTCGCGGTCGCCCTCGGCGGCGAGATACCCCACCAGGCGCACCTGCCCGCGCTGGTCGGCGACACCCACGCGGACGCCGCGCTCGGCGAGCTGGCCGCGTGCGGCCTGGTCTCCCCGGTCGGCTCCCGCTACCGGCTCGCGGCCGGTGTGAAGACCCAGCTGGAGGCCGCCGGATACGCCGCCGACGCCGTCGAGCACGCCCGCACCGCCGCCCGGCACTACGCCTGGTGGGCCGGCCATCCCTCGGTCACCCCGGAACGGGTCTGCGCGGAGGCCGACGCGGTGCTGGCCGCGCTCGCCGCCGTCGTACCGCGCACGTGCCCGCCCGAGGAGGGCGAGGAGAGCGGCGCCCTGCCGCTGGCCCGTACGGCCGCGCCCGCCTTCGCCGCCGGACTGCACTGGAGCGCCTGGGAACGCGCCCTGCGGTCCGGCGCGGAGGCCTCCCGGCTCGCCGGAGACGTCACTGAACAAGCCTATTTCCACCACGAGTTGGGCATCCTCGCGCTCTGCACCGGACAGTTCGACCGGGCCCGCGCCGAGTTGGAGGCCTCCGGTGGGCTGCGCGGCGCCCTCGCCGACAAGCGGGGCGCGGTGGCCGGCCGCCGCGCGCTGGCCCTGCTCGCCGACCGGTCCGGGGAGGTGCCCGGCCCGCCGGCGCTCCCGGCGGGGGAGGAACCGGCGCAGCCGCGTCCCGCGGAGCCGACGCCCACGCCCTTGGGCCCCGCCGGGGACACCCTGGTCACCCGGCGGCTCCCGCGGCCGGCGGCGCAGAGCGGCGGCCTGCGGCGGCTCGCCCGGCGCAACGTCGTGGCGGCCGGTTCCGGCGCGCTGCTCGCCGCCGTGCTCGGCACGGTCGTCGCGCTCGGCATGACGTCCCCCGACGACACCGGGCGGAACCCGGCCGGCAAGGTCGACGCCAACCCGTCCGCGACCCAGGGCCTGACCGACGGCGGCATGAGCGAGGCCCCGGCCGACACCGGCGACGTCGGCGTCCGTCCCACGTCACCGGGGCCCGACGGTGCCTACGGCACGGCCCACGACCCCGTCCCGCCGGCCCGTACCCCCGGGCCGTCCCAGAGCGCCGAGCCGTCCCCCTCCGGCACGTCGCCCTCCGGCTCCCCGTCCAAGTCGCCCAAGCCGAGCGGCTCGTCGGGCAGGCCCTCGACGGGCGGCACGACGACCGGTGGCGGTGGTACGTCGACCGGGGGTACGACTTCGGGCGGCAGCGGAACCGGCGGCACGACCGGCACGACGGGCGGCGGCACCACCGGAGGCTCCTCGGGAAGCACGACGAACGGTGGCACCACGAACGGCGGCACGACGAACGGCGGCACGACGAACGGCGGCACCACGAACGGCGGTTCGGGGGACGCCACGGGCGGCGGCACCGGTGACACCGGCGGGGCCGGCGGGACGACCGCGGGTGGTGCGGACGGCTCCGCCGGGGGTACGTCGAGCGGCGCGTCGGCGTCGCAGAGCGCCCCGGACGCGACCGGCACGGCGGCGTGACGCCGGCCCCGGGGCGGGGGGTCAGAACAGGCGGAGCTTGTCGTCCTCGATGCCGCGCAGGGCGTCGTAGTCCAGGATCTGGCAGTTGATGCCGCGGTCGGTGGCGAGGACGCGGGCCTGGGGCTTGATCTCCTGGGCGGCGAAGACACCGCGGACCGGTGCGAGGTGCGGGTCGCGGTTGAGGAGTTCGAGGTAGCGCGTGAGCTGCTCGACGCCGTCGATCTCGCCCCGGCGCTTGATCTCGACCGCGACCGTCCCCCCGTCGGCGTCCCGGCACAGGATGTCCACGGGGCCGATCGCGGTCATGTACTCGCGGCGGATGAGGGTGTAGCCCTCGCCCAGCGTCTCGATGCGGTCGGCCAGGAGTTCCTGGAGGTGCGCTTCCACGCCGTCCTTGATCAGGCCCGGGTCCACGCCGAGTTCGTGCGAGGAGTCGTGGAGGATCTCCTCCATCGTGATGATCAGTTTCTCGCCCGCCTTGTTGACGACCGTCCACACGCCCGCGTCCTCGCCCGTCCCCTCCTTCAGCGTGCAGGGCGGTGACATCCAGTTGAGCGGCTTGTAGGCCCGGTCGTCGGCGTGTACGGAGACGCTGCCGTCCGCCTTGACCAGGATCAGACGCGGTGCCGAGGGCAGGTGGGCGGTGAGCCGGCCGGCGTAGTCGACCGAGCACCGGGCAATGACGAGACGCATGGTCGGCAACGCTACTCGACGCCCCCGGGTGCTCGCGATCCGCCCGCCCGGCTCCCGTGGATCACCCCATTTGTCCCTGGAAACTCTTGTTCATCCCTGGCCGATTGTGGGCGTAACGGGACCGTTCCATATACGCATTCTGCTGGTGTGGTCACCTACGGTTGCCTACCGTAGGTGCGGGAGGTTGCGGTCCATGTACCGAGCGTGTTCGAAATCGCGAACTCCCCTATCTGTCCGGCAACCCCTGCGCTTTCGGGGGTGCGAGAGGAGAACCCATGTCGCTCGACGTCTCACCGGCCCTACTCGAACAGGCCGAGCGAGGCGAGGTCGACGAAGCAGCATTCGTCGACTGCGTCCGGACCTCCCTGCCCTACGCATGGGAGATGATCAGCTCCCTGGTGGCCCAGCTGAAGGTGGACGGCGGACCCTTCGCCGACAACCAGACGCCCCCGCCGGACGAGCAGGCACGCGGTCAGCTGCTGCGTGCGCTGGCGAGTGACGCGATACGCGGCGCGCTGCAGCGGCACTTCGGTGTGCGGCTGGCCTTCCAGAACTGCCACCGCGTGGCGGTGTTCCCGCTGGACGACGCGGTGGACGAGACGTTGGCCCGCTTCACGTCGGTGCGCAGCCAGTTGCTGAACCAGTCGCCGGAGCTTCGGGACTGCTGACGCGCGGTCTCGGCACGGCCGGGGCGGAGAGCCGACGGCTTGCCGCCCCACCCCTGGGAGGTGCACGCGGTACCGGGGCGGCGAGGCCCGGGCGGCGCCCCCGCGGGGGAGCCCGCGGGTCAGCGCAGCTGGGGCAGCACCTCGGCGCCCAGGCGCCGCAGGTTCTCCTCGGTGGCCGCGAGGTCGCCCGAGCCCTCCACCAGGAGGGCGAAGCGGGAGATGCCGGTGCGCTCCGAGGTGGCCGCGAGCCGGTCGGCCGCGAGCCGCGGGGTGCCCACCGGGTGCAGCCCGCAGAGCAGTTCGGTATAGGCGTGCGGGTCGCGCATCGTGCGCGCCCGTCCGTCCACCGTCACATGGGCCGCGAGGCCCTCTTTCAGCCAGCCCGGCATCGCCTTCGTCAGCGTCTCGACGGCGTCCGTGCGCCGGTCGGCGAGCTGGCAGACCCCGGCCGAGACATGGGCGGCGTCCGCGATCTCCTCGGCCGGCCGGCCCGCCGCGCGGGCGCAGCGCCGCCACAGGGCGACCATCTCGGCCTTCTCCTCGTCCCCGACGTGCATGCCGAGCAGCATCGGCAGCCCGCGCTCGGCAGCCAGCCGTACGCTCGCCGGCGAGGTGCAGGCGAGGACGACCTCCGGGCCGGGGGTCTCGACCAGGGCCTCGGAGGGGCGGGGCACGACCGGCACCTCGCGGAACGAGAACCGCTCGCCGGAGGCGGCCACGGACGGCTCGCTCAGCCAGCGCAGCAGCAGATCGAGGGACTCCGGGAACCCGTGTTCGTACGCACCCAGGCCCGCGCCGAAGACCTCCAGGTCGACCCAGGGGCCGCCGCGTCCGACGCCCAGCGAGAACCGCCCCCCGCTGGTGTGGTGGAGCAGTGCGGCCTGCTCGCCCAGGGCGACCGGGTGGGCCGTGGGCAGTACGCTGACCGCCGTGCCGACCCGGATGCGGTGGGTGCGGCCGAGCAGCAGCGCGGCCAGGGTCACCGCGGACGGGCAGGTGCCGTAGGGCACGAAGTGGTGCTCGGCGAGCCACACCGCGTCCAGCCCGGACTGCTCGGAGACCTCGGCCGCGCGGACCGCCCGGTGCAGGGCCTCCCCGGGGCCCTGGCCCGGGAACTGGGCCGCCAGCACAAAACTTCCTACGTACATCGCGTTCCTGCTCTTCCTCGGCTCCGACGGGAGCTCCCCCACCCGGCATAACCGTCTGACACGTGCCCAGGACACGGCCTGGCGGAGAGATTGGCGGATTGTCTGCAGAATGGGTCGCCCTGGAGGGGGACTTGTACGGGTTGGTTCCCTACGCGTACCCCACACGTACCCCCCGCGGCGACGCGTAGGCTGGACGGAGCCCGTGCTCCCTGTATAGCCCCGAGAGGTGTCCCGTGTCCCCGCGTCGCAACCGACCGAAGACAGCCGGATCACCGGACCGGAGCGCCGAGGGCGACCGCGCCGGCCGGTACGGCGGCTGGCAGTCCACCGAGAGCTGGCAGGGCGACGACTGGAGCGTGCGGCATGTCGCCGGGGCCAGCGCGGAGGGCAAGACCTACCGCTGCCCGGGCTGCGACCAGCTGATCCCCTCCGGCGTCCCGCACGTGGTGGCCTGGCCGGAGCACTCGGGCGTCGACGACCGCCGGCACTGGCACAAGGCCTGCTGGAACGCGAAGGACCGCCGCACCACGCGGGTGCAGCGGTCCCGTAACGCGCCGAGGTTCTGAGTCCGGGCCCTCCCTCACACGTCCCGGGTCCGCAGCAGCGAGTACGCGCCCGCGTACACCGCCGCCGTCACCACGAGCATGATCCACAGCGGGTCCCAGCCGGACGGCCCCGACCGGCCCAGGGAGGTGGAGTAGAAGACGCTCAGCTGGTTCGGGATCGAGTACTCGAACAGCCACGTGCGCAGCTTCTCGAGCGACTGCGTGGCCATGAACATCGCGAGCACCAGCGGCGCCAGGACCACGCCGATCATGATGGTGATCGCGCCCGCGGAGTGCCGGATCACCGAGCCGATCAGCAGCGAGACCAGGCCCAGCAGCGCCATGTAGAGGCTGACACCGACAGTGGCCTTGAACCACTCCCCGCCGGACGGGGTGCGCGCGCCGGTGTTCTCCAGCATGGACGCCTGGACCAGGGCCACGAACGTGGCGGTGACCAGGGTGACGGCGAAGGCGACGGCGAAGAACACGATCGACTTGGCGGCGAGCACCCGGGCCCGGCTGGGGCACGCGGTCATCGTCGTACGGATCAGGCCGGTGCCGTACTCCGAGGCGGTGGTCAGCACGCCGAGCGTGATGACGCAGATGCTGCCGACGAGCAGGCCGAAGAAGCCGAACGACAGCGGGTTCTCGCCGGACAGGCTTTCAGAGTCGGAGTTGGCCTCGATCACGGCGCCGGCCAGCAGGCCGATGCCGACGACGAGCACGATGAACACGCCGAGCGTCCACATCGTGGAGCGCACCGACCTGATCTTCGTCCACTCGGAGGCCAGCGCGTGCCCGAGGTGGGTGCGCACGACCGGGATGGGCGAGGTGTAGCCGGGGTACGGCCCGCCGGGCGCCGCCTGCCAGTCGGGCGCGGCGGCCGGAGCCTGCGGCATCGGGGGCTGGTGGGTGCTCATCGGGCGTCCTCGGTCTGGATCGGGTCGGCGGAGTCGGAGGCGGGCGCGGAGGCGGCGGCCGCCGGGGCCGGGGGAGAGGCGGGGGCGGGCGGCGCCGCGGGTGCCTGCGGGGCCGGCGGTGTCTCCTTGCTCAGGACCGGCGGCTGGGCCTGCGGGGCGGCGGCGGCCGACGGGGCCTGCGCGGGCTGGGCGGAGGGCTGGGCGGCCGGGGCGGCGGGCTGCGGGGCCTGCGCGGTCGGCTGGGCGTACGGGTTGCCCGCCCCCGGAGCCGCGGCCTGGGCCTGCGCGGTCGGCTGGGCGTACGGGTTGCCCGCCCCCGGAGCCGCGGCCTGGGCCTGCGCGGTCGGCTGGGCGTACGGGTTGCCCGCGCCCGGCGCGCCGCCGTACACCGCCCCCGACTGCTGCTGCGGTGGCGGCGGGGCGTACCAGCCGGGCTGGCCCTGGCCGGGGACCGGGACGGGGGGCTGGGCGCCGGGCGGGAGGGGCTGCTGGAGGCCCGCCTTCTGGTCGACGGTGGAGCGGTAGTCCACGGCGCCCTGCGTCAGCCGCATGTACGCCTCCTCCAGCGAGGCCTGGTGCGGGGACAGCTCCCACAGCCGGACGTCCGCCTCGTGCGCGAGGTCGCTGATGCGGGGCAGTGGCAGCCCCGTGACCCGCAGCGCGCCGTCCTGCTCGGGCAGCACGTGGCCGCCCGCCTCGGTGAGCGCGGAGGAAAGCTTCTCGCGCAGCTGCGGCTCGGTGTCCGGGGTGCGCACGCGCGCGAAGTCGGCGGAGTTGGCCGAGATGAAGGCCGTCACGCTCATGTCGGCGAGCAGCTGGCCGCGCCCGATCACGATGAGGTGGTCGGCGGTCAGCGCCATCTCGCTCATCAGGTGGGAGGAGACGAAGACCGTCCGGCCCTCGGCCGCGAGCGCCTTCATCAGGTTGCGGACCCAGAGGATGCCCTCGGGGTCGAGGCCGTTGACCGGCTCGTCGAAGAGCAGCACCTGGGGGTCGCCGAGCAGCGCGGCGGCGATGCCGAGGCGCTGGCCCATGCCGAGCGAGAAGCCCTTGGAGCGCTTCTTGGCCACGCCCTGGAGGCCGACCACGCCGAGCACCTCGTCCACGCGGCGGGCCGGGATGCCCGACATCTGGGCGAGGCTCAGCAGGTGGTTGCGGGCGCTCCGGCCGCCGTGCACGGCCTTGGCGTCGAGCAGCGCGCCGACCTGCCGGGGGGCGTTGGGGAGCTTTTGGTACGGGTAGCCGCCGATGGTGACCGACCCGGACGTGGGGTTGTCCAGCCCGAGGATCATCCGCATCGTCGTGGACTTGCCCGAGCCGTTCGGCCCGAGGAAACCGGTGACGGCTCCCGGCCGCACCTGGAAGGAAAGGTTGTACACGGCGGTCTTGTCGCCGTAGCGCTTGGTCAGGCCGACAGCCTCGATCATGCTCCGCACCCATCAGAGGTTCAGGACAGCGGGGCACACGCCCCCGTAAGGGTTAGGAGGATATCGGGGCGCTGACGGTTCCGCCCAAGAGCGGGTAAAGACCGGAGCGCGGTGTGACGTGACCGCCGGTGCTACTGGGCGTCCCGGCGCCTGAGGAGGACGTAGCCGCCCGCCAGCGCGGCGAGCACCCACAGTGCCATGATCCCGAGCCCGGTCCAGGGCCCGTACGGCGTGTCGTCGCCCAGTCGGGGGACCACCTGCATGATCCGCTTGCCGGCCTGGTCGGGCAGGTACTGGCCGATCTTCTTGGTGGCGTCGACGTTGCCGAGGATGTTGGAGATCAGGAAGAAGAACGGCATCAGGATGCCGAGGGACAGCATCGGCGAGCGCAGCATCGCGGCGACGCCCATGGAGAACACCGCGATCAGCGTCATGTACAGCCCGCCGCCGCACACCGCGCGCAGCACACCGGGATCGCCGATGGCGGCCCGGTGGGAGCCGAGCATCGCCTGGCCGAGGAAGAACGCGGCGAAGCTCGTCACCATGCCGACGGCGAGCGCGAGCGCCGCCGCCACCGCGACCTTGCAGAACAGGAAGGTGCCGCGGCGCGGTACGGCGGCCAGGGAGACCCGGATCATGCCGGTGCTGTACTCGTTGGACACGACCAGCACCCCGAACACGATCATCGCGAGCTGGCCGAGGGTCATGCCCGCGAAGCTGATCACCGTGGGGTCGAAGGAGAGCCGCTCCCGGGCGGGCATGTTCGCGTACTGGTGGTTCGTCAGCGCGGAGATCAGCGCCCCGAGGGCGACGGTGACCACCACGGCGAGCGACAGCGTCCACACCGTGGACGCCACCGTCCGGATCTTGGTCCACTCGGACCGGATGACCTGTACGGCCGCCATGGCTCAGGACTCCTTCCAGCCGGCGCCCCAGCCCGGCTCGGCCGCGGCCGGCCCGGCGTGCGCGTGGTACTCCACGGTCTGGGCCGTCAGCTGCATGAACGCCTCCTCCAGCGAGGCCTGCTGCGGGCTCAGTTCGTGCAGCACGAGCCCGTTGCGCGCGGCCAGTTCCCCGATCTGCCCGGCCTTGTCGCCGGCCACCTCCAGTGCCCCGCCGCCCGCCTCCACGACGGTGATCCCCGCCTGGTGCAGCACGTCGAGCAGCCGCTCGCGCTGCGGGGAGCGGATGCGCACGTACGTCCGCGAGTTCGCCTGGATGAAGTCGGCCATCGAGGTGTCCGCGAGCAGCCGGCCCCGCCCGATGACCACCAGGTGATCGGCGGTCAGCGCCATCTCGCTCATCAGGTGACTGGACACGAACACCGTCCGGCCCTGCTCGGCCAGCGACTTCATCAGGTTCCGGATCCAGTGGATGCCCTCCGGGTCCAGACCGTTCACCGGCTCGTCGAACATCACGATCCGCGGGTCGCCGAGCAGCGCGGCGGCGATCCCGAGCCGCTGCCCCATGCCGTACGAGAACCCCTTGGCCTTCTTGCGGGCCACGGCGGTGAGCCCCACGGTCTGGAGCACCTCGTCCACCCGGCTGCCCGGGATGCCGTTGCTCTGGGCGAGGCAGAGCAGGTGGTGGTAGGCGCTCCGGCCGCCGTGCACGGCCTTGGCGTCCAGCAGGGCGCCGATGCACGTCAGCGGGTCCTTGAGTCGGTCGTACCGCGTACCGTCGATGCGGACGTCGCCGGCCGTGGGGTGGTCGAGCCCGAGGATCATCCGCATGGTGGTGGACTTCCCGGCCCCGTTGGGCCCCAGGAACCCCGTCACGACACCCGGCCGGACGGTGAAGGTGAGATCGTCGACCGCCACCTTGTCGCCGTACCGCTTGGTCAGCCCCTCAAGCTCGATCATGCGGCCACGCTAGGACGGGCTCCGGACGCCTGCCACTCGAAGCGGCCGCAGGGTGGTCCCACGTCCTTGCCCTACGGCCCAAGGCCCGCGCCGGCGACGGAGGCCGGACGGCGGAGGCGCGGCGGGAGCGGACGGCGGAGGCGCGGCGGGAGCGGACGGCGAAGGGGCGGCGGGACCCTGCCCACCGCCCCTTCGAGCGTCGTACGCCTGCCCGGCCTACCGGGACTGCTGCGCCGGAACGCCCCGGGACATCGGCTCGTCGTCGGTGGACGTGCCGGCCGCGGCAACGGCGGCACCGGTCAGCGTGGCGAGCATCTCGCGGACGTTCGTCAGCTGGGCGTTGATGCTGTCGCGGCGGTTGGTGAGCGCCGCCAGCTCCCGCTCGGACTCCGAACGGATCCGGTCGGCCTTGGCGTTGGCGTCCGCCACGATGTCCTCGGCCTGCCGCTGGGCGGTCTCCACCGTCTGGCGGGCCCGGCGCTCGGCGTCGGTGCGCAGCTTCTCCGCCTCCAGGCGCAGCTGCTCGGCGCGGTGCTCGATCTCCGCGAGCCGCTTCTCCGCCTTCTGCTGACGGGAGGCCAGGTCGCGCTCGGACTGCTCGCGGCGCTTGGCCAGGTTGGTCTCGAAGTCCGCGGCGGCCTGCGCGGCCTTGGCGCGGGTCTCCTCGAAGAGGGCGTCCGCCTCCTCGCGCTTGGACTGCGCGTCCTTCTGCGCCTCGGCACGCAGCTGGGTCGCGTCGGCCTTGGCCTTCTCGACGATCCGGACGCCCTCGTCCTCGGCCTTGGACTTGCGCTCGGCCGCGTACGACTCGGCGTCGTTGCGGACCTGCTGGGCCGCCGACTCGGCGAGGTCGCGGTGCTGCTCGGCCGCCCGCCGGGCCTCCTCACGCAGCTCCTTTGCCTCTTCCTCGGCCAGGCGCAGGATCTTCTCGACCCGCGCGCCGAGACCCGCGTACGACGGCTCGGCGTCGGTGATCTGCGCCTGGGCGTTCTGCGTTTCGAGGTGCAGCTCCTCGATGCGCTTTTCCAGAGCGGTGATGCGGGCGAGAGCGCTGTCACGGTCGGAGACGAGCTTGGAGATACGTTCGTCCACCTGAGCGCGGTCGTACCCACGCCGCACAAGCTCGAAGCCGTAGGGGGAAGTGTCGCTCATGGGGTTCCTGTCGAATGAGACCGGTGAGTGAGGTGATAGGGGGAATCCTAGGGGCCGAAGCGGTGTGTCATCGAGCGGATACGGTTTTGGTCTGGAGAATGGCACCTCTTTCGGGTGGCTGACCGTCACATGGCTTGCTGACGAGCAGGGCAAAGCACCCAGAAGACACCCGAACGCACCTCCCGCGCTAGCTTTCCGGCGACTTACCACCCGAACGGGGGGCACCCACCGTGGCGCCCGCCTTGACCCCGTTGTCCTTGCCGGACGTGGGCGCCTCGAAGGACTCCAACGCCTCCAGGACGTCCTGCACACGCGAGATCTCGGCGTTGATGTCCTCGCGCCGGCGCATCAGGACCTCCAGCTCCCGCTTGCCCTCCTCGACCGTGCGCCGGGCCTCGCGGATGGCCTCCGCCTTCAGCTCCTCGGCCTCCTTGACCAGGCGGGCCTTCTTCTGCTCGGCCTCCTTGAGCAGCCCCTCCGCCTTCTTCACCGCGGCGATCCGCACCTTGCCCGCCTCGGAGTCCGCGTCCGACACCAGCTCCTTGGCCTTGGCCTCGGCCTTCGCCAGCTGCTCCTCGGCGGCCTTGATGAGCGCGTCGCAGCGGTCGCCGGTGGACTTCATCGTCTCGGCGGCCTCACGGCGGGCCCGCTCGTGCAGCTCCTCGATCTCGCCGGTGATGCGGTCGCGCAGCTCCTCCGCGCGCTGCCGGATCGCGGTGGCGTCCCGGCGGGCGCCGACCAGCAGCTCGTCCGCGTCCGTACGGGCCTTCTCCACCAGCGAGTTGCCCTCGATGGTCGCCTCGGAGACGATCCGGTCGGCCTCGCTGCGGGCCGCACCGACCATCGTGTCGGCCTGCGACTCGGCGTCCGCGGTGGCCTTCAACGCCTGCTGCTGCGCCTCGGCGAGCAGCTTGTCGGCCTCGGCCGTGGTCTCCGTGATGAGCTTGTCGACCTGCTCGGCCGCCTCCGAACGCCGCTTGTTGGCCTCCTGGCGCGCCTCGTCCAGGGTCCGCTCGGCCTGCTCCCGCGCGGAGTTGACGAGCCGTTCGGCCGCCGCCTCCGCGTCCGCCCTCGTCCGGTCCGCCTCGGCCCGCAGCCGCTCCGCGTGCGCCTGCGCCGAACCGACCGTCTCGGCGGCCTCGGCGCGCAGCCGCTCGGCCTCCTCGGTGGCCTCCCCGAGCAACTGCTCGGCCTCGGCCAGCGCCTCGGCGCGGACCCGGTCGGCCTCGGCGACGGTGTCGTTCTGGAGCCGTTCGGCCTCGTGACGGGCCTCGGTGATGAGGGTGTCGGCCTGGGTGGCGGCGTCGGAACGGATGCGGTTGGCGTCCTCGCGGGCGTCCGCCCGGGCCCGGGCCGCCGCCTCGGTGGCCTCGGTGAGCGTCTGCGACGCCTCCGTGCGGATCCGCTCGGCCTCGGCGGCCGTCTCCGCCTGCAGCTGCTCGGCCTCGGCCAGCGCCTCGGCGCGGACCCGGTCGGCCTCGGCGACGGTGTCGTTCTGGAGCCGTTCGGCCTCGTGACGGGCCTCGGTGATGAGAGTGTCGGCCTGGGTGGCCGCGTCGGAACGGATGCGGTTGGCGTCCTCGCGGGCGTCCGCCCGGGTACGAGCGGCCGCCTGGTCGGCCTCGGCGAGCGCGTCCGACGCCTCGGTGCGCACCCGCTGGGCGTACTCGCCCGCGTCCGCGCGCAGCCGCTCGGCCTCGGCGATCGCCTCCGTCATCGTCCGCTCGGCCAGTGCCTTGGCGGCCTCCGACTCCTCGCTCGCCTCGCGCCGGAGCCGGGAGGCGTCCTCGCTCGCCCGCTCCCGCTCGGCGTAGGCGTCGGCGCGGACCCGGTCCGCCTCCTCCTCGGCCTCCCGGCGGGTACGGTCCGCCGCGTGCTCGGCGGCCGAACGCAGCCCGGTGATCTCCTCCTGCGCCTGCTCGTGCAGCCCCGCGACGGAGTCCCGCACCTGCTGCGCGTGCTGCTCGGCGGCGGACACCATCTCCGTGGCCCGCCGGTCGGCCTCCTCCACCAGCCGGGTGGCCTCGGCCTGCGCCTCCTCCACCCGCTTGCGGGCGGACGCCAGCAGCTCCTCGCTCTGCTCGCGGGCCCGCTGCCGCTCCTGGTCGGCTTCCTCGCGGGCGGAGCCGAGGAGTTCCTCGGCCTCGCGGCGGCGCCGGGCGGCCTCCTCCTGCGCGGCGGCCAGCGTCTCGGACGCCTCGGTGCCCAGCCGCTCGGCGGCGGCCTGCGCCTCGGCACGCACCCGGTCGGCGGTGTCCTGGGCCTCCGCCTTCAGCCGCTCGGCCTCGGCGGCGGCCTCGGACCGCAGCCGTACGGCGACGGCCTCGCCCTCGGCGCGGGACGCGGACGCATCGGACGCGGCCTCGTCCCGCAGCCGCTCGGCCTCGGTCTCGGCCTGCTGCTGGAGCGTCCGGATACGCTCGGCGGCCTCCGTGCGCAGCCGCTCGGCCTCCTCGGCGGCCTCCCGGCGGATCCGGGCCGCCTCCTCCCGGGCGTCGGTCAGCGCCTGCTCGGCCGACGCGAGCCGCTCCTGCGCCTCCGTCTGGAGCCGCGCCAGCTCCTCGGCGGCCTCCGCACGGCGGGCCTCGACGGCCCTCTCGGTCTCCTCGCGCAGCTCCCGCGCGGCCTTCTCGGCGTCCGCCCCGGCCTTCTCGGCCTGCTCGGCGGCCTCCGCGCGCAGCCGCTCGGCCTCCTTGCGGGTGCGCTCCAGGGTCTCCTCGGCCTGCCGGCGCAGCGCGGTGGCCCGCTCGATGGCCTCGGTGCGGACCTTCTCGCTGTCGCCGGTCGCGCTCTTGCGCATCTCGTCGGCGTCCGCCTTGGCCTTGGCCAGCAGCTCCTCGGCGGACCTGGCCGCCTCCTCGATCTGCGTCACCGCCTCCCGGCGGGCCTCGGCACGGATCGACTCGCCCTCGGCGACCGCGTCGGCACGCAGCTGCTCGGCCTCGCCCCGCAGCCGGCGGGCCTCCTCCTGCAGCTCGACCGTCTTGGCGCGGTACTCCTTGGTGTCGTCCTTCGCCGCGCCCTTGAGCTGCGCGGCGATGTCGTGCGCCTCGGCGCGCAGCCGGTCCGCCTCGGTCTCGGCCTCCGAGCGGATCCGCTCGGCCTCCTCGGCGGCGGCCCTGGTGGTCTTCCGGGCGTCCTCGGAGGCCTTGTTGAGGACCTCCTCGGCGGTCCTCGCCGCCTTCGACAGCTGGGTGGCCGTCTCCTCGGCGGTGATCGAGCGGGCCTTCTCGGCGGCCTCGGCGACGATCTTCTCGGCCTCGGCTCGGGCGTCCGCGACCAGTTGCTCGGCCTCCGACCGGGTGTTCTCGGCCTCCTTGGTGGCCTCCTCCACCAGCCGGGCCACCTGCTCCTTGGCCGTGCGGGTACGCGTCTCGTTGGCGGTCTCGGCGGTCGCGAGGGCCTTGGCGGCGGCCTCCTTCGCCTCCGTGACCACCTTCTCGGCCTCGGCCTGCGCCTTGCGCAGCGCCTCCTCGGCCGCCGTCATCCGCTCCTCGGCGGCCCGGCTCAGCTCGGCGGCCTGCCGGCGGGCCGTGTCCGACTCGGTGACCGTGGCCGTACGCAGCTGCTCGGCGTGCTCGGTGGCCTCCTGCGCCTGCGTGGAGGCCGCGTTCAGCAGCCGCTCGGCGTCCGTACGGGCCCGGCGCAGGATCTGCTCGGCCTCCGCGCGCGCCGCCTCGGCGTCGCTCTGCAGCCTCTCCCGGGCCTCCCGGGTCAGCCGCTCGGCCTCCGCGCGGGCGGTGGCCATCGCCTGCTCGGCCTCCGCGCGGGACTCCTCCAGCAGCCGGCGGGCCTGCTGCTCGGTGCGGGCCCGCAGCTGCTCGGCCCAGGCCACGTTCTCGTTGACGTGCGACTCGACGGTGGCCCTGCGCTCGGCCAGCTCCTGGTCCAGCTGCTGGCGCCGGGTCACCGCCTCCTGGTGCAGCTCGGCCTGGAGCCGGGCGGCCTGCTCGGCGTGCTCCTGCAGGATGCGCTGGGTCTGCGCGCGGGCCTGGCTCAACTCCCGCTCGGCGTCCTGGCGCAGCTGCTCGGCCTGCATCTGGGCGTTGCGGAGCAACTGCTCGGCCTGGTAGCCGATGTCACCCGCGTCGTAGGCGGGCCGGGTCATGAGGGTGCGGCGCGCCTCGTGCAGCTTGGCGCGCAGCACCTCGACCTGGTAGCCGAGGTCCTCGGCGTGCTGGATCGCCTTCTCCCGCTCGGTCCTCAGCCGCTTCATCTCGGCCTCGAACCGAGAGAGGTGGTCGACGTCAGCCGCCGGCTCTCGCTCCTGGCTCTCGTAGCCCCGCACTGCGCGGTCCCATCCGTCCCCTGGTCAGCTTCTCCAACGAGCACCGTTCATCCGCCGAACGGGGCCCCCGGGGAATGGTGTCAGACAGACGGCGGAGCACGGGCTGCTGCCCCGACGCTCGTCCCCCGAAACCCGGACCCCGGCATGCGGCCGCCCCGGTGGAGGGGACGACCGCCCCCAACCCTACCGGCCCCTTTGTACGGGGGTCAGTGCTCAGGTGACTCAACAGGGGCCGAAGTGACCAGTTCTGTCAGAACGCCATGGCAGTCCTTGGGGTGCAGGAAGGTGATCCGCGACCCCATGGAGCCGCGTCGTGGCTCGTCGTAGAGCACCCGGACGCCCTTGCCGCGGATCTCCTCGGAGTCCGTGTCGACGTCCGCCGTGCCGAAGGCGATGTGGTGGACGCCCTCCCCGTTCTTGGCCAGCCATTTGCCGACCGCGGAGTCCTCCCGGGTCGGTTCCAGCAGCTGGAGGTAGGAGGCGCCGCCGTCCGAGGTCTCGTTGATCCTCAGCATGGCCTCGCGCACGCCCTGCTCCTCGTTGACCTCGGTGTGGAACACCTCGAAGCCGTACGTGGCCCGATAGAACTCGACGGTCGTGTCGAGGTCGTGGCAGGCGATCCCGATGTGGTCGATTCGCGTCAGCATGGATTCAGTGCAGCGCTCCCGGGGTGGTTACGCAACGTGCGCGCGATCACACCGACAGGCCGGTGACGCCATGTCCAACCGCTCAGTACATTCGAAGTAAACCCTCGTTCACTCCTCGGCTGCGAGCGCAGCTGGAAGGGGATCGCACCTCATGTCTTCTGGAACGACCAGCTCGGTGATCGTCGCGGGCGCCCGGACGCCCATGGGGCGACTGCTGGGCTCGCTCAAGTCCTTCTCCGGAGCCGACCTGGGCGGCTTCGCGATCAAGGCCGCCCTCGACCGTGCGGGGATCGGCGGCGACCAGGTGCAGTACGTCATCATGGGCCAGGTGCTCCAGGCCGGCGCGGGCCAGATCCCGGCCCGCCAGGCCGCGGTCAAGGCCGGCATCCCGATGAACGTACCGGCGCTCACCGTCAACAAGGTGTGCCTGTCCGGCCTCGACGCGATCGCCCTCGCCGACCAGCTGATCCGCGCCGGCGAGTTCGACATCGTCGTGGCGGGCGGCCAGGAGTCCATGACCAACGCCCCGCACCTGCTGCCCAAGTCCCGCGACGGCTTCAAGTACGGCGCGGTCCAGATGCTCGACGCGATGGCCTACGACGGCCTGACCGACCCGTGGGAGAACATCCCGATGGGCGAGTCCACCGAGAAGCACAACACCCGCCTCGGCATCGGCCGCGCCGAGCAGGACGAGATCGCCGCCCTGTCCCACCAGCGGGCCGCCGCCGCCCAGAAGAACGGCCTGTTCGAGGCCGAGATCACCCCGGTGGAGATCCCGCAGCGCAAGGGCGAGCCGGTGCTGTTCAGCAAGGACGAGGGCATCCGCGGCGACACCACCGCGGAGTCCCTCGGCAAGCTGCGCCCGGCCTTCGCCAAGGACGGCACGATCACGGCCGGTTCCGCCTCGCAGATCTCCGACGGCGCGGCGGCCGTGGTCGTGATGAGCAAGGCCAAGGCCGAGGAGCTGGGCCTGGAGTGGCTGGCGGAGATCGGCGCCCACGGCAACGTGGCCGGGCCGGACAACTCCCTGCAGTCCCAGCCGTCCAACGCCATCCGGCACGCCCTGAAGAAGGAGGGCCTGGACGTCTCCGATCTGGACCTCATCGAGATCAACGAGGCCTTCGCCGCCGTCGCCGTGCAGTCGATGAAGGACCTCGGCGTGTCCACCGAAAAGGTGAACGTGAACGGTGGTGCGATCGCCCTGGGTCACCCGATCGGCATGTCCGGCGCCCGGCTCGTGCTCCACTTGGCGCTGGAGCTGAAGCGGCGCGGCGGGGGTGTCGGCGCGGCGGCGCTGTGCGGCGGTGGCGGCCAGGGTGACGCGCTGATCGTGCGGGTACCGAGGGCCTGAGGTCCGGTCGGTCTCGTGCAGCGGTACGTCGGTGAAGTGAACGGAGCTGTGATGCAGGACGTCTCCTCTCTGGTGGCCCAGGCCAGGGAAGGCCGGCCGCGGGCCGTGGCCCGGCTGATCTCCCTGGTGGAGGGGGCGTCCCCGCAGCTCAGGGAGGTGATGGCGGCGCTGGCCCCGCTGACCGGCAACGCCTACGTGGTCGGTCTGACGGGCTCACCGGGCGTCGGTAAGTCGACGTCCACCTCCGCGCTCGTCACCGCGTACCGCAAGCAGGGCAAACGGGTCGGCGTCCTGGCCGTCGACCCCTCGTCGCCGTTCTCCGGCGGCGCCCTGCTCGGCGACCGGGTCCGGATGTCCGACCACGCGTCCGACCCCGGTGTCTACATCCGCTCGATGGCGACCCGCGGCCACCTCGGCGGCCTCGCCTGGGCGGCCCCGCAGGCCATCCGGGTGCTGGACGCGGCGGGCTGCGACGTGATCCTCGTGGAGACGGTCGGCGTCGGCCAGTCGGAGGTCGAGATCGCCTCCCAGGCGGACACCTCCGTGGTGCTGCTGGCCCCCGGCATGGGCGACGGCATCCAGGCGGCGAAGGCCGGGATTTTGGAGATCGGCGACGTCTACGTCGTCAACAAGGCCGACCGGGACGGCGCCGACGCCACCGCCCGGGAGCTGAACCACATGCTGGGCCTGGGCGAGGCCCGGGGCCCGGGGGACTGGCGCCCCCCGATCGTCAAGACGGTCGCGGCCCGCGCGGAGGGCGTCGACGAGGTCGTGGAGGCCCTGGAGAAGCACCGGGCCTGGATGGAGGAGCGGGGCGTCCTCGCCGAGCGCCGCAGGGCCCGCGCGGCCCACGAGGTGGAGACCATCGCCGTCACCGCACTGCGCGAGCGCATCGGCGACCTGCGCGGCGACCGCCGCCTGAGCGCCTTGGCCGACCGCATCACGGCCGGCGAACTGGACCCGTACCGCGCGGCGGACGAACTGGTCGAGGGCCTGACCCAGACCTGAGAACCCGCCGCCCGCCTCCTCACCGGGAGCGGGAGCCCAGGGCCGCCACCACGCACCCACATCGGCGAGACCCCACCGCCCCGGCCCCTCGTCGGGGGCGGGGACCATCCCTGTCACCGCGCCGCGCGACCGCACGTGCTCCGGCCCTCGTCGGGGCTGGGGACCATCGCCGTCACCGTGCCGCGTGAGCGCAGGTGCCGGCCTGCGCGGCGACCGCCGTTCGAGCGCGCCGGCCGAGCGGATCACCGCCGGTGGATCGGCCTGACGCAGGACTGAGGGCTCGCCGCCTTTTCCCCCCGGGGGCGGCGACCGTGGACGTGACAGCGGCGCGCGACCGCGTCGGCGACCGTCGCCGACCGAGCGGTGGACGGGCCGGTCGCGGGCCCGCCCCAGGGCTGAGGGACCGCCGCCCCCCGCCCTCGCCGGGACGCGGGGCATCATCGCCGCCACCGCGCCGCGCGACCGCACGTGCTCCGGCCCTCGCCGGGGGTGGGGACCATCGCCGTCACCGTGCCGCGTGACCGCACGTGTCGGCCTGCGCGGCGACCGCCGTCCGAGCGCGCCGGCAGGGCGAAACGGCGCCGGAGCGAACCGGCCTGACGCAGGCTCAGGGCTCGCCGAGCCGGTGATCGTCCTGCTAGCGTGACGGGCATGTTCCTCTCCCTGGCGTAGAGCGCACCCGGGATCGCGGCGGCCGAGTGGCGGCCACCGCCCCCTTCGGTGTCCCTGCTTCCGCCTCTCCCTGAGGAACTTCCCGCATGTCCACGCACACCCCGCGGCCCTCGTACGCCGCCGTCCTGCGCGTCCCGCATGCCCGCCGCGCCTTCACCGCCGCCCTGGCCGCCCGCCTGTCCTACGGCACGGTCGCCCTCGCGGTCCTGCTGTCCGTCTCCGGGGCCACCGGGTCCTGGGCCGCCTCCGGCACCGTGCTCTCCCTGTTCGGCGCCACGACCGTCTTCCTGATGCCGCTGCGGGCCTCGCTGATCGACCGGCACGGCCCGCGCCGGGCCCTGCCGCCCATGTCGGCGCTGTACGGCGCCCTGCTGAGCCTCCTGGCGGCGCTCACCTGGCGGCCCGGCGCCCCGGCGGCGCTCATCGCCGTGTCCGCCGCCCTGGCGGGGGCCTGCGCGCCGCCCCTGGGCCCCACCATGCGCGCCCTGTGGTCCGAAACGGTCGCGGACCGGGCCCTGCTGCAGCGCGCCTACAGCCTCGACGGCGTCGCCGAGGAACTGCTGTACGTCTGCGGTCCGGCACTGGTCGGCGCGCTTGTCGGTTTCACCCCGCCGGCCGCCGCCATCCTGCTGAGCGCGGCCCTGAACGTGGCCGGCACCTGTGTCTTCGTCACCTCCCCGGCCCTGCCCGGCCCGCGCCCGGCACCCCGGCTGGAACGCCCCGCGGCGGTCCGCGGCCTGCTGCCCCCGGTCGCGGTGGCCCTGGGCGTCGGACTGGCCCTCAGCGCGGTGGAACTGCTGGTCATGGCCTTCGCCACGGAACGCGACCACGACCCCGCGCTCGTCCCCTGGGTCCTGGGCGCGCTCTCGGCGGGCAGCGCGCTGGGCGGGCTGGCCAACGGAGCGGTGCGCTGGCGTACGACCGCCCGGACCCGGCTGTGCCGGTTCGCGGCGGCCCTCGGCCTGGTCCTCGCCCTCGCGGGCCTGGCCCCCGACCTGTGGACCCTCACCGGTGTGCTGGCCCTCGCCGGCGCGTTCCTCGCCCCGGCGCTGACGACGGCCTACCTCCTTGCCGACGAGACGGCCGCGGAGGGTTCCCGGACCCGGGCCGGCGCGTGGGTGAACACCGGGATGAACGCGGGAAGTTCGGCCGGAGCGCTGGCGGCGGGGCTGCTGATCGGCCGCCTCCCGCTGGCCTCGTGCTTCGCCCTGGCAGGCGCAACGGCCCTGCTCGCCGCGGCTGCGGCGCGGCCGCAGGTCGCGGGCGGCCGGCCGTGGGGTTCCCCGCGCTCCTGGGGGAACCGCGACGAGCCGCCCGCGGCCTGAGGGCCCGGCGACGCTCAGGGGCGCCCCCGCTGCCCCCTCAGGTGCTCGGCGATCGGCCTGAGCGCCTTGTCCAGCTCCATCAGCGCGTCCGCGGACAACAGGTCGATGAAATGCCGCCGTACCGATGCCACATGGTGCGGCGCGACCTTCTTCATCGTCTCCATGCCGTGCTCCGTGAGCACGGCGTACAGCCCCCGCCGGTCCGACTCGCAGTTCTCACGGCGCACCAGGTTCGCGTTCTCCATGCGCGTGATCTGGTGCGAGAGCCGGCTCTTGGACTGCATGGTCGCGGAGGCGAGGTCGCTCATCCGCATCCGTACGTCGTCCGACTCGGACAGGTTCACCAGGATCTCGTAGTCGTTCATTGTCAGGCCGAACGGCTGCAGATCCTTTTCGAGCTGGTACGTCAACAGCCTGTTGACCTCCAGGTGGGTGCGCCAGGCGCACTGCTCCGCATCGGTCAGCCAGCGCGTGGCCGTCTCGGTCTCCATGAATGAAGTCTACCTAAGAAGTTGAATGACGAACTACTTCGGGTGGTGTGACGGTGCGCACGCGTTCGACGTCACACTCCGCAGACTACCGCTCACAGCCCGAAGCGACGCTGGAGGTCCCCCAGCTGTCCGGGAAGGCGCGGTGCGCCCGACGATTGCGGACCGTGTCCACCCGACGCCGTTCCGCCACCTCCGGGGACCCCCGGTTCGGGAGGAACCGCCCCCGTGGACGCCTCCGCCATCAGGGTCTCCGTCGACTGCAGCAGCACCGTTCCGGCACCCACGAACTCGAACTGGTGCTCCTCCCCGGAAGCCCCGCCCAGGCCCGTCACCGCACGGATTCCGCCCAGTACACCCGCCATGTACCCATGGTCGTAGTGATGGCACGGGGACGGGCAGTCGGCCCACCCGACGAGCGCCTGGGGGTCGACCCGGATCGGAGGTTCCATGAACACCACCGGTCCGTTGGATGCGGCCACGAACTTGCCGGTTCCGATAAGGGTCAGAAAGCCCGGCACGATCGACTGCTTGAGCGCGAGACTTGGCTGAAAAGCGAGCAGATTGCCCGCGCGAATGGTCAAGTTCCCGTCGTCCAGGTCGTAGGAGTTGACGTCGAAGGCCCGGTCGGCCAGCAGCATCTTGCCGGAGCCCGCCGCCACCACCCAGTCGCTCGCGTGCAGTGGCGAATGGAACGACGTACGGACAAGTCGGTCGAGTCGCCCGTGCCCGATGCCGTTGAACTCGATCGCCCCGTAGTAGGCGATCATCTTCCCCTTCTGGAGGAACCACTGCCCGCTCTTCAGCTCGACGCAGAAGGTGTACTTGTTCACGTTGTCGTCGGCGGGCAGGGTCACCGGGTCGTACACGACCGGTCCGGCGGCCGGGGTCCCGTAGGTGCTCACAGCTTCTCCTCCGACGCCTGGACGTAGACCGTGCCGGTGCCGCTCAGCTCCAGTTGAAAGGCCTCGCCGGAGCCACGGCCGACCATCTCGCGCCAGCCGAGGGCGGTGGACAGCCTGTTGCGGACCTCGCCGTGGTGGGCGACGTACGCCTGCGGGTCGACGTGGACCGGGCGCTGCGGGGTGATCGGGATCCCGAAGACACCGCCGTGCGCCATCACGGCCACCGAGCCGTGGCCCTGGAGGGTCGTCGTGAACAGGCCCTGGCCGGTGACCTGGCCCCGGACCATGCCCATGACCCCGCCCTGCGAGCCCAGGAACATCGTGCCCTGACGCAGCGTGCCCTCGAAGGCGAGCAGCCGGTCCGCCTCGACGTAGAGCGTGTCGCCGGTGAGGCCGATCACATGGACGTGGTGGCCGCCGTGCCCGAAGAACACCGTGCCGCTGCCCTCCACGGTCATCAGCGGGGTCGCCTCGCCGGCCACCCGGCGCCCGAGCATGGACATCAGGCCGCCCTGGCCGCCCTGGAGGTTGGGCGTGAAGGACACCTCCCCCTTGTAGGCGAGCATCGCGCCGCGCTGGCTGAACAGACGCTGCCCCGGTGCCACGGTCGCCTCGACCATCTTGGAGTTGATCTCTCGGAAGGTCATCTCACAGGTCCCCCGCGATCGTGTTCCGCTCGCTCGGCTGCACGTACACCAGGCCGTCGCCCTCGAAGCGGATCTGGAACGCCTCGCCGCCGCCCTCCCCGAGGAGCGTGCGGAACGTCACACCGGACTGGAAGGACTGCCGGACATCGCCCTGGTGGGCGACATAGGCACCCGGGTCGACGATCAGCGGGTACTGCGGGCTGACCCGCAGGACGACCGCCGGCCCGTCGGAGACGATCGCCGCCTGGCCGTGGCCCTCCACGGTGGTCGTGAACAGGCCGTTGCCCTGCGAGGCCCCGCGCAGCCCCGTGAAGGTCGTGCCCGTCCGCAGGCCGGCGTCGGTCGCCAGCAGGTTGCCCGCCTCGACGTACAGCTTCTCGCCCCGCAGGCTGACCAGGTTGATCTCGGACGCCCGGTCCGCGAACCAGCAGGTCCCCTGCCCTCTCACCTCCATCACCGTCATCTGCTCGCCGGTGAGCCGCCGGGTCACCATCCCGCGCAGCCCCTCGCCGCCGCCGCTCAGCTTCTTGAAGGCCATCTGCCCGTCGTACGCGACCATCGAGCCGTTCTTCGCCTTGACGGCGTCCCCGGTCATGTCGACGGCGAGCACCTTGCTGCCCTGGAGTCGGAACATCGCCACGCTGCGAAAGTAGCGGCCGGGCGGGTGGACGGAACAGGGCCCACGGGTGGAGACCCACCCTGAGCGGACCCCTAGGGGCGTGGTTTGCCACAATGGGGGAGCGCTTGTGCGTGCGTTCACAAATGATTACTCCCACCGAAACCGAAGGTGACCCGTGGACATCAAGACCGCCACCGCCCTCCGCCGTCTCCGTCTGGTCTCGGCCCCGGAGGCCGTGTCCTTCCTGATCCTGCTCCTGTGCTCGGTGCTGAAGCGGACCACGGACTTCAACGCGGTGCCCGTGATGGGCGGGATCCACGGTGTCCTGTTCATCCTGTACGTGATCTTCTGGGCGGACGCCTGGAACCGCACCAAGTGGCCGCTGAGGACGGCGGCCCTCTACTTCGTCCTCTCGGTGCTGCCCACCGGCGGCTTCTTCGCCGAGCGCAAGCTGCGCCGCGAGGCCGAGGACGCCGTCATCGCCGCCCGGGCCCGCCAGGAAGGGGTCGTGAACGCATGATCGTCGCCTTCTCCGTGACGCCGCTCGGCGTCGGCGAGGACGTGGGGGAGTACGTCGCCGACGCCGTCCGCGTGGTCCGCGAGTCGGGCCTGCCGAACCGCACCGACGCCATGTTCACCTCGGTCGAGGGCGAGTGGGACGAGGTCATGGACGTCGTCAAGCGCGCCGTCGCCGCCGTGGAGGCGCGCGCCCCGCGCGTCTCGCTCGTCCTCAAGGCGGACATCCGGCCCGGGGTGACGGACGGACTCACCTCCAAGGTGGAGACCGTCGAACGGCACCTCGCGCAGTAGCCGGCGGCCCCGGCACGACCCGCGAAACCCCGGTCCTCTGGGCCGGGGTTTTCTCGTCCTCATCGTTTGAGCGATCGCTCAAAGAAGGGGTAGATTCGTCGTCAGATGATTTGAGCAGACGCTCAAAAGCCGCGCACACCGTGCTCACGTGGGGGAACACATGGGTCTCTACATAGAGACGCACATCCGCACCGGCCTGGACGAGTTGTGGGCCCACACCCAGGACCCGGCCCGGCACCAGCGCTGGGACCTGCGCTTCACCGAGATCCGCTACCTCCCGCGCGCGGAGGGCGAACCGCAGCGCTTCCGTTATGCCACCCGGGTCCTGCCGTTCCTCACCGTCTCCGGAACCGGCGTCAGCGCCGGCGAGAAGGAACGCCCCGACGGCACCCGCACCTCCGCCCTGCGCTTCGCCTCCCCGCACCCCCTCTCCCTGATCGCCGAGGGCAGCGGATACTGGCGCTACGTCCCCGACGCCCAAGGCGTCCGCTTCCTCACCGGCTACGACTACCGCCCCCGCTGGGGAGTCCCCGGCGCCCTCGCCGACCGCCTGCTGCTCCGCCCGCTCATGGGCTGGGCGACCGCCTGGTCCTTCGACCGGCTCCGGCTCTGGCTGGAGCGGGGCATCACCCCCGAGCGGGCCCTGGCCAACTGGCTCGCCGAACTGACGGCCCGCGCGCTGCTGCTCGCGCTGTGCCTGACCGCGCTCGGCCGGGGCCGGCTGCCCGGCCCGGCGCCGCTCGCGGACTCGCTGGCCTACCTGGGCCCGCTGCTGCTCGTCCTCGGCATCTTCCTCGCCCTGTTCAAGGCGCCCCTCGCCGCGACCCCGGCCGCCCGCCGCTGCCGCCGCGCCCCCGCCACCCGGGCCCGCGCGCCCCGGCTGCTGAAGACCCTGGAGGAGCACGGATGACATCGATCTTCCAGACCGCGATGGGCCCGGACTTCCGCCGCCTCCACCCGGCCCTGCGGCGCCGCTTCTCGGTGGGCCTGGCGGGCGGCGAGGCGTGCACCGGCCGGGGCGTGATGGACCGGATCTGGCACGGCCCGGCGTTCGTCCGGCCGTTCCTCGCCCTCGGCGCCACCCGGAACATCCTGGTCCCGCGGGCCGGCCGAAACGTCCCCTTCGTGATCGAGAACGTGCCGTACACCGACACGTTCGGCCGTGAGACGGTGAGCTTCGTGCGCACCTTCGACCTTCCCGGCCGGGCCCGGCGCTTCGACGCGCAGATGGTGCTCGACCCCCGGGGCGACCGCGTCCTCGACTACCTCGGCACCCACCAGCACCTCGCCAGCGAGCTGCACCTCCGCGCCGAGCCCGACGGCTCCCTGCTCATCCGCTCCGGCGAACACCGGTTCCGGGAGGGCCCGGTGGACGTCCGGGTCCCCGAACTCGTCGGCGCGACGGCGGAGGTACGGGAGTCGTACGACGACAGGGCCGGCCGTTTCCGTATCCGCGTGCGCGTGGTGAACCGCTGGTTCGGGCCGCTCTTCGGCTACGAGGGCTCCTTCACCGCGTCCTACACCGACGCCCGCGCGCGTGGTGTGCGGCCGGGGCTGCGGCCGGTGCGGGAGGAGGCGCGCGCATGAGCCCGGAGACGGCGAAGTCGCAGGAGACGAAGACCAAGCTGCTGGAGGGCGCGCTGCGGACACTCACCGACCAGGGCATCGCCAGGACGTCGGCCCGTACGGTGGCGGCGGCGGCGGGCGTCAACCAGGCGCTCGTCTTCTACCACTTCGGATCGGTGGACGAACTGCTCGCCGCGGCCTGCGGGTACGGTGCCGAGAAGGCCGTGGGCCGGTACCGGGAGCGGCTCGCCGCGGTGGGCTCGCTTTCCGAACTCCTCGCCGTCGGGCGGGAGATCCACGAGCGCGAGCGGGCCGGCGGGCAGGTGGCACTGCTCGGGCAGCTCCTGGCCGGCGCCCCGGCCCACCCGGCCCTCGGCCCGGCCACCGCCGCCGGTCTCCAGCTGTGGATCACCGAGATCGAGCAGGTACTGCGCCGGGTGCTGGCGGCGACCCCGTTCGGCGAGTTCACCGACCCGTCGGGCCTGGCGCGCGCCGTGGCGGCGGCGTTCGTGGGCATCGAGCTGTACGAGGGCGTGGACGAGACGGGCGCGAACGCGGCACTGGACGCCCTGGAGCAACTGGGGGCACTGGTGAGCGCGGTGGAGTCCCTGGGCCCGGTGGCCCAGCGGGCGGTCCGGCATCATCTGCGACGCCGGGGGAGGGGGGCCTGACCAAGGCGCCGGGCGCGCGGGTGGTCCTGGGCACCGCCCGGAGGAACGTCGGTGCTGGGTGGCTGAGGGTGCGGTGGGGCTGGTCGTGGGGGTCCGAGCGTCCCTCGGGGGTGGTCGCGCGAGCCGTTCGCCGATGCCCCTGGGGGCTCGGGGATGTAAGAGGCCCTCGTGGGCCCGGGAAGCACGTTCCGAGCCGTCCGGGGACCCGGCACGCGGCCGCAGGGCCGTCACGGGGGGCGCCAGGAACCGCGCGATCATTCGCACCACGCGCGCGGCCGGCCGCGAACCAGGGCATCCCAGCACCCCGCGTCTCTTCGGGCGGAGCCCATGTTCGTCCGGGGGCGCCCCTGCCGTCCCGTCGGGCGCACGCCGCGTCTCTTCGGGCGGCACCCACGGCCCTCCGGGCGCCCCCGGCGCCCCTTCCGGCGGCCCCCGCACCCGCTCCCGCCGGACGCCCCCCGGCTCCCCCTCCGGGCGCCCCCCCGCACCCCCGGCCGCCACCGTCAGCCACACGCCGGTGTCCTGGTCGTGTCGACGTGGGCGGAGGGTGACCGAAAGGCGAGACGGAGCTGACCGGCATATGACCGGCCGGTAGGGTCTGAAGACGTGCCGAAGCCTCTCAGCCTCCCCTTCGACCCCATCGCCCGCGCCGACGAGCTCTGGAAGCAGCGCTGGGGAAACGTGCCGTCCATGGCCGCGATCACCTCGATCATGCGGGCCCAGCAGATCCTGCTCGCCGAGGTGGACGCGGTGGTCAAGCCGTACGGGCTGACGTTCGCCCGCTACGAGGCACTGGTGCTGCTCACCTTCTCCAAGGCCGGTGAGCTGCCGATGTCCAAGATCGGCGAGCGGCTGATGGTGCATCCCACATCCGTGACGAACACCGTGGACCGGCTGGTGAGGTCGGGGCTCGTCGCCAAGCGGCCCAACCCCAACGACGGCCGCGGCACCCTCGCCGTCATCACCGACAAGGGCCGCGAGGTGGTCGACGCGGCCACCCGCGACCTGATGGCGATGGACTTCGGGCTGGGGGCGTACGACGCGGAGGAGTGCCAGGAGATCTTCGCCCTGCTGCGCCCCCTGCGGATCGCGGCGCACGACTTCGACGCGCGGTGACCCGCGGCAAGATCTCCCGGAACGGGTGGTTACGCTCGACCCCATGAAAAAGAGCGTGCTGACCCGCTACCGGGTCATGGCCTACGTCACCGGTGTGCTCCTGGTGCTGCTGACCCTCGGCTGCATCGCCAAGTACGCCCTGCAGCTCGACGGGGCCGACAGCTTTGTCGAGGTCGTCGGTATCGCCCACGGCTGGCTGTACGTGGTCTACCTGATCTTCGCCTTCGACCTGGGCTCCAAGGCGAAGTGGCCGGTCGGCAAGCAGCTCTGGGTGCTGCTCGCGGGCACCATCCCCACCGCCGCCTTCTTCGTGGAGCGGAAGATCAGCCACGAGCTGGAGGCCCGGGTCGCCGACGAGGCCCCGGCCGTCGCCGAGGTCTAGCCGGCAGCCGGCGGACACCGCCGTACGGACGCCGTACGGCGGTCTGCCATCGACATTTACTAGGACGTCCTAGTAAATTCGAGGGTATGGACGCTCACGCCATCGAGGAAGGCCGCCGACGCTGGCAGGCCCGCTACGACGCCGCGCGCAAGCGCGACGCGGACTTCACCACGCTCTCCGGCGACCCCGTGGAGCCGGTGTACGGGCCCCGACCGGGCGACACGTACGAGGGATTCGAACGGATCGGCTGGCCCGGCGAGTACCCCTACACGCGCGGGCTCCATCCGACCGGCTACCGCGGACGTACCTGGACGATCCGCCAGTTCGCCGGCTTCGGCAACGCCGAGCAGACCAACGAGCGGTACAAGATGATCCTCGCCGCCGGCGGCGGGGGCCTGTCGGTCGCCTTCGACATGCCGACGCTCATGGGCCGCGACTCCGACGACCCGCGCTCGCTCGGCGAGGTCGGGCACTGCGGGGTCGCCATCGACTCGGCCGCCGACATGGAGGTGCTGTTCAAGGACATCCCGCTGGGGGACGTGACGACGTCCATGACCATCAGCGGGCCGGCCGTGCCGGTCTTCTGCATGTACCTGGTCGCCGCCGAACGGCAGGGCGTGGACCCGGGCGTCCTCAACGGCACGCTCCAGACCGACATCTTCAAGGAGTACATCGCGCAGAAGGAGTGGCTCTTCCAGCCCGAGCCCCACCTGCGGCTGATCGGCGACCTGATGGAGTACTGCGCGGCGGGCATCCCCGCGTACAAGCCGCTGTCCGTCTCCGGCTACCACATCCGGGAGGCCGGGGCCACGGCCGCGCAGGAGCTGGCGTACACGCTGGCGGACGGGTTCGGGTACGTCGAGCTGGGGCTCAGCCGCGGCCTGGACGTCGACGTCTTCGCCCCCGGGCTCTCCTTCTTCTTCGACGCGCACGTCGACTTCTTCGAGGAGATCGCCAAGTTCCGCGCGGCCCGGCGCATCTGGGCGCGCTGGATGCGGGACGTGTACGGCGCGAAGACCGACAAGGCGCAGTGGCTGCGGTTCCACACCCAGACCGCGGGTGTCTCGCTGACCGCGCAGCAGCCGTACAACAACGTGGTGCGTACGGCCGTGGAGGCGCTGGCCGCCGTGCTCGGCGGGACCAACTCGCTGCACACCAACGCCCTGGACGAGACCCTCGCGCTGCCGTCCGAGCAGGCCGCGGAGATCGCGCTGCGCACCCAGCAGGTGCTGATGGAGGAGACCGGCGTCGCCAACGTGGCCGATCCGCTGGGCGGTGCGTGGTACGTCGAGCAGCTGACGGACCGGATCGAGGCGGACGCGGAGAAGATCTTCGAGCAGATCAGGGAGCGGGGGCTGCGGGCCCACCCGGACGGGCGGCACCCGATCGGGCCCATCACGTCCGGGATCCTGCGCGGGATCGAGGACGGGTGGTTCACCGGGGAGATCGCGGAGTCCGCGTTCCGATACCAGCGGGCGCTGGAGAAGGGGGAGAAGAGGGTCGTCGGCGTCAACGTCCACACCGGGTCCGTCACCGGCGACCTGGAGATCCTGCGGGTCAGCCACGAGGTGGAGCGGGAGCAGGTGCGGGTGCTCGCCGAGCGGAAGGCCGGGCGGGACGAGACGGCGGTGCGCGGGGCGCTGGACGCCATGCTGGCCGCGGCACGGGACGGCTCCAACATGATCGAGCCGATGCTGGAGGCCGTACGGGCCGAGGCGACCCTGGGCGAGATCTGCGGCGTCCTGCGGGACGAGTGGGGGGTGTACACCGAGCCCGCCGGGTTCTAGGCGGCGGGCTGGGCGGTGAGGCCCAGCAGGAGCAGTCGGGTGAAGGTGCGGACCCAGTGTTCGTCCGCCGGTTTGCCGCTGACCAGGGTGCGGTGGACCACCGCACCCGCGACCACGTCGAAGATGAGGTCCACCGTGCGGGCGGACTCGCCGGGGTCCGGCTCCGGGGGGAGTTCGCCCCGCCGCTGCGCCCGGGCCCGGCCCTCCAGGACCAGGCGCATCTGGCGGTCCACGATGGAGGCGCGGATGCGTTCGCGCAGGGCGTCGTCGCGGGTGGCCTCGGCGACCACCGCCATCAGGCCACTCTTGGCCTCCGGCCGGGCCAGGATCGCGGCGAACTGGAGCACGACCCCCTCGATGTCGGCGGCGAGGCTGCCCCGGTCGGGCAGTTCCAGCTCGTCGAAGAGTTCCGCCACGGCGTCCACGACCAGCTCGTTCTTGCCCGCCCAGCGGCGGTAGAGCGTGGTCTTCGCAACCCCGGCCCGGGTGGCGACGTCTCCCAGAGTGAGCTTGGACCAGCCGAGTTCGACCAGAGCCTCCCGGGTCGCGGCCAGGATCGCGGTGTCCGCCGCGGCGCTGCGCGGGCGCCCGGCACGGCTGGCGGGGGTGCGGCTCTGCATGCCACGACCATAACCGGCGGGATCTGTGCGGTCGTGAGGGAGATCACCGGGGTGTGGTGTCGCGGGATGCCCTCTTGGTATTACGCTACGAGTCGTAGCGAAAGCCCGTGTGGGACGTACACGGGCGACGACCAGGCGTGGGGTGGGGACCCGGCGCCGCACATCGCTTTTTTCACTCAGGCGCGGTATCGGGGGAGGATAGACGCATGCAGCCACGGAACATGTCCATGAGCGGTGTCGTCGACCTCGCCGCGGTGAAGGCGGCCCAAGAGGCCAAGGCCAAGGCCGAGCAGACGCGCGCCGAAGCCGCCCGGCAGGGCGGGACGGGAGCCGTCTCCCCGGCCGATCTCGTCATCGACGTCGATGAGGCGGGGTTCGAGCGGGACGTCCTGCAGCGCTCCGCCGAAGTCCCGGTCGTCATCGACTTCTGGGCCGAGTGGTGCGAGCCCTGCAAGCAGCTGAGCCCGGTCCTGGAGCGGCTGGCCGTCGAGTACAACGGGCGCTTCCTCCTCGCCCGGATCGATGTCGACGCCAACCAGATGCTGATGCAGCAGTTCGGGATCCAGGGCATCCCGGCCGTCTTCGCCGTCGTGGCCGGACAGGCCCTGCCGCTCTTCCAGGGGGCGGCCGGCGAACAGCAGATCCGCCAGACCCTGGACCAGCTGGTGCAGGTCGCCGAGCAGCGCTTCGGTCTGACCGGTCTGACCGTCGACCCGGACGCCGAACCGGGCGGTGCCGTCGCGGGGGCCGAGATGCCGGAGGGGCCCTACGAAGCGGCCCTGAACGCGGCCGCGCAGGCGATGGACGCGGGTGACCTGGGCGGGGCGATCCGGGCGTACCAGAACGTGCTGGCCGAGGACCCGGGCCACCCGGAGGCCAAGCTGGGCCTGGCGCAGGCCGAGTTGCTCCAGCGGGTGCAGGGCGCGGACCCGCAGAAGGTGCGCCGGCAGGCCGCCGAGAACCCGAAGGACGTCCAGGCGCAGATCGCCGCCGCCGACCTGGATCTGGTGGGCGGTCATGTCGAGGACGCCTTCGGGCGGTTGATCGAGACCGTGCAGCGCACGGCGGGCGACGACCGGGACGCGGTACGGCGCCGGCTGCTGGAGCTGTTCGAGGTCGTCGGCCAGGAGGACCCGCGGGTGGTGGGCGCGCGCCGCGCGCTCGCTCGCGCCCTCTTCTGACCAGTCGCTAAACGCACCGGTGTGTGATCCCGGAGTGAAAGGTTTGCCGACGAGGCGCCACATCGACCGCGCTTTGCCAAATCTTGGCAATCGCGGTCGCTGTTACTGCGAGTAAAACGAAGCCGTTGATCTGTCTGGATTCGTCCAGCGATCAACGGCTTTGCTCTGCCCAGCGATGCCACCGAGCGTCGCGCTCCGAGACCGGCTGGTCGTCCTCCGGTTATCCGCCCGTTACTAGCCAGTAACGAACCCCCTTGTGCGCGGGCCGAGAATGCACCACGATCGGCGACGCTCGGTCCATTTCCGCACCCCGGCATCCGGCCGGGTCGCGGGAGACTCTGGGTCCCCACCGAGCAGGACCGGCGGCAGTCGCGTCGGTTCCGGGGCAGGGGGGTCTTCGCCGGCCGGTGAAGCCTGTCCAGCAAGGTTGTGCGTGATGCGTGTCAGGCGCGACCAGTGGTTGTCGCTCGGGGGTGATCGCCGGTGATTCGGGCGCTGTTCGCGCCGCCGAGCGCAGGCGCTCTCCTTCCCGAGGACGTAGCACTTCTCCCATCCCTGTCCGGCCGAGCCACCGACTGTGGCGAGCCCGGGCCAGGAGATGTACGTCCGAGAAGGAGGAAATATGGAGTCCCAGGTGCGTGGCGGGACCAGATGGAAGCGGTTCGCTGTGGTCATGGTGCCCAGCGTGGCCGCCACGGCGTGTATAGGTGTCGCCCTCGCGCAGGGTGCTCTCGCCGCCTCGTTCAGCGTGTCCGGCCAGTCGTTCAAGGTGTCCGCCGACCAGCTCGTCGGCACCGGCTTCGAGCAGTACGGCGCCATCGACAGCGGCTACACGATGGACGGCAAGAAGACGGCGCACCCGGTGGCCGTCTCGGCGTTCAAGCACGCCGAGATCACCAACCTGTGCCAGTCCGTGGTCACGCCCGACGTGCCGATCTTCGGCAACGTCAGCCTGATCCTGCGGGCCGGCGGCGCGGGCCACGACAAGGTCCAGGCCGACAACATCTACATCGACGTCGCCGACCTCAACGCCGACGCCGTCTTCGACAACATCGACATCGGTGTGGCCACCCGGGACGCCTCCAAGGGCCCCGGCATGAAGGGCGGCGCCGAGCAGGCCAACCCCTTCGGTTTCGCCCAGCAGGCCGACAAGGCCACGCTGTCCGACGTGAAGCAGACGGCGTGGGCGACCACGGCCGGCACCTTCAAGCTGAGCGGCCTGAAGATGTCGCTGTCGACGGGTGTCAAGGAGTGCTACTAGGCACTCGCTGACGGGCGGGGGAGCCGGTGGCGCCCCCGCCCGTCCACTCTCCGGCCGCGTTCGCACACGCGGCACACATCACCACCACAGCAACGCCGCACCAGGGAGCTGTTTTCCATGAGCGCCGAGACTCCTGCCGCCGCACCCGGCCAGTTCACCAGCCGGAGGCTGCAGTTCCGCGCCTGGCGGGGCACGCGTCCGTTCTGGGCCGGTCTGTTCGTCATGCTCGGCGGCTTTCCGATCATGTACTTCCCGTACGCCCACCTCCAGTTCGGGCATCTGACGCTGGCGATGGCGACCACCGCGGGAGCCGGGTCCCTGATCATCGGCGTGCTGCTCATCGTGCTGGGGATCAGCCTCTGGTTCCAGAAGCACGTACGGACCTTCGCGGGCGTCGCCGCGATCCTGCTGGCGCTGGTGTCCATCCCCGTGTCCAACTTCGGCGGCTTCGTCGTGGGCTTCCTGCTCTCCCTGATCGGCGGGGCGATGGCCGTGGCCTGGGCGCCGGGCGCGCCTCCGCAGACACAGCCACCCGCCGAGGCCGCCCCGGACGAGGGCGGCGCCCCCGGCACGGCTCCGCTGCCGCACCAGGGCACGCACCCGGCCGCCGAGGCCCCCCAGGGGCCGTACAAGGCGCCGTGGGAGAACGACCTGTCAGGAACGAGCCCGGCCAACGGGGCGAACGGGAGGCACAGTGCCGGCTGACGAGGTGATCCGCGGGAGCGACGTGGACGCGTCCCGCGCGAGAACCGGGCCCCGCCACGCGGCCCCCAGGAAGCCCCTGTTCACCAGGTTCCACATGCCGGCCGGCAAGGCCATCGCGTCGGTGGCGATGCCCACGGCGGTGCTCATGGGCATGGGCTTCACCTCCACGCTCGCCCTCGCCGACAACAACGGCGGCAGCCCGTCCCCGTCGACCTCGGCGAAGAGCCTGACGGCCGACGAGTACAAGGACTGCGTCAAGGCGCTGGGCGACGACAAGACCCCCTCGGCCTCGCCGTCGCCGTCCGCGTCGGAGAGCACCACGGCCTCGCCGTCGCCGTCGAAGACCGCGGACGGCGGGAAGACCGGGGAGTCGGGCAAGTCCGCGCAACCGGAGTCGGGTTCCGGCGGTGACACGGCCGAGCCCGCACCGGCCGATACGACCGGCTCGGGGTCGGACTCGGGTTCCGGTACGTCCGGTTCCGGGACCGGCGGCTCCGACTCCGGTTCGTCCGGCTCGGGTTCCACCGGTTCCGGTTCGTCCGGCTCGGGTTCCTCCGGCGGCGACACGGCCACGCCGACGCCCACGAAGACCCAGGGCGGCGGCGGGAACATCCTGGACACCATCGGCGACACGATCGGTGACATCCTCACCGGCGGCGGCAAGGACTCCGGTACGGCGGCGCAGACCGCGACGCCGGCGCCGACGCCGACGGCCTCGCAGTCGTCGGACGCGGGCACCTCGTCGGCGGCCACCCCCGCCGGCGCCGGCAAGGGCTCCGGGACTGCCGGCACCGTCAAGGACACGGCGAAGAAGGCCGGCCAGACGGTCGGCAACACCGCCAAGAACACCGTGAAGGACACGGCGAAGGACACCTCCGGCACCGTCTCCAAGGCCGGTGAGGACGCCTCGAAGACGGCCGGGGACGCGTCCGCCACGCCCAGCCCGTCCGCCAGCGAGTCCGCCTCCGCCGCCGACTGCCCGGTCGCCACGGAGGACAAGAGCGGCGTCGACAACAAGGTGGCGGTGGCGGACGACCCCTGGTACCTGAACGCCAGCTCCCTGCTCCTCAAGGGCGCCGACTACCAGGGCATCGTCGAGGTGAAGACGGCCAACGGCACCACCAAGAAGGTGCTGAAGTACGTCATATCCGGCGGCACGGACATCGGCGACCTGCACCAGACGGTCCAGGACAAGCAGGCCAACAAGACCTACCACGTCCAGGCGGCCAAGGGCTCGACGTCCACCATCACCGGCGGCGACACGGTGATGTACACCGAGAGCATCTCGGGCAACCTGTTCGGGCTGATTCCGGTGACCTTCAGCCCCGACAGCCCGCCCCCGCTGAACATCCCGCTGATCTACTTCACCCACGTCAAGGTGGTGCAGGCGGCCCAGTTCGGCGGCAACCTGCACGTGCCCGGCATGCACCTGTACACGACCGACTGACCGGTCGCACCAGCCACTCCGGGAGCCGCACAACACCGAGGGGCGCCCCCCGTCACGGGGAGCGCCCCTCGGTGCCGTACGAAACCCGCCGACCTCAGCCGCTCTGGTTGCCCAGGTGGTGGACGCGGAGCATGTTGGTGGTGCCCGGGACGCCGGGGGGCGAGCCGGCGGTGATGATGACGGTGTCGCCAGCGTCGAACCGGCCCAGCTTGGCGATCTCCTGGTCCACCAGGTCGACCATCTCGTCGGTGGTGTTCACGAACGGCACGACGTGCGACTCCACACCCCAGCTGAGGGTCAGCTGGTTGCGGGTGGACTCGTCCGTGGTGAAGGCGATGATCGGCTGGGTGGCGCGGTAACGGGACAGGCGGCGCGCGGTGTCACCGGACTGGGTGAACGCGATCAGGCCCCGGCCGCCGAGGAAGTCGGCGATCTCGCAGGCCGCGCGGGCCACCGAACCGCCCTGCGTACGCGGCTTCTTGCCCGGCACCAGCGGCTGCAGGCCCTTGGAGAGCAGCTCCTGCTCGGCCGCGGTGACGATCTTCGACATGGTCTTGACCGTCTCGATCGGGTACGCGCCCACCGAGGACTCGGCGCTCAGCATGACCGCGTCGGCGCCGTCCAGGATCGCGTTGGCGACGTCGGAGGCCTCGGCGCGGGTCGGGCGGGAGTTGGTGATCATCGACTCCATCATCTGGGTCGCGACGATCACCGGCTTGGCGTTGCGCCGGCACAGCTCGATCAGGCGCTTCTGCACCATGGGGACCTTTTCGAGCGGGTACTCGACGGCCAGGTCACCACGGGCGACCATCACGGCGTCGAACGCCGCGACGACGTCCTCCATGTTCTCCACCGCCTGCGGCTTCTCCACCTTGGCGATGACGGGGACGCGGCGGCCCTCCTCGTCCATGACGCGGTGCACGTCCTGGACGTCCTTGGCGTCGCGGACGAAGGACAGCGCGACCATGTCGCAGCCCATGCGGAGGGCGAAGCGCAGGTCCTCGACGTCCTTCTCGCTCAGCGCGGGCACGTTGACGGCCGCGCCGGGCAGGTTGATGCCCTTGTGGTCGGAGACGACACCGCCCTCGATGACGATCGTCCTCACCCGCGGGCCCTCGACGTCCAGGACCTTCAGCTCGACGTTGCCGTCGTTGATCAGGATCTGGTCGCCGCGCGAGACGTCGCCCGGCAGCCCCTTGTACGTCGTACCGCAGAGGTGCTTGTCACCCGGCACGTCCTCGGTCGTGATGACGAACTCGTCACCGCGCTCCAGCTCGACCGGACCCTCGGCGAAGGTCTCCAGGCGGATCTTCGGGCCCTGCAGGTCGGCGAGGACGCCGATGGGGCGGCCGGTCTCCTTGGACGCGGCCCGGACGCGGTCGTACCGCGCCTGGTGCTCGGCGTGGGTGCCGTGGCTGAAGTTGAACCGGGCAACGTTCATGCCCGCCTCGATCATGGCGACGAGCATCTCGTGGGAGTCGACCGCGGGGCCGAGAGTACAGACGATTTTCGAACGGCGCATGGGGCGATCCTATCGGTTTGTTTCGCTACGGAATATTCCGTCTGGCGGAAGATACAAATGAGTGCCGCACCGCTCAGGTGCTATTCAGTTGTTCTTTCCGACCAGTGCGTAGGTCTGCGTCGCGATCTCCAGTTCCTCATCCGTCGGCACCACGGCGACCGCCACCCGGGCGGAGTCCGGCGAAATCAGCCGCGGCCCGCCGCCGCGTACGGCGTTCCGCTCCGGGTCGACCGCCAGGCCCAGGCCCGTCAGGCCCGCGATCGCCGCCTCCCGCACCGGGGCGGCGTTCTCGCCGACCCCCGCGGTGAAGGCCACCGCGTCCAGGGTGCCGAGCACCGCGTAATAGGCGCCGATGTACTTCTTGATCCGGTGAATGTAAATGTCGAAGGCGAGTGCGGCCTCTTCGTCGCCCTCGTCGATCCGGCGGCGGATCTCCCGCATGTCGTTGTCCCCGCACAGACCGAACAGACCGCTCCTCTTGTTGAGAAGAGTGTCGATCTCGTCCATGGACAAATCCCCAACACGCGCCAAATGGAAGATGACGGCCGGATCCAGATCACCGGACCGCGTACCCATCACCAGCCCCTCCAAGGGGGTCAGCCCCATCGAGGTGTCCACGCAGCGGCCTGCCCGCACCGCGGAGGCGGAGGCGCCGTTGCCCAGGTGCAGCACGATCACGTTGACCTCGGCCGGGTCCTTGCCCAGCAGCCGCGCCGTCTCCCGGGCGACGTAGGCGTGCGAGGTGCCGTGGAAGCCGTAGCGGCGGATCCGGTGCCGGTCGGCGATCTTCGGGTCGATCGCGTAGCGCGCCGCGGACTCCGGCATCGTCGTGTGGAAGGCGGTGTCGAACACGGCGACCTGGGGCAGGTCGGGGCGCAGCGCCTGCGCGGTGCGGATGCCGGTGAGGTTGGCCGGGTTGTGCAGCGGGGCGACCGGGATCAGCCGCTCGATCTCGGTGAGCACCTCGTCGTCGATGACGGTGGGCTCGGTGAAGAACATCCCGCCGTGCACCACCCGGTGCCCGATCGCCGCCAGTTCGGGGGAGTCCAGGCCGACGCCGTCGCGGCTCAGCTCCGCGGCGACCGCCTTGAGGGCGGCGTCGTGGTCCGCGATCGGGCCGGTGTGCTCACGGGTGTCGCCGCTGGTGAGGCAGGTGTGCTCGATCCGGGAGGTCTGCTCGCCGATGCGCTCGACCAGGCCCACCGCGAGCCGGCTGCTGTCGCGCATGTCCAGCAGCTGGTACTTCAGCGACGAGGAGCCGGAGTTGAGGACGAGGACACGGGTGGGGGAGCTCACTGCTGGGTCGCCTTCTCGTTGAGGTGCTGGGCCTGGATCGCCGTGATGGCGACGGTGGTGACGATGTCCTGGACGAGGGCGCCCCGGGACAGGTCGTTGACCGGCTTGCGCAGGCCCTGCAGGACGGGGCCCACGGCGATCGCGCCGGCCGAGCGCTGCACGGCCTTGTAGGTGTTGTTGCCGGTGTTCAGGTCGGGGAAGATCAGCACGCTGGCCTGGCCCGCGACCTCGGAGCCGGGCAGCTTGGTCGCGGCGACGGACGGCTCCACGGCCGCGTCGTACTGGATCGGCCCCTCGATCCTCAGGTCGGGCCGGCGCGCGCGGACCAGCTCGGTGGCCTCGCGCACCTTGTCGACGTCGGCGCCCGTCCCGGACGTCCCCGTGGAGTACGACAGCATCGCGATCCGCGGCTCCACGCCGAACTGCGCCGCCGTGCCCGCCGACTGGATGGCGATGTCCGCGAGCTGCTCGGCGTCCGGGTCCGGGTTGACCGCGCAGTCGCCGTAGACCAGCACCTTGTCGGCCAGGCACATGAAGAACACCGACGACACGATCGAGGCGTCCGGCCTGGTCTTGATGATCTCGAAGGCCGGGCGGATGGTGGCCGCCGTGGAGTGCACGGAGCCCGACACCATGCCGTCGGCCAGGCCCTCCTGGACCATCAGGGTGCCGAAGTAGTTGACGTCGGAGACGACGTCGTACGCCAGCTCCACGGTGACGCCCTTGTGGGCGCGCAGGGCCGCGTACTGCTCGGCGAAGGCGTCGCGCAGCTCGGAGTCGGCCGGGTCGATCAGCTCGCTGTCGCCGAGGTCGATGCCGAGGTCGGCGGCCTTCTTGCGGATCAGGTCGACCGGGCCGAGCAGGGTCAGGTCGCACACGCCCCGGCGCAGCAGCACCTCGGCCGCGTGCAGCACCCGCTCCTCCGTGCCCTCCGGCAGGACGACCCGGCGCCTGTCGGAGCGGGCCTGCTCCAGGAGCTTGTGCTCGAACATCATCGGGGTGACCCGGTCGCTGCTCGGCGCGGAGACCCGGCGGGCCAGACCGGTGGTGTCGGTGTACCGCTCGAACAGGCCGAGCGCGGTCTCCGCCTTGCGCGGGGTGGCCGCGGTCATCTTCCCCTCCATGGAGAAGAGGTGCTCGGCGGTGGGGAAACTGGTGCCGGACACCGAGAGCACCGGGGTGCCCGGGGCGAGCCGGGCGGCGAGGGTGAGGATCTCCTCCCTCGGCACCTCGTCCAGGGTGAGCAGCACGCCGGCTATCGGCGGGGTGCCGGCGCTGTGCGCGGCGAGCGAGCCGACGACCAGGTCGGCGCGGTCGCCGGGGGTGACGACCAGGCAGCCCGGGGTCAGGGCGGCCAGGAAGTTCGGCAGCATCGCGCCGCCGAAGACGAAGTCCAGCGCGTCGCGGGCGAGCCCGGAGTCGTCGCCGAGCAGCACCCTGGCGCCGAGGGCCTGGGCGATCTGGGCGACCGTCGGCGCGGACAGCGCGGGCTCGTCGGGCAGCACGTACGTCGGTACCGGCAGCCGGTCGGCGAGCCGCTCGGCGATCTCGTCGCGGTCCTCGCGGGCCACCCGGTTGGCGACCATCGCCAGCACGTCGCAGCCCAGGCCGTCGTAGGCGCGGAAGGCGTTGCGGGTCTCGGCGAGCACGGCCTCGGCGGGCTGCTTGCGGCCGCCGACCACCGGGAGCACGGAGGCGCCGAACTCGTTGGCCAGCCGGGCGTTCAGGGACAGCTCGTCCGGCAGCTGGGTGTCGGCGAAGTCGGTGCCGAGGACGAGGACGACGTCGTAGTCCCGGGCCACCAGGTGGAAGCGTTCGACGAGGGCGGAGACCAGCTCGTCGGTGCCCTGCTCGGCCTGGAGCGCGGAGGCCTGGTGGTAGTCCATGCCGTAGACGGTCGCCGGGTCCTGCGAGAGGCGGTAGCGCGCCCGCAGCAACTCGAACAGCCGATCGGGGCCGTCGTGGACGAGCGGACGGAAGACCCCGACCCGGTCGACCTGCCGGGTCAGGAGCTCCATGACTCCCAGCTCCACGACCTGGCGGCCGTCACCGCGGTCGATCCCGGTCACGTACACGCTGCGCGTCACGTGTCCACTCCGTTCCTTCTTGTCGCTTGTGTCGCCTCTGCCGGCTGTTCGGCATGAAAATCGCTCACCAAGGTGAGCGGAACCCTCTTGACAATACCCCCGCCGACGGATAAGGCGCCCGTCAAGACTTCACCTGTCCGGCGGACGTGAAACAATCGACACCGGCTCACCGGCACCGACAGCGAGCAGGAGACACAGCACGATGCGCATCGGAGTTCTCACCGCAGGCGGCGACTGCCCCGGCCTGAACGCCGTGATCCGGTCGGTCGTGCACCGGGCGGTGGCGCAGTACGGCGACGAGGTCATCGGCTTCGAGGACGGCTACCGGGGTCTCCTGGACCGCCACTACCGCGCCCTCGACCTGGACGCCGTCAGCGGCATCCTGGCCCGTGGCGGCACCATCCTCGGCTCCTCCCGGCTGGAGCGCGACCGGCTGCGCGAGGCCTGCGAGGGCGCCGCCGACATGGTCGAGGAGTTCGGCATCGACGCGCTGATCCCGATCGGCGGCGAGGGCACGCTGACCGCGGCCCGCATGCTCTCCGACGCCGGCCTCCCGGTCGTCGGCGTCCCGAAGACCATCGACAACGACATCTCCTCCACCGACCGCACCTTCGGCTTCGACACCGCCGTCGGCGTGGCCACCGAGGCCATGGACCGCCTGAAGACCACCGCCGAGTCCCACCAGCGGGTGATGGTCGTGGAGGTCATGGGCCGGCACGCGGGCTGGATCGCCCTGGAGTCCGGCATGGCCGCCGGCGCCCACGGCATCTGCCTGCCCGAGCGGCCCTTCGACCCCGCCGACCTGGCCAAGATGGTCGAGGAGCGGTTCGCCCGCGGCAAGAAGTTCGCCGTCGTCTGCGTCGCCGAGGGCGCCCACCCCGCCGAGGGCAGCATGGACTACGGCAAGGGCGAGATCGACCAGTACGGCCACGAGCGCTTCCAGGGCATCGGCACCGCCCTCGCCTACGAGCTGGAGCGGCGCCTCGGCAAGGAGGCCAAGCCGGTCATCCTCGGGCACATCCAGCGCGGCGGCGTCCCGACCGCGTACGACCGCGTCCTGGCCACCCGCTTCGGCTGGCACGCCGTCGAGGCCGCGCACCGCGGCGAGTTCGGCCGTATGACCGCGCTGCGCGGCACCGACATCGTCATGGTGCCGCTCGCGGAGGCGGTCACCGAGCTGAAGACGGTGCCGAAGGACCGGATGGACGAGGCCGAGTCGGTCTTCTAAGGGATTCCTGCCGGGGGATTCCTGTTGGGGGATTCCTTCTGGGGATTCCTTCAAGGGGCCCTTACGAGGCGTCCTTTCAGGGGTCCCTAGGCGGTCCGCTTCTCCACCGCGGTCCAGAAGTTCTCCACGATCCGGTCCAGGAACTCCCGCCCGGACTCGCTGGCGCTCCGACTGCCGCCACCCCAGCTGAGGGTGGCGGCCATGTGCCCCTGGTAGTCCTCGTACAGCTCGTGCAGCGCCCCTTCGAGGACGCCCGGCTCCAGCGGCACCAGCTTGCCGACCGGCCGCACGTAGGCCTGCCAGCGCGTGGTCACCGCACTGCGCAGCAGGTCGGCGAGTTTCGCCTCGCGGCCGGTGACGGCGACGAAGTCGGGCAGCGCGAGATCGAGGGCCCGGGCGAGCGCGGCCGACTGGCGCTCGTTGCCCCGCCACTGCCCGCTCTCCTCCATGCGCAGGTACGACCGCACGTCCACGCCGACGGCCCGGGCGACGTCCTCGGCCGCGACGGCGCGGGCGATGCGGTGCTCGCGCAGGGTTTCCGGCCGGCCGAGCAGTTCACCCGGTGAGCACCACAACACGCCCGCCAGCGCGGTGAGTTCGGGATGGCTCGGGGCGGCCGCACCGCGTTCCCAGGCGATCACGAGATCGGGTGTGACGTACGGCAGTCCGTACGAGACCCGCATGCCGTAGGCGACGTGCTCCGGGCCCATGCCGAGCGCGGCACGCAGTCTGCGGGCAGCCGGAGCGTTGAAGGGGGGAACTGAGGGGACAGAGGGTTCGCGCACCCCGCACAAGCTAGGGGCCCGCCCACCGGAAGGCTACGGTCCGTTCAGCCAGGACCACGGATTGTGTGAACGCACAGTTCCGGCCGTTCGGTATGCAAGGGACGGAACGCCCACGCCCTCACCCTCCCCGTCACCCCTTGACCGCGCCGCCGAGCGCGAAGCCGCCGCCCAGCCGCCGCGCCACCAGGACGTACAGGAGGATCACCGGCGTCGAGTAGAGCACGGAGAACGCGGCGAGCTGGCCGTAGGCCACCATGCCACGGTTGCCGAAGAAGTCGTTGATGCTCACCGAGGCCGGCATCTGGTCCGGGGTGAGCAGCAGCATGAACGGGACGAAGAAGTTCCCCCACATCATCACGAACGAGAACACCGTCACCACGGCGAGCCCCGGCCCCATCAGCGGCAGCACGATCCGCACCAGGGACTGCGCCGCCGACGCCCCGTCCGTCCAGGCCGCCTCCTCCAGCTCCCGCGGCACACCGTCCATGAAGTTCTTCGTCAGCCAGATGGCGAACGGAAGCTGGGAGGCGGCGAAGAAGAGGATCGTGCCCTGGAGGGTGTCGATCAGGTTCACCCGGACGAACAGGGCGTACACCGGCACCATGATCGCCGTGATGGGCAGGCTCGTCGCGAACAGGATCGTCAGCAGGAACGGCCGGTTCAGCCGGGACCGGAACCGGGACAGCGGATACGCGGCGAGGGCGGCGCAGCCGACGGTCAGCGCCGTGGCACCGCCGCACAGGACAAGGCTGTTGAGCAGCGGGGTGTAGGTGATGTCGGGGGTCAGGACCGCCCGGAAGTTGTCCAGGCTGACCCCGTCCGGGACCCGCACCCGGAGCCCGGCGTGCGGGTCCACGGCGGACAGCAGCACCCAGCCCAGGGCAGCGAGAAGGCGACCGCCACGGCCAGCAGCGAGACGTCGGCGGCGAGCCGCCGGGAGGTGCGCGCGCGGGGCATCAGACCTCCGTCCGCAGCAGCCGCAGATAGACGACGGAGAACAGGGAGCCGACGACCAGCAGGAGCAGGGCGACCGCGGTGCCGTACCCGATCATGCTGTTCTGGAAGGCCTGCTCGTACATGAACAGCGGCAGGGTCTGGCTCCGGTCGCCGGGGCCGCCCCGGGTCATCACCCAGATCAGCCCGAACACCGAGAGCGTCTGGAGGGTGTTGAGCATGAGGTTGGTGCCGATGGAACGCCGGATCATCGGCAGCGTGACGTGCCACAGCCGCCGCCACCCGCCGGCGCCGTCCACCTCGGCGGCCTCCGTGATCTCGTCGGATATCCCGTCCAGCGCGGCGGAGTACACGAGCATCGAGAACGCCGTCCCGCGCCAGACGTTGGCGAGGGACACGGCGAGGATCGGCAGCGTGAACAGCCAGTTCTGCCGGGGCAGATGCAGCCAGTCCAGGATCGCGTTCAGGGTGCCCTCGCGCCGGAAGAACGCGTAGAGCAGGAACCCGGCGACGACCTCCGGCAGCACCCACGCGGTGACGACGACCCCGCCGACGAGGGTACGGACGGGCTTGGAGGCACGCTTCATCAGCGCGGCCAGCGCCAGGCCCAGCGTGTTCTGCCCGACCAGCGAGGACAGCACCGTGAACACCAGGGTCAGCCGGACGGCGTTCAGGAACGCGTCGTCCCCGAACGCCCGGCGGAAGTTGGCGAACCCGACGAAGAAGGAGTGCGCCTGGCCGGTCAGCTGGAGGTCGGTGAAGGCGATCCACACGCAGTAGGCAACCGGCCCGGCGAGGAAGAGGAACAGCAGAACCAGGGCGGGGGCGAGGGGGAGGGCCCGTACGGCCGGGTTCCCGCGCCTCACTGGTGGACCACTTGGCCGCCGGTGACGTCCTTGACCGTGGCGTCGTACCCGCTCGCCGCCTCCGCCACGGACAGGTCGCCGGTCGTGACCCCCTCCATGGCCTCCTGCACGGCGGTCGACACCTTCGGGTACGCCGGGTACGCGGGCCGGTAGTGCGTGCTCGCCACCAGACCGGTGAAGAACGCGAGACCTGGCTGGGCCTTCGCGTACGCGGGGTCGGACGCGACGTCCTTGCGCACGGCGATCCCGGAGTTGGCGATGTACCACTTCCGGGCGTTGTCCTTCGTCTGCATCGTCCGGACGAACTGGAAGGCGAGGCCGGGATTGCCGGCCTTGGCCGGGATGGACCAGGTCCAGCCGCCGGACATGCTCACCCTGCCGGGCGCCTGCCCGTCCTGCGTCGGCATGGGGGCGAGCCCCAACTGCCGTGACCACGCGGGCCATGCGTGCCCGCTGCCCGGCAACCAGGCCTGCGGCAGCCAGGAGCCGTCGAGGTCGATGCCGAGTCTGCCCTCGGGGAGCAGTTCGCCGTTGACGGCGGTGTTGAAGTTGGGGTCGAGCGCGTCGGAGACGTCGGGGCCGAGCCCGTCCCGGTAGACGGTCCTGACGAAGTCGAGGGAGTCCCGGAACCCCCGCGACCCGATGACCCACTTCTTGCCGCGACTGTCGTAGAGCGGATCCCGCCTGCCGTCGCCGGTGCCGTACAGGAGCATCTCGAAGCCCTGCATGGTGGCCCGTTCGCCGGCCGGTTTGCCGGTGTAGACGTTGAGCGGGATGACGCCGGGGACCTTGCGCTTGATGGTCCGGGCGGCGGCGAGCACGTCACCCCAGTTCCTCGGCCGCCAGTCGGCCGGCAGTCCGGCCTTCCGGAACACCCGCCTGTCGAACCAGAGCCCGCGCGTGTCGGTCCCGTCCGGGACGCCGTACGTCCTCCCGTCCTCACCCCTGGCCGCCGCCTTCGCGGTGCCGATGAACTGCCCCCAGTCCGGCCACTTGGCCAGGTACGGGTCCAGCGGCCTCAAGTACCCGCTCGTGATGTCGGAGTTGATCAGGAACGTGTCCTCGTAGACCAGGTCCGGGGCGGTGCGCGGCGAGCGCAGCATCTGCTGGAGCTTGGTGTAGTACTCGGCGTCCGGCGCCTTGATCGGCACGAACTCGACCTTCTTGCCGGGGTGTTCGTGCTCGAACTGCTTCTTGATCCCGGCGAGGTAGGTGTCCATCACCTTGACGGAGTTGTCGGTGGACTGCTTGTACGACACCTTGATCGTGTCGGGACCACTCCTCGAACCGCTGCCGCACGCGGTGAGCGCGGTGGCGGCGAGCGCGGTGGCGAGGAGCAGCGGAACGGCGGCGGTGGGGCGCACGGGCATGACCTCCTGAGCACACGTGGGGGTGGCGCGGAGATTGCTGCGGTGTGAAGGTATGAGGGGCGGTCTGGTCGGGTCAATGCGTGTGCGGGTCAATCCCCGCTCCGGCGACCCGGGTACGGTCCCGGGAGGCCGACGGCGCGGGCCCCGGCAGGGCGGTCGGCGGTTGGGTGGGTGACCTGGGAGGCCACGCACCGGGGAGACGCCTTCCGTCGGGTGGACGGCATGGACCGGTGGTACGAGCGGCCGCCGACACGACCCTGCTCACCGCCCCTGGGACACCCACCGGTACACCAGCTCCGGTCGCCCCACCTGGCCGTACAGGGGGCTGCGGGCCGCTCGGCCCGTGTCCACCAGGTGCTCCAGGTAACGGCGTGCGGTGATGCGGGAGATGCCCACCGCCTCGGCCACCCGGGCCGCCGTCAGGCCCTCCGCCGCGGACTCGCGGAGAGCGGACGTCACTCGTTCCAGGGTCGGTCCGCTCAACCCCTTCGGCAGGGCCGCCGGTGAGGGTGCGCGCAGGGAGGCCAGGGCGCGGTCCACCTCGTCCTGGCCGCTCGCCTCGCCGACCGCCGCGTGGAACTCGGCGTAGCGGACCAGACGGTCCCGGAGCGTCGCGAAGGTGAACGGTTTGAGGACGTACTGGACGACACCGAGCGAGACCCCTTCCCGTACCACCGCCAGGTCCCGCGCCGACGTCACCGCTATCACGTCGGCGTGGTGGCCGGCGGCCCGCAGGGACCGGGCCAGTTGCAGGCCGTGGACATCGGGGAGGTGGAGGTCCAGCAGCAGCAGGTCCACCGCCGTACGGTCCAGGATCCGCCGTGCCTCCGCGCCCGTGTGCGCCTTCCCGACCGCGACGAAGCCCGGCACCCGCCCGACGTACAGCACGTGCGCGTCGGCGGCGACCGGGTCGTCCTCGACGACGAGGACGCGGATGGGCTGCTCCTCGTTCGTCATCTGACGCCGCCCAGGGGTGTGCGCAACGGCAACCGCACCTCGAACACCGCTCCGCCCTCGCCGTCCTCGCCGGACTCCGTCACCGTCAGCGTGCCCTCGTGGCGGTTCACCGCCTGCCGGACCAGGGCCAGCCCGAGGCCCCGCCCGCCGGGCCCGGCCGGCTTGGTGGAGAACCCCCGCTGGAACACCAGGTCGGCATGGTCCGGGTCGACCCCCGGCCCGGTGTCCGACACCCGCAGCACCACTTCGGCGGCCGTAGCGTACGCCGTCACCGTCACCCGCGCCCGCACGCTGCCCTGCGCCGCGTCCACCGCGTTGTCGATCAGGTTGCCCAGGATCGTCACCAGGTCGCGGGTGGACAGGCTCTCCGGCAGCAGCCCGTCGTCCAGCCGGCTGTCCGGCGAGACGACCAGTTCCACGCCCCGCTCGTTCGCCTGCGCGGTCTTGCCCAGCAGCAGCGCGGCCAGCACCGGCTCACGCACCGCGGCCACCACCTGGTCGGTCAGGGCCTGCGCCAGCTCCAGCTCGGCCGTGGCGAACTCCACCGCCTCCTCGGCCCGGCCCAGCTCGATCAGCGAGACGACCGTGTGCAGGCGGTTCGCCGCCTCGTGCGCCTGGGAGCGGAGGGCCTGGGTGAAGCCGCGCTCCGAGTCCAGCTCGCCCATCAGGGACTGCAACTCGGTCACGTCCCGCAGGGTCGCGACCGTGCCCCGCCGCTCACCCCCCGACACCGGGGAGGTGTTCACGACCAGCACCCGCGACCCGGTCAGGTGGACCTCGTCCACCCGGGGCTCGGAGGACAGCAGGGCGCCGGTCAGCGGGGCCGGCAGGCCCAGCTCGGCCACCGAGCGGCCGATCGCCTCCTCCTCCGGGCCCACGCCCAGCAGTTCCCGGCCGCCGTCGTTGATCAGGGCCACCCGGTACTGGCCGTCCAGCATCAGCAGCCCCTCCCGGACGGCGTGCAGCGCCGCCTCGTGGTAGTCGTGCATCCGGCTCAGCTCGGTGGCGTTCATGCCGTGGGTGTGGCGGCGCAGCCGGGCGTTGATCACATAGGTGCCGACCGCGCCCAGCAGCAGCGTTCCGCCGGCCACCCCGAGCAGGGCCGTGACCTGGTCCTGGACCCGCGCGCTGATCCTCTGCACCGTGATGCCGGCGCTGACCAGGCCGACGATCCGGCCGTTGTCCCTGACGGGGGTCACCGCGCGGACGGACGGGCCGAGCGTGCCGGTGTAGGTCTCGGTGAAGGTACGGCCGTGCTGGGCGGGCCCGATGGTGCCGAGGAAGCGCTTGCCGATCTGGTTGCGGTCGGGGTGGGTCCAGCGGATGCCGGACGGGTTCATGATCGTGACGAAGTCGACGTTCGCGTCCCGTATGACCTGCAGGGCGTACGGCTCGAGCCGGGCGGTGGGATCGGTGGTGCGGATCGCCACGCGGACCGAGGGGGAGTCGGCGATGGACCGGGCCACGGCCGTGGCCTGCCGGGCGGCGGCGTCCTCGGCCTGCCGCTGGTCGTTGACGTAGGTGAACAGCGCGTACCCGGCCACGACGAACGCGATCAGCACGGCCTGCATGGCGAACAGCTGGCCGGCCAGGCTGCGGGGTCGGGGGAGGACGGGCGGACGCATGTCAGCAGTGTGCCTCTCCGGTTCAGTGTGAACTAAATGAACGGAAGGGTGACCGCCCTCACAGGCCGGGAGATAGTCACGGCATCCCCCAATAACGCCCGGACGTGAGCCGCACGCCGGTGTTACGCCGACGAAGACGTCAAGGAGGGCAGTCGTGGCCGCCAGCACTTCCGATACGGCACCTGCCGCAGCCCGCGTGAAGCGGGACCGGACCCACTACCTGTACATCGCCGTCATCGTGGCGGTCGCGCTCGGCATCGCCGTGGGCCTGATCTGGCCCGACGCGGCGATGGAGCTGAAGCCTCTGGGCACCGGGTTCGTGAACCTGATCAAGATGATGATCTCGCCGATCATCTTCTGCACGATCGTGCTCGGTATCGGATCGGTACGGAAGGCGGCCAAGGTCGGTGCCGTCGGCGGTATCGCCCTCGGCTACTTCCTCGTGATGTCGCTCGTCGCGCTCGCCATCGGGCTCGTCGTCGGCAACGTGCTGCACCCCGGCGACGGGCTGCACATCACCAACGCGATCAAGGCGACCGGGCACAGCCAGGTGTCGGCCGACGCGCTGCCGCCGGTGGACTTCGTCCTGTCGATCATCCCGACCACGTTCGTGTCCGCCTTCACCGAGGGCCAGGTCCTGCAGACCCTGCTCGTGGCCCTGCTCGCCGGGTTCGCGCTGCAGGCCATGGGCTCGGCCGGGCAGCCGGTGCTGCGGGGCATCGAGCACATCCAGCGGCTGGTCTTCCGCATCCTGTCCATGGTGATGTGGGCCGCGCCCATCGGCGCGTTCGGCGCGATCGCGGCGGTGGTCGGGTCCGCGGGCATCGACGCGCTCAAGAGCCTCGCCGTGCTGATGCTCGGCTTCTACGTCACCTGCGTGCTGTTCGTCTTCGTGGTGCTCGGCACGCTGCTGCGGATCTTCGCGGGTCTGAACGTGTTCTCCCTGTTCAAGTACCTCGGCCGCGAGTTCCTGCTCATCCTGTCGACGTCGTCGTCGGAGTCCGCGCTGCCCCGTCTGATCGCCAAGATGGAGCACCTGGGCGTCAGCCGGCCGGTCGTCGGCATCACCGTGCCGACCGGGTACTCCTTCAACCTCGACGGCACCATGATCTACATGACCATGGCCTCGCTGTACATCGCGGACGCGCTGGGTACGCCGATGTCGGTGGGCGAGCAGATCCCGCTGCTGCTGTTCCTGCTGCTGGCGTCCAAGGGCGCGGCCGGCGTCAGCGGCGCCGGGCTCGCCACCCTGGCAGGCGGTCTGCAGTCGCACAAGCCGGCGCTGGTCGACGGGGTCGGGCTGATCGTCGGCATCGACCGGTTCATGAGCGAGGCGCGGGCGCTGACGAACTTCGCGGGCAACGCGGTCGCGACGGTGCTCGTGGGCACGTGGACCAAGGAGATCGACAAGGCCCGGGTCCGTCAGGTGCTGGCCGGTGACCTGCCCTTCGACGAGACCACGCTGCTGGACGAGACGCACCGCCCGGACACGCCGGACCTGCCCGAGCCGCAGCAGAACGACGAGAAGCAACTCGCCAAGGCGTGAGCTCGCCTGCCGGCGCCGGTGCCGGCGCCGGCAGGCGAGGGTGGCGCACCAAGAACCCGGCACACCCGTGCCGGCACCCTCTCCGGACGTCCGGCCCCGCCTGAACCCGGGCCGGGCGTTCGGTTCGAGCAGCCGGGCGATCGAGGCTCCCCCGTACTCGGTCGCCCGGCTTTCGGCTTGCCCGGGGGCTACGACACCTCGGCCACCAGCTCGGTGGCCCGTGAGGCGGGTACGCCCGCCGCGGTCAGTACGGCGACCGTGGCGGAGCGGCCCGCCTCCTCCGCTGCCAGGAGGCCGTCGTTCACCGCCTCCATCACCGCGAACAGCATCTGCTCGTGCACGTACGCGAGGGCCGGCGCGGGCAGCGGGGAGGCGAAGGCGCCCTCGTCCAGACCGCGCTGGAGGAGACGGACCTTGTGCTCGCGCAGCGGTGCCAGGCGGTCGCGGATGCCCTGCACGGTGACCGTGCGCTGGGCCAGGGCGATCAGCAGCCGGTAGCGGTCGGCGATCGGCCACAGCGCGAGCACCGAGCGGGCCACCGCCTCCGCCGGGTCGGTGACACCGGCGCCGGCGAGCGTGTCCGCGTCCACCAGCGCCTCCACGGCCCCGTCCACCAACGTGCTGATCAGCGCCTCCCGGCTGGGGAAATGGCCGTACACCGTGCGCCGTACGACGCCCGCGGCGCGCGCGATCTGATCCATGGAGGCGTCGGGATCACGCAGCAGTTCGGTGAGGGCGACGTCGAGGATGCGGTGCCGGTTGGCGTCGGCGCGGCTGGTGTTACCCGTGGTCATGGCGGTCATTGTGCCTCCCCGGGGCCTTCTCACGGACCCCGACTCGACTTGCACAGCGCTGTGCAACGACGTACATTGCACATGATTGTGCAATTGCACGTCACTGTGCAAATACCGTCGCGTACCCGAGGAAGGCGACCCCTGCCATGCGACTCGTCATGACCGAACCGGTCGACAGGACGGACCGCCCCTACGCCCGACGCTGGTGGGCGCTGCTGGTGCTCTGTCTCAGCCTGCTGATCATCGTGATGGCGAACACCGCGCTCACCGTCGCCGCGCCCGACATGACGAAGGACCTCGGTCTCTCCAGCGCCGACCTGCAATGGGTGATCGACGGCTACACCGTCCCGTACGCGGCGCTGATGCTCCTGCTCGGCGCGATCGGTGACAAGTACAGCCGGCGCGGGGCACTCGTCCTCGGTCTGGTGGTGTTCGGGGGCGGAGCCGTCTTCGGCTACTTCGCCGACAGCTCCACGACCGTCATCGCGGCCCGCGCCGTGATGGGCGTCGGCGCGGCCCTGATCATGCCCGCCACGCTCTCCCTGCTCGCCGCGACCTTCCCGCGCGCCGAGCGGGCCAAGGCGATCACGCTGTGGACCGCCACCGCCGGGCTCGCCATCGCCGCCGGACCGGTGGTCGCCGGCGCCCTGCTGCGCGACCACGGCTGGGCCTCCACCTTCCTGATCAACGTGCCCATCGCGGCCGTCGCGATCGTCGGCGCCTTCGTCCTCGTACCGCCCTCCAAGGCCGGCCACCACGACCGCATCGACTACGTCGGCGGCCTGCTCTCGGTGATCTGGACGGGCTCGCTCGTCTACATGATCATCGAAGGCCCGCACTTCGGCTGGGGCGCCAAGGCCGTCGGCGCGGCCGTCGTCGCCGGCGCCGGACTGGTCGCCTTCGTCCTGTGGGAGCTGCGCCACCCGCGCCCGATCCTGGACGTGCGCCGCTTCGCCGGCCGCCGGTTCGCCGGCTCCAACCTCGCCGTCGCCCTGTTCTTCCTCGCCGTCTTCGGCGCCTTCTACTACCTCACCCAGCACCTGCAGTTCGTCCTCGGCTACGACGCCCTGGAGACCGGTGTGCGCATGCTGCCGCTCGCCGGCGCCGTCTTCGTCGGCTCGGCGCTGACCGGCTGGCTCACCCCGCGCGTCGGCATGAAGTGGACGGTCAGCGCGGGCATGGTCGGCGGTACGACCGCCCTCGCCCTGCTCACCCGGATCGACGCCGGCTCCACCTACGGCGACTTCGTAGCGCCCCTGATCGTCCTGGGCCTCGCCATCGGCCTGGCCCTCTCGCCCTGCACCGACGCCATCATGGGGGCGTTCCCGGAGTCCGAGCTGGGTGTCGGCGGCGCCGTCAACGACACCTCGCTGGAGCTGGGCGGCTCGCTCGGCATCGCCCTCCTCGGCTCACTGCTCGCCACCTCCTACGGCAACCACCTCTCCGACGCCACCGCCGGCAGCAAGCTCCCGGCGAGCGCCCTGGACACCGCGCAGGACTCGGTCGGCGCCGGGTACGCCGTCGCGCAGGGCATCGGCGAGAAGGCGCAGCAGGCCGCCGCGCGGGCCCACCAGGCGGCCGACCCGCAGCAGGCCGCGCAGCTCAAGCAGCAGGCCGGTGAACTGGCCGCCGGCGCCCGGCAGATGGCCGACGCGGTCGGCTCCGCCTTCTCCGACGCGGTCGCCCACACCAGCCTGGTCGGCGCGGTGATCCTCGGCGTCGGCACGGTCCTGGTGGCCGTCCTGCTGCCGGGCCGCGAGGCGGCGACGCCGGAGGAGAAGGCCACGGGGAAGACCGAGGGGAAGACCGAGGGGAAGACGGAGGACACGGAACTGGTCGACAGCGCGGCCGACTGACCATCCCGCGCCCCATCCGTTAACGTGCCGCTCCGGACCACCGGAACGGCACGTTCGCGTATGGCGTCACTACATGTGGCGCGCGGACACGTGGCGCCCGGACATGTGGGTTTCGTACATGTGGGGTCGGGACATGTGGCGCCCGTACATGTGCGGCCCGTCCGTGTGGCGTCAGCACGGGCGTGACGGCAAGAGTGTGGAGGCACGGGGGATGAGCATCGACTGGGACCGGCGGACCTGCGCGCGCAAGGGCCATGTGACCTACGCGCCCGACGACCCCCGGCTGCGGATCCGGCTGCACGCCCAGACCGCGCTCGGTGAGGTCTGGCGCTGCCTGCGCTGCGGTGACTTCGTGCTGGGCGAGCCGCGCGGCTCGGGGCCGGCCTCCGAGGCGCCGCTGGTGCCGCGCGGCAAGGTGATCCGTGACCTGTTCGTGCTGCGCTTCCTCGCCGTCGAGCGGGCCGTGCGCGGGGTGTTCATCGTGGCCGTCGCCGTCGCGGTGTGGAAGTTCAGCAACAGCCAGGACGCGGTGCGCCGCCTGTTCGACGAGTACCTGGACGTCTTCCGCCCGGTCTTCCGGCACTTCCACTACGACCTCGACCACTCACCCGTCGTCGGCTCGGTGCAGAAGGCCTTCGGCTACCGGCACTCCACGCTGCTGCTGGTGGCCGCCCTGCTGCTGGCCTACGCGCTGATCGAGCTGGTCGAGGCGGTCGGCCTGTGGTACGCCAAGCGCTGGGCCGAGTACCTGACGGTGGTCGCGACGGCGGCCTTCCTGCCGCTGGAGATCTACGAACTCACCGAGCACGTCAGCTGGCTGAAGATCGCCACTCTCGTGCTGAACATCCTCGCCGTCCTCTACATCGCCCTGACCAAACGGCTCTTCGGCCTGCGCGGCGGCCGCCGGAAGTTCGAGGAGGAGCGCCGCAGCGCGTCCCTGCTGGAGGTCGAGGAATCGGCGGGCCTGGCCCACGCCTGACCCACTGCGAGACCGGGCCCGCGCGCACGGGCGGAACGCCGCCGGGCCCGCCTCCGGTGACCCCTGCGACGGCTGACCGATGCGGCGGTCTTGCGTTGACGCCGACGTCAAGCCCTACCGTCGTAGGCATGCGCATCGGCGAGCTGGCCGCGCGGGCCGGGACCACGACACGCACCCTGCGGTACTACGAGGCCAGGGGGCTGCTGCCGGCCCGGCGTGACGGCAACGGACACCGTACCTACGACGAGAACGACCTCAGGCTGCTGCGGCAGATCCGCACGCTGCAGGACTTCGGGTTCGACCTGGAGGAGACCCGGCCGTTCGTGGAGTGCCTGCGCGCCGGGCATCCCGAGGGCGACTCCTGCCCGGCCTCGCTCGTGGTCTACCGGCGCAAGCTGGCCGAGCTGGACGCGATCATCGGGCAGCTGACGGCGGTCCGCGAGTCGGTCGCGGGGCAGCTGGCGCGGGCCGAGCGGGCGCGGGACGAACTGGCCGTCGAGGCGCTGGTTCCGGGTGGTCCGGAACCGCTGTGCGAACTGGGAGGGCAGGATCGGTGACGAAGGCGGCAGGAGTGCCCGAGGTGGGCGACGCGGACTTCGGGACGGAGGTGCTGGCATCGGAACTGCCGGTGCTGGTGGAGTTCACGGCGGACTGGTGTCCGCCGTGCCGGCAGATGGCGCCGGTGCTGAGCGCCCTCGCCGCGGAGGAGGGGGAGCGGCTCAAGGTCGTCCAGCTGGACGTGGACCACAACCCGGAGACCACGAACGCGTACAAGGTGCTGTCGATGCCGACGTTCATGGTGTTCCAGGGCGGTGAGCCCGTGAAGTCGATGGTGGGGGCGCGGCCCAAGCGGCGCCTGCTGGAGGAGCTGGCGGACGTGCTGTAAAGCTCTCCGCCCGCGAAAAATCCCCCGAGCAATTGCGCTCGGGGGATTCCTGTGCGTATATTCAATGATTCGTGATTTCATTTCGCGAGCCATCGGCGAAGAACCACGAATGACGTTTAGTGAGCACAGTATATCCGGGCGGGAGCGGAATTGTCAAACACCGAATTTCCAGACGATGAAATCCGGCACGAGCAGGAATTCATCGACGGACTGTACGCGCGCGTGGACGTGCTGCGCGGCGAGGCCGAGACCTCCGTCGCGGACGCCCTCGCCCAGGGCGACAAGCCCATGCAGGCCCGGCTGGAGCGGGACATCCTGGTCGCCGAGCGCTCCGGGCTGCTCGCCGCGCTGAACGCCGTGGACGGCTCGCTCTGCTTCGGCCGCATCGACCTCGCCGACGGCACCCGGCACCACATCGGCCGGATCGGCCTGCGCGAGGACGACCCCGAGCGCACCCCGGTCCTCGTCGACTGGCGGGCCGACGTCGCCCGGCCGTTCTACCTGGCCACCGGTCACACCCCGATGGGCCTGCGCCGCCGCCGGCACATCGCCTCCGAGGGCCGTACCGTCACCTCCCTGCACGACGAGATCCTCGACCTCGGCGACGCCACCCGCACCGGGCACGAGGACCCGAGCGGCGACGCCGTCCTGCTGGCCGCGCTGAACTCGGCCCGCACCGGCCGGATGAACGACATCGTGCAGACCATCCAGGCCGACCAGGACCGCATCATCCGCGCGCCGCACCGGGGCGTGCTGGTCGTGGAGGGCGGCCCCGGCACCGGCAAGACGGCGGTCGCCCTGCACCGTGCCGCCTACCTGCTGTACGAGCACCGGGAGCTGCTGGCCCGCCGGGCGGTCCTCATCGTCGGCCCGAACCCGGCCTTCCTCGGCTACATCGGCGAGGTGCTGCCCTCCCTCGGCGAGACCGGCGTGCTGCTGGCCACCGTCGGCGAGCTGTTCCCCGGCGTGAAGGCCACCGCCGCCGACACCCCCGAGGCCGCCGCCGTCAAGGGCCGGGCCGGCATGGCCGACGTGCTGGCCGCCGTCGTACGCGACCGGCAGGCCCTGCCCGACCCGGTCATCGCGATCGAGCACGACCGCGAGGTGCTCATGCTGGACGACGGCCTGGTGGGCGTCGCCCGCGAGCGCACCCGCGCCGCCAAGCTGCCGCACAACGCGGCCCGCGAGCATTTCGAGGGGCACATCCTCAACACACTGACCGAGCTGTACGCCGAGCGCGTGGGCACCGACCCCTACGACGGCAGCAGCCTGCTCGACGCCTCCGACATCACCCAGATCCGCGACGAACTCGCCGAGAACCCCGAGGTCTGGGCCGCCGTCGACCGGCTGTGGCCCCGGATCACCCCGCGGCGGCTGGTCGCCGACTTCCTCGCCGCCCCGGACGACTACCTCCCCGAGGCGGACGCCGACGCGATCCGCCGCCCGGTCACCCGGGCCTGGACCGTCGCCGACGTGCCCCTGCTGGACGAGGCCGCCGAACTCCTCGGCGAGGACGACCGGGTGGCCCGGGCCCGCGCCGACCGCGAGCGCGAGACCCAGGTGGCGTACGCGCAGGGCGTGCTGGACGTCTCCTACGCCTCGCGGACCTACGAGTTCGAGGACCGGCACGACGAGGACTCGGAGGTCCTGTCGGCCCACGACATCATCGACGCCGAGCGGTTCGCCGAGCGGCAGGAGGAGGCCGACCACCGCAGCGCCGCCGAGCGGGCCGCGGCCGACCGCACCTGGGCGTTCGGGCACATCATCGTCGACGAGGCGCAGGAGCTGTCGCCGATGGCCTGGCGGCTGCTGATGCGGCGCAGCCCCACCCGCTCGATGACCCTGGTCGGCGACCCCGCGCAGACGGCGGAGGCGGCCGGTGTCGGCTCCTGGGCGGACATCCTCGCCCCCTACGTCGAGGACCGCTGGGAGCACACCCGCCTCGGCGTCAACTACCGCACCCCGGCGGAGATCATGGACCTGGCGGCGGCCGTGGTCCGTGCCGAGCACCCGGACTTCGTACCGCCCAGCTCGGTCCGCTCCACCGGCGAACACCCCTGGGTGCGCCGCGTCGGCGACGACCTGCCCGGCGCGGTCGCCAAGGCGGTCGCCGAACTCGCCCCGGCGGAGGGCCGGCTGGCGGTGATCGCCCCGCGCGCCCTGCACCGCTCGCTGGCCGCCCGCCTGGACGGCGTCACGGCCGGCGCCGAGCCCGACCTGACGCGGGCGGTCGTCCTGCTCGACCCCCGCCAGTCCAAGGGTCTGGAGTTCGACGCCGTCCTGGTGGTGGAGCCGGGCGCCTACGGCACGAGCGACCTGTACGTCGCCCTCACCCGGGCCACCCAGCGGCTCGGCGTGCTGCACACGGGGTCCCTGCCGCCGGGCCTGGCCGACCGGGCGTGACGGCGCCCGGTCCGTCCCTCGCCCCGGTTCAGGCCGGGCGGAGCCAGACCGTCGCCAGGGGCGGCAGGGTCAGCCGGAGGCTCGCCGGGCGGCCGTGCCAGGGCTGGGGCTCCGGCTTGACGATGTCGGAGTGGGTGACGTCGCCGCCGCCGTAGCGGGCCGCGTCGGTGTTCACGACCTGCACCCAGGCCGGGACGTCGTCCGGCACCCCGAGCCGGTAGTCGGGGCGGACCACCGGGGACAGGTGGGAGACCGCGAGCAGCGGGGTGCCCTCGGCGTCACGGCGCAGGAACGCGAAGACGTTGTCGTCCGCCGCGTCCCCGGTGATCCACTCGAAGCCCGCCGGGTCGGTGTCCCGCTGCCACAGCGCCGGGCTCGCCCGGTACACCGCGTTCAGGTCCCGTACGAGATCCCGCACGCCCCGGTGGTCCGCCTCGGCGCCGTACTCCGGGTCGAGCAGCCACCAGTCGGGCCCACGTGCCTCGGACCACTCGGCGCCCTGGGCGAACTCCTGCCCCATGAACAGCAGTTGCTTGCCGGGGTGGGCCCACATGAAGCCCAGGTAGGCGCGGAGGTTGGCGCGCTGCTGCCACCAGTCGCCCGGCATCTTCGACACCAGGGACCGCTTGCCGTGCACCACCTCGTCGTGGGAGATCGGCAGGACGTAGTTCTCGCTGTAGGCGTACACCATCGAGAACGTCATCTCGTGGTGGTGGTAGGCGCGGTGCACCGGCTCGTGGCCCATGTACGCGAGCGAGTCGTGCATCCAGCCCATGTTCCACTTCAGGCCGAAGCCGAGGCCGCCGAAGCCGCTGGGGCCCTTGTGGTGGGTGGGCCGGGTGACACCGTCCCAGGCCGTCGACTCCTCGGCGACGGTCACCACTCCCGGGCAGCGCCGGTACACGGTGGCGTTCATCTCCTGGAGGAAGGCCACCGCGTCCAGGTTCTCCCGGCCGCCGTGCTCGTTCGGCGTCCACTGGCCCGGCTCGCGCGAGTAGTCCAGGTACAGCATCGAGGCGACCGCGTCGACACGCAGCCCGTCGATGTGGAACTCCTCGCACCAGTACACGGCGTTCGCCACGAGGAAGTTGCGCACCTCGCGCCGCCCGAAGTCGAACTCCAGCGTGCCCCAGTCGGGGTGGGCGGCCCGCCGGGGGTCGTGGTGCTCGTACAGCGGGCGCCCGTCGAACTCGGCGAGCGCCCAGTCGTCGCGCGGGAAGTGCGCCGGCACCCAGTCCATCAGCACCCCGATGCCGGCCTGGTGCAGCCGGTCCACCAGGTACCGGAAGTCGTCCGGGGTGCCGAGCCGGGCCGTCGGCGCGTAGAACCCGGTGACCTGGTAGCCCCACGAGCCGCCGAAGGGGTGCTCGGCGACCGGCATCAGCTCGACGTGCGTGAAGCCCAGGTCCTTCACGTAGGCGGGGAGTTCCTCCGCCAGCTCGCGGTAGGTCGCGCCGGGCCGCCAGGACGGCAGGTGCACCTCGTAGACGGAGAACGGCGCCTCGTGGACCGGGGTGTCCGCGCGGTGCGCCAGCCAGTCCGCGTCGCCCCACTCGTGGTGCGAGGCGGTCACGATCGAGGAGGTGGCGGGCGGCACCTCGGTACGGCGGGCCAGCGGGTCGGCGCGCACGGTGCGCGAGCCGTCCGGGCGGGTGATCTCGAACTTGTACAGCTCGCCCTCGCCGATCCCCGGCACGAACAGCTCCCACACCCCGGTGCCGCCGAGCGAGCGCATCGGGAAACCGGTGCCGTCCCAGAAGTTGAAGCCGCCCGTGACCCGCACGCCCCGCGCGTTCGGCGCCCACACCGCGAACCGGGTCCCGGCGACCTGCTGGTGGGTGGTGACATGCGCGCCGAGCGCCCGCCACAGCTGCTCGTGCCGGCCCTCCCCGATCAGGTGCAGGTCCAGGTCACCGAGGGTGGGCAGGAAGCGGTAGGCGTCCTCCGTCTCGTGCACGGTGCCGTCGTAGGTCACCAGCAGCCGGTAGACGGGGACTTCGGTCAGCGGGAGCAGGCCGGAGAAGAAGCCGTCGCCGTCGTCGTGGAGTGCGGCCCGCAGCCCGTCCGCGACCACGGTGACCGCCTGCGCGTACGGGCGGAACGCGCGGAAGGCGACCCCGCCCGGCACCGGATGCGCGCCGAGCACGGCGTGCGGGTCGTGGTGGGTCCCCTCCAGCAGCCGCGCCCGGTCGCCGGCGTCGACGGCCGGGGACACGGCGCTCTCCACGGCGGGCGCCGGCGGCTGCGCGGGGACCTCCTGCCCCGGCGCCTTCCGGTTGGCGGCCTTCTTCCTGGCCGCGGCTTCCTTCCTGGCCGCGGCTTCCTTCTTGGCCGGGGACGGCTTGTGGGCCTTGGGGGTCACGAACGAGCCTCCTGGTCGGGCAGGGCGAGGCGGCGCACCGCGGTCAGCGGTACGGGCAGCCAGTCGGGGCGGTGCCGGGCCTCGTAGACGACCTCGTAGACCGCCTTGTCGGTCTCGTAGGCCCGCAGCAGCACCGGGTCGGTGCGCGGGTCGCGGCCGGCGACCTCCGCGTACCCGGAGCAGTAGGCGGCCCGGCAGACGTGCGCCCAGTCCGGGGCGGCCGGGGTCACCGAGTGGGCCGCGTAGTCGAACGAGCGGAGCATCCCCGCGATGTCCCGCACCGGCGGCTGCGGCATGCGCCGTTCGGCCAGCGGCCGGGCCGGCTCGCCCTCGAAGTCGATCAGCGACCAGTCCCCGGACGGCGAGCGCAGGCACTGCCCCAGGTGCAGGTCGCCGTGGACGCGCTGGGCGGTCCAGGTGTGGCCCTCGGCGGCCAGGTCGGCCAGCGCCGTGTACGCCGAGCGCAGCCCCTGCTCGTACGGCCGCAGAGCCGGCACCGCCTGCACGGCCGCCGCCAGCCGCTCGGTCATGCCGTCGACCGACTGCGTCAGCTGGGCGTGGCCGAGGGTGACCGTCGGCAGGGCGCGGGCCAGCGCGGTGTGCACCTCGGCGGTGGCCCGGCCCAGCGCGCGGGCCTCGGCGGCGAAGTCCTCGCCCTTGGCCAACTCGCGCAGGGCCAGCTCCCAGCCGTCGGAGGCCCCGCTCACGAACGGCTGGAGCACGGCCAGTACGTACGGCTGCGCGTCCACGTCGGCCTGCAGCCAGGCCGTCGGCGCCGGCACCCGGGGGCAGCCCTCGCGGGCCAGCGCCAGCGGTAGCTCCAGATCGGGGTTGACGCCGGGAACCACCCGGCGCAGGAGCTTCAGGATGAACGTATCTCCGTAGACCACCGACGAGTTGGACTGTTCGGCGGTCATCAGCCGGGCCACCAGGCCCGACCGGATCTCCTGCCGGGACTCCCGCTCGAAGCGCAGTGCGCCGATGCGGGCCCGGGTGCGCAGGCCCTCCATCAGCACCTCGGCGGGCCGGGTGTCGTACAGGGCCTCGTACACCGTGCGTCCGGCGAGCGGGCCCTGCGTCACGTGTCCGATGAGCGCGGGCGCCAGCCGGGGCGGCAGCGCCTCGCGCACGCCTATGAGGAGCTGGTAGCAGTCGTCCGGTTGGGGCGGGGCGCCCGGTGCGGCGGGCTGGTGGACGCGCAGCAGCAGGTGGTACAGGCCCAACCGGCCGTCGGGCGGCAGCAGCTCGGTGACGGACACGGGGGTGAACCCGGTGACCGGACGTCCCTTGCCCGCGAACCAGCGCTGCCGGGGCAGCCAGGCGCGCAACAAGGGGTCGAGCGAGGTGAGGAGAGGGGTGGTGCCGGAAGAGGTGACCGTATCCGCCATGGGCGTCACGTCCTTTCCCCGGGGGTCGTCGGGGTGTTACTACTGCGTGCCCCGGGTGGGGCGGTGGAAACGCCGCACCGCCCCATCCGGTCGCGCTACACGGGTTCCGGGCGCAGCCGGAACCAGTAGAAGCCGTGCCCCGCGAGGGTGAGCAGGTACGGCAGTTCGCCGATCGCCGGGAACCGGACACCGCCGAACAGCTCGACGGGGTGCCGCCCGCCGAACCGGCTCAGGTCCAGCTCCGTGGGCTGCGCGAAGCGGGAGAAGTTGTGGACGCACAGCACGAGGTCGTCCTCGTACTCGCGCAGGAACGCGAGCACCGCCGGGTTGGATGACGGCAGCTCGGTATAGGACCCCAGTCCGAAGGCAGGATTCTGCTTGCGGATCTCGATCATGCGGCGGGTCCAGTGCAGCAGCGACGAGGGCGACGACATCGACGCCTCGACGTTGGTGACCTGGTAGCCGTAGACCGGGTCCATGATCGTCGGCAGGAAGAGACGTCCCGGGTCGCAGGACGAGAAGCCGGCGTTGCGGTCGGGGGTCCACTGCATGGGGGTGCGGACGGCGTCGCGGTCGCCGAGCCAGATGTTGTCGCCCATGCCGATCTCGTCGCCGTAGTAGAGGATCGGTGAGCCGGGCAGGGACAGCAGCAGGGCGGTGAACAGCTCGATCTGGTTGCGGTCGTTGTCGAGCAGGGGCGCGAGGCGGCGCCGGATGCCGATGTTGGCGCGCATCCGGGGGTCCTTGGCGTACTCGGCCCACATGTAGTCGCGCTCTTCGTCGGTGACCATTTCGAGGGTCAGCTCGTCGTGGTTGCGCAGGAAGATGCCCCACTGGCAGTGGGAGGGGATGGCGGGGGTCTTGGCGAGGATCTCGGAGACCGGGTAGCGCGACTCGCGCCGTACGGCCATGAAGATGCGGGGCATGACCGGGAAGTGGAACGCCATGTGGCACTCGTCGCCGCCGCCCCGGAAGTCGCCGAAGTAGTCGACCACGTCCTCCGGCCACTGGTTGGCCTCGGCGAGGAGCACCTTGTCGGGGTACTGCGCGTCGATCTCCTTGCGCACCCGCTTCAGGAACTCGTGGGTCGCCGGAAGGTTCTCGCAGTTGGTGCCCTCCTCCTGATACAGGTACGGCACCGCGTCCAGCCGGAACCCGTCGATGCCGAGATCCAGCCAGAACTTCAGCGCGGAGATCATCTCCTCCTGCACGGCCGGGTTCTCGTAGTTCAGGTCCGGCTGGTGCGAGAAGAAGCGGTGCCAGTAGTACTGCTTGCGTACCGGGTCGTACGTCCAGTTGGAGACCTCGGTGTCGACGAAGATGATGCGGGCGCCCGGATACTGCTTGTCGTCGTCGGCCCAGACGTAGTAGTCCCCGTACGGGCCGTCCGGATCCCGCCTCGACTCCTGGAACCACGGGTGCTGGTCGCTGGTGTGGTTCATGACGAAGTCGATGATCACGCGCATGCCGCGCTGGTGGGCGGCGTCCACGAACTCCACGAAGTCGGCGAGGTCGCCGAACTCCGGGAGTACGGCGGTGTAGTCGGAGACGTCGTAGCCGCCGTCCCTGAGCGGCGACTGGAAGAACGGCGGCAGCCACAGGCAGTCCACGCCGAGCCACTGGAGGTAGTCGAGCTTGGCGGTCAGGCCCTTCAGGTCGCCGACGCCGTCACCGTTGCTGTCCTGGAAGGAGCGGACCAGGACCTCGTAGAAGACGGCGCGTTTGAACCACTCCGGGTCCCTGTCCTTGGCGGGAGTGTCCTCGAAGGTGTCCGGAACGGGCTCATTGACGATCATATGGCGGGTGACCCTCCGATCTGCGGGGTGGACGGTCGCAGGACGGTGAAGACGTGCGCGGGCCGGTGACCCGGTTCGAGGCGCACATAGTTGGCCCTGCCCCAGTAGTAGGTCTCACCGGTGAGCTCGTCGCGCACCGGCACGGACTCGTGCCAGTCCAGGCCGAGTTGCGGCATGTCCAACGAGACCGTGGCCTCCTGGGTGTGGTGCGGGTCGAGGTTGACGACCACCACGACCGTGTCCGAACCCGTGCTCTTGCTGTAGGCGATCACCGCGTCCTTGTCGGCGTGATGGAAGTGCAGGTTCCGCAGCTGCCGCAGCGCCGGGTGCTGCCGTCGGACGGTGTTGAGCCGGGTGACGAGCGGTGCGATGGACCGGCCCTCGCGCTCGGCGGCCGCCCAGTCGCGGGACCTGAGCTGGTACTTCTCCGAGTCCAGGTACTCCTCGCCGCCCTCGCGCAGCGGGGTGTTCTCGCACAGCTCGTAGCCGGAGTAGATGCCCCAGGTGGGGGAGAGGGTGGCGGCGAGCACGGCCCGCACCTCGAACGCCGGCCGGCCGCCGTGCTGGAGGTAGGCGTGCAGGATGTCGGGGGTGTTGGCGAAGAAGTTCGGCCGCATGTAGGCCGCCGCCTCACCCGACAGCTCCGTCAGGTACTCGGTCAGCTCCTGCTTGGTGTTGCGCCAGGTGAAATACGTGTACGACTGCTGGAAGCCGATCTGCGCCAGCGTGCGCATCATCGCCGGGCGTGTGAACGCCTCCGCCAGGAAGATCACGTCGGGGTCCTCGCGGTTGATCTCGGCGATGACCCGCTCCCAGAAGACGACCGGCTTGGTGTGCGGGTTGTCCACGCGGAAGATCCGCACGCCGTGGCCCATCCAGTGCCGCAGGATCCGCACCGTCTCCGCGACCAGGCCGTCCATGTCGGCGTCGAAGGCGACGGGGTAGATATCCTGGTACTTCTTCGGCGGGTTCTCGGCGTACGCGATGCTGCCGTCGGGCCGGTGGTGGAACCACTCCGGGTGCTTCTGCACCCAGGGATGGTCCGGCGAGCACTGCAACGCGAAGTCCAGCGCGATCTCCAGACCCAGTTTCCCCGCCTCGGCGACGAAGAAGTCGAAGTCCTCCAGGGTGCCGAGGTCGGGGTGGACGGCGTCGTGGCCGCCTTCGGGTGAGCCGATCGCCCAGGGCACGCCGACGTCGTCCGGGCCGGCGGTCAGGGTGTTGTTGGGGCCCTTGCGGAAGGTCGTGCCGATGGGGTGGATCGGCGGCAGGTAGACCACGTCGAAGCCCATGTCCGCGATCGGCTTGAGGCGGCGCGCGGCCGTGCGGAACGTGCCGTGCGGCTGCTCGGCCGTGCCCTCCGAACGCGGGAAGAACTCGTACCACGATCCGAACAGGGCGCGTTCGCGCTCCACCAGCAGCGGCATCGGATCCGAGGCGGTGACCAGCTCCCGCAGCGGATACCGGGCCAGGACCGCCTCCACGTCCGGGGCCAGGGCGGCCGCGAGCCGCCAGGCCGCCGGGCGGTCCTCGTCGCGCAGGGCGGCCAGCGCCTCCAGGACGGGCCCGCGGTGCCCCTCGGGGACACCTGCGGCCGCCCGCTCGTACCACTGCGCGCCCTCCGCCAGCACCAGATCCGTGTCGATACCGGCCGGGATCTTGATCCGGGCGTGGTGCCGCCAGGTGGTGAGCGGGTCCGACCAGGCCTCCACCGTGTAGGTCCAGCGGCCGGGTTCGCCGACGGTGACCGTGGCGCCCCAGCGGTCGGTGCCGGGCGCCAGTTCCCGCATCGGCGTCCAGGGCCCGGCCCGGCCCGCCGGGTCCCGCAGCACCACGTTCGCGCCGACGGCGTCGTGGCCCTCCCGGAACACGGTGGCCGACACCTCGAACGACTCCCCGGTCACCGCCTTCGCGGGCCTGCGCCCCTGCCGGACCACGGGGTGGACGTCCAGAACGGGGATGCGGCCCACGGTGGTGGCCGCCTGCGGGGAGGACCGTTCCCCGTCGGCGGACGGGCCGGTGGCGCCGGCCGGCGCCACGCCCTTCCTCCCCGTCGTCCTCTTTCCTGCTGCCTTGGCCTTGCTGCTTGTCGGGGGTGCTGACGAGTGCTGCGTCGCGGGCATGACCGCTCCTGTCCGCTTCAACCTGGATATGGGCGGAATGGGTGTGGGGAGGTGGGTCCTGCGGAACTGCCGTGGTGCGTCTGCGAGGTGTGTACCGGAGGAGCCTTCCCCACCGTTTCGGGTGGGCAATCCGGAACTTTGTTAACTACTCACGCGTACGTCCACCCACAAGACCGGCCCCTTTTCTGCGGGTGCCCCACGAGCGGACCTTGACGCCCCGGCAGTCCCGACACCCGGCCGGTACGTCCCCACCGACCGCGCGGTAACCACTACCGTCGGAGGCGACGACGAGACGCACAGCGCCGTGCGCCTCACCCCGCGACGCGTCCCGAGGTGGAAAGTGAAGGCGATCCGTCGGTTCACCGTCCGTCCCGTACTCCCCGAGCCCCTCCGGCCGCTGAGTGACCTGGCGCGCAATCTGCGCTGGTCCTGGCACGCGGAAACGCGCGACCTGTTCCAGTCCGTCTGCCCGGAGGGCTGGGCCGGCAGCGGTGCTGACCCGGTCCGGCTGCTGGGCGGTGCCCGGCCCGCGCGGCTGGCCGAACTGGCCGGGGACCGGCGGTTCCTGCGCCGGCTCAGGGCGGCCGCCGACGACCTCGACGACTACCTGACCGGCGACCGCTGGTACCAGGCACAGGCCGACGGCCTGCCGAGCGCCGTCGCCTACTTCTCACCCGAGTTCGGCATCACGGCCGCGCTCCCGCAGTACTCCGGCGGCCTCGGCATCCTCGCCGGCGACCACCTGAAGGCGGCCAGCGACCTCGGGGTGCCGCTCATCGGAGTCGGACTGCTGTACCGGCACGGGTACTTCCGGCAGACCCTGTCCCGGGACGGCTGGCAGCAGGAGCACTACCCGGTGCTCGACCCCCACGAACTGCCGCTCACCCAGCTGAAGGAGACCGACGGCACCCCGGCGCAGATCTCCCTCGCGCTGCCCGGCGGCAAGGCGCTGCGCGCCCGGATCTGGCTGGCGCAGGTGGGCCGGGTGCCGCTGCTGCTGCTCGACTCGGACGTGGAGGAGAACGAGCCGGTCGAACGCGGGGTGACCGACCGGCTCTACGGCGGCGGCAACGAGCACCGGCTGCTCCAGGAGATGCTGCTGGGCATAGGAGGGGTGCGGGCCGTACGGACGTACTGCCGGCTCACCGGGCACGCCGAGCCGGAGGTGTTCCACACCAACGAGGGGCACGCCGGCTTCCTCGGCCTGGAGCGGATCGCCGAACTGTGCGCCGAGGGGCTGGACTTCGACGCGGCACTGGAGGCGGTGCGGGGCGGGACCGTGTTCACCACGCACACCCCGGTGCCGGCCGGCATCGACCGCTTCGACCGGGAGCTGATCGGCCGGCACTTCGGCCCCGACGCCGAACTCCCCGGCCTCGACGTGCAGCGGATCCTGGCGCTGGGCCGGGAGACCTACCCGGGCGGCGAACCGAACCTGTTCAACATGGCCGTGATGGGGCTGCGGCTGGCCCAGCGGGCCAACGGGGTGTCGCTGCTGCACGGGCAGGTCAGCCGGGGCATGTTCGCGGGGCTGTGGCCGGGATTCGACCCCGAGGAGGTGCCGATCACCTCCGTGACCAACGGGGTGCACGCGCCGACCTGGGTGGCCCCGGAGGTGCTACGGCTCGGGGCCCGGCAGATCGGCGCCCAGCGGGCCGAGGACGCGCTGGCCGTCGGTGGCTCCGAGCGCTGGGACTCGGTCGCGGACATCCCGGACCAGGAGATCTGGGAGCTGCGCCGCACCCTGCGCGAACAGCTGGTCCTGGAGGTGCGGGAGCGGCTGCGCGCGTCGTGGCGGCAACGGGGTGCCGGTAACGCCGAGTTGGGCTGGATCGACGGGGTGCTGGACCCGGACGTCCTGACCATCGGGTTCGCGCGCCGGGTGCCGTCGTACAAGCGGCTGACGCTGATGCTGCGGGACCGGGAGCGGCTGACGGAGCTGCTGCTGCATCCCGAGCACCCGGTCCAGCTCGTGGTCGCGGGCAAGGCGCACCCGGCGGACGACGGCGGCAAACGCCTGGTGCAGGAACTGGTCCGCTTCACCGACGATCCGCGCGTGCGGCACCGCATCGTCTTCCTGCCCGACTACGGCATGGCGATGGCGCAGAAGCTCTACCCGGGCTGTGACGTCTGGCTGAACAACCCGCTGCGACCCCTGGAGGCCTGCGGCACCTCGGGCATGAAGGCGGCCCTGAACGGCTGCCTGAACCTCTCGGTGCTGGACGGCTGGTGGGACGAGTGGTTCCAGCCGGACTTCGGCTGGGCCATCCCCACGGCGGACGGCGCGGGCACGGACCCCGAGCGGCGGGACGACATCGAAGCGGCGGCCCTGTACGACCTGCTCGAACAGCGGGTCGCACCGCGCTTCTACGAGCGCGGCCGCGCGGGCCTGCCCGACCGCTGGATCGAGATGGTCCGCCAGACCCTCTCCCTGCTGGGCCCCAAGGTGCTGGCGGGCCGCATGGTCCGCGAGTACGTCGACCGGCTCTACGTTCCCGCCGCGCGGGCGCACCGCGCGCTGACCCCGGACACGGCGGGCGAGCTGGCCGCGTGGAAGGCGCGGGTCCGGGCGGCCTGGTCCGGGGTGAGCGTGGACCACGTGGAGACGACGGCGACGACCGCGACGGCGGAGCTGGGCACGACGGTCGGTCTGCGCGTCCGGGTGGCCCTCGGCTCGCTGACCCCCGACGACGTGGAGGTGCAGGCGGTGTCCGGGCGGGTGGACGCGGAGGACCGCATCACCGACGCCACGGTGGTCCCGCTGAAGCCGGCCGGCACCCCCGACCTGGAGGGCCGCCTCCTCTACGAGGGTCCCCTCTCCCTCGACCGCACCGGCCCCTACGGCTACACGGTCCGCATCCTCCCCACCCACCCCCTCCTCGCCTCTCCCGCCGAACCGGGCCTCCTGGCGGTGCCGTCGGAGGAGGTGGGCCAGGGGGCGGGGATGGTGCTGCGGTGACGTGACCGGCGTGACCGGGGGTGCTGCCGGCCGGCGGCGTGGAAGTCGCCCACCAGCCGTCGGTTCATGTTTCGGACAGCCCCCCGCACAGTCGCTTCAGTACCGCTCCGCAGCGGCGGGCGTAGGCGTGCTGCAGGCCGCGGGTGGCAGGCCCGCCCGCGCGGGCGTACCACTTGGCGGCCTTGCTGAAGGCCGCCACCGTGAGCCAGACCGTGCCGTCGCCGGTGCGGTCGACGAGGAAGGCCTCCTCGCCGGATTCGGGGTGGCCCGGGAGGGTGCCGTAGGCCCAGCCGGCGCGGCGGGGTTCCTCGGTGGTCCATATGACGCGGCAGGGGGCCCGGATGACGCCGGCCAGGGTGACGGTGACGTCGACGCCGGGGGCCGCGCGGTCGGCGCCGGCGTCGATGCCGACGCCCAGGGCGCGGTGCATCTCCCAGGTCAGGACCGCTTCGGCGGCTCGCCGGAAGAGCTCGTGGCCCTCGCCGAGGCGGGTGCGGACGAGCATGGGGTGGAAGCCGGGCGGGCAGGAGGTCGGATCGTCGCGGGTCGCGCCGACCGGCTCGTAGGTGAAGGGCGCCGAAGACATGGGTCACAAGGGTAGGGCGGTACCCGGGAGGCCTTCCTCCCGGGTACCGCCCTGGGTCAAGTCCCTTGCGGCTAGTTGACGTTGACCGCCGACCAGGCCGCGGCGACCGTCTTGTACTCGGTGCTGCTGGAGCCGTAGAGCGCCGACGCTGCGTTCAGGGTCGCCGTGCGGGCGGCCTTGTAGTTGGTCGTCGAGGTCATGTACGTGGTGAGCGCCTTGTACCAGATCTGCAGCGCCTTGGCGCGGCCGATGCCGGTGACCGTGGAGCCGTTGTACGTCGGCGAGTTGTAGCTCACGCCGTTGATCGTCTTCGAACCGCTGCCCTCCGCGAGGAGGTAGAAGAAGTGGTTCGCGACACCGGACGAGTAGTGGACATCCTTGTTGCCGACGGAGGAGGACCAGTAGTCCGCCGAGCCGCCGTCCTTGCTGGGCTTGTCCATGTAGCGCAGCGGGGTGCCGTCGCCGTTGATGTCGATCTTCTCGCCGATGAGGTAGTCACCGGGGTCGCTGGCGTTGTTGGCGTAGAACTCCACGCCGGTACCGAAGATGTCGGAGGTGGCCTCGTTCAGGCCGCCGGACTCACCGGAGTAGTTCAGGCCCGCGGTGTTGGAGGTGACGCCGTGGCTCATCTCGTGGCCGGCCACGTCCAGCGAGGTCAGCGGGTCGACGTTGCCGGAGCCGTCGCCGTAGGTCATGCAGAAGCAGCTGTCGTCCCAGAACGCGTTGACGTAGGCGTTGCCGTAGTGCACGCGGGAGTAGGCGCCGACGCCGTCGTTCTTGATGCCGCTGCGGCCGAAGGTGTTCTTGTAGAAGTCCCAGGTCTCCGCCGCGCCGTAGGCCGCGTCGGCCGCCGCCGTCTGGTCGGAGGAGGAGCTGGAGGCGGTGCCGGTGCCGAAGACGTTGCTCGAGCTGGTCACCAGGGTGCCCGTGCCGGACGTCTTGCGGGCGAGGTTGTACGTCTTGTGGTTGCCCCGCGCGCTGTCGGTGAGCTGGTACGTCGAGCCCGACTGCACGGAGTTCAGGGTGACCGTGCCGGAGTACAGCGTCTTGCCGGTCGCGTTCTCGATGCCCTGGTACTCGAAGAGCTTCTTGCCGGTGGCCGCGTCGGTGATGACGTGCAGCTGGTTCGGGGTGCCGTCGTCCTGGAGGCCGCCGACGACCGTCTCGTAGGCGAGGACGGGCTTGCCGGAGCCGGCCCAGATCACCTTGCGGGCGCCGTCCGCGGCGGTCTTGGAGGAGCCCCGGGTCGCGGCGGCGGACACCGCCTGCTTCTCCGCCTTCGCCGCGGTGATCTGCGGCTTGAGGGAGGCGACCTTGATGGCCGACGTGGCCGCCTTGGTGACGCCCTCGGTCTTGCCGGACTTGGCGGTGTGCACGATCAGGTCGCCGCCGAGTACGGGCAGGCCCGCGTAGGTGCGCTCGTAGCGGGTGTGGAGCGTGCCGTCGGCGTCCTTGACGACGTCCTTGACGACCAGCTTCTCCTTGGCGCCGAGGCCTATGTGGTGCGCGGTCTCGGCGGCGCCGGCCTGGGCCTGCTGGAGCAGGCTGGTGCGGGCCGCAGCGGACAGCTGGGTCGGGGCCGCCGCGAGGGGCGCGGCCTTCGACTGGGCGGTGGCACTGGTGGTGACACCGGTGGCGAGCAGGGCTCCGGCGGCGACAGCGGTGGAGATGGCCAGAGTGGTGCGCTTACGACGCGCGTAGAGGGGGCTCACGGAAGCTCCTTCTCGTGGGGGAGTCCGGGCAGTGTGGGGTTACTGGCCGGCGTGTGTGTTGTGAAGTTGCTGTGCTGCTGCGGCGGGTGGAGAGAGAGTGTCATCAAGGGCGCGTACATGTCAGGCCCTCGAAGTGATGTTGGCTGGAAGTCGACCTTTTGGTGAACGTTTCAACGGTGTGAACGGACGCTTTCCGAGGGTGCTCCGCCCTCGGAAAGCGCCGTGTTCCCGGGCCCGGGGCATGCGGTTTACGGGAAGGTGAGCTTCCAGCCGTTGAGGGTGCCGGTGTCGTAGGTGGCCTGATCCTGTACCCGCAGCTTCCAGGTTCCGTTGGCCGTTTCCGCCGAGGCGTTGACCGTGTAGGTCTCGTTCACGTTGTCCGCCGAGTCCGAGGAGCTGAAGTTCTTCAGCCGGTAGGCGGTGCCCGAGGGGCCGACGAGGTCGATCACCAGGTCGCCCCGCCAGGTGTGGGTGATGTCCACGGACACCTGGAGGTTGCTCGGCGCGTTCCCGGTCCGGCCGGAGACCGCGATGTCCGAGGTGACCGCCGGCCCGTTGTCCGGGACGGCCACCGGCGTGGTGTTCTCGTACGACGTGCCGCCGCCCCCGCCGCCACCGGAGCGCGCACCGACCCCGACGCCCGCCCAGGCGTCCTGCACCGCCTTGTACTCGGCGCTGGTGGTGCCGTACAGCTCGCCGGCCGCGGCGAGGGTGCCGGTGCGGGCGCCGGCGTAGTTGGTGGTGGACGTCCACTTGGTGGTCAGCGCCCGGTACCAGATCTGCAGCGCCTTGTCCCGGCCGATGCCGGTGACCGGAAGGCCGTCCGCCGTCGGCGAGTTGTAGCTGACCCCGTTGATGACCTTGGCGCCGCTGCCCTCGCTGAGCAGGTAGAAGAAGTGGTTCGCGGGGCCGGACGAGTAGTGCACGTCGACGCCGCCGATGCCCGAGTACCAGCTGTCCTTGGACGCGCCGTCCTTGCTGGGCTTGTCCATGTAGCGCAGCGGGGAGCCGTTGCCGTTGATGTCGATCTTCTCGCCGATGAGGTAGTCACCGGGGTCGCTGGCGTTGTTGGCGTAGAACTCCACGCCGGTGCCGAAGATGTCGGAGGTGGCCTCGTTCAGGCCGCCGGACTCACCGGAGTAGTTCAGGCCCGCGGTGTTGGAGGTGACGCCGTGGCTCATCTCGTGGCCCGCGACGTCGATCGCGGTCAGCGGCTTGGCGTTGCCGGAGCCGTCGCCGTAGGTCATGCAGAAGCAGCTGTCGTCCCAGAACGCGTTCACGTACGAGTTGCCGTAGTGGACGCGGGAGTAGGCGCCGACGCCGTTGTTCTTGATGCCGCTGCGGCCGAAGGTGTTCTTGTAGAAGTCCCAGGTGACCGCGGCCCCGTAGTGGGCGTCCGCGCCCGCGGTGGCGGCGTTGGAGTTGGTCCCGTTGCCCCAGGTGTCGGAGGACTGGGAGAACAGGGTGCCGGTGCCGGAGGAGCCGTGGTTGAGGTTGTACGTCTTGTGGCCGCCGCGCGCCCCGTCGGTGAGCGTGTACGTCGAGCCCGACTGGGTCGTGGTCAGCGAGACCTGTCCGCTGTACTGGGTGTTGCCGATACCGCTCCTGACGCCCTGGAACTCGAACAGCTTCTTGCCGGTGGCCGCGTCCGTGATGACGTGCAGCTGGTTCGGGGTGCCGTCGTCCTGGAGCCCGCCGACGACCGTCTCGTACGCCAGCACCGGCTTGCCGGTGGCCGCCCAGATCACCCTGCGGACGCTGTCCGCGGCCGGCCTGGTCGCGCCCAGCGCCTTCGCGCGCAGCACGGCCTGCCGCTGGACCGCGGCCTTCGACACGGCCGGGGTGAGAGCGGCGACCTTCAGCGTGGCGCCGGTGGCCCGGACCACCTCCATCGTCTTGCCGGACCTCGCGGTGGTCACGACCAGGTCGCCGCCGAGCACCGGCAGACCCGCATACGTCCGGTCGTACCGCGTGTGCAGCGTGCCGTCGCCGTCCTTGACGACGTCCTTGACCACCAGTTTCTCCTGGGCGCCCAGCCCGAGCGCACGGGCCGCCGCGGCCCGGCCGGCGTCGGCGTGACGGACCAGCTCGGCGCGCTGCGAGGGGGTGAGCCGGACGGCGGTGTGGGCCGCGTCGACCTTCCCGGGCCCCGGCTTCGCCGGTGCCGCGCTGGCCGCGCCCGACTGGACGGCGGCGGCGATCAGGGCGGCGACGCCGGCGAGGGCGACGGTGGCGGTTCTGCGGTGCGAGGTGTGGGAGGTGCGTCCGCGAGAGGAACTGCTTCTCAACACTGACTCCTTCTGCGGGACCGCGGGTCGCGCGGCCAGGGGAGACCGGACGGTGGGTTGGGGCGTCCGGGCAGAACTGGGCGGTGCGAAAGCCACGAGCAGGTGCGGAGCCGGCTCACCGGGGGGTGCGGAGCTGTGGGGTTGCTGTGAGTCGGCCTGGGAAGAGTGGCAGGAGATCTCACTGTCTGTCAGGAGCGCGTCACAAAGTTGGCCGGAAACGGTCCGTTGACCGGATGTTCATGTTCGATATGCGGACTGTTGGGCGGATGGCCGATCGAGGGGCCGATGGAGCCGGCCGCGGGGCGGGTGGCTCACCGCTCCGGCGCGTCCCCGTGCCAGGTCCGCCACAGTGCCGCGTACGCCCCGCCGGCCGCCACCAGCTCCTCGTGCGTGCCCAGTTCGGTCAGCCGGCCCTCCTCCATGACCGCCACCCGGTCCGCGTCGTGGGCCGTGTGCAGCCGGTGGGCGATGGCGATGACCGTACGGCCCGCCAGCACCGCGGCCAGGGCGCGTTCGGTGTGCCGGGCCGTGGCCGGGTCCAGCAGGGCGGTCGCCTCGTCGAGGATCAGCGTGTGCGGGTCGGCCAGCACCACCCGCGCCAGCGCGAGTTGTTGCGCCTGCGAACCGTCCGTCGCCCGGCCGCCCTCGCCCAGCCGGGTGCCGAGCCCGTCCGGCAGCGCGCGCACCCAGTCGTCGGCACCCACGGCCGCGAGCGCCGACCACAACCGGTCGTCGTCGGCGCCCGGTTCGGCGATGAGCAGGTTGTCGCGGACGGTGCCCAGGAAGACGTGGTGCTCCTGGGTGACCAGCACCACCTGCCGGCGCAGCAGCTCCGGTGCCAGCTCGGCCACCGGCACCCCGCCCACCGTCACGCTGCCGGAACCGGGCCGGTCGATGCCCGCGAGCAGCCGGCTGAGGGTCGTCTTGCCGGCACCCGAGGGCCCCACCACCGCGAGCCGCTCCCCGGGCCGTACCGTCAGGTCCACCCCGCCGAGCACCTCGCCGCCGCGCTCGTAGGCGTACCGGACCCCGCGCACCTCGATCCGGTCGTCCGCCGGCACCGGGGACGGGCCGTCGCCCTCGCCCCGGGGCGCCCCCGCCAGCCCCTCCACCCGCGCGAACGAGGCGCCGCTGCTCTGCAGTTGCTCCACCCGGATGAGGATCTGGTCCAGCGGCTCGGTGAACTGCCGCAGGTACAGTGCCGCCGCCACGACCGCACCCACGCCGACCGCACCCCGCTGGTGCAGCCACCCGCCGAGCAGCAGCACCCCGACCACCGGCACGGTGTACGTCACCTCGACCGCCGGGAAGAACACCGTCCGCAGCCACAGCGTGTACAGCCGGGCGCCGCGGGCGGCCGCCAGCGCGTCCCGGCTCGCCCCGATCCGCGCCTCACGCAGCCCGAACGCCTCCACGGTCCGCGCCCCGGCCGCCGTCGCCGCGACGATCTCCGCGACCCGCGAGTTCGCCGCGCCCTCCGCGAGATAGCCGTCCCGGGCCCGCCGCAGGTACCAGCGCAGCGCCAGCTGGATCGGGGTGAGGCAGAGCAGCCCGAACAGCCCCAGCAGCGGGTTCAGGGCGAACACCGCGCCCAGCACGAAGAGCGCCTGCACGCTGTCGATCAGCAGCTCCGGGCCGACGTCGCGCAGTGTGGTGCCGACGGCGGCCACGTCCGCCGTGCCCCGCGCGGTCAGATCGCCGGTGCCGGCCCGCTCCACCACGGACGCGGGCAGCGCCAGCACCCGCCCCACGTACTCCTCGCGCACCCGGGCCAGCGTCCGCTCCCCGAACCGGTACCCCACGTACCGCGCCCAGCGGGCCAGCAGCACCTGCGCCGGCGCGCACAGCACGAGCCAGACCGCCAGCCGGTCCACCGCGTCCACTCCGTGCCCGGCCCGCACCTCGTCGACGATCCGGCCCACCAGCCAGGGCCCGGCCAGTCCGGCCGCCGCGGCCAGCGCGTTGAGCAGCAGCGCGGCGGCGAACGCCCGCCGGTCGGCCGCCACCAGCCGGGCCGCGGCCCGCCGTACGGCGGCCCGTCCGGCGACGGGCAGCAGCGTCTCCTCCGACGTCATCGGGCGGCCTCCTCGGACGCCTCGGTGTCCCGCGCGACCAGGGCCCGGTACTCCGGCTCCTCGGCCAGCAGCCGCCGGTGCGGACCGGCCGCCACGACCTTGCCGCCGGTCAGGAACACGACCGTGTCCGCCCGGTCCAGGACCAGCGGGGACGTCGTGGTCACCAGGGTCGTACGGCCCTCCCGCTCCGCGCGGAGCCGGTCGGCGACCGTGGCCTCCGTGTGGGCGTCCAGGGCCGAGGTCGGCTCCACGGCCAGCAGCACCTCGGGGGAGGCCAGCAACGCCCGCGCCAGGCGGACGCGTTGGCGCTGGCCGCCGGAGAGGCTGCGGCCCTGCCCGGCCACCGCCGAGTCCAGGCCGTCCGGCAGGCCGCGCACGACGTCCTCGGCCGCCGCCGCGTACAGCGCGCGGCGCAGTGCCGCCTCGCCGGCCGGCCCGGCACCCGCCACCACCTCCCGCAGCGGCCCGGCGAACAGGTCCGCCTCGTGGTCGGCGACCAGGATGCGCCGCCGTACGTCCGCCACCGGGACCGCATCGAGCCGTATCCCGCCCCAGGTGGCGTCGGTGGCACCGTACCGGCCGAGCCGGTCCACCACGGCGGCGGCCTCGGCGGGCCGGGCGGCGGCCAGCGCGGTCAGCCGGCCCGGCACCACCCGCACCCCGGACGCGGGGTCGTACAGCTCGGCCGGTCCGGTGGGCGCGGGCCGCGTGCCGGTGTCCGGATCCGGTTCCAGCCGCAGCAGGCGTACGACGCGACGCGCGGCGACCACGCCCCGGTTGAGGTCGTAGGCCATCCGAACGAAGAACGCGACCGGTCCGACCAGCACCGCCACATAACCGTAGACCGACACCAGCTCGCCGACCGTGATCTCCCCCTGGGCGGCGAGCCGGGCGGCGAGCCAGGTCACCACGGCCAGGAACACGGTCGGCAGGCCCACCCCGAGGGCCTGCACCCAGCTGGCCACCGCGCCCACCCGGTAGCCCTGCGCCCGCAGCGCCTGCGAGTCGTCGCGGAACGCGTCCGCGAACAGCCCCTTGCCGCCCAGCCCGTTGAGGACACGCAGCCCGCCCGCGAGGTCGCCGATGCGCGCGGTGAGCGCCCCCTGCCGCTCCCGGTACCCGCTCTCGGCGCGCTGCAGCCGCCGCGCCAACGGGCCGGTCAGCAGTACGACCACCGGCACGCCGAGCAGCACCACGGCGGCCAGCGGCGCGGAGATCGCCAGCAGCAGCCCGGCCACCACCGCGTAGACCACGACGGCACCGGCGCCCGGTCCGACCACGGTCATCGCCGACGCGATGGTCTGGACGTCGCCGACACCGATCGTGACGACCTCACCGGCCCCGGCCCGGCGCCCCAGCGCGGCCCCCAGCCGCACCACATGCCCCACGACCACCTTCACCGTGCGGAAGTTGGCGTCCATCCGCACCCGGGTCATCATCCGGTGCCGCAGGATGCTCACCCAGGCGTTCACCGCCCCGGCCGCGAACATCACCGCCGCCCACCCGGCGAGCGCTCCCAGCCGGCCCGGCAGCAGTCCGTCGTCCACGGCCCGCGCCAGCAGGTACGGCTGCGCGGCCAACAGCACCATCCACGTGCTGCCCAGCACCGCCCCGGCCACCGAACGCCCCGCCTGGCACCGCACCAGCCACCACAGGTACCACCAGCCGCCCCGGGCGTCCGGCGTGCCCGGGTCCTCGTACGCGTCGATCATGCAGTCCCCCCCGATCGGCTCGGCCCCGCGGCGGACGACGGGGCCCGGGTCAGCCCAGGATCCCCCGGTCGTACCCCACCGCCACGGCCGCCGCCCGGTCGTTGACGCCCAGCTTGGCGTACAGGTGGGTGAGGTGGGTCTTGACGGTCGCCTCGCTGATGAACAGCTGACGGGCGATCTCGCGGTTCGAGGTGCCCCTGGCGACCAGGACCAGCACCTCGCGCTCGCGGGCCGACAGCGGCTCGGTGCCGGGCCGGCGCGGGGCGCGCACGGCGTGGACCAGGCGGGAGGCGACGGCCGGGGAGAGGACCGTACGGCCCTCGGCGGCGGCGCGGACGGCGGTGAACAGCTCGTCGCGCGGGGCGTCCTTGAGGAGGTAGCCCGTCGCGCCCGCCTCGATCGCGGGAAGCGTGTCGGAGTCGGTGTCGTAGGTGGTGAGGACCAGCACCTTCGCGCGGGCCCCGCGCCGGGTCAGCTCGCGGATGGCCTCCACGCCGGAGCCGCCGGGCATCCGCAGGTCCATCAGGATCACGTCCGGGTCCAGGGCCGCGGCCCGGTCGACCGCCTCCCGGCCGTTCGCGGCCTCGCCGAGCACGGTGAAGCCCGGCGCGGAGTCGAACATGCCGCGCAGGCCGTCGCGGACCACCGGGTGGTCGTCGACGATCAACAGGGAGACGGAGGCGTCAGCGGTCATCGCGCACCAACGGTACGCGAGCCGACACCGCCGTGCCGTGCCCCGGCTCCGCCTCGACGGTGAGCGAACCCGCGATGCGCTCGGCCCGGGCCCGCATCCCGTCCAGGCCGAACCCCCCGGCGCGGGTGCGCTCCGGTACGGCGGCCGGGTCGAAGCCGGTGCCGTCGTCGCGGACGTCCAGGGTGACCTCGTCGCCCATGAAGGACAGGGTCACCCCCACGCGGGTCGCGCGGGCGTGCCGGGCCGCGTTGGACAGCGCCTCCTGGGCGATGCGCAGCAGCGTCGCCGAGACCTCGTCGTGCAGCTGCTCGGCGGTACCGGTGACGGTGAACTCCGCGCGCGTCCCGGTGCGCTCGCCCCATTCGGCGACCGTCTTCTCCAGCGCCTCGGGCAGTCCGTCGGCGGCCAGGGCGACCGGGGTGAGGTTGTGCACCGAGCGGCGGGCCTCGCCGAGGCTGTGCCGGGCCAGCGCGGAGGCCCGCTCCAGGTGGGTGCGGGCGGTCGTCAGGTCGGGGGCGTTCGCCACCACCTGGAGCTGGGCGATGATCCCGGTCAGGCCCTGGGCGATGGTGTCGTGGATCTCGGCGGCCAGCCGGCGCCGCTCGTCCGCGACGCCCGCCTCACGTGCCTGGACGAGGAGTTGGGCGTGGAGGGCGGCGTTCTCGTCCAGCGCCTGCTGCAACGCCGTGTTGGTGCGCTCCAGTTCGCCGATGGTCTCGGCCTGCACCAGCGAACGGGCCTGCTCCTGCAGGGCGTACCGGGTGAACACGGTGACCATGCCGACGTTGACGGCGAGGACCAGGAAGAAGCCGACCCACAGGACGAGCCCGTGCGGCGGCCAGCCGCCGATCTCGCTGCCGGACATGGTGACGGCGGTCAGGACGAGCCCCGGCATCACCAGCCGGCGGGGCAGCTCACGGGCCGTGGTGTAGTAGCCGGTCACGGCGTAGAAGGCGAAGAACGGGTTGGCCCAGGTCAGCACGAAGGCGATGGCCCAGCGCAGCAGGTAGAGGAGGACACCGGTGCGGCTCGGGTCCGGCCGCTTCCGTTTCATCCTCCCCCAGTACAGCTGCAGCACGACGGCCGCGGGTACGAGGACGGCGGCGACGATCCTCCCGGCCCGGCCCATGCCGGTCAGCGGGGCGGAGATCGCCGCCGCGACCACGCCGACGGCCAGCAGCGCCCAGGGCCCCCACGTGTCGAAGGAGGCCCGGGGCTGGTGCTGCACCGCGTTCGTCATCCGACCAGTGTCCGGCACGGCCCCCTCACTCCCAGCGGAACCAGCGCGCCGCCGCCGCGGTCAGCAGCACCGTCCAGGCCGCGAGCACTCCCAGGTGCCCCCAGCCGGGCCAGTCGCCGGCGGCCGCCTCCCCCAGCGCGCGGGCCGCCGCGCCGAACGGGGTCAGCTGGACCACGCGGGCCAGCGTGTGCGGCATCTCCTGCACCGGCAGCCACACGCCCGCGCAGAACATCATCGGGAAGAACACCGCCGAGCCGATCGCACCCGCGATCTTCGTGGTGCGGGACAGCGCCGAGACGACGGAGCCCAGTGCCAGGGCCGCCGTGGCCGCGAGCAGCAGCGCCAGCAGGTACCCGCCCGGCTGCTCGGGCAACCTCACGTCGAAGGCGAGCCGGCCGACGACGAGCGCGAGCAGCGCCGAGGCCAGCGCCACCGTGCCCTGCACGACCATCTGCGCCGACAGCAGCGCCGAGGGCCGCACCGGGGTGAGCCGCATTCGGCGCAGGATGCCCCGCTCACGGTGGCCGGTGAGGACCTGGGGCAGCGACTGCACACCGGACATGATCAGGGCGATCAGTACCGCGATGGGCACGTAGGCGTCGACCGGCCGCAGCCCGCCGAGGGACTTGTCGGCCTCCCGGAACGAGGGGATCGAGCCGAGGATCACCAGCAGCAGCGTCGGGAACAGGAAGATCCAGAACACGGCGCCGGGCTCGCGGCGGAACAGGCGGAACTCGGTGCGCAGGACGGCGGTGTTCATACGGTGGCCTCCTTGGTCCGGTCGTCGGTCCGGTCGTCGGTCAGGTCGAGGAACGCGTCGTCGAGGGTGGCGTCCAGGACGCGGAGCTGATGGGCGGTGACGCGGTGCCGGGCGAGCAGGGTGATGACCGCGTTCACGGTCTCGTCGGTGCCGGACAGCGTGATCCGGCCGTCCCTGTGCTCGACCGAGGCCAGCGCCGGGAGCGCGGCGAGTTCACGGTCGTCCAGCGGCGCGGAAGGGGTGAAGCTGATGACGGTGGCGCCCGCCGAGCGGCGGATCAGCCCGGCCGGGGTGTCCAGCGCCGCGACCCGCCCCTTGTCGATGACCGCGATACGGTCGCACAGGCGCTGCGCCTCCTCCATGAAGTGGGTGACGAGCAGCACGGTGACCCCGCTCGCGCGGACGTCCTCGATGAGCTGCCAGGTGTCGCGGCGGGCGCGCGGGTCGAGGCCGGTGGTCAGCTCGTCCAGCACCACCACCCGCGGGCGGCCGATCAGCGCCAGCGCGATGAACAGGCGCTGCCGCTGCCCGCCGGACAGCCTGCCGAACCGGGTGCCGAGCTTCGCCGTCAGACCGAGGCGTTCGGCGAGCGGCCGCCAGTCGGCGGGGCGGGAGTAGAAGGCGGCGTACAGCTCCAGCGCCTCCCGCACGGTGAGTTTGGGCTGCAGTTCGCTCTGCTGGAGCTGGGCGCCGAGGATCTCCGCGACCTCGTCGTGGTCGGCGACCGGGTCGTACCCGTCGACCCGGACCCGGCCGCCGTCGGGGACCCGCAGCCCCTCGACGCACTCCACGGTGGTGGTCTTGCCGGCGCCGTTGGGGCCGAGGATCCCGAAGATCTCGCCCTCCTCGACGGCGAAGGAGACGCCGTCGACGACGGTCCGGCCGCCGTACGACTTGCGCAGATCGGTGACTTCGATGACGGATGGCATGCCTTGAGAATCCCGTGCGGGCGGCCCTCGGCACATCGGCCGGCCCGCTCGAAGCGGCATCGTCCGATCGGTTGACGCCCGGCTACGACCCCCGCGTCCGGACGCTCGAACACCCAGGTCGTAGGACCTGCGACGGACCCGGGTCCGGCCGAAACCCGGTGGGCGATGTCGGTGCCGGTCCGTACGCTCGCGGTTGATGACCTCGACACGTGCAACCACCGACCGTTCCGCCGTCCGCGCCCTGCTGCGGCTGTGGCCGTACGTCCGCCCGGTCCGCGCCCGGCTGTTCACCGCCGCGTTCGTCGCGGTCGTCGCCTCCTGTACGGGCCTGGTGATCCCGCTCGTCCTGAAGTGGCTGGTGGACGGGCCGGTCGCCGACCGCGACCCGGCGGGCGTGTGGCTCGGCGCGCTGTACCTGCTGCTGCTCGGGATCGCCGAGGCGGTCCTGTTCGGCATACGGCGCTGGCTCGTGGCGCGGCCGCTCTCCCACGTCGAGGCGGAGATGCGGGCGGACCTGTACCGGCGGCTGCAACGGCTGCCGGTCGCCTTCCACGACCGCTGGGCCTCCGGTCAGCTGCTCTCCCGGGGCACGACCGACCTGATGCTGCTGCGCATGTTCCTCGCCTTCCCGCTGACGTTCCTGCTCGTCAACGGCGTCACCATCGTGGTCGGCGTGGTCATCATGCTGGCGCAGGACTGGGTGCTGGGCCTGGTCATCCTCGGGCCCGCCGTCCCCGTGCTGTGGACCTGCGTGATCTTCGAACGGCGGTACGCCGAGGTGGCGCGCCGCGCCCAGGACCAGGTCGGCGACCTGACGACGCTGGTCGAGGAGAGCGTGCTCGGCATCCGGGTCGTCAAGGGCTTCGGCCGGCACCGCAGCCAGGCCCGCGCCTTCCGCGCCCTGTCGGTCCGGCTGCGCGGCACGGAACTGCGCAAGGCGCGGCTGCTGGCCACCATCTGGGGCGTCATCGTGACCCTGCCCGAGGTGGCCATCGGCGCGGCGCTGGTGCTGGGCGCGGTCCGGGTGGCCGACGGCGAGCTGTCCGCGGGCACGCTGGTCGCGTTCCTCAGCACGGCCCTCGCGCTGCGCTGGCCGGTCGACTCGATCGGCTTCCTGCTGGCGATGAGCCAGGAGGCGGCGACCGCGACCGAACGGTACTTCGAGGTACGGGACGAGGAACCGGAGGAGCCGTCGGCCGCCGGTGGGCACGCGCCCCCGCGCGCGAAGGGCGTGCCCGGGCTCCGGTTCGAGGACGTCTCCTTCCGCTACCCCGACGCGCCCCCCGGCTCCCCGCCCCTCCTCACCGGCATCGACCTGCACATCCACCCCGGCGAGTCCATGGCCCTCGTGGGGGCCACCGGCAGCGGCAAGACGACCCTCACCGCGCTCGTCCCCCGGCTGCACGAGGTCACCTCGGGCCGGATCACCCTGGACGGCGTGGACATCACCGCGATGTCCCGCGAGGAACTGCGCACGAAGGTCGCCGTCGCCTTCGAGGAACCCACCCTGTTCTCGGCGAGCGTCGGCGAGAACGTCCTCATGGGCGCCCCCGCCGACGCCGGCCGGCCGGAACTCGACCGGGCCCTGGCCATCGCGCAGGCCGACTTCGCGCACGCGCTCCCGCAGGGCACCGACACCCGCGTCGGCGAGCAGGGCCTCAGCCTCTCCGGCGGCCAGCGGCAGCGCCTGGCACTGGCCCGCGCGGTCGTCGGCCGGCCCCGGTTCCTGGTGCTGGACGACCCGCTGTCCGCCCTGGACGTGCACACCGAGGCCGCCGTGGAGGCCGCGCTGCGCCGGGTCCTCGCCGACACCACCGCCCTGATCGTGGCCCACCGCCCGTCCACGGTGCTGCTCGCCGACCGGGTCGCCCTGCTCTCCGGCGGCCGGATCGCCGCCGTCGGCACCCACCAGGAACTGCTGCGCCACAACGCCGAGTACGCCCACCTGATGTCCGGGGAACAGGAGGACTCCCGTTGACCAGCACGACCGCCGCCACCCCCGCCGTCGCCGACGACGACCCCGGCCGCCCCCGGGACAGCGGCGGCGACCCCTTCGACCGGGACGTGCTGCCCACCCCGCCCGGCGCCACCGCCGCCCTGCTGCGCTCGCTGCTCGCGCCCATGAAGGCCCGGGTCGCCCTCACCACGCTCCTGCTGCTGCTCCAGCAGGCGGCGGTGCAGGCGGGACCGCTGCTGGTGGCGTACGCCATCGACAGGGCCGTACCGGCGTTCCGCGACGACCGGCACGGCCCGCTGCTCGCGGTCGGCGCCGGCTATCTGCTGTGCGCCCTCGCCTCGGGCGGGCTGCAGTTCGCGTTCATCCAGACCTCCGCGCGGGTCAGCCAGGACGTGCTGCTGGACCTGCGGGGGCGGATCTTCCGGCACGCGCAGGCGCTCAGCGTCGACTTCCACGAGCGGTACACCTCCGGCAGGCTGATCTCCCGGTCCACCACGGACGTCGAGTCGCTGCGCGAACTCCTCGACGAGGGGCTCCAGGAGCTGGTGACCGTCATCCTGTCCTTCGTCTCCATCTCGGCGATGCTGCTGTGGCTGGACCTCGGCCTCGGCGCGGTCGCGGTGGCGTCCTTCGGGCCGCTGTACCTGCTGGTCCGGCTCTACCGGCGGCGCGCGGGGCGGGTGTACCAGAAGCGGTCCACGGCGATCGCCGCGGTGATCGTGAAGTTCGTGGAGACGATGAACGGGATCCGCCCGGTGCGCGCCTTCCGCCGGGAGGCCGCCAACGACGCCGAGTTCGCGGTGCTGAACCGCCGGCACGAACGCACCAACGGGGACGCGCTGCTGGAGATGGCCCGCTATGTGGTCGGCTCGCGGCTGGTGGCCAACACGGCGGTCGCGGCGATCGTGCTCTGGGGCGCCTACCGGGTGGCGTCCGGCTCGCTGGAGCTGGGTGTGCTGGCGGCGGCGGTGCTCTATCTGCGCCGGCTGTACGACCCGATCGACCGGCTCGGCATGTTCCTGAACTCCTTCCAGTCGGCCGCCGCCTCCCTGGAGAAGATCGCCGGGCTGCTGGCCCAGACGCCGTCCGTGCCGGAACCGGACCAGCCGCGCGAACTCCCCCCGCCGAAGGGCCGGATCCCGGGGCGGGAGGTCGTCTTCGACGGGGTCCGGTTCGGTTACCGCACCGGCGGCGAGGTGCTGCCCCGCTTCGACCTCACCCTGCCCGCCGGGCAGACGGTCGCGGTCGTCGGCTCCACCGGCGCGGGCAAGTCCACCCTGGCCAAGCTGCTCGCCCGCTTCTACGACCCCTCCGGCGGGCGGGTGCTGCTGGACGGCGTGGACCTGCGCGAGCTGCCGGTGCCCGAGCTGCGGCGCGGGGTGGTCATGGTGACGCAGGAGGCGTTCCTGTTCTCCGGCACGGTCGCCGACAACATCGCGATCGGCCGGCCCGAGGCCACCCGGGAGGAGATCGAGCAGGCCGCGAAGGCGATCGGCGCACACGAGTTCATCAGCGCCCTGCCCGACGGCTACGACACCGACGTCCGCAAGCGCGGCGGCCGCATCTCCGCCGGGCAGCGCCAACTGGTGGCGTTCGCGCGGGCGTTGCTCGCCGACCCGGCGGTGCTGATCCTGGACGAGGCGACCAGCTCGCTGGACGTGCCGGGGGAGCGGGCGGTGCAGCGGGCGATGGCGACGGTACTGAAGGGACGTACCGCGGTGGTGATCGCGCACCGGCTGTCCACGGTGGAGATCGCGGACCGGGTGCTGGTGATGGAGCACGGCCGCATCGTCGAGGACGGCCCCCCGGCCGAACTCATCGCCGGCACCGGCCGCTTCGCCGACCTCCACCGCGCCTGGCGCGACAGCCTGGCCTAGCGGACGACCTCCCCCCGGCCACCGCGGATCACGGCACCCCCAGTTCGAACAGCACGTACCCGGCGTACGAGCCGGAGGCCAGGGCCGCGATGCCCAGCAGCGTGCACAGCACGGGCAGGCTCAGTCGGCGCAGGGCGACCGCGAGCGGCAGGAACAGCGGGAAGCAGGGCAGCAGATAGCGGGAGACGTTCGCGAAGATCTGCTGGCTGCCCAGGACCAGGGCGAGCGTGAGCACGGTGTACACGACCAGCACGGCCGGCGGGCGCAGCCGCAGCACCAGCAGCAGCAGCGCGAAGGCCAGCAGGACCACGCCGACCCCGACGACGTCCGCGAAGGGGTAGGCGAACAGGTACGTGAAGTGGCCCACCGGCACGGACGTCAGCACGTCCAGGGTCTGCTCGCCGTAGTCGAAGCTGTGCGCCCACGCGCCCGACTGGAGCTTGAAGTAGCCGCCCAGGTCGCCCATGCGGTTGCCGACCCACAGCAGATAGCCGAGCAGCCCCATCGGGGCCACGGCCAGGGCCAGCAGCGGACGCAGCGGGTGCTCCTCGCGGCGGCGCAGCGAGAGCAGCGCGGCCACGCCGAGCGCGGCGATCAGCGCGGCGGCCGTGGGCCGGTTGAGGCCGGCCGCGAAGGTGAGCACACCGGCGGTGAGCCAGCGGCGGCCCATGACGGCGTGGCAGGCCCACACGGCCAGGGCCACGTACAGGGAGTCGGAGTACACCGCCCACTCCACGCCCGACCCCGGCCACACCGCCCACAGCCCGGCCGCCGCCAGCCCGGCCCGCCGGCCGCCGAACCGCTCGGCGACGGCGTACACACCGAGGGCGGCGGCGAAGGACGCGACGATCGCGACCAGCAGCCCGGCGCCGTACGCGCCGAGGCCGGTGACCTCGCTGGTCAGCCGCATCAGCGCCGGGTACAGCGGGAAGAACGCCGCCGAGTTGCCCTCCAGCGTGATCAGGCCGGTCGCGCCCGGCACCGGGACCAGCTTCGGGTCGTAGCCGTGCAGCGCGACCTGCTGGTACCACCAGCCGTCCCAGGTGGCCAGCACGTCCCAGGCGTGCGCGCCGCCACCGAAGCGGGGGTCCCTGCCGTGGAAGTCCCCGGCCGAGGACAGCAGATACAGGAAGGAGCAGAAACCGGCCAGCTTCACCGTGCCGAACAGGGCGAGGACCGGACCGTGCCGGCGGGCGGCGGCCCGGAACCGGGAGACGGGCGCCGGGCCGGGCGGCGCGGTGCGTATGCCGGGCAGGGTCGCGGTCACCGGACCACCGGCCCGGGCCGGCGGCGGGCCAGGGTGCGCCGCATCCGCACGATCCCGCGCAGGTCCGCCAGCGCGGTGGCGAGGATGTCGACGCTGCTGTCCGGGTCGTCCACCCAGTCCACCGGCACCTCGTGGATCCTGAGCCCGGCCCGCTCGGCGAGCACCAGCAGCTCGGTGTCGAAGAACCACTCCCCGTCCCGTACCAGCGGCAGCAGCCGCTCGGCGGCCTCCCGCCGGACCGCCTTGAAACCGCACTGCGCGTCGGAGAAGCCGACGGCGAGCGTGCACCGCAGCAGGACGTTGTAACACCGGGAGACGACCTCCCGCTTGGTTCCGCGCACCACCCGCGCGCCCGGCGCCAGCCGGGTGCCGATGGCCAGGTCGGAGTGGCCCGAGAGGAGCGGGGCGACCAGCGGCAGCAGCGCGGTGAGCCCGGTGGACAGGTCCACGTCGAGATACGCCAGCACGGGCGCCCGGGATCCCGACCAGGCGGCCCGCAGCGCCCGGCCGCGGCCCTTGCGGGACAGCCGCAGCGAGGTCACCTCGGTCAGTTCGCCGGCCAGCCGGGCGGCGATGGCCGGGGTGCGGTCGGTGCTCGCGTTGTCGGCGATGGTGATCCGGAACGGGTAGGGGAAGGTGTCCCGCAGATACGCGTGCAGCCGCCGGACGTTGGGCTCCAGGTCCTTCTCCTCGTTGAACACCGGTACGGCCACGTCCAGGACGGGCTCCTCGCGGCCCGCCGGCGGCGGGGTGCGCCGGGGCGCGGGTGCCGCGGCCGGCGGTGGACTCGGCCGGCTGGGTCGGGTGAATATCACGTATTACCCCGTTTGTTCACAGAGGTCGGGCATGCCGAGGGCACGCGCGAGCGGATGGGAGTGGGCGGGAGCTGCCGGGACGCGCGGGCTAGCCGGTCGCGCCGATCGTCGACGAGGGCTCCTGTGACGGCGCGCCGGACTCGCTCACCGGCGCCGTGGCCGACGGGCTCGTCCCGCCGGACTGGGCGGTGGCCGTGGCCGGCGGCGGCTCCGAGGCGGTCGCCGTGGTGGTGCTCCCCGTGGTCGCCGGCGGCCCGGACGACGACCAGGAGTGGGTCGGTGTCCGGGAGTACGACGTCGCCGGGGACGTCACGGACGGCGGGGCGCTCGGCGAGTCGGTGGGTGACGGCGGCGGTGCCGTGCTCGGCGTGGGGGACGGGCTGACCGCGGGCCGGGGGTGCGGTGCCGTGGGCCGGTCGGCGGTGTGGCCGTGCGGCCACAGGAACAGCCCCAGACCGAGCCCGGCCACCGCCAGCACCGAACCGGCCGCCCGGCGCGCGGTGCGCACCCGGCGCCGGGCCCGCACACCGGCGCGCAGCGCCTCCCGGTGCCGGGCCTCGAAGGGCACCGGCTGCCCGGCGCGGTGCATGAGCTGCGCCAACTGCCGCTCGAAGGCGTCGGCACCGTCCGTCCGCCCCCCGGGCGTTCCGTCCAGCGGGTCCATACGGCGCGTCTCGTCCAAGCGGTCCGTTCGGTCCGTACCGTCGCTGCCATCCGTACGATCCGTGTGATCCATGCGGTCCATGGGCCCTCCCTCACCCCACCGGCTCGATGACGTCGGCCAGGAGCCGGCGCAGCCGGGCCACCCCGCGCGCGGCATGGGACCGGGCCGTGCCCACCGGGCAGCCCAGGGTCTCCGCGACCTGCCGGTCGGGCAGGTCCTGGTAGTAGCGCAGGACCACGGCGGCCCGCTGCTGCGGCGTCAGCTGGGCGAGCGCCGCCTCCAGCCGGGAGCGCTCCGCCACCGTCGCCGACATGTCACCGGCCGCCGCCACCTCGGGCAGCTGCTCCACCGGCCGCTCACCCCACCAGCGCCGCCGCGCCGAGCGGGCCGCGGCCCGCGCCAGCACCTTGCGCACATAGGCCTCCGGCGCCTCGTCGGCGACCTTCGGCCAGACGAACCACAGCTTGACCAAGGACTCCTGCAACAGGTCCTCGGCGCGATGCCGGTCACCTCCAGTGAGCAGACGGGCGAGATGGAACAACACCGACCAGCGGGCCGCCACGAACGCGTCGTACTCACCGGCCCCGGTCTGCTCCATTCCTCGGTCCCCGTTCTCGCCGGCTCTTCCTCCACCAGGGGTAAGGCCCTGGACCCCCGGGGACGCTGCACCCGCCGTGCGTGATCCGCGTCACGCACGGGACGCACCGGTGCCGCACCGGCTCAGGCGACCCGCAGCAGCAGCACCGCCCGGGCCGGCACCGTGATCTCCGCCCCCGCCCGGTGGACCGTACCGGGCGCCTGCGCCTGTTCCTCCACCGAGGTGTCCACGACCACCTCGTACCGCTCCGCCCACGGCGGCCCGGGCAGCACGAAGCCGGTCGGCCGGTCGCCGGCGTGCAGCACCGCGAGGAAGCTGTCGTCGACCACCGGCGCGCCCCGCTCGTCCCGGCCGGGGATGTCCCGCCCGGACAGGTACATCCCGAGCGTGGCGGCGGGCGCGTACCAGTCGCCCTCGGTCATCTCCGCGCCCCGCGCGGTGAACCAGGCCAGGTCCCGCAGCCCGTCCGCGGTCTGGGCGCGGCCGGAGAAGAAGGCCCGCCGGCGCAGCACCGGATGCCGGTGGCGCAGCGCGATCAGCCGGGCGGTCAGGTCGCACAGGGCCCGCCAGCCGGGCTCCTGGAGCAGCGACCAGTCCAGCCAGCCGATCTCGTTGTCCTGGCAGTAGGCGTTGTTGTTGCCGCGCTGGGTGCGGCCGAGTTCGTCGCCGGCGACCAGCATGGGCACGCCGGTGGACAGCAGCAGGGTCGTCAGCAGGTTGCGCAGCTGCCGGCGGCGCAGCGCGCGCACCCGCTCGTCCTCGCTCTCGCCCTCGACGCCGCAGTTCCAGGAGCGGTTGTCGTCGGTGCCGTCGCGGTTGTTCTCGCCGTTGGCCTCGTTGTGCTTGGTGCCGTACGACACCAGGTCGCGCAGGGTGAAACCGTCGTGCGCGGTGACGAAGTTGACGGAGGCGTAGGGGCGCCGGCCGCCCCAGGCGTACAGGTCGCTGGAGCCGGACAGGCGGTAGCCCATCTCGCGCACGTCGGGCAGGGCGCCCCGCCAGAAGTCCCGGACCGCGTTGCGGTAGCGGTCGTTCCACTCGGTCCACAGCGGCGGGAACGCGCCCACCTGGTAGCCGCCGGAGCCGATGTCCCACGGCTCGGCGATCAGCTTCACCCGGCGCAGCACCGGGTCCTGGGCGATGACCGCCAGGAACGGGGAGAGCATGTCGACGTCGTGCATGGAGCGGGCCAGCGCCGCCGCGAGGTCGAAGCGGAAGCCGTCCACGCCCATCTCGGTGACCCAGTAGCGCAGCGAGTCCGTGATCAGACGCAGCACCTGCGGCTGGACCACGTGCAGGGTGTTGCCGCAGCCGGTGTAGTCGGCGTACCGGCGGGCGTCGTCCTGGAGCCGGTAGTAGCCGCGGTTGTCGATGCCCTTCAGGGACAGCGTCGGCCCCAGCTCGCCCGCCTCCGCGGTGTGGTTGTAGACCACGTCGAGGATGACCTCGATGCCGGCCGCGTGCAGCGCGCGCACCATCCGCTTGAACTCGCCGACCTGCTGTCCGGCCGTACCGGAGGCCGCGTAGGCCGCGTGCGGGGCGAAGTAGCCGATGGAGTTGTAGCCCCAGTAGTTCCTCAGGCCCCGGCGCAGCAGGTGGTCCTCGTGCGCGAACTGGTGCACGGGCAGCAGCTCGACGGCCGTGACGCCGAGGCGCACCAGGTGCTCGATCGCGGCCGGGTGCGCCAGGCCCGCGTAGGTGCCGCGCAGCTCCTCGGGGATGCCGGGGTGCAGCCTGGTGAAACCCCGTACGTGCAGCTCGTAGATGACCGAGTCGGCCCAGGGCGTCTTGGGGCGGTGGTCGTCGGACCAGTCGTCGTCATCGTGGACGACGACGCCCTTCGGGACGTACGGCGCCGAGTCCCGCTCGTCGCGCACGGTGTCGGCGACCGACTGGTCCGGCCAGTCCCGCACGTGCCCGTACACCTCCGGCGGCAGGCCGAACTCGCCGTCCACGGCCCGGGCGTACGGGTCGAGCAGCAGCTTCGCCGGGTTCCAGCGGGCGCCGGTCCACGGGTCCCAGCGGCCCTCGACCCGGTAGCCGTACCGCTGTCCGGGCATCACGCCCGGCACGAAGCCGTGCCAGATCTCGTGCGTCAGCTCGGTCAGCGGGATCCGTGTCTCCCGGCCCTGTTCGTCGAACAGGCTGACCCGGACCGCCTCCGCGCCGGCCGCCCACAGCGCGAAGTTGGTGCCCGGCACCCCCTCCGGTCCGGTCCGGAACCGGGCGCCCAGCGGGGTCGGCGCACCCGGCCACACGGCCGGGACGGGCGGTACGGCCCGCCGGGGGCCGTTCACCGCCGCCGGTTGCCCGCTCCCGGCGGCCGGCTCCCCGGCCGGCGCCCGCTGCTCGGCTGCGCTCGTCACTGTCGGCCCCTTAGCTCGGTGGGCACGACCGAGGGGCGCGTCCGGCCGTGCCGAGCGGCCGGGGGAGCGTTCCGGCACCCCCGGCCGCCCGGTACGACTGCGCCCCGACGGCTCCGAGGCGGGCGCGGCGGCTCCCCGACGTGTCGTCCTTGCCTCTGTTCTGCCCAGCGCGCGGCTCGCACTCACGTTTCCCCGGAGCGTGCGCCGTCGTTGTGCCCCGTGTGAGGCACGTAACAGGACGCGCACGGCGCACGGCGGCCGCGCTGGCCGCCGCACTGACATGGGCGGGGCTGCTCGCGGGCTGCTCCGCGGACGGCTCCGGACCGCTGGGCATGGGCGGGGCACTGGGCGGGCCGCGGCCCCCCGAGGACGTCATCCGGGTGACCCCGAACGACGGCAGCAAGGCGGTACGCCCCGGCGACCGGCTGCGGGTACGGGTGCCCGGCGGGCGCCTGGAGAAGGTGACCGTGGTCAGGTCGCAGGACGCGCAGGACACCCCGGTCCCGGGGCGGGTCAGCGAGGACGGGCTGACCTGGCGGCCGGACGAGGACCGGCTGGCGCTGGCCGCCAAGTACACCGTCGACGCGGTCGCGCTGGACTCCCAGGGCCGCCGCTCGGCCCGGCACACCACGTTCACCACCTACGTCCCCGACCGGAGGTTCATCGCCTACGTCACCCCGGAGAACCGCGCCACCGTCGGCACCGGCATGATCGTCTCGCTCTCCTTCAGCCAGGAGATCACCGACCGCGCCGCCGTCGAACGCGCCGTCCGGGTCAGCGCGCGGCCCCCGGTCGAGATCCGCCCGCACTGGTTCGGCAAGGGCCGGCTGGACTTCCGTCCCGAGCACTACTGGAAACCGGGCACCGAGGTCACCGTCGACCTGGGCCTGCGGGACGTCGAGGGCGCCCGCGGGATCTACGGCCTGCAGGACCGGACCTTCTCCTTCACCGTCGGCCGCAGCCAGGTCTCGCTGGTCGACGCGGCCAAGCACACCATGGACGTACGGCGCGACGGGCAGCTCCTGGCCACCGTCCCCATCACCGCGGGCGCCCCCAAGCACCCGACCTACAACGGGAAGATGGTGGTGATGGACATGCTGGAGGTCACCCGCATGAACAGCCAGACCGTCGGCCTCGGCGCCGAGTACGACATCGCCGACGTCCCGCACGCCATGCGGCTCACCGAATCCGGCACCTTCCTGCACGGCAACTACTGGGCCACGGACGCCCCCGGACGGGTCAACATCAGCCACGGCTGCGTGGGTCTCGTGGACGTCAAGGGCGGCAGCTCGGACACCCCGGCCGGGTGGTTCTTCGACCGCAGCCTCGTCGGGGATGTCGTCGAGGTCGTCAACAGCAAGGACAAGACCGTCGCACCCGACAACGGCCTCGGCGGATGGAACATGGGCTGGAAGGAGTGGAAGGCCGGCAGCGCGGAGAAGTAACCAGGTGAGGGGCGGGGCGCCGGCGCGGGTGCCGGGCGGAAGTTGCGACGGAACGGTGACATTCGCCTGACACCCCGCTGAAAACCTGGCAGTTAATATGCGCGCACAACGTGGTGGGGAGCGGGCCTGGTCAGGGCCCGGCGAGGGGAGAACGAGTGAACGTGCGGCCTGTAGCGGGGGCGTCGGCTCGGGGGCGGCGAGGCCGTAGGGGACTGGCGGTCATAGCCGGCGCCCTGGTGCTGTCGCTCACCGCGTGCGGCGGGGGCGGCGGATCGGGGTCCGGTTCCGGGGACGGCAAGGGCGGGGACGGCGGCCGGAAGGACGCGCAGTCCGCGGCGGCGGTCAGCATCGCGCCGGAGTCCGGCGCCACCGGCGTCGACACCAGCGGCGCCCTGAAGGTCGGCGTCGCCCGGGGCAGGCTGACCGAGGTCACCGTCAAGGACGAGAAGGGCGCGAAGGTCGAGGGCGCCCTCACCGGGGGCGGCACGTCCTGGACGCCGTCCTCGCACCTGGCCGCGGCGACCAAGTACACCGTGCACGCGGTGGCGAAGGACAGCGAGGGCCGGGCGGCGGCCGAGGACTCCACCTTCACCACGCTCACCCCGAAGAACACCTTCGTCGGCTACTTCACCCCCGAGGACGGCTCCACCGTCGGCGTCGGCATGCCCTTCTCCATACGCTTCACCCGGGGCATCACCAGCCCCGACGCGGTCGAGAAGGCCGTCAGGATCACCACCGAGCCGGCCGTCGACGTCGAGGGCCACTGGTTCGGCAACGACCGCCTGGACTTCCGTCCCGAGAAGTACTGGAAGGCGGGCACCAAGGTCACCGTCGACCTCGACCTGGACGGTGTCGAGGGCCGTGACGGCGTCTACGGCAAGCAGCACAAGACCGTGCGGTTCACCATCGGCCGCAACCAGGTCTCCGTCGTGGACGCCAAGAAGCACACGATGAAGGTCACCCAGGACGGCAGGGTCGTCAGAACCCTCCCGGTCACCACCGGCAAGCCCGGCTACGAGACCTGGAACGGCCAGATGGTCATGAGCGAGAAGCTCGCCGTCACCCGCATGAACGGCGAGACGGTCGGCTACGGCGGCGAGTACGACATCAAGGACGTCCCGCACGCCATCCGCCTCACCAACTCCGGCACCTTCATCCACGGCAACTACTGGGGCGGCGACGCCTTCGGCAACTACAACGCCAGCCACGGCTGCGTGGGCCTGCGCGACGTCCGCGGCGGCTACGACGGCTCCGTCCCGGCCGCCTGGTTCTTCAGCCACTCGATGATCGGTGACGTGGTGGTCGTCAAGAACTCCCACGACGCCACGGTGGCCCCGGACAACGGCCTCAACGGCTGGAACATGTCGTGGGCGGCCTGGAAGAAGTGAACCCGCGGTGACGGCGGTGGTCCCGGTGCTGTGAGGAACGGCACCGGGACCACCGCCGTTAGTGGCCGTTAACCTGAGCCGCATGACCGTCACTCTGGAAGTCGCCGAAGGCGTCGGCACCCTGCGTCTGGACCGGCCGCCGATGAACGCGCTGGACATCGCCACCCAGGACCGGCTGAGGGAACTCGCCGAGGAGGCCACGCACCGCGACGACGTGCGCGCCGTGGTCATCTACGGCGGCGAGCGGGTGTTCGCGGCGGGCGCGGACATCAAGGAGATGCAGAACATGGACCATCCCGCGATGGTCCGGCGCTCCCGCGGCCTGCAGGACGCCTTCACCGCCGTGGCCCGCATCCCCAAGCCGGTCGTCGCGGCCATCACCGGCTACGCGCTCGGTGGCGGCTGCGAGCTGGCCCTCTGTGCCGACTACCGCATCGCCGCCGACAACGCCAAGCTCGGCCAGCCCGAGATCCTGCTCGGGCTGATCCCGGGCGCCGGCGGCACCCAGCGGCTGCCCCGGCTGGTCGGTCCCTCCAGGGCCAAGGACCTGATCTTCACCGGCCGTCAGGTCAAGGCCGACGAGGCCCTCGCCATCGGCCTGGTGGACCGGGTCGTCCCGGCCGCCGAGGTGTACGAGCAGGCGCACGCCTGGGCCGCGAGGCTCGCCCGGGGCCCGGCGATCGCGCTGCGCGCGGCCAAGGAGTCGGTCGACACCGGCCTGGAGACCGACATCGACACCGGGCTCGCCGTCGAACGGAACTGGTTCGCGGGCCTGTTCGCCACCGAGGACCGCGAGCGGGGCATGCGCAGCTTCGTCGAGGAGGGGCCGGGCAAGGCCGAGTTCGTCTGACCGTCAACGCGGTGCACGTCCGCCGACTCCCCCTGGACGGGGGGTAATTGGCGCCGCGTCACCTACGGCTACCTCGATGGGGCGGTTTATGGGAGCCTTAAGGCAGCCTTAAGCCTGCCTTGTCGAGGGAGCCTGTCGCTTGCCCGGAAGTGAGCCGTCTGCGCAGGTCAACCGGGTCGAGCCGGACATTGTGATGCCCACGGCATATGCCGGGCGCAGGACGTGGAACGGGGGCGTGCGGGGGGCGTATTCCTCCGGAACGGCCCCCAAGTCGGCTCCGGACGGCCATCATGGGGGCATGGCGGGGCTGGAGGGCATCGAACAGCCGCGGGGACACAGCCGTGCAGCCGCGGCGCGCTGGTCGCCCGCGGTCGAGGACGAACAGGCGCTCAAGGCGATCGAACTGTTCGGCAACCCGACGGAGGCGGAGGTCCCGCTGCCGTCCCGCCCCGAGTCCGCCGCCACCGCCCGCCGGCTGGCCCAGGTCGTCGTCCTGCGCACCTGGCGGCTCAGCCCCAAGCTGGCCGAGGACGCGGTCTTACTCGTGTCGGAACTCGTCGGCAACGCCGTGCGGCACACCGGCGCCCGGGTCTTCGGCCTGCGGATGCGCCGCCGCACCGGCTGGATCCGGGTCGAGGTCCGCGACCCCTCGCGCGGGCTGCCCTGCCTGATGCCGGTCCAGGAACTCGACGTCAGCGGGCGCGGACTGTTCCTGGTGGACAAGCTCGCCGACCGGTGGGGCGTCGACCTGCTGCCGCGCGGCAAGACCACCTGGTTCGAGATGCGGGTCGCGGACCGGTAGTACATCTCGGGCGCGGCGACCCGAAGCCGCTCCCAAGCGGGCTAATCGCCGGTTTTCTTACCAACCCGTCCTTAAATGGTGCGGGTGACCTCCACCCCCCGCCGAGACGTGCTGCGCGCCGGCGCCGGGCTCGTGGCCGGCGGTGCCCTCGCCGCCGGGTGCGATACCGGCCGGCCCGCCGCCCCGCCCCCCACACCGCCCCCCTCGTCCTCCGCGTCCCCCGCCACCCACCCCGCCACGGCCGCGGCTCCCCGCGCCTACCCCGGCAGCCCCGCCCAGATCACCCACGGCCCGCGCGACCGCCCCCGGGTGGCCCTCACCTTCCACGGCCAGGGCGACCCCGCCCTCGCCCGCGCCCTGCTCAGCACGGCCGAGCGGCACGGCGCCCGGCTCACCGTGCTCGCCGTCGGCACCTGGCTGGACGAGCACCCCGACATGGCCCGCCGGATCCTCGACGGCGGCCACGACCTCGGCAACCACACCCAGCGGCACATCGGCGTCAACACCCTGGCCGAGGCGGACGCCCGCCGGGAGATCACCGACTGCGCCGAGCGGCTCAAGCGGCTCACCGGCTCCATCGGCACCTGGTTCCGCCCCTCCCGAGCCCCGACCGCCTCCCCGCTCGTCGCCCGGCTGGCCCGCGCCGCCGGCTACCCGCACGTGCTGTCGTACGACGTCGACTCGCTCGACTACACCCGCCCCGGTGCCGCCGCCGTCACCCGTGAGGTCCTCGCCGGCGTGCGCAACGGATCGGTGGTGAGCCTGCACTTCGGCTACCCGGACACGGTCGCCGCCCTTCCCGACGTCCTGACCGAACTCGGCCGCCGCGGACTGCGCGCGGTCACCACCACGGAGCTGCTGAGCTGATGCGAAACACGAAAGCCGCCCGCCTGCTGGCCGCCGGTGCCGCCCTCACCGCCCTGACGCTGCTCTCCGCGTGCGGCGGCGGCGGGGACCACGAGAGCGAGGCCCTCGGCAGCAAGGCCCCGGTGCAGCCGCGGGTGGGAAAGCCGCGGGTGAACGTGCTGCCCGGGATGCCCCCGGTGCAGGACCCGGCCGACCTGTACGCCGCCGACCGGCCGAACCGGCTCTCGCCCGTGGTCCGGGACTTCCCCTCCCGGGTGTACGTGCCCAACACCAACTCCGACACCGTCACCGTCATCGACCCCGCGACCTACAAGGTCGTCCGGACCATCCCGGTCGGCCGCCAGCCCCAGCACGTCGTACCGTCCTGGGACCTGAAGACCCTCTGGGTCAACAACGACCTCGGCAACAGCCTCACCCCCATCGACCCGCGGACCGGCCGGGCCGGCAAGCCGGTCGCCGTGCACGACCCGTACAACCTGTACTTCACCCCGGACGGCAGATACGCGGTCGTCATGGCCTCCATGGACCGCGCGCTGGTGTTCCGGGACGCGCACACCATGAAGGTCGTCAAGTCCCTCCCGGTCACCTGTTACGGCGTCAACCACGCCGACTTCTCCATCGACGGCCGCTACTTCATCGTCTCCTGCGAGTTCAGCGGCGAGATCCTCAAGGTCGACACCGCGCGGATGAAGGTCGTCGCCCAGGAGAAACTGCCGTTCCGGGGCGCCATGCCGCAGGACGTCAAGATCTCCCCGGACGGCAAGCTGTTCTACATCGCCGACATGATGGCGAACGGGCTGTGGATCCTCGACGGGGACCGCTTCACCCGGCCCCGGTTCCTGGCCACCGGCAAGGGCGCCCACGGCCTCTACGTCAGCCGCGACTCCCGCGAGATGTACGTCTCCAACCGCGGCGAGGGCACCATCTCCGTCTTCGACTTCACCCAGGGCCGGCTCACCAGGAAGTGGCACCTGCCCGGCGGCGGCAGCCCCGACATGGGCGGGGTCTCCGCCGACGGCAGGGTCCTGTGGCTCTCCGGGCGCTACAACGCCGAGGTGTACGCCATCGACACCCGCACCGGCGCCCAGCTGGCCCGCATCAAGGTCGGCAGCGGCCCGCACGGCCTCGCCGTCTACCCCCAGCCGGGCCGCTACTCACTGGGGCACACCGGCATCTTCCGCTGACGCCCGCCACCGGCGAGGGCCGTGGCGTTCCGCTCCCGTGCGGGCCGTTAATCTGACCAGCGTCAGTACGCCAGCACGGCACGAGAAACACGAGCAAAAGGGGCGGATCGGTGGCGGACATCGAGGAAGCACGCAAGCAGTTCCAGCGGATCGACGCGGACGGTGACGGATTCATCACCGCGGCGGAGTTCAAGTCCGCCCTGGCGCAGCAGGGTGACTGGAACGTCACCGAGACGGTCGCCGAGGCCATCATCAAGTCCCGCGACCTCAACGGCGACAAGGTGCTGTCGTTCGACGAGTTCTGGACCTACCTGAACAAGTGACCCGAACGCGGCAGGGGGCGTCCCGCCCGGTCAGGGACGGGCTCCCCCTGTCGGCGTGGGGCGTCCGCCGTCCGGCGCAGGTGCGGAATACGGCACGGGGGCGGACGGTTGACCCGGGGGACCGAAGTATGCGTGTGCATCGACAGTTCGGAGGGTCGGCCATGAAGATCGGCATCATCGGCGCGGGCAACATCGGCGGCAACCTCACCCGGCGGCTCACCGCCCTCGGCCATGACGTCTCCGTCGCCAACTCCCGGGGCCCCGAGACGCTGCGGGAACTGGCCGAGGAGACCGGGGCCACCGCGGTCCGGGCCGAGGACGCGGCCAAGGGGGCCGAGGTGGTGGTCGTCACCGTTCCGCTGAAGGCGATCCCGGACCTGCCCGCGGGGCTGCTGGACGGCGCGGCCGAGGGAGCCGCGGTGATCGACACCGGCAACTACTACCCGCGGCAGCGCGACGGCCGGATCGCGGCCATCGAGGACGAGGGCCTCACCGAGAGCCGCTGGACCGAGCAGCACCTCGGCCACCCGGTGATCAAGGCCTTCAACGGCACCTACGCCCAGGACATCCTGGACCGGCACCGACCCGCGGGCGACCCCGACCGCATGGCCCTCCCCGTCGCCGGCGACGACGAGGCCGCCAAGCGGACCGTCCGCGCCCTGATCGACGAACTGGGCTTCGACACGGTCGACGCCGGCTCCCTCGCCGACTCCTGGCGCCAGCAGCCCGGCACCCCGGTCTACGGCCTGCGCGCCGGCACGGCCGCCGTGGAGAAGGCCCTGGCGGACGCCTCACCGGAACGCCCCGAGGACTTCCGGGCCTGACCCAGCCGCCCGGCCGTGGCCGCGGTCGCCTACAAGGTGGCCCACTCCTTCAGCGCCGCCTTGCTCGCGAAGTTCGCCACGTCCTTGTCGTGGGGCTCGCTGGTGTACTGGTGGAACCGCCACGGCGCCTTCACGCGCGGCTTGCCCGCGGTGACGTAGTCGGCGATCCACAACCCGTCCCCGGCGTAGGACGTGGTGTCGATGTCCAGCCAGAAGTGCCGGTTGCAGTAGAGCACGACCCGGTTGTGCGGCCGCAGCTCCTTCAGCTTGCGAAGGAAACGGTCCTTGTCCGCGTTGGTCGCGTGCGTGCCGTCACCCGTGGTCTCCCAGTCGACCGCGAGGATGTCGCCGGCGCGCTCGGGGGCGTGCGAGAGGAAGAACTCGGCCTGGGCGGTTGTGTCGCCGGGCCACAGGAAGTGGTAGAAACCGACGACCAGCCCGGCGTCGCGGGCGGTCTTCGTCTGCGCGGACAGCCGGGGGTTGACGTACGAACGGCCCTCCGTCGCCTTGATGAAGGCGAAGGAGAGGCCGTCCGTCCCGTACGAGGAGGACTGGAAGACGCTCACGTCGATGCCATGCAGCATGTGAGGCTTGTGCCCCGTGCGGCGCTGTCCGGAACCTCAGCTTCGGGTGGTCACCGAACTCAGCACCGACGCGGACTTCGCCGACCAGTCCGAGGTGATCAGGCTCGCGTGGTCCCGGGCCAGCAGGGCGAGCCGCGCGGCGACTTCGGCGTCCGTCGGGTTGGTGGAGGAGATCGCCGGGGACACGTTGTGGGCGTCCGTGGTGATGAGGATGTAGTGGTTCGCGGAGTAGAACGAGGTGTCGTAGCCGTTGTTCACGTACGTGGCCGCGTCACCGTCGAAGAAGACGAACCAGGGGCGGATCGAGGCGTCGTAGCGGCTGGTGCGCGGATCGCCGTTCGCCGCGCCGAGCACGGCCGGGAAGGCCTGCGCCGCCGAGATGTTCCCGGCCGCGGCGAGGTCGCGCAGGTGGTCGCCGTACTCCTCGTCCGTCCAGTAGTGGTCGAACGGGTTGGCCTGCTCCACCGTGCCCGGGATCAGGTCGAAGACGAACTTGCCCCGCAGGGAGTCCCGGCCGGCCCAGGCGTTGGCCTTCGCCGCCGCGTCCAGCGTGGGGTACGTCCCGCCGAGCAGGTCGACCGGCTTGTAGACGCTGCTGCCCAGCTTCTGCGCCACGAGCGTGTCGAACTCGTCCGGTCCGAGGCCCGCGTTGTTGTTGAAGCCGACCTTCATCTCGACCTTGACGAGGATCGGGGGGTGGTCGGGGTGGAGCTGGTTCCAGGCGGCCATGTTGTCCAGGCAGCTGCCGAGGTCCTGGTTGCGGCTCTTGCTGTACAGCTCGGCGGGGGTCTTCGCCGCCTCGCAGTTGTTGTCGTCGCCCAGCGGGTTGCTGTGGCTGACCCGCCAGCGGTGGTTGACGGTGTCGGCGTAGACGTCCAGTTCCAGCAGCGAGGCGCCGGAGTCCAGCGCCTGCGCGAAGTACGTGTACTTGGACTTGTCGTACGCGTTGTGCGTACCGATGGCCGTCGTCTCGGAGAACTTCGGCGACGCCGCCCGGGCGTTGCCCGGTGCCACCGCCAACAGGGCCGCGGCCCCTGCGAGTGCCGCGAGCCGTCTCGTTCCGCGCATCCCCGAACTTCCCTTCGCTGTGGCCGAGTTGACGGCAGCGTAGGGCCACGGGGTTACCGTGCGGTAGCCCCGGGAGGAACACGGGATGCGTCGAGCGCACGCGGCGCACCGGCGCGTGGCCGGGCCGCGCCGGGAAGAAATCCGAAAATCGGCAGGCGTGGTGTGGGGTGGTCGGGGTAGACGCGGGTTGCCGGACCAGGTGCCGGTGTGAGCGGGATCGATCGACTGGGAGGGGCTCATGATGGCGACGGC
>NZ_JBVHJE010000018.1:0-193347 GCF_055560195.1 Streptomyces sp. NPDC023481
CGTCGCAATCCACACCGAACCGGAAGGCCCTCACCCGTTCAAGATCCCTCAGCCGAGATCTGACTCACCCGTCCACAACCTCCCCGGACAGAACAACTAGTCCTCGACGGCGACACCGTGCCGGACGACCTGGCCCGCCAGGCTCGGCACGGAACCGCTGACGTCATGGCCGCACCACCGCCGAACTCGCCCGGCGCCCGAGGGGTGGGTGTCAGCTCAGGTGTCGAGCGAGGAACCGGACCGCGCTGTCGGCCTCGAACCTGGGCAGCTCCTTGTGCTTGCCGGAGTTGACGTGCAAGGACTTCTCCTTCGAGGCGAAGGCGTCGAACAGCGCGAGTCCCTCCTCGCGCGAGATGTGCTCGTCGTCCCACTGCAGGTCGAACTCGATCGGGATGGTGATCTGCTTCGCCTTGTCGGCCAGGGCGTCGGGCCAGTGCTGACCGAAGACCGCGGCGGTGACCCTGGGTTCGACGGCCACGAACGGGACGCCGATCGCCGTGCCCATGTTGATGCCCCAGAAGCCGACCGGCCCGTCGTCGCCGATCTCCGGGAGTTCCTGGAGAGCGTCCAGCAGCGCCCGGTACTCGGGCACGGCGATCCCGGCCAGGTGGTCGTTGTAGCGCACGACGATCGGGCCTTCCGGCTCTCCCGCCGCCCTCGCCCGGAACAGCTCGGCGATCTCCGCCTCGTCGTGCGCCGTGCGCGGCCGGTCGCCGTGACCGGGTGCATCGATGACGGCGACGTGGAAGCCGCAGCCGGTCACGAGGAGCCGGGCGCGGCCGGACATCGCCGGGTGCTTCTTGTGGTTGCCGCCGCCGTGGGCCATCAGGACGAGGGGTGCACGAGCGGCCGGGCCGGAGGCCGGCGACCAGAGGACGCCGGGGACATCGCCCAGGGTGAAGTCGCGTTCGAGTACGCCGTTCGACGAGGACTCGGTGGTGAACTGCAGAGAGTGCACAGGTGGTGCCTTTCGGGAGTGCCTGGTGTCGAGGCGCTCCCGGCGGCACCTGTGTCAGTCGCCGGCCGTGACGGGAAGGGGGAGCACCCACGTGCATACAGCGTTCACGGGTCTCACCTCCTCGGGCGGTGTCACGGTCGGCTGAAAGCTACCCGCCCGGTGATCATCCGTACAACCTCTTTTTCTCCGGTACCTGTTCCGGCCTCCGCCGTGCGCCGCAGGCTGCGCCGGACCGTCCGCCGACTTCCGCTCGTTCGTTTCTGCGGTGACTTGCCGGTCCGGCACGCTTCGTCGAAGCGCATCGACTAGGGGTCGCGACTCCGTAGCCATGGCCACACCTCAGAAACCTCAGGGCTATTGATGTCCAAGCCCTTGTCTCGCGCATACCCCGCCGTTACCTTCCCCCCTGTCCATTGAAGCGCTTCGAAAGGACAGTTGGGGTGTCCCCTCCGCACCGGACCGCTCCCGCGGCCAACCCCGTGATCCCGGGCTTCCACCCCGATCCCAGCGTCTGCCGTGTGGGCGAGGACTACTATCTGGCGTGCTCCAGCTTCGAGTACTTCCCCGGCGTGCCCGTCTTCCACAGCCGTGACCTGGTGCACTGGACGCAGATCGGCAACGCCCTGGACCGGCCGAGCCAGCTGAGCCTGCCGGTGGACACTCCGTCCTCGGCCGGGATCTACGCCCCGACCCTGCGCCACCACGACGGACGTTTCTGGCTGATCGTCACGAACGTCAGCGAGGGCGGCGGCAACCTGCTCGTCACCGCCACCGACCCCGCCGGGCCGTGGTCCGATCCGGTCCGCCTGCCCGGCGTGCCCGGCATCGACCCGGACCTGGCCTGGGACGAGGACGGCACCTGCTGGTGCACGGTCGCCGGTGTCGCCCAGGTCCGCATCGACCCGTCCACCGGGCGGACGTACGGGCCGCCGCGCACGCTCTGGTCCGGCACCCCCGGCGCCAAGGCCCCCGAGGCCCCGCACCTGTACCGGATCGGCGGCTACTGGTACCTGCTCATCGCCGAGGGCGGCACCGAGCGCGGTCACGGCGTGTCCATCGCCCGCGGCCGCGCCCCCGACGGCCCGTTCGAGCCGTGCCCGGCCAACCCGGTCCTCACCCACCGCGGCACCGACCACTCCGTGCAGAACACCGGCCACGCGGACCTCGTGCAGGCTCCCGACGGCTCCTGGTGGATGGTGCTGCTCGGGGTACGGCCGCGCGGCGGCACCCCCGGCTGGCACGTGCTCGGCCGGGAGACCTTCCTGGCGCCTGTGACCTGGCAGGACGGCTGGCCGGTCGTCGGCGAGCCGGCCCTGCAGCCGCCCGCGCCCCCGCGGCCGCTCGTTCCCGGCCCCGCCGAGGAGCAGCGCGACGACTTCGACCTCGGCGAGCTGCGGCCGTACTGGATCTCGCTGCGCGACCGGCCCGCCGAGCACTGCACCACCAAGGAGCGCCCCGGTTGGCTGACGCTCCGCGCGCGGGGCGACTCACTGGACGCGCCCGACGCCGTCTTCACCGGGCGCCGCCAGCAGCACCTGGCCTGCCGGGCCCGCACCCTGGTCGACGCCCGGGAGGGCCGCGGTGGTCTCGCCGTACGGCTGGACGAGCGGCACCACTACGCCGTGGAGGCCACCGCCACCCAGGTACGGGTGATCGCGCGCGTCGGCGACCTGCGCACGGTCGTGGCGACCCGGCCCGTGCCCGCCGGGCCGCTGGTCCTCGGCGTGACGGTCACGAGCCCGCCGCTCCCGCACGGGCCGCGCACCGGGCCCGACATCGTCTCCCTCGGCGTCGAGGAAGCCGACGGCACGTTCACCGCGCTCGCCGCACTCGACGGCCGCTACCTGTCGACCGAGGTCGCCGGCGGCTTCACCGGCCGTGTCCTCGGCATGTACGCCACGGCGGCCACCGTCCACTTCGACTGGTTCGACTACGCACCCCTGCCCGACTGAGCCGCGCGAGAGCACGCCGGCGGCGCGGCCGCTCGCACCTCGTCGCCGCGCGCCCCCGGATCCGATCCCCCGCACGACCGACCGACCGAAAGGGACGACACGTGAAGGACACCGGTCAACCCGCGCGCCACCGCAGCCGTGGCCCCGGCCGCCTGGCGGCACTTCTGCTGGCGCTGCTCGTCACGCTCGGACTGTCCGCCGGCACCACGTTCGCCGCGACCGACGGCCACCGGAAACCGTCGCGGACGACGGCCGGGGTTCCGGCGCGCGCCATGGACGCCGTGGCCGCGATGCAGCCCGGCTGGAACCTGGGCAACACCCTGGACGCGATCCCCGACGAGACCTCCTGGGGCAACCCGGCGGTCACGAAGGCCCTGTTCGACCCCCTCCGCGCGCGGGGCTTCCACAGCGTCCGCATCCCGGTGACCTGGACCGACCACCAGTCCGCCACCGCGCCGTACACCATCGACGCCGCCTTCCTGAACCGCGTGAAGCAGGTGGTCGACTGGGCGCTCGCCGACGGCCTCTACGTCGTGCTCAACGTCCACCACGACTCCTGGCAGTGGATCGCGAACATGGCGACCGACCACGACACGGTGCTCGCCCGCTACAAGGCCACCTGGACCCAGATCGCCACGGCCTTCCGGGACGAGCCGCGCGGCCTGCTCTTCGAGAGCGTCAACGAGCCGCAGTTCAACAACGCCACGGACGCCCAGAAGACCGAGTTCCTCGACGAGCTGAACACCTCGTTCCACACCATCGTCCGCTCCTCGGGCGGCGGGAACACCACTCGCCTGCTCGTGCTGCCCACGCTGGGCTGCACGCCCTCCCAGGACCTGATGGACAACCTGGCCGGCACGATGAGCGCCCTGCACGACAGCAACCTGGTCGCCACCGTGCACTACTACGGCTGGTACCCGTTCAGCGTGAACATCGCCGGCGGCACCCACTTCGACGCCACCTCGCAACAGGACATGGCCGACGCCTTCGCCCGCATGCACGACACGTTCGTCGCCAAGGGCATCCCCGTCTACCTGGGCGAGTACGGCCTGCTGAGCTGGCCTGACTACACCCGTGTTGACGCCGTCGAACACGGTGAGGGGCTCAAGTACTTCGAGCAGCTCGGCTATCAGGCGCGCACCGCCAAGGTCACCACCGCACTGTGGGACGCCGGTTCGTTCCTGAACCGCTCCACGCTCCAGTGGCGCGACCCCGCCCTGTTCGCCGCGGTCAGGTCCAGCTGGACCACCCGCTCGGGCACCGCCTCCTCCGATCGGGTCTTCGTGGCGAAGTCCGCCCCGATCACCGCCCGGACGCTCACGCTCAACCCCAACGGCACCACGTTCCAGGGCCTGTGGCAGGGCGACACCCGGCTCGTCGCGGGCCGGGACTACACCCTCTCCGGCGACCAGCTCACCCTCACCGCCACCGCCCTCACCCGGCTGACCGGCGACCGTGCCTACGGCGTCGACGCGACCCTCCAGGCCCGCTTCTCCCGCGGGGTCCCCTGGCGGATCGACGTGCTCACGTACGACACCCCGGTGCTGTCGAACGCGACCGGCACGACCAGCTCGTTCGGCATTCCCACGCAGTACCGGGGTGACGTGCTGGCGACCATGGAGGCCAGGTACGCCGACGGCGGCAACGCCGGTCAGGCCGACTGGACGCCGTACCAGGAGTTCAACAGCGCCTTCACCCCCGACTACCCGGGCGGCAGGCTCGTCCTCACCGCCGACTTCCTGAACGCGCTGCACGACGGCGCACCGGTGACGCTCACCTTCCACTTCTGGAGCGGCGCCACCGTCACGTACCAGGTGACCAAGTCCGGCGGTGCGGTGACCGGCACGACGTCCTGACCGACCGGCCCCAAGCCCTGGTCGCCCCACCCGGGCGGCCAGGGTTCACCGGCACACCCTGAGGGCAGCCTCGGCCAGCACGACCCGCGCCGGGCGGCCGGCACCCGGAGGCCGCACCCCTGTGAATCGGCGGCACGGTCATTGACGGGGGCATGACCGCACACCTACGGTCCGACCGGACAACCGAACCGCGTTCGGCATACCGACCATCCTGGATCTCTCCGTCTCGCCCTGGAGCACCCATGACCCGCGGACCCCACCTCTCCCGGCGCTCCTTGCTCGGCATGGCCGCCGCCACCCCCCTCGCCGTCACCGGTGTGCTGGGCGCCGGAGCCGGCACCGCCCACGCGGCCGGCACGGCGTACGCGATGGCCTACTTCACCGAGTCGCCGAACGGCACCGGCAGCGACTACGGCCTCCACCTGGCCGTCAGCACCGACTCGCTCAACTGGATGCCACTGAACCAGAACAACCCCGTTCTCACCCCCACCGAGGGCGCGCTCGGGCTGCGCGACCCGTTCATCCTGCGCAAGCAGGACGGCACGTTCGTCGTCCTCGCCACCGACCTCAAGGGCACGGACTGGAACTACGTCAGCCAGTACGTGCACGTGTGGAACTCCACCGACCTGCGGACCTTCACCGGCTACCACCGGCTGAAGGTGCACGACATGAACACCCACGCCTGGGCCCCGGAAGCCTTCTGGGACGCGGGGCGGCGCCAGTACGCGCTCATCTACTCCGCCGTGAACTCCAGCGGCCACAACGTCATCATGGTGAACTACACCACCGACTTCGTCACCGCCTCCGCCCCGCAGGTCTTCTTCGACCCCGGCTACGACGTGATCGACGGGGACATGGCGGTGGGCGTGAACGGGGTCAACTACCTCTACTTCAAGAAGGACCAGACACTGGTCGGCGCCCGCTCCACCAGTCTCGCCCCGGGCAGCTTCACCGAGTTCAGCACCGGCGTCGCACACGGCGGCACGGAGGCACCCACCCTGGTCAAGGCGCCGAACGGCTGGTACCTCTGGGGAGACACCTACACGCCCAACGGCGTCTTCTACGCCTGGCAGACCGGCGATCTCGCCTCGGGCACCTGGACCGCCCTCGACCAGAAGGCCTACACCCAGCCGGTCAACTCCAAGCACTGCGGGATCACCCCCCTCACCACCACGGAGTACGACAACCTCGTGGCCCGGTGGGGCGCCCCCGCCTGGAACCGGCTCAAGTCCTACAACTACCCGGCCCGTTACGTCCGCCACGCCGACTACGTCGGCCGCATCGACGAGTACCCCTTCGACCCGTACCGCGACTCGCTGTGGCAGCTCGTTCCCGGCCTCGCCGACAGCGGCGGCGTCTCCTTCCGGTCGGTCGACCAGCCCACCCGCTATCTGCGCCACTACGACTACCAGCTGCGCCTGGACGTCAACGACGGCACGTCGACGTTCGCGGCGGACGCCACCTTCCACCGTACGGCGGGCCTGGCGGACGCGAGCTGGTCGTCGTTCCGCTCGCACAACTACCCCACCCGCTACCTCCGCCACTCCGACTACGTCCTGCGGATCGACCCGGTCGCGACGGCCACCGACCGGCAGGACGCGACGTTCCGCGTCGGCTACTGACCCGCCACCGGCGCCGGCAGGCCGATCCACGCCATCGCGCGCACGAGGGTGGCGGGCGCGCGATGCTGGGGAGCGGACGTCCCCGAGGAGGCCAGGAGGCTCGGCCGGTGATCGCCGTCAACCCGTTGGACAGCGCCTCGGTGCTGGCCGCCTTCGGCGCGCTGGGCGTGCTGGCGGTCGTCTTCGCCGAGTCGGGTCTGCTGGTCGTCGGCTTCTTCCTGCCCGGGGACACTCTGCTGTTCCCGGCCGGGGTGCTGTGCGCGGGCAGCGCCGACCAGCCCCCGCGGCTGGCGCTGTGGCAGGTGCTGGTGTGCGCGGCCGTCGGGGCGGTGGCGGGCGGACAGGTCGGCTATCTGATCGGGCGGCACGGCGGCCGGGCGCTGCTCGCGCGCACCTCCCACGGCCGGGTGAAGGCGGCTGTGGCCCGGGCCGAGCGGCTGCTGGCGCGCTACGGCCACGGCAAGGCGCTGGTGATCGGCCGCTTCGTACCGCTGCTGCGCTCGGTACTGCACCCGGTGGCCGGCGTCCTCGGCGTGCCGACCGGCATCTTCACCCTCTGGCAGACGGTGGGCGGGGTGCTGTGGTCGCAGACCCTGGTGCTCGCCGGGTACACCCTGGGCGCCTCGGTCCCCCACATCGACGACTACCTGCTGCCGCTGGTCGCCCTGGTGGTCGTCGTGTCGCTGCTCCCCCTGCTCCCGGCGGCCCTGCGCGCCCGCCGCGAGCGACGCGACTCCCCGCGCTGAACCGGTCGGCCCGGCCACGGCCCACCGCAGGCCGACGCCTGCCGGGGCTCGGCCGGCTCGGCGGTCCACGGCCAGGCGGCCTCGCGGCCGGCCTCCGCGAGGACGACCATCCGGAACGCGGCGTCCGTCAGACCGCCGAACGTGTGCCGGTGGGGGCCCGTGGGGCCGTGGGCCGGCCGGTACCCCGCCAGGTTCCACGTGTAGACGGGGACGTCGGCCGGGACCGGGTCGGCCGGTCCGCCGGGGTGGTCGGGGGCGGCCTGTTCGTCGGTGACGATCAGGACCCGGTCGTGTCCCCGGTAGTGCGTCCGCACCGCCTTGGTGGTGCATGTGCCCCCGAGGGCGTGGAACCGTTGCAGTACCTCCAGCACCGGCTCACCCGGCTCGAACGGCACCTGTGCGCTGTTCCAGCCGAACTCCACCAGGTCCGCGTGCTCGGCCCGCAGGGCCGGCGCGGTGCCGAACACGGCCGCCGCGTCCGCCCGGGTGAGCCGGGAGCGCTCGGAGACGGTGTCCCAGAACATCGAGTCGGACCGGTCCACCAGGATCAGGGTCCGGCCGGGGAGGGACGGCACATTGGCCAGGGAGTGGCCCAGGGCCCGTTCCAGCGCGGCGGCCCAGCGCGGCGACGGCGCGTGCCGGTGGGCGGCCAGGTAGCGGAAGGGGAACTGCGCGCCGACGAACCCGGCGAACTGCTCGCCCACGAGGGCGGCGGCGTCACTTGGTCGTCAGAAGGAAGTAGCCGCAGCCGGGCGCACCGCGGGCGCGGTCGCGCCGCCCACCGTACAAGGGCCACCGGGCCGCCCACCAGCGATTAACGGCCGGCGACTTGACGACGGGCACGGCCCCGCCGGCATCCGGCGCCCCGGCGCCGCCGCGGTGTCGCGTCGCAGGCACCCGAGGGGGTGCGTTTTCTCACCCGTTCCGGCGTCATCATCTCCGGAACGGCCACCCGGCCACCCGAGTCTGGTGCACTGCCCCTGCGGACAGATCAGCTGACGAGACTTCAGGGGACAGGGTGACGAGACGTCGAAGGCGTTCGGCAGCGGGCAGAACGGTTCTCACGGTGGCCACGGCGTTCGGTGTGCTGGCCGGCGCGTCCCTGGCGGGTGCGGCACCGGCCGGTGCCGCACTCGCGGGCAGACGGCTCGCGCCCGGCGTCACCTACCGGCAGTTCGACGTCCCCGCGGCCGCGGGCACGGCCCGCGGCCACCTGGTCACGGTGGACCTCGCCGATCCGCACGTGCGCGTGGACCTGCTGCACCCGGGCGCGGTGGCGGCCCGGGCGACGGTCTCCCGGATGGCGGACGCGGCCGGGGCGGTCGCCGGGGTGAACGGGGACTTCTTCGACATCACCGAGACGCAGCACCCGGGGGTGGAGGCCACCGGCGCCCCCGTCGGACCGGCGGTGGCCGGCGGAGAGGTGCTCAAGGCGGCGGTGCCGAACGGCCAGCGGTTCGGGCCCGCGCTGCCCACGGGCGGCAGCACCCGGGACGTGTTCGGGGTGGGCAGCGACGGCCGGGCCCGGCTGGACCGCCTCTCCCTCACCGGCTCGGTCGGCACGCCGCAGGGACGGCTGCCGCTCAGGGGGCTGAACCAGTACGCGCTCCCCGTGGGCTCCGTCGGCGCCTTCACCGCCCGCTGGGGCAGCGCCTCCCGGGTGCGGGCCGTGTGCGGCACCGACAGCCGGCGGTCGGCGCCGTGCAGCGATGACACGTACGAGGTGAAGGTGCGCGGCGGCAGGGTGGTCTCCGCCTCCGACGCCCCGGGAAGCGGCACGATCCCGGCGGGCACCACGGTCCTGCTGGGCCGCGAGGCGGGCGCGCGGGAGCTGCGCGAGCTGTCGGTCGGTGACCCGGTGGACGTCGCGCACACCCTGGTGGCGTCCTCGTCCGCGACGCCGTACACGTTCGCGATCGGCGGCTTCCCGATCCTGCGCGCCGGCACTCCGCTGTCGGGCCTGGACACCGCCTCCTCGGCGGTGCGCACGGCCGTCGGCTTCAAGGACGGTGGCCGGCGGTTGCTGCTCCTGGTACTGGACGGCGCGGCGGCCTACCGTACCGGGCTGACCGTCGCGGAGGAGGCGCGGACCATGCGGTCCCTGGGTGCCACCGACGCCTTCAACCTCGACGGGGGCGGCTCGGCGGAGCTGGTCACCCGCGGCTCCGGCGCGTCCGCCGTGTCGGTGCGCAACCACCCGAGCGGCGGCGCCGAACGCCCGGTGCCCGACGGCATCGGCGTCTTCTCGACCCCGTGAGACCCGCCGAGAGCCCCTGAGACCGGGCGCGCGGGGCGGGCGCGGGGGTTGTTCAGGGGCGCAGGCCGCTCACCAGGTCGGCGGTGGCGGTGAGCCCGCTGTGGATGGTGGGCGCCATGCTCGTGCTGGCGAGGTAGAAGCCGAGCAGCATGCATACCAGGGCGTGGGAGACCTTCAGCGCGCCGTTGCGCATGAAGATCACGGCCAGGATCAGGAGCAGCAGCACCACAGAGATGGAAATCGCCATCGGAACCTCCTCCGCCACGCCCCGTGTGCGGCGTTCGGCCGCAAGTGTGGCGTAGCGGAGGGTTCGTCCGGGCGGCTGGCGTGTCCTCCGAACGTGTGGTGTCGCCGCCGGCGGTCAGGGAGCCTGGAGGTCGGCCAGTTCGGCCAGGATCTCGCGGTGGGCGCCCGCCGTGCCGTAGGCGATGGAGTCCGCCTTGGCCCGCTTCAGGTACAGGTGGACGGGGTGCTCCCAGGTCATGCCGATCCCGCCGTGCAGCTGCAGCGCCTCCTCCGTGGCGCGTACGGCGACGGGGGCGGCGTATGCCTGGGCGACGGCCACCGTGAGGTCGGTGTCCTCGCCGGAGGTGAGCGCGTCGGCGGCAGCGCGGGCGGCGGCCCGGAGATTGACGGTCTCCAGCCACAGCTGGGCGAGCCGGTGCTTGAGCGCCTGGAAGCCGCCGACCGGCCGGTTGAACTGCTTGCGCTCCTTCAGGTACCGGACCGTCTCCGTCAACGCCCAGTCGGCCACGCCCAGTTGCTCGGAGGCGAGCAGTCCGGCGGCGGCACGCAGGGCACGGCGTACGGCGGGCTCCGCGTCGCCGACACGGCGGCCCGCCGCGCCGGCGAGGGTGACGGTGGCGAGCGGGCGGGTCAGGTCCAGGGAGAGCTGCGGGGTGAGGGTGACGGCGTCGGCGGTGACGGCGTACAGGCCGCCGTCGTCGGCCGGGACGAGCAGCACGTCGGCGACGGCCGCGTCCGCGATCCCCGTCAACTCCCCGTGCAGGGTGCCGTTCTCGACCCGGACGGCCGTGACGTCGGCGCCCGGTGCCGTGGCGAGGCCGACCGCGAGCACGCCGATGGTGCGGCCGGAGGCGAGCTGCGCCGTCAGCTCCCGGTCGCCGCAGGCCAGCAGCGCCTCGGTGGCCACGACCGCGCTGGTCAGATACGGCAGCGGGGCGACCGCACGGCCCAGCTCCTCCAGTACGACGGCGACTTCGCGGTGGGTCGCGCCCTGGCCGCCCTGTTCCTCGGGCACCAGCAGGCCGGCCAGGCCCATGCCCTCGGCGAGGGACTTCCACAGGGCGCGGTCGAACGGGGTGCCCGACTCGCCGCGGGCGATCACGTCGGCCGGTGCGCAGTGGTCGGTGAGCAGGTCGCGGACGGCGGCCCGCAGCGCCTCTTCCTCCTCGGAGTACAGCAGATCCGTCATCGGGCGAGGTCCTTCCAGGCGACGTCCTTGTCGGTGCGCGGCTCGGCGGGCAGGCCCAGGACGCGCTCGGCGACGATGTTCAGCAGGACCTCGCTGGTCCCGCCCTCGATGCTGTTGCCCTTGGAGCGCAGATAGCGGTATCCGGCGTCCCGGCCGGTGAAGTCGACCAGCTCCGGGCGGCGCATGGTCCAGTCGTCGTACAACAGGCCCTCCTCGCCGCGGAGCTCGACCTCCAGGCCGCTGATCTCCTGGTTGAGGCGGGCGAAGGCGAGCTTCATGCCGGCGCCCTCGGGGCCGGGCTGGCCGACGGTGAGCTGCTGGCGCAGGCGTTCGGCGGTGAGCCGGGACACCTCGGCCTCGACCCACAGCTTCAGCAGCCGCTGGTGCAGGTCGTGGGTGCGCAGGTCCGGGCGTTCGCGCCAGGTCCGCGCGACCGGCCCGATCATGCCGCCCTCGCGGGGCAGGGCCATGCCGCCGATGGCGACACGTTCGTTGTTCAGCGTCGTCTGGGCGACGCGCCAGCCGTCACCGACCTCGCCGAGGCGGCGGGAGTCGGGGATGCGGACGTCGGTGAGGAAGACCTCGTTGAACTCGGCCTCGCCGGTGATCTGGCGCAGCGGCCGGACCTCGACGCCCGGGTCGGTCATGTCGCAGACGAAGTAGGTGATGCCCTGGTGCTTGGGCACGTCCGGGTCGGTGCGGGCGATGAGGATGGCCCAGCGGGCGATGTGGGCGCTGGAGGTCCACACCTTCTGCCCGTTGACCACCCAGCCGTCGCCCTCGCGTACGGCCCGGGTGCCGAGCGCGGCCAGGTCGGAGCCGGCGCCGGGCTCGCTGAACAGCTGGCACCAGACCTCCTCCCCGGTCCACAGGGGCCGCAGGAAGCGTCGCTTCTGCTCGTCGGTGCCGTACTTGAGGAGGGTCGGCGCGGCCATGCCGAGGCCGATGCCGATGCGCCGGGGGTCGTTGTCGGGGGCGCCGGCGGCCTCCAGTTCGGCGTCCACGACGCCTTGGAGGGATCGCGGGGCGCCGAGGCCGCCGAGGCCCTCCGGGTAGTGCACCCAGGCGAGGCCGGCGTCGAAGCGGGCCCGCAGGAAGTCCGCCCGGGCGGTGTCGGCGGGCGGATGCGCGGCCAGCAACTCCCGTGTGCGGCGGCGCAGTTCCTGGGCGTCGGTCATGCCGCTCCCTCCATCACCACGGTGATCCGGCCGGTGGAGTGGCCGTCCGCCACCTTCTGCACGGCCACGGCGGCCTCGCCCAGCGGCACCCGCTCGCTCACCAGTGGCGCGATCGCGCCCCGGGCGGCCATGTCGGTGAGCTGCTCGTGGCACTCCAGGACCAGCTTGGGGTTCCTGGTGTTGTACAGGCCCCAGTGCAGGCCGACGATCGAGTAGTTCTTCACCAGGGCGTGGTTGAGGGCGGGGCTCGGGATGGTGCCGCTGGCGAAGCCGACGACGACGATCCGGCCCTCGAAGGCGACCAGCTTGGCGGACTGGGTGTAGGCGGCGCCGCCTACGGGGTCGTAGACCACGTCGGCGCCCCGGCCGCCGGTGGCCTCCTTGACGGCGGCGACGACGTCCTCGGCGTGCCGGTCGACCACCACGTCGCAGCCCAGCCGCCGGGCGACGGCGGCCTTGTCCGCGCCGCCCACGACACCGATGACGGTGGCGCCGGCCGCCTTGCCGAGCTGTACGGCGGCGCTGCCCACGCCACCGGCGGCGGCGTGCACCAGCAGGGTCTCGCCGGCCTCCAGGCGGGCGCGGCGGTGCAGACCGAACCAGCCGGTCTGGTAGCCGATGTGCAGGGCGGCGGCCTCGGCGTCGTCCAGCGAATCGGGCGCGGGGAGCAGGGCACGGGCGTCGGCGAGGGCGTACTCGGCGAAACCGCCGTGGGGCAGCGCGGGGTTGGCGATCACCCGGCGGCCGTCCTCGGTCTCGCCGCAGATCTCCACGCCCGGCGTGAACGGCAGCGGCGGGCGGATCTGGTACTGGCCCCGGCACAGCAGCGCGTCCGGGAAGTTGACATTGGCGGCGCGCACCCGCAGCAGCACCTGGCCGTCGGCGGGCGTGGGCGGCTCCACCTCCGCCAGGCGCATCACCTCGCTCGGCTCGCCGTTCTCGTGCACTTGCCATGCCTGCATGCGGGGCCTCCACGGGACTGCTTCGTCTGACCGGGCTCGACGGCATACTAAGCGGTCGCTTGTCGTTCAGGGAACAGTTGCGTGGGTCACGTGCGGGCGGGTCGCGCCCTCACGTGCATCCGCTCGCCCTGCGGCCCGAACAGGCTCAGGTACTCCACCGGCCCCTCCCCCGCCGCCCCGAACCAGTGCGGCACCCGGGTGTCGAACTCGGCCGCCTCGCCCGCGGACAGCACGACATCGTGGGGGCCGAGCACCAGCCGCAGCCGCCCGGCCAGCACGTACAGCCACTCGTAGCCCTCGTGGGTGCGGGGGTCCGGCTCGCCCGTCCGCGGCTTCTCGATCACCTTGTAGGCCTGGAGCCCGCCGGGCTGCCGGGTGAGCGGGTACATCGTCCGCCCGTCGCGCACGATCGGCCTGGCCCGCACCCGGGGATCGCCGACCGGCGGCGCGCCGACCAGCTCGTCCAGCGGCACCTGGTGGGCCTGGGCGATCGGCAGCAGCAGTTCGAGGCTGGGTCTGCGCAGGCCGGACTCCAGCCGGGAGAGCGTGCTCACCGAGATTCCGGTGGCCTCGGACAGCGCGGCCAGGGTCACCTCCCGCTCCCTGCGGATCCGGCGCAGCCTCGGGCCCACGTCCGCCAGGACGTCGTCGGTACTCATGACCCCAGTTTGCGGGACTGGCAAACACGCTTGTCAATCCCGCACCGCTCGGACGACCGTCGTGCCATGACCGCACACCACACCTACGAAGTCGTCATCGTCGGCGGCGGGGCCGCCGGGCTGTCCGCCGCGCTGGTCCTGGGCCGCTCCCGGCGCCGGACTCTGGTCGTCGACGCGGGCGAGCCCCGCAACGCGCCGTCCGCGCACCTGCACGGCTATCTGTCCCGGGACGGCATGTCCCCGGCCGCGTTCCTGGCCGTCGGGCGGGAGGAGATCGCCCGGTACGGGGTGGAGCTGGTCCGGGGCCGGGTCGAGGACGCGGCCCGGGATGCGGACGGGGACTTCACCGTCCGCCTGGCCGGCGGCCGGGTCGTACGGGCCCGGCAGCTGGTGATCGCGACCGGTCTGAGGGACGAACTGCCGCCGCTGCCCGGCCTCGCCGAACGGTTCGGCCGGGACGTGCTCCACTGCCCCTACTGCCACGGCTGGGAGGCCCGCGACCTGCCCACCGGCGTCCTCGCCACCACACCGCTGAGCGTCCACCAGGCGCTCCTGGTCACCCGGTGGTCCAAGGACGTACGGCTCTTCCTGCACGAGCTCGGCGAGTCCGACCTGACCGACGAGGACCTGCGCCTGCTGGCCGCCGCCGGCGTCGGGGTCGTCCCCGGCGAGGTGGCGGAGCTGGTGATCACCGGCGACCGCCTCACCGGTGTCCGGCTCGCGGACGGCACGGTCCACGACCGCGAGGTCCTGTACGCCGCCCCGCGCGCGGTCCCGAACAACGAGCTGCTCGTGCGGCTGGGCGCGCGGCTGCGCGAGACGCCCTTCGGCAGCTACCCGGTGACCGACGAACGGGGCCTGACGAGCGTGCCCGGCCTGTGGGCGGCGGGCAACGCGAGCGGCTTCGCAGAGCAGGTGGTCAACGCGGCGAGCGGGGGACACCGGGCAGGGGTGGCCATCAACGGGGAGCTGCTGATGGACGACCTGGCGGCGCGGACGTCCTGAGGTCCGGTGTGGGCGCCGCCGCGCGGGCACCACCGGCCACCACGCACCCGGCGGGCCGCTGAGGCACCATGGCGGCATGCTGCTGACCCGGTTGGCCCAGGTGTCCCGGGAGGTCGCCGCGACGGCGGCCCGGTCCCGGAAGATCGCGCTGCTCGCGGAGCTGTTCCGGGACGCGGAGGCGGACGACGTGCCGATCGTCATCCCGTACCTGGCCGGACGCCTGCCGCAGGGGCGCCTCGGGGTCGGCTGGAAGGTGCTGGGCCGCCCGGTCCCGCCGGCCGCCGAACCGTCCCTCACCGTGCGCGAGGTCGACGCCCGGCTGAGCGAACTGGGCAAGGTGGGCGGCGCCGGCTCCCAGGCGGAGCGGGCCCGGCTGGTCGGCGCGCTGATGGGCGCGGCCACCGAGGAGGAGCAGCGCTTCCTGCTCGGCCTGCTCACCGGCGAGGTCCGGCAGGGCGCCCTGGACGCGGTCGCGGTGGAGGGCCTCGCCCGGGCGACCGGCGCCGACCCGGCGGACGTACGGCGGGCCGTGATGCTCGCGGGCTCGCTGCAGACGGTGGCCCAGGCCCTGCTCGGCGAGGGGCCCGGCGCGCTGGAGCGGTTCCGGCTCACGGTCGGCCGGCCCGTGCTGCCGATGCTGGCGCACAGCGCCTCCTCGGTCGCCGAGGCGGTGGAGAAGCTGGGCGCCTGCGCGGTGGAGGAGAAGCTGGACGGCATCCGGGTCCAGGTGCACCGGGACGGCGACACGGTACGGATCCACACCCGCACCCTGGACGACATCACCGACCGGCTGCCCGAAGTGACGGCGGCCGCGCTGGAGTTGCGGGGCGAGCGGTTCATCCTGGACGGGGAGGTGATCTCCTTCGACGCGGCGGGCCGGCCCCGGTCCTTCCAGGAGACGGCGGGCCGGGTCGGCTCGCGCACCGACGTGGCGAAGGCCGCCGGGCAGACCCCGGTCTCCCCCGTCTTCTTCGACGCCCTCGCGGTCGACGGCCGGGACCTGCTGGACCTGCCGTTCACCGAGCGGCACGCGGAACTGGCCCGGCTGGTGCCCGAGCCGATGCGGGTGCGGCGCACGCTGGTCCCGGGGGCGCAGGGCATCGCGGAGGCGGAACGGTTCCTCGCCGACACCCTGGCCCGGGGTCACGAGGGCGTGGTGGTCAAGGCGCTCGACGCGCCGTACAGCGCGGGCCGGCGCGGCGCCGCCTGGCTCAAGGTCAAGCCCGTGCACACCCTGGACCTGGTGGTGCTGGCCGCCGAATGGGGCCACGGCCGCCGCACCGGCAGGCTGTCCAACCTGCACCTGGGCGCCCGCACCCCGGACGGCGGTTTCACGATGCTCGGCAAGACCTTCAAGGGCATGACCGACGCGATGCTCGCCTGGCAGACCGGCCGGCTCCGTGAGCTGGCGGTCGAGGACGAGGGCTGGGGAGTCCGGGTCCGCCCCGAACTCGTCGTGGAGATCGCCTACGACGGCCTCCAGCGCTCCTCCCGCTACCCGGCCGGCGTCACCCTGCGCTTCGCCCGCGTGGTCCGCTACCGCGAGGACAAGCGCCCCGAGGACGCCGATACCGTGGAGACCCTGCTGGCAGCCCACCCGGAGGTCACGCCGTGACGGTGCGGACGACGAAGCGCAGCGCGGGACTGTTGCTGTTCCGGCACACCGATCAGGGTCTGGAGGTGTTGCTCGGCCATATGGGCGGCCCGCTGTGGGCGAAGAAGGAGGCCGGAGCCTGGACGGTGCCGAAGGGCGAGTACGACCCGGAGGAGCCCGCCTGGGAGGCGGCCCGGCGCGAGTTCCGGGAGGAGCTGGGGGTGGCGCCGCCCGACGGGGAGGCCGTACCGCTCGGCGAGGTGGCGCAGCGCAACGGCAAGATCGTCACGGCGTGGGCGGTGGCGGCGGACCTCGACCCGGAGACGATCACCCCGGGGACCTTCACGATGGAGTGGCCGCCGCGGTCCGGCCGGCTCCAGGAGTTCCCGGAGCTGGACCGGGTGGCGTGGTTCGCCCTGGACCGGGCCCGTGAGGTGATCGTCACGGCGCAGGCCGCGTTTCTCGACCGGCTGGCGGAGCACTCGGGCTAGGAACGCGCCCCGGAGGCGACCGTGAGGCCGCCCGAGGGACCGCCGCGTTGCGACGCGCGGGGTCGCGCGCGAAGGTCGAGACAAGCCCGCTCCCAGGGAGGTCAGCCATGCCCATCGCGACGGTGAACCCGGCGAACGGCGAGACGCTCAAGACGTACGAGCCCATGGACGAGGACGAGCTGGAACGCCGGCTCGAACTCGCCGAGGCCACCTTCCGCACGTACCGGACGACCTCCTTCGCCGACCGCGCCCGACTGCTGAACAAGGCCGCCGACCTGCTGGACGAGGACCAGCCGGAGATCGGCCGGATCATGACCACCGAGATGGGCAAGCCCGTCCGGCAGGCCCGCGCGGAGGCCGCGAAGTGCGCCAAGGCGATGCGCTGGTACGCCGAACGCGCCGAGGGGCTGCTGGCCGACGAGGAGCCCCCCGAGACGGACGTGCGCGACTCCGGCGCCTCCCGGGTCCGGGTCCGCTACCGGCCGCTCGGCCCGGTCCTCGCCGTGATGCCCTGGAACTTCCCGCTGTGGCAGGTGGTCCGGTTCGCCGCGCCCGCGCTGATGGCGGGCAACGTGGGCCTGCTCAAGCACGCCTCCAACGTCCCGCAGACGGCTTTGTACCTGGAGGACCTGTTCCACCGGGCCGGCTTCCCCGAGGGCTGCTTCCAGACGCTGCTCATCGGCTCCGGCGCGGTGGACGACCTCCTGCGCGACGACCGCGTGAAGGCGGCCACCCTGACCGGCAGCGAGCCCGCGGGCCGGGCGGTCGCGTCCACCTCCGGCCAGATGATCAAGAAGACGGTGCTGGAGCTGGGCGGCAGCGATCCCTACGTCGTCATGCCCTCGGCGGACCTGGACCGCGCGGCCGAGGTCGCGGTGACCGCGCGCGTGCAGAACAACGGGCAGTCCTGCATCGCCGCCAAGCGGTTCATCGTGCACACCGACGTCTACGACGCCTTCGCCGAGAAGTTCGTCGCGGGCATGAAGGCGCTCAGGACCGGCGACCCGCTCGCGGAGGACACCGAGATCGGGCCGCTCGCCAGCGAGCGGGGCAGGACCGACCTGGAGGAGCTGGTGGACGACGCCCGGCGCAGCGGGGCCGAGGTGCTGTGCGGCGGACAGCGGCCGGACGGACCCGGCTGGTACTACCCGCCGACCGTCCTCGCCGGCATCACCCGGGAGATGCGCATCCACCGCGAGGAGGCCTTCGGACCGGTCGCCACGCTGTACCGGGCGGACGACCTGGACGAGGCCGTGCTGATCGCCAACGACTCGCCGTTCGGCCTGAGTTCGAACGTCTGGACGCGGGACGACAGCGAGGTGGAGCGGTTCGCGCGGGACCTGGAGGCCGGCGCCGTGTACGTCAACGGGATGACCGCCTCCCATCCGGCGTTCCCGTTCGGCGGGGTGAAGCGGTCCGGGTACGGGCGTGAGCTGTCCGGGCACGGAATCCGGGAGTTCTGCAACATCACCACGGTTTGGCAGGGTGCGTGAGCACCGCGCGACTACCATCCCGTTCTGTGAACCGCGAAGTGACCCTGCCTCTGATCGTCGACGACCGCGGTACCTTGCAGGTGGCCGCGGCCGACGTGAGTAAGTTGTTGCGGACCGTGGGTGCGCGGTGGCTGCACCTGGTCGAGGCCGGGGAGCAGGCGCTGGACGAGGACACGGTCGCCGCGCTGACCATCGAGCTGGCGAAACTGGCGGACCGCATCGACGTCGCCTGCATCGCGCACAGCAGCGGGGCGCCGTAACGCCCGTTTCCCTGTTTTCCCTCGTCCGGCGGCATGAATCGCCCTGCGCGCCGGACCCCCGCGTCCCCGGTTCGGAGTAATCCAACGCGAGATCGTCGTCCTCCCGGGTGACGGTGGGTGGAGCACCCACAGAGGTGAACCCACCTTCTGGCCGGGGGCCCAGGCCCTTCGGAGAGCGGAAAGCAGGGACGGTTCATGGCGACTTTGTGCAGACCCTCGGTGTCGGTCCCGGAGCACGTGATCACGATGGAGGAGACGCTGGAGCTGGCGCGCTCCCGCCACGCGGGCCACCCCCAACTGCCACTCGCCCTGAGGCTGATCGAGAACACCGGCGTCAGGACGCGGCACATCGTGCAGCCCATCGAGGAGACCCTGAAGCATCCGGGTTTCGAGGAGCGCAACAAGCTCTACGAGGCCGAGGCCAAGGCCCGCGTGCCGGCGGTGATCCAGCGGGCGCTGGACGACGCGGAGCTGCTCACCAGCGACATCGACGTGATCATCTACGTGTCGTGCACCGGGTTCATGATGCCCTCGCTCACGGCGTGGCTGATCAACGAGATGGACTTCGACAGCACCACCCGCCAGCTCCCCATCGCCCAGCTGGGCTGCGCGGCCGGCGGTGCCGCGATCAACCGGGCGCACGACTTCTGCTCGGCCTATCCGCACGCCAACGCGCTGATCGTGGCCTGCGAGTTCTGCTCGCTGTGCTACCAGCCCACCGACATCGGCGTCGGCTCGCTGCTCTCGAACGGACTCTTCGGTGACGGCATCGCCGCCGCCGTGGTGCGCGGGCGCGGCGGCACGGGCGTCACCCTGGAGCGCAACGGCTCCTACCTGATCCCGAAGACCGAGGACTGGATCGCCTACGACGTCCGGGCCACCGGCTTCCACTTCCTGCTGGACAAGCGGGTGCCCGCGACCATGGAGCCGCTCGCCCCGGCGCTGAAGGACCTGGCGGGCAGCCACGGCTGGGACGCGTCCGACCTGGACTTCTACATCATCCACGCGGGCGGGCCCCGAATACTCGACGACCTCAGCAAGTTCCTGCAGGTCGACCCGCATGCCTTCCGGTTCAGCAGGGCCACGCTCACCGAGTACGGCAACATCGCCAGCGCCGTCGTCCTGGACGCGCTGCGCCGGCTCTTCGACGAGGGCGGCGCCGAGGACCACGCCCGTGGACTGCTCGCCGGCTTCGGCCCCGGCATCACCGCCGAGATGACGGTGGGCCGCTGGGTCAACGCCGACGGGGACAGCCGATGATCGAGCAGTCCACGCTCCCCGAGACCCGGCCCCCGGTCCGGCACTGGCCGGCGCTCGACCTCACCGGCACGGACTTCGACCCGGTGCTGGCGGAGCTGATGGCCGAGGGCCCGGTCACCCGGGTCCAGCTGCCCAACGGCGAGGGCTGGGCCTGGCTGGTCACCCGGTACGACGACGTACGCAAAGTGACCAATGACCCCGTCTTCAGCCGTGCCGCGGTCATGGACCGGCAGGTCACCCGGCTCGCCCCGCACTTCATCCCCGACCGGGACGCGGTCGGCTTCCTCGACCCGCCCGACCACACCCGGCTGCGCCGCTCGGTCGCCGCCGCCTTCACGGCGAAGGGCGTCGAGCGGGTCCGCGCCCGGGCCCGCGCCGTGCTGGCCGGCATGGTGGACGACCTGCTCCTGGGCGGTCCGCCCGCGGATCTCACGGCGGCGGTCCTCGGCCCGTTCCCGATCGCGGTGATCTGCGAGCTGATGGGCGTCCCGGCCGGCGACCGGCACGCCCTGCACACCTGGACCCAGCTGATCCTGTCCGCAGCGCACGGCAGGGACGTCAGCGAGAGAGCCAAGCGGGAGATGAGCGCCTACTTCGCCGACCTGATCGCCCTGCGCGCGGACAGCACCGGCGAGGACGTCACCTCGCTGCTCGGCGCCGCCGTGGGCCGGGGCGAGGTCACACCGAAGGAGGCCGCCGGCCTCGCCGTCCTGCTCCAGATCGGCGGCGAGGCGGTCACCCACAACAGCGGGCAGCTGTTCTACCTGCTGCTGACCCGCCCCGGCCTGCTGAGGCGGCTGCGCGCGGAGCCGGAGCTGCGCCCCCGGGCGATCGACGAACTCCTGCGCTGGATCCCGCACCGCAACGCGGTCGGCCTGTCCCGGATCGCCCTCGCGGACGTGGACGTCGGCGGCGTCCGCATCCGCGCCGGCGACCCGGTGTACGTCTCCTACCTGGCCGCCAACCGCGACCCGGCCGTCTTCACCGACCCCGACACCCTCGACCTCTCCCGCAGCCCGAACCCGCACGTGGCCTTCGGCTTCGGCCCGCACTACTGCCCCGGCGGCATGCTGGCCCGACTCGAGGAGGAACTGCTGATGAACGCCCTGCTGGACCGGATACCGGGCCTCAGACTGGCCGTACCACCGGATCAAGTGACGTTCCGCAAGGGCGCGTTGATCCGGGGGCCGGCGTGCCTCCCGGTGACCTGGTGAGCCGCTCATGACCGGGACCGAGGGACTGTACGTGCCGCCGGGCCACGGCCGTGTCGTGGCGACCCCGGCCCAGCGGGTGACGTTCAAGGTCACCGGCGTCCACTCGCGGATGGCGTCCACCTTCGAGGTGGAGGTGCCGCCCGGCTTCGACGTGGGCGCCCATGTGCACACGCGCAGCGAGGAGTTGTTCTACGTCCTCGAAGGCGAGCTGGACGTCCTCGCCTTCGAGCCGCGCGTGCGCACCCCCGACAACTGGCGCTCGTGGGAGTCGCGTTCGGGCAACCGGGTGGTCCGTGCGACACCGGGCACCGTCATCGTCGTACCGCCCGGCTGCCCGCACGCCTTCGCCAACCCGACGGAATCCCCGGCCAAGATGTTCTTCCAGGCCTCTCCCCCGCCGGATCACGAGCGCTACTTCGAGGAACTGCTGGAGATCCTGGCCGACGGCGGGCCGCCGGACCACGAGGCGATCGAGGCGCTCAGGGCCAAGTACGACATCGAGCAGCTCACACCGCTCAGACACCGCTGAGCGCCCGGAGGGGACCTAGCGGATCGGCATCCCGGACAGGGTCCGCGCGATGACGAGCCGCTGGATCTCGCTCGTGCCCTCGAAGATCGTGTAGATGGCCGCGTCGCGGTGCATGCGCTCGACCGGGTACTCGCGGGTGTATCCGTTGCCGCCCAGGATCTGGATGGCCTGGGCGGTCACCTTCTTCGCGGTCTCGCTGGCGAACAGCTTGGACATGGAGCCCTCGGCAGCGGTGAACGGCTTGCCGTTGACCGCCATCCAGGACGCCCGCCACACCAGCAGACGCGCGGCGTCGATCTGCGTCCGCATGTCCGCGAGCTGGAAGGCGACCCCCTGGTTGTCGATGATCGGCCGGCCGAACTGCTCCCGGGTCCTGGCGTAGTCGAGGGCGACCTCGTACGCGGCGCGGGCGGTGCCGACCGCCATGGCGCCGACGGCCGGGCGGGACGCCTCGAAGGTGGCCATCGCCGCGTTCTTCACCCGCTCGCCCCCGGCGGCCCTCGCCTTCTCCCGGGCGCGGGCCAGCCGCTGGTCCAGCTTCTCCTTGCCGCCGAGCAGGCAGGAGCCGGGCACCCGCACGTTGTCGAGGACGACCTCGGCGGTGTGCGAGGCGCGGATGCCGTGCTTCTTGAACTTCTGGCCCTGGGACAGCCCGGCCGTGCCCGGCGGGATGATGAAGGAGGCGTGGCCCTTGGAGCCCAGGTCCGGGTCGACCACGGCGACGACGACGTGGACGTTGGCGATGCCGCCGTTGGTGGCCCAGGTCTTCGTGCCGTTGATCACCCACTCGTCCTTGGCCTCGTCGTACACCGCACGGGTGCGCATGGAGGCGACGTCGGAGCCGGCGTCGGGCTCGGAGGAGCAGAACGCGGCGACCTTGACGTCGTTCGGGTCGCCGTACATCTGGGGAATCCAGGTGCCGATCTGTTCCTCGGTACCGTTGGCGAGGACGCCCACGGCGGCCAGGCCGGTGCCCACAATGGACAGGGCGATGCCCGCGTCGCCCCAGAACAGTTCCTCCATGGCCATCGGGATGCCGAGGCCGGTGGGGTCGAAGTACTGCTGCGCGTAGAAATCGAGGGAGTAGATGCCGACCTTCGCGGCCTCCTGGATGACCGGCCAGGGCGTCTCCTCGCGCTCGTCCCACTCGGCCGCCGCGGGGCGGATCACCTCCGCGGCGAAGCCGTGGAGCCAGTCGCGTACTTCCCTCTGTTCCTCGTTCAGCTCCATGGTGAACTCGGCCATGTCCCCTCCAGCGGCGGCAGTGCGATGTTACTAGCGGTAACGCGAGTCTGTTACTGATCGGTAGGAAAAGTCAACCGGTGATGACATCTCCGTATCCCGTTCGATGTCAGGGGCACGGTCAGTGTTAGTTTGCGCAGGCGTCACCGAATCAGCACGGGTGGGGAGAGCACATGGACACCACGCAGCGGACCGAGCAGCAGCGGTCCGCCGACCGCCGACGGCGCGAGCTGCTGGAGGCCGCCGACCGGGTGGTGCTGCGCGACGGCCCGCAGGCGTCGATGAACGCGATCGCGGCGGAGGCGGGTATCACGAAGCCGATCCTCTACCGGCACTTCGGCGACAAGGGCGGACTCTACGCCGCGCTCGCCAAGCGGCACACCGACGCGCTGCTCGACTCCCTGCGGGCGGCGCTGGACGCACCCGTCGACCGGCGCGAACGGGTCGAGTCGACGCTGGACACCTACCTCGCCGCGATAGAGGCGCGACCCCAGGTGTACCGGTTCCTGATGCACCCGGCGGACGGCAACACCGGCGGCGACCAGGGCTTCGACGTCGGCAAGCACAGCGTTCCGCTGCTCCGGCGGATGGGCGAGGAGCTGGCCCAGGTCATCGAGGAGCGGGTCGACCTGGGCCCGGGAAGCCAGCGGCTGGCCCGGGTCTGGGGGCACGGGATCGTCGGGATGATGCACGCGGCCGGGGACTGGTGGCTGGGTGAACGCCCCTGCTCCCGGGCCGAGTTGGTGCGCTCCCTCGCGGACCTGCTGTGGGGGCGGCTCGCGGCCGCGGGCGACCGGGTGGGGGGCCCGGGGTTCTGACCCCTCGGCCGGGCGCGCCTGTCCGGTTCCGGGACGCCGGGTTCCAGACGCCCGGCTCCAGGACGCCGGGTTTCAGGACGCCGGGTTTCAGGACGAGCGGTTCCAGGAGGCCCGGGAGACCTGCCGCGCCCATCGGCGCCTGCGCCACCCCGTGAGGTGGTCCGCGTACACCCGGCCCTCCAGGTGGTCGCACTCGTGCTGCAAGCACCTGGCGAAGAAGCCGGTGCCGTGGACGGTGACCGGTTCGCCCGCCACCGTGAAGCCCTCGACGACCGCGTGGTCGTAGCGCTCGGTTCCCGCTTCCAGGCCCGGCAGGGACAGACAGCCCTCCGGGCCCCGGACCACCACACCGTCGGCCTCGACCAGCCGTGGGTTCACCACATGGCCGAGGTGGCGGACGTCCTCGTCGTCGGGGCAGTCGTACACGAACACCCGCGAACCGACCCCGATCTGGTTGGCCGCCAGACCCACCCCCCGCGCCGCGTACATCGTGGCGAACAGGTCCTCCACGAGGGCCGCGAGGGCGGGGCCGAAGTCGGTGACGTCCCGGCAGGGCTCGCGCAACGCCGCGTCGCCGAGCAGGGTGAGAGGCCGGACGCGCCCGCGGGCGCCCGGAATGGAACCGTGTCGCATGGCGGCAAGGGTACGGTTCGTATCGCCCATGCCCGCCGCCCAGGGCCCGGACCGGGATTCGGGTGTGGGAACGGATCTCGATAGGCTGAGGTTCACACCACGTTGCCGGATGGCCCCAGGCGCGGCGCGTACGCAAGGAGGATCGAGATCTGATGGCAGGCAACTCGGACCCGCTCTCGCCGCGGGCCAAGCTGGCCGTGACCGCGGGCAAGGCGGTCGCTGCGGCATCGCGCGCAGCGGGACGCGGCAGCGGGTCGGTGATCGGTGGCCGGGTCGCGCTGAAACTCGACCCCGATCTGCTCGCCCGGCTCGCCCAGAACCTGGACGTCGTCCTGGTGTCGGCGACCAACGGCAAGACCACGACCACCCGGCTCATCGCGGAAGCCCTGCGCGCCGCGGGCCCGGTCGTGTCGAACGCGCTCGGCGCCAACATGCCGGCCGGTATCACCTCCGCCCTGGCGGGCGGCTCGGACGCCAAGTTCGGCGTCATCGAGGTCGACGAGAAGTACCTGGCCGGTGTGGCCCGGGACACCAGTCCCAAGTGCATCGCCCTGCTGAACCTCTCCCGCGACCAGCTCGACCGCGCCGCCGAGACGCGGATGCTCGCCGAGAACTGGCGGGAGGGCCTGGCCGGGTCCAAGGCCGTCGTCGTCGCCAACTGCGACGATCCGCTGGTGGTGTGGGCCGCGTCCTCGTCCCCGAACGTGATCTGGGTCGCCGCCGGACAGATGTGGCTGGACGACGCGTGGTCGTGCCCGGCGTGCGGTGGCGTGATGCAGCGCCCCGGCGACGACTGGTTCTGCGGTGAGTGCGGCTTCCGCCGGCCCACGCCGACCTGGGCTCTGTCCGGGGACCACGTGCTGGACCCGCACGGCTCCGCCTGGCCGATCCACCTGCAGCTGCCGGGCCGTGCCAACAAGGCGAACGCCGCCTCCTCCGCGGCCGTCGCCGCCGTCTTCGGGGTGCCGCCGCAGGTCGCCCTGGAGCGGATGTACCAGGTGCAGGCGGTGGCCGGCCGGTACGACGTCGTCCAGTTCCAGAACCGCGACCTGAGGCTGCTGCTGGCCAAGAACCCGGCCGGCTGGCTGGAGACGTTCTCCCTGATCGACCCGCCGCCCGCGCCGGTGATCCTGGCCGTGAACGCCCGCGGCGCCGACGGCACCGACACCTCCTGGCTGTGGGACGTCGACTACACCCGGCTGACCGGCCACCCGATCTTCGTCGTCGGTGACCGGAAGCTGGACCTCGCCGTGCGACTGGAGGTCGCGAACCAGCACTTCCAGGTCTGCGACAACCTCGACCAGGCCGTGCAGCTGTGCCCGCCGGGCCGGATCGAGGTCATCGCGAACTACACCGCGTTCCAGGACCTGCGCCGCCGCGTCGGCAACTGATCTTCTGATCCTCGAAGGGCGATCACCTCATGAGCGACAACCAACTGCGGCTGGTGTGGATCTACCCGGACCTGCTCAGCACCTACGGCGACCAGGGCAACGCCCTGGTCGTGGAGCGCCGGGCCCGGCAGCGCGGCCTGGACGTGGCCCGGCTCGACGTGCGCAGCGACCAGCCGATCCCGACCTCCGGCGACATCTACCTGATCGGCGGCGGCGAGGACCGTCCGCAGCGGCTCGCGGCCGAGCGGCTGCGCCGTGACGGGCACCTGCACCGGGCGGTGGAGAACGGCGCGATCGTCCTGTCGGTCTGCGCCGGCTACCAGATCCTCGGCCACGAGTTCATCAACGACCTCGGTCAGCGCGAGCCGGGCCTCGGCCTGCTCGACGTGGTGTCGGTGCGCGGCGAGGGCGAGCGGTGTGTCGGCGACGTGCTGGCCGACATCGACCCGCAGCTGGGTCTGCCCCCGCTGACCGGTTTCGAGAACCACCAGGGCGTCACCCACCTCGGCCCCACCGCCCGGCCCCTCGCCCGTGTGCAGATCGGCAAGGGCAACGGCACCGGGGACGGCACGGAGGGCGCGTACAACGGGACGGTCTTCGGCACGTACATGCACGGGCCGGTGCTCGCCCGCAACCCGCTGATCGCCGACCTGCTGCTGAAGCTGGCGCTGGACGTCAACGCCCTGCCGCCGATCGACGACCGCTGGTACGAGGCGCTCCGCAACGAGCGCATCGCGGCTGCGCAGCAGCCTGCGTAGACACTGTTGCGCAGCAGCCTGCGCGGAGAGCTGCTGCGCAGCAGCCTGCGTAACCTGTTCTTCAGCGGGATTTCAACGTGGTCCGGCAGACTCCCGGTGGGCCCGCCTGACGGCTCGTCCGCTCACATGTGCGGGCGCGTCCAGCAGGCGGACGCCCGCTACGGAGCCACCCCCTCGCGCCGGTAGGGTGACCGGGAATCCGCCGGACGACGTGGTCCGGTTACCCGGCCCACGTTGAGAAGGTATTCGGGCTATGCGCATTGGTGTCCTCACGTCCGGCGGCGACTGCCCCGGCCTGAACGCCGTCATCCGGTCCGTCGTGCACCGTGCCGTCGCCGACCACGGCGACGAGGTCATCGGTTTCCGGGACGGCTGGAAAGGCCTCCTGGAGTGCGACTACCTGAAGCTCGACCTCGACGCCGTCGGCGGCATCCTGGCCCGCGGCGGCACCATCCTCGGCTCCTCCCGGGTCCGCCCGGAGCACCTGCGGGACGGGGTGGAGCGGGCCAGGGGCCATGTCGCGGAACTCGGTCTGGACGCGATCATCCCGATCGGCGGCGAGGGCACGCTGAAGGCGGCCCGGCTGCTGTCGGACAACGGGCTGCCCATCGTGGGCGTGCCCAAGACCATCGACAACGACATCGCCGTCACCGATGTCACCTTCGGCTTCGACACCGCGGTGACCGTGGCGACGGAGGCCCTGGACCGGCTGAAGACCACCGCCGAGTCGCACCAGCGGGTGCTGATCGTGGAGGTCATGGGCCGGCACACCGGCTGGATCGCGCTGCACTCCGGCATGGCGGCCGGCGCGCACGCCGTCGTCGTGCCCGAGCGGCCCTTCGACATCGAGGAGTTGACGCGGAAGGTCGGCGAGCGGTTCGAGGCGGGCAAGCGGTTCGCCATCGTGGTCGCCGCGGAGGGGGCCAAGCCGCGGCCCGGTTCCATGGAGTTCGACGAGGGCGGCAAGGACGTCTACGGCCACGAGCGGTTCGCCGGTATCGCGCGGCAGCTGTCGGTCGAGCTGGAGCAGCGGCTCGGCAAGGAGGCCCGTCCGGTGATCCTCGGGCATGTGCAGCGAGGCGGCACGCCGACCGCGTACGACCGGGTGCTGGCGACCCGTTTCGGCTGGCACGCGGTGGAGGCCGTACACCGGGGCGAGTTCGGCCGGATGACGGCGCTGCGCGGGACGGACATCGTGATGGTGTCGCTGGCGGAGGCGGTGGAGACGCTGAAGACGGTGCCCACCGAGCGGTACGACGAGGCGGAGTGCGTCCTCTGACCCGGTGGTTCGGATGAGAACAAACCGGCCCCGGTCACCGTGGTGACCGGGGCCGGTTCTACTCTGGGTGCGGACACAGACAGCTGTGGACAGACACCGCACAACCCCCACGAACCAGGAGCCGCCGGATGGATCACAGCGGGCACGGCATGATGATGGATCTGCCGCCGTTCACGCTGGGGCGGGGTCTTCAGTGGTCGGCGGACCCGTTCTTCCTCGTGGCCTGCCTCGCCGGTCTGGCACTCTACGGCTGGGGTGTCGTGCGGCTGCGGCGGCGCGGGGACGCCTGGCCGGTGTCGCGTACGGTGTCGTACGCCGTCGGCGTGCTCACGGTCGCGCTGGTCATGTGCACCAGGCTCAACGACTACGGCATGGTCATGTTCAGCGTGCACATGGTGCAGCACATGGTGATCAGCATGCTGTCACCGATCCTGATCCTGCTCGGCGCCCCGGTCACCCTGGCCCTGCGCGCGCTGCCTGCGGCCGGCAAGGGCCGCAAGGGTCCGCGCGAGCTGCTGCTGATGCTGCTGCACAGCCGGTACATGCAGATCATCACGCACCCCGCGTTCACGATCCCGCTGTTCATCGCGAGCCTGTACGGCCTGTACTTCACCCCGCTGTTCGACTTCCTGATGGGCTCGAAGACCGGGCACGTCGCGATGATGGTGCACTTCCTCGCGGTCGGTGTCGTGTTCTTCTGGCCGATCATCGGTGTCGACCCCGGCCCGCACCGGCCCGGTCACCTGATGCGGATGCTGGAGCTGTTCGCGGGCATGCCGTTCCACGCGTTCTTCGGCATCGCGCTGATGATGGCCTCGACGCCGATGGTGGGGACCTTCCGGAACCCGCCCGCCTCGCTCGGCATCGACGCGCTGTCCGACCAGAACGCGGCGGGCGGTATCGCCTGGGCGTTCAGCGAGATCCCGTCGGTGCTGGTGCTCATCGCACTGCTGTTCCAGTGGTACCGGTCCGAGCAGCGGCAGGCCAAGCGCACGGACCGGGCCGCCGACCGGGACGGCGACAAGGAGCTGGAGGCGTACAACGCCTACCTGGCCTCGCTGAACGCGCGCCAGGGCTGAAGGCCGTCGCGTCCCGGGAGGCGCCGTGTGCCGGGATCCGGGGCACCATGGTCTGTGAGACGGACCATGAGGAGGGTGTCGCGATGCCCGGTTCCATGAACGGTTCCACGCACGCTTCCACCAGGGCGATGGGTGCGCTCACGGTCGGCGGTCTGGTCCTCGTGACCGCCTACACGGTCGCGCTCGGCAGCAACGGCTGGCTGTGGTTCGGCTGGGTGGTGCTGGGGCTGCTGACCCTCACCCTGCTCGTCACCCAGTCCTGAGCCGCGCGGCCCGGGCGGGGCTGGCTACAGTGCCCGCATGAACAGCAGGACGCCCTCGTTCGACGAGCTGGACCGGCAGATCATCACGGCGCTCATGGCGAACGCCCGGACCAGTTTCGCCGAGATAGGGGCGGCGATCGGGCTGTCCGCGACGGCGGTCAAACGGCGCGTGGACCGGCTGCGCGAGACCGGGGTGATCACCGGGTTCACGGCGACCGTCAAGCCGTCCGCGCTGGGCTGGCGCACGGAGGCGTACGTCGAGGTGTACTGCGAGGGCGCCGCCCCGCCCCGGCGGCTGGCGGAGGTCGTCCGCAACCATCCGGAGATCGCGGCGGCGATGACGGTGACCGGTGGCGCCGACGCGCTGCTGCACGTGCGGGCCCGGGACGTGGACCACTTCGAGGAGGTGCTGGAGCGGATCCGTGCCGAGCCGTTCATCCGGAAGACGATCAGCGTGATGGTGTTGTCCCATCTGCTCCCGGAAAGCCCGGAAGCCGGCGCCACCCATGCGGCCCCACAGTGACGGCGGAACGCGCAGGTAGCGTGCGCGCCACTCCGAGAGAACGCAGCGATGCTGCGCATGTACGCAGCTCTTCGCACTTGTCGTCCGCATTCCTCCCTTCCTACCGTGGTGTCACCTCTCAGTGACACACAGGAAAGCGGAGGAAACCCTCTGTGTCCGATCGTCGTGTGCCGCGTTCCCGGCGCTTCCTCGTCTGTGAACCCAGACACTTCGCCGTCCAGTACGCGATCAACCCCTGGATGCATCCCGACCGGCCCGTCGACGTGGACCTGGCCCAGGAGCAGTGGCAGTCGCTGATCCGCGCCTACCGCGCCCACGGCCACACCGTCGACGCCGTCGAGCCGGTCCCCGGCCTGCCGGACATGGTGTTCGCCGCGAACGCGGCGTTCGTCGTCGGCGGCCGGGTGTTCGGCTCCCTGTTCCACGCCCCGCAGCGCCGCCCGGAGTCCGAGCACTACGACACCTGGTTCAAGGCGGCCGGCTACGACGTCCACCGGCCCGAGTCGGTCACCGAGGGCGAGGGCGACCTGGTGTGGACGGGTCGTTACGTGCTCGCCGGCACCGGATTCCGCACCACCCGCGAGGCGCACCGGGAGGCGCAGGAGTTCCTCGGCCACCCGGTGATCGGCCTGACCCTGGTGGACCCGTACTTCTACCACCTGGACACGGCGCTGTTCGTCCTGGACGACGACAACGTCTGCTACTACCCGGAGGCGTTCTCCCCGGGCAGCCGGGAGGTCCTCAGGCGGCTTTACCCGGACGCGGTCCTCGCGACCCGCGAGGACGCGCTGGCGTTCGGCCTGAACTCCGTCTCCGACGGCCGGCACGTCTTCATCGCACCCCGCGCCGAGGCGCTCGCCGAACGCCTCGGCGACCACGGCTATGTCCCCGTCCCCGTCGACCTGTCCGAGTTCCACAAGGCCGGCGGCGGCATCAAGTGCTGCACCCAGGAGATCCGCTGATGACCGCACCCGCGCGCACGCGTACGTCCGCCGACCTGATCCGCGCGGAGGAGCCGGTTCTCGCGCACAACTACCACCCGCTGCCGGTGGTCGTGGCCCGGGCCGAGGGCACCTGGGTGGAGGACGTCGAGGGCAACCGCTACCTCGACATGCTGGCCGGCTACTCGGCCCTCAACTTCGGTCACCGGCACCCGGCGCTCGTCGAGGCGGCCCACCGCCAGCTCGACCAGCTGACGCTGACCTCCCGCGCCTTCCACAACGACCGGCTCGCCGGCTTCGCCGAGCGGCTCGCGGAGCTGACCGGCCTGGACATGGTGCTGCCGATGAACACCGGCGCGGAGGCGGTGGAGAGCGGCATCAAGGTGGCCCGCAAGTGGGCGTACGACGTGAAGGGCGTCCCGGCCGGGCAGGCGACGATCGTGGTCGCGGCGGAGAACTTCCACGGCCGGACGACGACCATCGTCGGCTTCTCCACGGACGAGACGGCCCGCGCCGGATTCGGCCCGTTCGCGCCGGGCTTCCGGGTCGTGCCGTACAACGACCTGGCCGCGCTGGAGGCGGCGGTCGACGACACGACGGCGGCGGTACTGATCGAGCCCATCCAGGGCGAGGCCGGCGTGATCATCCCGGACGACGGCTATCTCACCGGGGTACGCGAGCTGACCCGCCGCAAGGGCTGCCTGTTCCTCGCCGACGAGATCCAGTCGGGCCTCGGCCGCACCGGCCGTACCCTCGCCGTCGAGCACGAGGACGTCACACCGGACGTGCTGCTGCTCGGCAAGGCCCTGGGCGGCGGCATCGTGCCGGTGTCGGCGGTGGTGGCCCGGCGCGAGGTGCTGGGCGTGCTGCACCCGGGCGAGCACGGCTCGACGTTCGGCGGCAACCCGCTCGCGGCGGCGGTCGGCACGGCCGTGGTCGAGCTGCTGGAGACCGGCGAGTTCCAGCGCCGGGCGGCCGAGCTGGGCGTGGTCCTGCGGGACGGGCTGACCGAGCTGGTGGGCAGGGGCGTGACCGGGTTCCGCTCGCGCGGCCTGTGGGCCGGCGTGGACGTCGACCCGGCACTCGGCACCGGCCGCGAGATCAGTGAACGCCTGATGCGCGAGGGCGTCCTGGTCAAGGACACCCACCTCTCCACGATCCGGCTGGCGCCGCCGCTGACCATCACGGCGGAGGAGCTGCGGTCCGCGCTGGGCGCGTTGGAGAAGGTGCTGGGCTGAGGGACGGGCGGGCGGGGGCCGTAGCCGCACCGGCCCCCGCCCACCGTGCCGTCACTTCTCCCCGAGCAGCCGCCCCATCTCGTCGATCTCGGCGTTCTGCGCGGTGACGATGTCGTCGGCCATGGCCTTGGCGGCACCGGAGCGGCCCTTCGTGCGCTCGGTGGTGGCCATCGTGACGGCGCCCCGGTGGTGCTCGACCATCAGGGTCAGGAACCGGGTGTCGAAGTCCTTGCCGGTGGCCTTCTTCAGGGCCGTCATGTCGGCCTCGCTCATCATGCCGGGCATGTCCGGCATCCCGGCGTGGCCGGAATGGTCCATGCCGTCCATGGGGACGTCCTCGCCCCAGGACCGCAGCCAGCCGGTCATAGTGCGGATCTCCGGGTCCTGCGCCTTCTCGATGCGCGAGGCGAGGTCCTTCACCCGGGCCGACGCGGCCCGGTCGGCGGCCTGCTCCGCCATCTCCAGGGCCTGCCGGTGGTGCGGGATCATGCCCTGCGCGAAGGCGACGTCCTGCGCGTTGTGCGGGGCGACGTCCCGCGCGCCGTGGGAGGCGGCGGGGGCGCCCCGGGTGGCGGAGGTGCCGTGGCCCGTGCTGCCGCAGGCGGTGAGGGCAAGGGCGCCCACCACGGCGAACGCGGCACGGCGGATCGGGAAACGGGGGGTCATACGGGAACTCCTGGTGTTCCGAGAGGATGTGGGCACGCGTGAGCACGACCGCCGGGCGGTCGGCGCGGCCTCTAGATCCGCAGGAGTTGGAGTTCGGCCAGGTCGGGTGGGGCCCTGGCACTGTCCGGTGCCGGGAGCAGAGCGGACCGCGGGCAGGGCGCCGGCACGGAGGCCGCCACCGGTGCGGGCAGCTGCGGGGCGCCGTCCAGCGCGCCCGAGGCACAGCCGGCGTCGGCGTGGTGCAGCCGGTGGCCGGCGTCGTCCGGGCAGTCGTCCGCTGCGATGACGGCGGCCGAGGCGTGCGCGCCCCCGGCGTGTCCGCCGTGCGCCATCCCTCCGCGGGGTGCCATTCCCCCACCGGGTGCCAGGGCGTGCATGCCGAACACCCCGGCCAGCACCGCCAGCACGAGCAGCACGCGCCACAGGGGCGGTCGCGGGGCGTGCGCTCGGGTACCGGTCACCGGGCCATCGTACGGCGGCCGGAGCCGACCGCCGCACTGTCCGCCCGGAGGCGAAGGTCTCTTCGCCGAAGGACGCCTCGCCGCGGAAGGCCGCCACCCCGTGCGCCCGGCAGGGAGCGCCACCGTCACCGTGCCCCACCTCACCGGCGAGCACGTCGAACGCCTCCGCGCCGGCCTCCGCATCCGCTGACGGCCCATCAGCCGGCTCGGCGAGGTCAGCATGAGACCGCCCGGACCTGGCTACAGATGACGACAGGTACCGGTCGAGCGGAGGAGCGAGCCGTGTTCTACTACCTGCTCAAATACGTGTTCCTGGGTCCGCTGCTCAGGCTGGTGTTCCGGCCGCGGATCGAAGGGCTGGAGCATGTGCCCGCGTCGGGGGCGGCGATCGTCGCCGGGAACCATCTGTCCTTCTCCGACCACTTCCTGATGCCGGCGATCCTGAAGCGCCGTATCACCTTCCTCGCCAAGGCGGAGTACTTCACCGGGCCCGGGGTGAAGGGCCGGCTGACCGCGTTCTTCTTCCGCAGTGCCGGTCAGATCCCGGTGGACCGGTCGGGGAAGGAGGCGGGGCAGGCCGCGATCCGTGAGGGACTCGGGGTGCTGCGCAAGGGTGAACTGCTCGGCATCTATCCGGAGGGGACGCGGTCGCACGACGGCAGGCTGTACAAGGGCAAGGTCGGGGTCGCCGTGATGGCCCTCAGGGCCGGGGTGCCGGTGGTGCCCTGCGCGATGATCGGCACGTTCGAGGCGCAGCCGCCCGGCAGGGTCGTACCGCGGATCCACCCGGTGACCATCCGGTTCGGCGAGCCCCTGGACTTCTCCCGCTACGCCGGCATGGAGAACGAGAAGGCCGTGCTGCGGGCGGTCACGGACGAGATCGTCTACGCCATCCTGACGCTGTCGGGGCAGGAGTACGTCGACGAGTACGCGGCCGACGTGAAGGAGCGGCAGGCGGCACAGCAAGCGGTACGCGAGCGCAGGTTCCCGCGGGCGCCGCTCGGCTGACGTCCGGCCCGCGGCGAGGCGGCCGTACGGCGGAGGGGCGGCCGGAAAGGTCCGGCCGCCCCTCGTCACCGTGCCGGTGGGGTTACGGCTGGGGCGTGGCGTGCGGGGCGCACGTCACGTCCTTGCCGTCCAGCGTGCCGTCGAGCAGATAGGCGTCGACGCGCTGGTTGATGCAGGGGTTGACCAGGCCGGTCACGCCGTGGGAGCCCGCGTCCCTCTCGGTGATCAGGCGGGAGCCCTTGAAGCGCTTGTGCAGTTCGACGGCGCCGGCGTACGGGGTGGCGGCGTCGCGGGTGGACTGCACGATCAGGACCTTCGGCAGGCCCTTGTGGGTGGTGACCGCGACCGGGGTGAGCTGCCTTGTGGACCAGGTGGCGCACGGCAGGTTCATCCAGGCGTTGGCCCAGGTCAGGAAGGGGTAGTCCTTGTTGAGCCGGGTGTTGTCCCGATCCCACTTCCGCCAGCTGGTGGGCCACTTGGCGTCGGCGCACTCGACGGCCGTGTAGACGGCGTTGCTGTTCTCCGCGGCGATGTTGCCGGCGGTGTCCGACAGGTTCGGGGCGGCCGCGTCCACGAGCGCCTGGGTGTCACCGGCGAAGTACTTGCTGAACACGGTGGCGACCGGCACCCACGAGGAGTCGTAGTACGGAGCGCTCTGGAAGAAGGAGATCAGCTCGGCCGGGCCGACGACCCCGCCGATCGGGTGCTTCTTCGCGGTGGCCCGCAGCTGGAGCCACTTGGCCTGGACGGCGGCGCGGGTGGTGCCGAGGTGGAAGGCGGCGTCGTGGGCGGCGACCCAGTTCTGCCAGTCCTTCCAGCGGCCCTCGAAGGCGACGTCCTGGTCCAGGTTGGCCTGGTACCAGATGTTGTCCTGCCTGGGGTTGACGACGCTGTCCACGACCATGCGGCGCAGGTGGCCCGGGAAGAGGGTGCCGTAGACGGCGCCGAGGTAGGTGCCGTAGGAGACGCCGAGGTAGTTGAGCTTCCGCTCGCCCAGGGCGGCGCGGATGACGTCCATGTCGCGGGCGGTGTTCGGCGTGGTCATGTGCGGCAGCATCGCGCCGCTGCGCTCGGCGCAGCCGTCGGCGTACTGGCGGGCCAGCTTGCGCTGCGCGGTCTTGTCGGCGCGGCTGTCCGGCACCGGGTCCATCTTGGGTGCCTTGACGAACTCCTGCGGGTCGATGCAGGAGATGGGCGTGGAGTGGCCGACGCCACGCGGGTCGAAGCCGACGAAGTCGTAGGCCTTGGCGACGTTCGCCCAGATGGCGTTGTGGGTGGTGACGCGGCGCGGGAAGCGCAGGCCGGAGCCACCGGGGCCGCCCGGGTTGTAGACGAGCGCGCCCTGGCGCTCCTTCTTGGTGCCGGTGTTGCCGATGCGGTCCACGGCGAGCTTGATCTGCTTGCCGTAGGGGTGCGCGTAGTCGAGCGGCACGCTGACCCAGCCGCACTGGATGGGCTTCTCCAGCCCCCAGTCGGCCGGGCAGTCCTGCCACGTGACGCCCTCCTTGGCGGCGCGGGCGGCCGCGATCTCGGCGCCCTTGGCCTCCCGGTCCGGCACGGTCCGTGCGGCGGCACCGGCCGTGGGCGCCGACACGACGCCGGCGATCAGAGTCGCGGTGACGAGTGCTCCGGCGGAACCGAGTGCCAGCAGGCGGCTCTTCGGTCTGTTCTCCCTCAAGTGGGCCCCTCCCCCTACCTCGCTGTGAGTGGTCAGGCGGGATCCTCTCGGCTGTGAGGCCGCTGAGAACAGGGTTTGCCGGGCTTCTTTACCAATCCGATAACCGGATGATCATGTTCGTGCGCGGACCGTCCGCCCCGGTTCAGCCGAGCCTGGTCAGCGCCTCGTCCAGGATCCGCCGCAGCCGCAGGGCGTCGGGGGCGACGGCACTGACCAGGACCGCCGGGCCGGCCAGCGGCATCAGGGCAGCGCCCTCCCCCAGTACCCGCGCCTCGACCGGAGACTGCGCGAACGCGGGTCGCACGACGACCAGTTGGCCTACCGCCCGATGCCCGGCCAGCACCGCCGGCCCGTCCCAGCCGCCCGGGGCGCCGGGGCCGCAGGACAGCTCCTGGTCCAGTACGGTACGGCCGGCGACCCGCACGGTCAGCCGGCTGGTGAGCCGGCCGGGCTGCTCCCCGGTCCGCCCCAGCACCTGCTCCTCGCGCAGCACGAGCCGGGCGCCGGCGGCGAGTTCGGCCCGGGTGGCGACGTACAGGTCGCTGCCGCCGGCGGAGATCAACTGCTCGGGCAACCAGTGCAGTTCGGCCCCGTCGGCCACGTCGAGCCGGACGTCGTAGCGGGCTTCGCCCTTGGCCTGGCCCGGCAGGGCGAGGGTGGCGGCGGCGGATCCGACGTGCAGCCGGGCGCCCTCCTCCACCCGGGCGGACAGCGTGAAGCGGTCGCCGCCGAGCGGTCCGCTCATCGCGCCGACGACCATGACCTTCGTCCCGGGTCCGGTCGACCGGGTGCGGCGCAGCGCCAGCGGGCCCTCGCCGTCCAGGACGGGCAGGGCCGTACCGCCGCGGCCGTCGGCGCGCGCGACGATCCGGGCGCTCGCCCGGACCCCGGTGACGGTCACGCCGTCCACGCGGCGAGCCGTTCGCGGACCCAGGCGGCCACCTCCGCGACCCCGCTCTCACCGCGCAACGACTGCAGGATCACGGGGAGTTCGGCCCGCTGCGCCTTGGCGTCGGCGGCCATCCGGGCGAGGTCGGAGCCGACGTAGGGGGCGAGGTCGGTCTTGTTGACGACGAGCAGGTCGGCGGTGGTGACGCCGGGGCCGCCCTTGCGCGGGATGTCGTCGCCGCCGGCGACGTCGATGACGAAGATCTGGGCGTCCACGAGCCCCTTGGAGAAGGTGGCGGTGAGGTTGTCGCCGCCGGACTCCACGAGGATCAGATCGAGCGGGCCGACGGCGTCCTCCAGGTCCTCGACGGCCTCGAGGTTGGCGGAGATGTCGTCGCGGATCGCGGTGTGCGGGCAGGCGCCCGTCTCGACGGCGGTGATCCGCTCGGGCGGCAGGACGGCCTCCCGGAGCAGGAACTCGGCGTCCTCGCGGGTGTAGATGTCGTTGGTGACGACCGCGAGGGACAGCTCGTCGCGCAGCGCCCGGCAGAGCGCGGCGACGGTGGCGGTCTTGCCGGACCCGACGGGGCCGCCGAGCCCGATGCGCAGGGCGCGGCGGGTGCCGTCCGGACGGTGGGCGTCCGCGCTGACGGCGGCGGGGCCGGAGTGGGCGTGGTCGAGATGCATGTACGGCTCCTTGTGCGAGTGGTGGCCCGGGGCCGGCCGAAGCCACTCTTGGTCTGCGGGAGTTGGTCTCTACGGGTGGGTGGGGTCAGGACGCGGACAGCCGCACGGTTCAGGACGCGAACAGCCGCACGGGCCAGGCCGCGTGGGCCTCGGCCATGGCCTCCAGCAGCGGTGCCGAGGCCGCCGGCAGGGCGTCGGCGCCCTCGTCGGCCACCCTGAGCGCGGCCTCCACCGCGGCGTCCGCGACCCGGTCCAGTTCGGGGGTCAGCCGGGCGAGGACCCCGGTCGCGTCGAACGGGTCCAGGCTCAGCAGCCGCACGGTGGCCGTCGCCGGTCCGCTGACGCTCTCGTACGCCGCGCAGTGTGCCGCGTCCACGGGCCCGAGTCCGGCCGCCCGGGCGGCGAGCCCGAGCACCACCGGCTGATGAGCGCCCTTGGGGAACCGCCTTGCCAGGGCGTCGAGTTCGGCGGAAGGCCAGGTCGCCCGCGCGGCCCGTACCAGTTGCCGGCCGAGGCGCCGCGCGGCGGCCCGCAGGGCCGGGGACGGGGTGCGGGCGTCGGCCGCCGCGTCCAGCTCGGCGGGGTCGGCGCCGAGCACGGCCGCCGCCGCGAGGGCTCCCGCGACGAGCCCGGCGGTGTGCAGCCGGCCCCGGCAGAAGTCCTCCAGGCTCGCGGCGTCGGTGACGCGGCCGGCCTTGACGGCGGCCTCCGCTCCGCCGGAGTGCGCGTGCCCCCCGGCGGGGAAGCGGCCGTCGGCCAGGACGAGAAGCGCTGCCCGGCTCATCAGAACAGGAAGTAGCGCTGGGCCATGGGCAGTTCGGCGGCCGGTGTCGCCTCGACCAGTTCGCCGTCGATGTGCACGGCGAAGCTGTCGGGGTCGATGCGGACGTCCGGCAGGGCGTCGTTCTCCCGCATGTCGGCCTTGGTGACCGCGCGCGTGGACTCGATCGCCACGAACCGCTTGCCGAGTGCCAGCCGTTCCGGCAGCCCGTCCTCGATCGCCGACCGGCTCACGAAGTTCACCGAGTTGGCGGCCGGGGCCCGGCCGATCGCGCCGTACATCGGGCGGGGCAGGATCGGCTGCGGGGTGGGGATGGAGGCGTTGGCGTCACCCATCTGCGCGTACGCGATCTGCCCGCCCTTGATGACGAGGAGCGGCTTGACCCCGAAGAACGCGGGCTCCCACAGCACCAGGTCGGCGAGCTTGCCGGTCTCGACGGAGCCGATCTCGGCGGCGAGGCCCTGGGCGAGCGCCGGGTTGATCGTGTACTTGGCGACATAGCGCCGTACCCGGTGGTTGTCGGCGCGGCCGTCGCCGGGGAGCGCGCCGCGTCGGCGCTTCATGACGTGCGCGGTCTGCCAGGTCCGCAGGACGACCTCGCCCACCCGGCCCATGGCCTGGGAGTCGGAGGAGATGATCGAGATCGCGCCGAGGTCGTGCAGGATGTCCTCCGCGCCGATGGTCGACGGGCGGATCCGGGACTCGGCGAAGGCGAGGTCCTCGGGGACGGCCGGGTTGAGGTGGTGGCACACCATCAGCATGTCGAGGTGTTCCTCGGTCGTGTTGACGGTGAAGGGCCGGGTCGGGTTGGTGGAGCTGGGCAGCACGTTGGGTCGCGAGACGACCGTCATGATGTCGGGAGCGTGGCCGCCGCCGGCCCCCTCGGTGTGGTACGAGTGGATGCCCCGGCCCGCGATCGCGGCGAGGGTGTCGCCGACGAAGCCCGCCTCGTTCAGGGTGTCGGTGTGGATGGCGACCTGGATGCCGGTCCGGTCGGCCACGGTCAGCGCGGCGTCGATGACGGCCGGGGTCGAGCCCCAGTCCTCGTGCAGCTTCAGGCCGACGGCGCCGCCGCGGATCTGGGAGAGCATCGCCTCGTGGCTGACGGTGTTGCCCTTGCCGAGGAGGCCGACGTTGACCGGGTAGGCCTCCATCGCCTCCAGCATCCGGGCCAGGTGCCAGGGGCCGGGGGTGACGGTGGTGGCCTTGGAGCCCTCGGCGGGGCCGGTGCCGCCGCCGACCAGGGTGGTGATGCCGGAGGCCAGCGCCTCGTCGGCGACCTGCGGGCAGATGAAGTGGACGTGCGCGTCGATGGCACCGGCGGTGAGGATGCGCCCGTTGCCCGCGATGACCTCGGTCTCGGGGCCGATGACGAGGTCCGGGTGGACACCGTCCATGGTGTCCGGGTTGCCGGCCTTGCCGAGGGCGGTGATCCGGCCGTCGCGGATGCCGACGTCGGCCTTGACGACGCCCCAGTGGTCGACGACGACGGCACCGGTGATCACGGTGTCGGGGGTGCCCTCGGCGCGGGTGGCGCGGGACTGGCCCATGGACTCGCGGATGACCTTGCCGCCGCCGAAGACCGCCTCGTCGCCGGAGCTTCCGGGGCCGCCGGAGCGGTCCTCCTCGATCTCGATCAGCAGATCGGTGTCGGCGAGCCGGATCCGGTCGCCGGTGGTGGGGCCGAACAGGTCGGCGTAGGCGGCGCGGGAGATCTCAGGCATCGAGGGCTCCTCGGGTCTGGCCGCGCAGTCCGGGCACGATCCGGGCGCCGGTCAACGGGACGAGCTCGACGTCCACGGGGATGCCGGGCTCGAAGCGGACGGCGGTGCCCGCGGCGACGTTCAGCCGCTTGCCGTGCGCGGCGCCGCGGTCGAACTCCAGACCGGGGTTGGCCTCCGCGAAGTGGTAGTGGGAGCCGACCTGGACGGGCCGGTCGGCGGCGTTGAGGACGGTCAGCCGGGTGACCTCGCGGCCCGCGTTGCAGACGACGGGGTCGTCCGCGAACAGGATCTCTCCGGGAATCATCGCGGCCCCCTCAGATGATCGGCTCGTGGACGGTGACGAGCTTGGTGCCGTCCGGGAAGGTCGCCTCCACCTGCACGTCGTGGATCATCTCCGGGACGCCGTCCATGACGTCGTCCCTGGTCAGGATCTTGCGGCCGGAGGACATCAGTTCGGCGACGGTACGGCCGTCACGCGCGCCCTCCAGGATGTGCGACGTGATCAGGGCGACCGCTTCGGGGTGATTGAGCCTGAGCCCACGGGCCCTGCGCTTCTCGGCCACGTCGGCCGCCACGTGGATGAGCAGCCTCTCCTGCTCGTGCGGGGTCAGTTGCACGTCCCACCTCACCGTCCTTGCTCCGGACCGTGCGGGGTCCGGTTGCCGCAGCCACCGCGACGGGGACAGGTGTAACACACAGACAAATCCCCGGATCATCGTCAATCCGGGCAGAAAAACCCCTGGTGGCGTGGATCGGCAGGCTAGAACGCCGGAGTTTCAACGACGTTAACCAGACCTTGGGTGACGCATGACCGGTCGATGGGCTTCCGCAGAGGCGGGCGGCTCAGGGCGCGCCGGGCCCCCGGTGCTCCGCCGCGATGCCGAAGCGCCGCTGGTCGTGGCGTACGGAATCGGCCTCGTGGACCCGGGACACCGAGCTGACGACCTGCTCCTCGGCCGGCTCGTCCAGCGCGTCGAGCCGTTCCAGGTCGGCGGCCGAGACCAACGCCACCAGCGGCTTGCCGTGCCGGGTCACGACGACGCGCTCACCGCCGTACACGACGCGGTTGATCAGGTCGGCGAGCTCAGCCCTGGCTTGCGTCACCGGAATCTCGTAGGCCATGCCTCCATCATAACGTGACGTACGTCCTGTACATTTTTTACAGAAGCCGAGGCCTACGGGGCCTCGTCATGAGGAGGGGTATGTCCATGCACCGACCCGCCGCCCGCCATGTGCTGCCCGAGTTCAGCGAGCGCACCGGGAGCACCGTCCGCACGCTCGACCCGTACGCGAGGCTCTTCGAGGACCGGATCGTCTTCCTCGGTACGCCCGTCGACAACGCGGCGGCGAGCGATGTGACCGCGCAGCTGATGTACCTCGAACACGCGGCCCCGGACCGGGACATCACGCTGTACGTGAACTCGCCGGGCGGCTCCTTCGAGGCCATGACGGCCGTCTACGACACGATGCGGTACGTCGGTTGCGACGTGACGACCTACTGCCTGGGCCAGGCCGGCGGCTGCGCCGCGGTGCTGCTCGCGGCCGGCGCCCCCGGCAAGCGGTTCGCGCTGCCGGGCGCCCGCGTGGTGCTCGAACAGCCCGGGCTGCCCGAACCGGTGCGCGGCCGGCCCAGCGACCTGTTCGTCCAGGCCGAGGAGATGGCCCGCACCCGCGCGACCCTGGAGCGGATGCTCGTCGAGCACACAGGGCGCACGGCCGGACAGGTCCACGAGGATCTCGATCGTGACCTGATCCTGGACGCCACCGGAGCCGTCGCCTACGGTCTGGTGGACGGCATCGTGCCCGGCCGCCGGGGCACGCACGGCGCACCGGACGAGAGGTGAGCCGCCCGTGCTGCCGGACCTTCCGCCGCTGCCCGCGCTGACCCGCGCCGAGGGCGAGTTGATCGACTGCTACCTGGAGGCGGTCGACCTGCTGGGCCGCGTCAACCCGGCCCGCCCAGGGGACACCTACCGCGGGCTGCGTGCGGCCCAGGCCCTGGTGCGCAAGGCGGCGGAGCTGCGGGACGCGCTCGCGCTGATGCACCGGCGGGGCGAGACGGAGCTGCACGGGGACACGCTGGCACGGGCGCTGCGGGTGCTGGACGGTGAGCGCCGGGCCGCTCGCGTCGCGCTCCCGCCGGACGGCGTCGGCTGAGGCGGACGCCCGTCCGGCCCCGCGGGTCCCGGGCGTCGACGCGCGCCGCGCCGACGGGACAGGAAACGGCCCGAACGACGTACCGCCGACCGGTGTATATCCGGAGCGGTTTCCGGGCCTCCCGAGTTGCGCGGTGCGCGGGTCCATGGGTCGCCGGGAGGGGCTTCGGCCCAGGTCGCGGGCTACGCCCGGGACTTGACGGGGACTCGGGCGGAGCAGTGTCCACCCGAACGGCTGAGTGGTGAGTAACCCCACAAACACCCGCTTCCGTTGGGATTTTCGGACAGTCGTGAGTCAAGATCCCTGTCTGACGACAAGCCCCCGCCACCGCGGCGGGGCGGTCCGGGCGGACGCCGAGTCCTGCCGCCGCCCGGATGACCGGTCGACAGGAGTGGATCGGCAGGAGTGGAGGACCCAAGCAAGACGGGTCGCCGGACCGGATGCACGTCTGTTCGACACGGACGGGTGTCAGGCTCCGAGCAGCCCTTGGGGTGAAGCCGCGGCAACGCGGCCGGGCAACTTCGCCAGCCCGAATCCGACAGGTCATCCTTCACAGGCGGCTGACGAAGGGTTGCGCATGACTGCGCTCAATCGTGTCCCGTCGCTGATGGCCCGGGCCGGCACGGCCTCGGCTCTCACCCTCGCCGCCGTGGGCGGCTCGATCGCGGTGCCCGGCCTCGCCACCGACGCCTCCGCCGCGACCCTGGCGACGAAGGCGCTCCAGATCGCGGCGTCCAAGAAGGGCGCCCCCTACGCGTGGGGAGCGACCGGGCCGCGCAGGTTCGACTGCTCGGGGCTGACGCTCTACTCGTTCAAGAAGGCCGGCAAGAAGCTGCCGCGCACCGCCGCCCAGCAGTACAACAAGACGCACCACATCTCCGCCCGCAGCCGCAGGGCGGGCGACCTGGTCTTCTTCCACTCGGGTTCCAGCGTCTACCACGTCGGCATCTACGCCGGCCACGGGAAGATCTGGCACGCCCCGAGGACCGGGGACGTGGTGAGGCTCCAGAAGATCTGGACGAAGAGCGTCTGGTACGGCCGGGTCGGCTGACCCGTCCTCAGGCCGGGAGCGGCTCCAGCAGCAGGGCCGCTCCGAGCGCCGTCAGCGCCGCCCCGGTGGCCGCCTGGAGACCACGGGCGGCCCGGGGCCGACGCAGCTCCCCGCCGAGCCACTCCACCAGCAGGCCGACCGGCCGGAACCAGGTGAGCGCCGGCGCGCAGCGTGACGCACGCCTGCCGAAGCGGATGGGCGACCTCGGCCACGGTCCCCTCGACGGCCGGGGCTGACCGCCGTAGCGCCCACAGGGCAGGCACGCCCGGGTGCGGCACCACAGGCGCCGCCCAGCAGCCGGAGCGCCCCCTCTCGGCTGTCGCCGGTGCCGGTCCTCGGGCCCGTCGTCCGCAGGGCCACAGGTTTCCGACGTGGTCCGACGCCTCGGGGAAGCTGCCGTGCGCCACCTGTTCGGTGGGGCGGCGTGGTGCGTCGCGAGGGTTACGGCTCCTGTCGGCCCGCCGCCGGGACCGGTGCGGGCGGGATCGCCCAGGGGAGTTCGATGGAGACCGTCTTGCCACCTTCGCGGGTGGGGCGGATGCGGAGCCGGCCGCCGCACTCGGCGGTGAGACACCGGATGATGACCATGCCACGCCCGTTGTCCTGCTGGACGGCGGCGGGCAGTCTCTTCGGGAAGCGGGGGTGGCTGTCCGTGACGCCGATGCGCAGGTGTTCGTCATGGTGCAGCGCGATGTCGACCGTGAAGGTGGGTGACTGGCCGAAGGTGTGCTGTACGGCGTTCGTGGCGAGTTCGGAGACGATGAGCCGGACGGTGTCGGCCGTGTCGGTGTCCGCCGGCAGGCCCCACTCCGCCAGGGTGCCCACGACGTAGGAGCGGGCGGCGGCGACCGAGGCGGGATCGCTCGGCAGAGTGACGGATGCTTCCAGGTGGTCTGCCATGGCGACGTCGTCCCTTTCCCACGGGACCGCGGTCCGACAGACGGCGGGGGGTTCGAGTACGGTCCCGGACTGGTGCTTGTTCGCCAGACTGCCATCAACGGCTCGGGCACGCGGTGCGATCCACCAAGATATGCATATATCTGTCGCCCGAAGCGGTGAACTCTGCGACGCGAGACCGTATTCGGGTGGCCCGGAAGGAGTAGGGAGAAGCCCATGCAGAACGGTCCGGCGGTGCGGCGCCGCAAACTGGGCGCCGAACTGCGCACGCTGCGTACCGGCGCCGGACTCACGAGCGGCGACGCGGCCCGGCTGGTGGGCTGGCACCAGTCCAAGGTGAGCCGCATCGAGACCGGTGCCAGCGGGGTGAAACCGGCCGATCTGCGGTTACTGCTGGACGCCTACGGGGTGCGGGACAGACAGCTGCGCGAGTTGCTGCTGATGCTGGCGGGGTCGGAGGACGCGGGCGGCCGGCACCGCTGGTGGCACGCCTACCGCGGGGTGCTGCCGCCCACATACCGCGATTTCATCAGTCTGGAGTCGCAGGCCGGCGCCATGCGCACCCTGGAGACCACGGTCGTGCCCGGCCTGCTGCAGACCGCCGAGTACGCCCGCGCGGTGACCCGGGCGGCCGTGAAGGACCTGGACGAGGAGCGCCTGGACACGCTGGTGGAGGTGCGTCTGGCCAGGCAGGACGTGCTCCGAGCGGACCCGCCGCTGGTGCTGAGCGCCGTACTGGACGAGGCGGTGCTGCGCCGCGAGGTGGGCGGTCCGGAGGTGATGGCCCGGCAGCTGGAGCGGCTGACGGAGGCGGCGCGGCTGCCCCAGGTGCGGCTGCAGGTCCTGCCGTTCGCCGCGGGAGCGCATATCGGCCTCACCGGCCCTTTCGTTATCTTCTCATTTCCGCGCACTTCTGATCTGGACGTGGTTGTTCTAGACCAGTTGACGAGTAGCCTCTATCTGGAACGGAAAGAAGACCTGATGGCCTACTCCGAGGCCTTCGACACCCTTCAGTTCCACGCCCTTTCCCCCGAGGAATCGTTGGACTACATCGCCGGGATAGGTGACGGCGCGTAAGGAGGCACCATGTCAGCTCTGCCTCGGAACGTCCCTGCCAGTACCGACCTGCACGACGTGCGCTGGCTGCGCAGCAGCTACAGCACGGGAGCCAACAACTGCGTGGAGACGGCACGGCCGCGCTCCGGCCGCGCGGCCGGACTGCTCGCCGTGCGCGACTCGAAGCAGCCGGCCGGTCCCGCCCTGCTCTTCTCCCCCGCGAGCTGGACGGGCTTCCTGACCGCAGTCTGATCAAAATCGATCAATCTCTGACCGCTCTCGGGCGACGCACGGCCGTGTCACGCCGACTCATGGTCGCGTTTCGCCGATGACTCGTACAGCGCGTTCGATCTCCGCCCCGGAGAGGTCCGCGCGGGCGGTCAGCCGCAGCCGGGAGATGCCGTCGGGCACGGAGGGAGGGCGGAAACAGCCCACGGCCAGGCCCGCCGTACGGCAGTCGGCCGCCCAGCGAACCGCCTGCTCCGGGGACGGGGCCCGTACGGAGACCACCGCGGCGTCCGGACGCACCGCGTCCAGGCCCGCGGTGGTCAGCCGTGCGTGCAGCTCCGCGGCCACCTCGCGGGCCCGCGCCGCCCGGCCGGGCTCGCGCTCCAGCAGCCGCAGCGCCGCCAGCGCGGCACCGGCCGCCGCCGGGGCGAGACCCGTGTCGAAGATGAACGTCCGGGCCGCGTTGACCAGGTGGTCGATCACCCGGGCCGGGCCCAGCACCACGCCGCCCTGACTGCCCAGCGACTTGGACAGGGTGGCCGTGACGACCACGTCCTCGGCCCCGGCCAGCCCCGCCGCGTACGGCGCGCCCCGGCCGCCCTCGCCCAGGACGCCCAGTCCGTGCGCGTCGTCCACGACCAGTCCCGCGCCGTGCTCCCGGCAGGCCGCGGCCAGCCCGGCCAGCGGGGCCCGGTCCCCGTCGACGGAGAACACCGTGTCGGACACGACGATCGCCGGACCCTCGTGCGCCGCCAGGGCCTTGCGCACGGCCTCGGGATCGGCGTGGCCGACGACCTGCCGTTCGCCCCGGGCGAGCCGGCAGCCGTCGATGAGCGAGGCGTGGTTGCCCGCGTCGGAGACGATCAGCGAGCCGTACGGGCCGAGCGCGGTGACCGCGGCCAGGTTGGCGGCGTATCCGGAGGAGAACACCAGGGCCGCCTCGAAGCCGCAGAAGCCGGCGAGCGCGCGCTCCAGCTCCGTGTGCAGCCCGGTGGTGCCGGTGACCAGCCGGGAACCGGTGGCGCCGCCGCCCCAGGTCCGGGCGGCCGCGGCCGCGCCCTCGGTGACCTCCGGATGGCGGGTCAGGCCCAGGTAGTCGTTGCTCGCCAGGTCCAGCAGCGGCGAGCCGGCGGGGCGCGGGCGCAGGGTGCGCACGAGTCCGGCGCGGCGGCGCGCCTCGGCCTGCTCGTCGATCCAGCCGAACACCATGGGTCCTCCGGTGCTTTTGTAGGTAGCGGACAGACCCTAGCGGTACGACCTGCCACCCAGGGTGTGGCAATACCCACACGGTGAACCGGCTCTGTTGTGCGAAGTCTCCTTGGCCCGGGGCGGTCCCGTAGGACAGGATCAGGGCTCATGGACCTGCTGAACACGCTGGTGGACAAGGGGCTTCGGCGCGAGCTGCCGACCCGCGAGGAAGCACTCGCCGTGCTGGCCACCTCCGATGACGACCTGCTCGACGTGGTGGCCGCGGCCGGCAAGGTGCGCCGGCACTGGTTCGGGCGCCGGGTGAAACTCAACTATCTGGTCAACCTCAAGTCGGGCCTGTGCCCCGAGGACTGCTCGTACTGCTCCCAGCGGCTCGGCTCCAAGGCCGACATCCTGAAGTACACCTGGCTCAAGCCGGACGAGGCCTCCCAGGCCGCCGCGGCGGGCCTCGCGGGCGGCGCCAAGCGGGTCTGTCTGGTGGCCAGCGGGCGCGGCCCGACGGACCGGGACGTGGACCGGGTCTCGCAGACCATCAAGGCCATCAAGGAGCAGAACGAGGGCGTCGAGGTGTGCGCCTGTCTCGGCCTGCTCTCCGACGGCCAGGCCGAACGGCTGCGCGAGGCCGGCGCGGACGCCTACAACCACAACCTCAACACGTCCGAGGGGACGTACGGGGACATCACGACCACCCACACGTACGCCGACCGGGTGGACACCGTACAGAAGGCGCACGCGGCCGGCCTGTCCGCGTGTTCGGGTCTGATCGCGGGCATGGGCGAGACCGACGAGGACCTGGTCGACGTGGTGTTCTCGCTGCGGGCGCTGGACCCGGACTCGGTGCCGGTGAACTTCCTGATCCCGTTCGAGGGCACCCCGCTGGCCAAGGAATGGAACCTCACCCCGCAGCGCTGCCTGCGGATCCTGGCGATGGTCCGGTTCGTCTGCCCGGACGTGGAGGTCCGCATCGCGGGCGGCCGCGAGGTCCACCTGCGCTCGATGCAGCCGCTGGCGCTGCACCTGGCGAACTCCGTCTTCCTCGGCGACTACCTGACGAGCGAGGGCCAAGCCGGCAAGGCCGACCTGGAGATGATCGCGGACGCCGGCTTCGAGGTGGAGGGCGCCGACCAGGTGACGCTGCCGGAGCACCGGGCGGCGGCCGTCGGCGGCTGCGGGTCGCACGCGGAGGCGGGCTGCGGGTCGCACGAGGCCGGCGCCGGCTGCGGGTCGCACGCGGGTGGCGGCGTGTGCGGTACGGCGGCTGCCGGCACGGCTGCGGCCGCTACGCCGGCTGACGGTACGGCCGCTGCCGGTACGACTGCTGTCGCGGCGGCCGCCGAGCCGCGCACGGATCTGGTAGCGGTCCGCCGCCGAGGCGCCGGAACGGACCTCGCGCCCAATGCCTGACCTCGCCGTGCCGGAACTGCTGGAGCTGGACCGGCGGCATGTGTGGCATCCGTACGGTCCGATGCCCGGGCGCGTGGAACCGCTCGTCGTGGAGGCGGCGAGCGGGGTCCGGCTGCGGCTGGCCGACGGCTCCGGCGAACTGGTCGACGGCATGTCGTCGTGGTGGTCGGCCATCCACGGCTACCGCCACCCGGTCCTCGACGAGGCCGTGCGCGCGCAGTTGGGCCGGATGAGCCATGTCATGTTCGGCGGGCTCACGCACGAGCCCGCCGTCCGGCTCGCGAAACACCTTGTCGACATGTCGCCAGAGGGGCTGGAGCACGTGTTCCTGGCCGACTCGGGGTCGGTGTCCGTCGAGGTGGCGCTGAAGATGTGCCTGCAGTACTGGCGTTCGCTCGGCCGGCCGGGCAAGCGGCGGCTGCTGACCTGGCGCGGCGGCTACCACGGGGACACCTGGAACCCCATGTCGGTGTGCGACCCGGAGGGCGGGATGCACGAGCTGTGGAGCGGTGTGCTGCCGCGCCAGGTGTTCGCGGACGCGCCGCCGACCGCGTACGAGGAGTCGTACGCGGAGCATCTGCGCGAGATGGTCGGACGGCACGCGGACGAGCTGGCCGCGGTGATCGTGGAGCCGGTGGTGCAGGGCGCCGGCGGCATGCGCTTCCACTCCCCCGGCTATCTGCGGGTGCTGCGCCAGGCGTGCGACGCGCACGACGTGCTGCTCGTGTTCGACGAGATCGCCACCGGCTTCGGCCGCACCGGCGCGCTGTTCGCGGCGGAGCACGCGGCCGTCAGCCCGGATGTGATGTGCGTGGGCAAGGCGCTGACCGGCGGCTATCTGACGATGGCGGCCACCTTGTGCACCGCGCGGGTGGCCGACGGCATCTCGCGGGGCGAGGTGCCGGTGCTCGCGCACGGGCCCACGTTCATGGGCAACCCGCTGGCGGCGGCCGTGGCCTGCGCCTCCGTCGAGCTGCTGCTGGGGCAGGACTGGCTGTCCGAGGTCAAGCGGATCGAGGCGGGCCTGCGGGAGGGTCTGGCGCCGGCACGCGACCTGCCCGGGGTGCGCGATGTCCGCGTCCTCGGGGCCATCGGGGTGGTCCAGCTCGACCACGCGGTGGACATGAAGGCCGCGACCGACGCCGCCGTACGGGCGGGCGTGTGGCTGCGCCCGTTCCGGGACCTGATCTACACGATGCCGCCGTACGTCACCTCGGACGAGGACGTGGCACGGATCGCGCGCGCGGTGTGCGCCGCGACACAGGAGGGTTGACATGCCGGTACTGGTGATCACGGGGACGGGCACGGAGGTCGGCAAGACCGTCACCACGGCCGCCGTCGCCGCCGTGGCGCTCGCGGCCGGCCGTTCGGTGGCCGTGCTGAAGGCGGCCCAGACGGGTGTACGGCCGGACGAACGCGGGGACGCCGACGAGGTCGCGCGGCTCGCCGGTCCGGTGACGGCCACCGAACTCGCGCGGTTCCCGGAGCCGTTGGCGCCTGGTACGGCGGCCCGGCGGGCCGGGATGGCGCCGGTGCACCCGCACGAGGTGGCCGAGCGGGCCGCCAAGCTGGCCACCGAGCACGATCTGGTGCTGGTGGAGGGGGCCGGCGGGCTGCTCGTCCGGTTCGACGCGGCGGGCGGGACGCTGGCCGACACGGCCCGGCTGCTGAACGCGCCGGTGCTGGTCGTCGTGCAGGCCGGGCTCGGCACGCTCAACGCCACGGAACTGACCGCACGCGAACTGCGGCGCCGCGAGCTGGAGTTCGCCGGGGTGGTGATCGGCAGCTGGCCCGACGCCCCCGACCTGGCCACCCGCTGCAACGTGGCCGACCTCCCGGAGGTCGCCGACGCCCCCCTCCTGGGCGCACTCCCCGCCGGCGCCGGCTCCCTCACCCCCACGGCCTTCCGCGGCGCGGCCCCCACCTGGCTGGCCCCCCGCCTGGACGGCGTTTGGGACGCGGAGGCGTTCCGGGCACGGGAGGCGCGGTAGCGGTTCGGCCGCGCCGGGCCGGCCCGCTGCGCGGCAGGCGCCGTAGCGGCGGCCCGGTCCGGCGGACGCGGTCGCCTGCGGGAGTCGTTCCGTGGGGGTGGGCGGGCGTGTGCCGGGGGAGACTCCTTTCAGGACCGTGCTGTCCAGGGAGGTTGCCATGCGGCTGCTGTCCACCCGTTCCGGCCGGGTCGCGCGCAGTCCCGTCCACCATCCGGTGTTCGCCCGCTACTACGCCCGGATCAGCGTGGGCGCGGAGTCCCGGCTCGGGATGGCCGGGGTGCGCGAGCGGCTGCTCGCCGGGCTGTCCGGGCGGGTCGTCGAGATCGGCGCGGGCAACGGGCTGAACTTCCACCACTACCCCGGCACGGTCGCGGAGGTCGTCGCGATCGAACCGGAGCCCCGGCTCAGGCAGCTGGCGCTGGAGGCCGCGCTGCGCGCCGAGGTGCCGGTCGACGTGGTACCGGGCGCGGCGGAGGCCCTTCCGGTCAAGAGCGAGGCCTTCGACGCGGCCGTGCTGTCGCTGGTGCTGTGCAGTGTGCGGGATGTCGAGCGGGCGCTCGGCGAGGTACGGCGGGTGCTCCGGCCCGGCGGCGAGGTGCGGTTCTTCGAGCACGGGCGGGGCGGCGGACGGGCGATGACGCTGACCCAGCAGACCCTGGACCGCACCCTGTGGCCGGTCCTGAACGGCGGCTGCCACCTGTCCCGGGAGCCGCTCGCCGCGCTGCGCGCCGCCGGGTTCCACCTCGGCCCGCACCGGCGGGTGCTGTTGCCGGAGAAGGGACCGACGCTGCCGACGTCGTACTGCTCCCTCGGCGTCGCCTGGCGCCCGCCCGAACCGGACGCCCACTGACGCCGGGGGCGGCGCCGTGCGCCCACGCGGACGAACGGGTGGCGTACGCCGACCCGGGGTGGCGGGAGCCGGCGGAGCCGCACGCCCGCGGGCCGGAACAGGCCGAGCTCCCCGGGACGGACGAAGCCGCCCGCCCACCGGAACCGACCCGGCCGACTCCCCCGCCCCCGGTCCCAGGGAGCCGTACGCTCGTTCGTGGTGGCGTTTCGGTGATCGGGAGGCGGGCTTGTCGACACCTGCTGGGCAGCACGTACCGGACGGCGGGGTCGCGGCCCGGGCCCGGGGGCTGAGCAAGGCGTACGGCTCCGGAGAGGCGGCCGTGCTCGCCCTCGACGCGGTGGACGTGGACATCGCGCGGGGCGGGTTCACCGCCGTGATGGGCCCCTCGGGGTCCGGGAAGTCCACGCTGATGCACTGCCTCGCGGGCCTGGACACCGTGTCCGCCGGCCGGGTCTGGATCGGCGGCACCGAGATCACCGGGCTGCGGGAGCGGGAGCTGACCCGGCTGCGGCGGGACCGGATCGGGTTCGTGTTCCAGTCGTTCAACCTCGTCCCGACGCTGACCGCGGCCGAGAACATCACCCTGCCGATGGACATCGCGGGCCGCAGGCCGGACCCGCGGTGGCTGGACCAGGTCGTCGACCGGCTCGGGCTGCGGGACCGCCTCACGCACCGGCCGGCCCAGCTCTCCGGCGGCCAGCAGCAGCGGGTCGCGTGCGCGCGGGCGCTGGCCTCCCGGCCGGAGCTGATCTTCGCCGACGAGCCGACCGGCAACCTGGACTCGCGGGCCGGACTCGAGGTGCTGGGCTTTCTGCGCGCTGCCGTGGACGACCTCGGGCAGACCGTCGTCATGGTGACGCACGACCCCGGTGCCGCCGCCCACTCCGATCTGGTCCTCTTCCTCGCCGACGGGTGGATCGTGGACGGGATGCCCGAGCCGACGGCCGAGGCCGTACTGGAGCGCATGCGGGTCCTCCCCGGGGGACGGCCGCCGGGCCCCGAGGCCGACGCGGCCCGGGGCGCGGCCGGCGACGGCCGCTCCACCGGGGAGGGGTGAGGCGGTGCTCAAGGCGACCCTACGGAGTTTCCTGGCGCACAAGGGCCGGCTGGCGCTGTCCGCGCTGGCCGTGGTGTTGTCCGTGGCGTTCGTCGCGGGCAGCCTGATCTTCTCCGACACCGTCACCCGCACCTTCGACCGGCTGTTCGCCTCCACCGCCGCCGATGTGACGGTCCAGCCCCGGCAGGACCTCCGGTCGGCCGCGCGGGCCAGCGGCGCGGTGCAGACCGTGCCGGCCGCCCTGCGGGACCGGGTGGCCCGGGTCGACGGGGTGGCGGCGGCCCGCGCGCAGGTGTCGGTGCAGAACGTGGTGGTGGTCGACCGCCGCAACCGTTCCGTCGGCCCGACCACCGGCGCCCCCACCGTCGCCGCCGCCTGGTACGCCACCGGCCGCAGCCCGGTGCGGCTGACCTCCGGCCACGCGCCGCGCGGGCCCGGCGAGGCCCTGCTGGACGCGGACACGGCCGGCAGGAGGCACGTGCGGATCGGTGACACGCTGACCGTGCAGGCGCAGCCGGGCACCTTCCGGGTCCGGGTCGTCGGCATCGCGGGTTTCACCACGACCAATCCGGGCGCGGCCCTGCTGTACGTCGACCCGGCGGTGGCCGGCCGGGAACTGCTCGGCTCGTCCGCGCGGGCGACCGGCATCGCGGTGGACGCGGCACCGGGCGTGTCCGACGCGGAACTCAAGCGCCGGGTCGGCGCGGCGGTCGGCACCGGCACGTACGACCTGAAGACCGCCGGGGAGCAGGCCAAGTCGGCCGCGGCCGCGCTCGGGTCCTTCCTCGACGTGGTGAAGTACGTGATGCTGGGTTTCGCCGGTGTCGCCCTGCTGGTCGGCGTGTTCCTGATCGTCAACACCTTCTCCATGCTGATCGCCCAGCGCACCCGGGAACTGGGTCTGCTGCGGGCGCTGGGCGCGGACCGCCGCCAGGTGCGGCGCTCGGTGCTCACCGAGGCGCTGCTGCTGGGACTGGTCGGCTCGACGCTCGGGCTGGGCGCCGGGATCGGGCTGGCGTTCGGGCTGATCCGGCTGATGAGCGCGTTCGGGATGAACCTGCGCGCCACGGAGATGGTGATCGGCTGGGGGACGCCGGTGGCGGCCTATGTGGTCGGCCTCGGCGTGACCTTCGTGGCCGCCTACCTGCCCGCGCGGCGCGCGGCGGGCGTGTCGCCGATGGCGGCGCTCGCCGGTGACGGGGGTGGTGAAGTCGGCGGTGCGGACCGGCCGTTGCGGGTGCGGGCGGTCGCCGGCGCGGTGGTCGGGGCGGTCGGCGCGGCGGCGCTGGCCGGGTGCGCCACGGCGACGCGGACCGCGCAGGCCGCGACGCTGCTGGGTGTCGGTGTCGTGCTGACGCTGATCGCGACCGTGGTGGCCGGCCCGCTGCTGGTGCGGCCGGTGATCCGGGTGCTGGGCGCGGCCTTCCCCGCGCTGTTCGGTGCGGTCGGCCGGATGAGCCGGCGCAACGCGTTGCGCAATCCGCGCCGGACCGGTGCCACGGCCGCCGCGCTGATGGTGGGCCTGGCCCTGGTGGGCGGGATGTCGGTGGCGAGCGCCTCGATGTCCGCGTCGTTCGACCGGCAGATCGACCGCACGCTGGGCGCCGACTTCGTCGTCCAGAACGCCGGCTTCCTGCCGTTCACAGGGCAGATCGCGGACCGGGTGGCCGCGACGCCCGGGGTCGGGCTCGTCGTACGGCAGCGGATCACTCCCCTCGTCGTACGCCTGCCGGACGGCCGGCGGGTGACGACGTCGGCCGCCGGATACGACCCGCGGCTCGACGAGGTCGCGCACATCACGTACGCGCGGGGCGGCTCGGCGGCCGCCCTGGCCGACGGGCACCTCGCCCTGGACGCCGGCTACGCGCGGGACCACGGCGTACGGGTCGGCAGCGCGTTGCCGGTCGAGTTCCCGGGCGGGCGCCGGACGGAGCTGACCGTCGGGGCGCTGACCGACCAGGAGACGGCCGACGGCTTCGGCAACCAGGGCGGCCTCTTCCTGGGCCTGGCGACCCTGGAGAGGTACGTGCCGAACGGGCAGGACGCGGCCCTCTACGTCAACGCGGCCCCCGGCACCGGCCCGGCACGGCTGCGGCCCCGCCTGGAGGCGGCGCTGCGGCCCTTCCCGCAGGTCCAGGTGCGCGACCAGGCCGACTACAAGGACCTAATCCACGACCAGATCGCCGTGCTGCTGTACCTGGTGTACGCGCTGCTCGGGCTGGCCATCGTCATCGCCGTCCTCGGTGTGGTCAACACCCTCGCCCTGTCGGTGGTGGAGCGGACCCGGGAGATCGGGCTGCTGCGGGCGATCGGGCTGGGACGGCGGCAGTTGCGCCGGATGATCCGGCTGGAGTCGGTGGTGATCGCGGTGTTCGGGGCGGTCCTGGGGCTGGGCCTGGGCCTGGTGTGGGGGGTGTGCATGCAGCGGGTGCTGGCGCTGCGCGGTCTCACGGCGCTCGCGATCCCCTGGGGCACGATCGTCGCCGTGGTGGTCGGCTCGGCGGTGGTGGGTGTGGTGGCGGCCCTGCTGCCGGCGCTGCGGGCGTCCCGGATGAACGTGCTGGCGGCGATCGCCCACGAGTGAACGCGCCCCGCCGATCGGGGCGGCGCGGACGTGAGGGAGTCGGATCCGGCGCGCCCTGTGCCGTCGCGCCGGGGAACCGGGCTACGACGTGATCCTCGTCCCTGCGGGAGGAGTCCGCAGGATGGAATCCCGGGCGGTACCGGGGACCCGGCGATCACCATGGCGACATGACTGATCTGCGCGTACGTGCCGCCGGGCCCGACGATCTCGACGCCGTCCTCGCCTTCTGGAAGACGGCCGCCGAGGGGACGAGCATCAGCGACGACCGCGCCGGCGTGGAGCGGCTGGTCGACCGGGACGACGAGGCGCTCCTGCTGGCCGAGCTGGACGGTGCACTGGTGGGCACGGTGATCGCCGGTTTCGACGGCTGGCGGTGCCATCTGTACCGGCTCGCGGTTCACCCGGAGCGACGGCGCCGGGGCATCGGCTCGGCGCTGCTGGCCGCCGCGGAGGAGCGCTTCGCGCGGCTCGGCGGGCGGCGCGCGGACGCGATGGTGCTGGTGCGCAACGAGACCCCCGGGCAGCACGCCTGGCGGGCCGCCGGTTACGGGCCGGAGGAGCGGTGGCGGCGCTGGGTGAAGCCGCTCACCGACTGAGGGCGCTACGCCGGCGGCGAACCCCCTCGCGGACTTCTTTGCCCATCCTTTACCCTGGAGGGAGCACTCGGCCCTCTATGAAAGGTTGTGAGCGTCCGCCCATGGGCGAGCCTCCCAGTCCGCGGCACCGCGCGATCCGTCCCACCCTGTCCGATCATGGGACGGGGGTGACCCGATGACCGAAGTGCTCCTCCTCCTGGTGGCGATCCTGCTGTCGCTGGCCTGCGGCGCCTTCGTGGCGGCCGAGTTCTCGCTGACCACGGTGGAACGCGGTGAGCTGGAGCGGGCCGCCGCGCGTGGCGAGCGCGGCGCCGCGGGCGCCCTGAAAGCGGTACGGAACCTGACCTTCCAGCTGTCCGGCGCCCAGCTCGGCATCACCGTCACCAACCTGGTGGTCGGCATGCTCGCCGAGCCGTCGATCGCCAAGCTGCTCGCCGGCCCCTTCACCGCGCTGGGGCTGTCGCGGACCACCGCGAGTTCCGTCGCGCTGGTGCTGGGCACGGCCCTGTCGACGGTGTTCCTGATGGTCGTCGGCGAGCTGGTGCCGAAGAACTGGGCGATCTCATCGCCGCTGACCGTGGCCCGGCGGGTGGGCAGCGCGCAACGCTGGTTCAGCGCCGTCTTCCGGCCCTTCATCGCCCATCTGAACAGCACCGCCAACCGTTTCGTCCGCCGGCTCGGCATCGAGCCCGCCGAGGAGCTGGCCTCCGCGCGCGGGCCGCAGGAACTGGCCGCGCTCGCCCGGCACTCCGCCAAGGAGGGCGCCCTGGAGCCGGACACCGCCGAACTGTTCGTGCGGACGCTGAACCTGGCCGACCTCACGGCCGAGAACGTGATGACCCCGCGCGTCCAGGTCATCGCCCTGGACACGCAGGCGACCTGCGAGGACGTGGCCAACGCGACCCGGGCGACCGGGCTGAGCCGGTTCCCGGTCTACCGGGGCAGCCTGGACTCCGTCGTCGGCACCGCCCACATCAAGGACGTGCTGGCCGTCGCCGCGGACCAGCGGCGCCACCGCACGGTCGCGCAGATCATGCGCGAGCCGCTGCTGGTGCCCGAGTCCCTCAGCGTCGACCGGCTGCTGGACCGGCTCGGCGGCCGGCGCACCATGGCCGTCGTCATCGACGAGTACGGCGGTACGGCCGGCGTGGCCACCCTGGAGGACATCGTGGAGGAGGTCGTCGGCGAAGTGCGGGACGAGCACGACCCGCACGAGACACCCGACCTCGCCCCGGCCGGCGCGGACGAGCGGGGCCGGGCCCTGTACGAGGCGGATGGCGCCGCCCGCACCGACCAGCTCGCGCGCGTGGGGCTGCGCGTGCCCGAGGGGCCGTACGAGACACTGGCCGGCCTGGTCGCCACCGAGCTGGGCCGGATACCCGCCGTGGGCGACAGCGTCGAGGTCGCCGGCTGGCGGCTGGACGTGGTCGACGCCGCGGGCCGCCGGGCCGCGCGGGTGCTGCTGCACGCGCCGCTGGACGACGAGCGCACCCAGGGCACCGAGCCGGCCCGCGGGACTCGGGAGGGCACGCGATGACCGCCGTACAGCTGCTGATCGGACTGGCGACCCTTGTCGTCAACGCCTTCTTCGTGGGCGCCGAGTTCGCGCTGATCTCCGTGCGCCGCTCGCAGGTGGAGCCGCTGGCCCAGGAGGGCGACCGGCGCGCGAGGAGCGTGCTGTGGGGTCTTGAGCACGTGTCCGCGCTGCTGGCCGCCGCCCAGCTCGGCATCACGCTGTGCACGCTGGTGCTGGGCGTGGTCGCCGAGCCGGCGATCGCGCACCTGCTGGAGCCGGTGTTCCACACGCTGGGCGTGCCCGTGGGCGCCGGACACGCCGTGTCCTTCGTGATCGCGCTGGGCCTCGCCACCTATCTGCACATGCTGCTCGGCGAGATGGTCCCGAAGAACATCGCGCTGGCCGAACCGGTGCGCAGCGCGCTGCTGCTCGGCCCGCCGCTGGTCGCGCTCTCCCGGGCGCTGCGGCCGGTGATCTTCACGGTGAACGCGTTCGCGAACGGGCTGCTGAAGCTGCTGCGGGTGGAGGCGAAGGACGAGGTCGCGGCGACCTTCACGGACACCGAGCTGGCCGAGATCGTCAAGGACGCCAGCGAGGCGGGCCTGATCGACGACCGGGCGCAGGAACGGCTGCACGACGCCCTGGAGCTGGGCAGCCGGCCGGTGCGGGACGTGGTCGTACCGCTGCAACGTGTCGTCTACGCGCGCGTGGGCGTCACTCCCGAGCAGCTGGAGCGGTTGTCGGCCGAGTCGGGCTTCTCCCGGTTCCCGGTGGTCGACACCGGCCGCCGGATCGTGGGCTACCTGCACGTCAAGGACGCGCTGGACGCCTCACCGCGGGACATGGCGTTCCGGCTGCGGGACATGCGCCCCATCGCGCGGGTCCGCGAGGGCACCCCGCTGGACGACGTCCTCACCGCGATGCGCGGCAGCCGCACCCACCTGGCCGCCGTTCTCGGCGACGACGGCCGGCTGGCGGGCCTGGTGACGATGGAGGACGTGCTGCGCCAGCTCTTCGGCCAGCCGGCCCCGAGCTGAGAGCGGTGACGCGTCTCCCGGGGCTGACCGACCGGCTGGTATCGGCCCCGGGATACCATCGCTGTCGCCATGCAGACGAATCCCACACCTCCCGCCCACACCAGCCTGGTCGCGGTCGGCGACTCCTTCACCGAGGGCATGTCGGACCTGCTGCCCGACGGCTCCTACCGGGGCTGGGCCGATGTGCTCGCCGCTCGGATGGCCGCCCGTACACCCGGCTTCCGGTATGCCAACCTCGCCGTGCGGGGGAAGCTGATCGGGCAGATCGTCGACGAGCAGGTGGAGGTCGCGGCGGCCATGAACGCCGACGTCGTCACCCTGGTCGGCGGTCTCAACGACACCCTGCGCCCCAAGTGCGACATGGGCCGGGTCCGGGGACTGCTCACCGAGGCCGTGGAACGGCTGGCGCCCTCCTGCAAGCAGCTGGTGCTGATGCGCAGTCCCGGCCGGCAGGGCCCGGTGCTGGAGCGGTTCCGGCCGCGTATGGAGGAGCTGTTCGCCTGCGTGGACGAGCTGGCCGCCCGGCACGGCGCGGTCGTGGTCGACCTGTACGGGGCGCCCGCGCTGGCCGACCCGCGGCTGTGGGACGTGGACCGGCTGCACCTGACCGCCGAGGGGCACCGCCGGGTCGCCGAGGCGGTGTGGCAGACGCTCGGGTACGACCCGGAGGACACCGACTGGCACCTGCCGATGCCCGCGACGCTCCCCCCGGGCTGGCTGGCGCGGCGGGTCGCCGACGCGCGGTTCGCCCGACAGCACCTGCTCCCCTGGATAGGCCGGCGCCTGACCGGCCGCTCCTCGGGCGACGGCCGCCCGGCGAAGCGCCCGGACCTCCTGCCGTACGAGGACCCGGCGCGGCCCGGGCTGGACGGCGTGACGCGGCTCTCGTAGCTTCCGCCGAACCCACCCATGGCGTTGGCCTGCACGAACCGCCAGTAGACTCTGGACACGTGACTTCTGCGCCCGCCAAGCCCCGCATCCCGAACGTCCTCGCCGGACGCTACGCCTCCGCCCAGCTCGCCACGCTCTGGTCGCCCGACCAGAAGGTGAAGCTGGAGCGGCAGCTCTGGCTCGCCGTGCTGCGGGCCCAGAAGGACCTCGGCATCGACGTGCCGGACGAGGCGATCGCCGACTACGAGCGGGTCCTCGACACCGTCGACCTGGCCTCGATCGCCGAGCGCGAGAAGGTCACCCGGCACGACGTGAAGGCGCGGATCGAGGAGTTCAACGACCTCGCCGGGCACGAGCACGTGCACAAGGGCATGACCTCCCGTGACCTCACGGAGAACGTCGAGCAGCTGCAGATCCGCCTCTCGCTGGAGCTGATGCGGGACCGTACGGTGGCCGTGCTGGCCCGTCTCGGCAGGCTCGCGGGCGAGTACGCCGAGCTGGTCATGGCCGGCCGCTCGCACAACGTGGCCGCGCAGGCCACCACCCTCGGCAAGCGGTTCGCGACGGCCGCCGACGAGCTGCTGGTGGCCCACGGCCGCGTCGAGGAGCTGCTCGGCCGTTACCCGCTGCGCGGCATCAAGGGCCCGGTCGGCACCGCGCAGGACATGCTCGACCTGCTGGGCGGAGACGCGGGCAGGCTGGCCGAGCTGGAGAACCGGATCGCCCGGCACCTGGGCTTCTCGCAGGCCTTCACCTCCGTCGGCCAGGTCTACCCGCGCTCGCTGGACTACGAGGTCGTCACCGCCCTGGTGCAGCTCGCGGCGGCGCCCTCCTCGCTGGCCAAGACCATCCGGCTGATGGCCGGGCACGAGCTGGTCACCGAGGGCTTCAAGCCGGGCCAGGTCGGCTCCTCGGCGATGCCGCACAAGATGAACACCCGCTCCTGCGAGCGCGTCAACGGCCTGATGGTGATCCTGCGCGGCTACGCCTCGATGACGGGCGAGCTGGCGGGCGACCAGTGGAACGAGGGCGACGTGTCCTGCTCGGTGGTGCGCCGGGTGGCCCTGCCGGACGCCTTCTTCGCGCTGGACGGCCTGCTGGAGACCTTCCTGACGGTCCTCGACGAGTTCGGCGCCTTCCCGGCCGTCGTCGCCCGCGAGCTGGACCGCTACCTGCCCTTCCTCGCCACCACCAAGGTGCTCATGGGCGCCGTGCGGGCCGGGGTCGGCCGCGAGGTCGCGCACGAGGCGATCAAGGAGAACGCCGTGGCGACCGCGCTCGCGATGCGGGAGCAGGGCGCCGAGCGCAACGACCTGCTCGACAAGCTCGCCGCCGACGAGCGGCTGCCGCTGGACCGGGCGCGGCTGGGCGCGCTGATGGCCGACAAGCTGTCCTTCACCGGTGCCGCCGCCGACCAGGTCGGTGTGGTCCTCGCCCGGATCGAGGAGATCGTCAAGCAGCACCCGGAGGCCGCCGGCTACACCCCCGGAGCGATCCTCTGAGCCGCGCACCGCGCTCTCCCCGCCCCAGCCGGGCGGACCTGGAGGCCGCCCGCGACCGCCTCGTCCCGGACGTGGTCGCGGACGGTCTCCACGTGCTGTTCTGCGGCATCAACCCCGGCCTGATGACCGCCGCGACCGGCCACCACTTCGCCCGCCCCGGCAACCGGTTCTGGCCGGTGCTGCACCTGTCCGGCTTCACCCCCCGGCTGCTGCGGCCGGCCGAGCAGCAGGAGCTGCTGTCCTACGGCCTCGGCATCACCAACGTGGTCGCCCGGCCCACCGCGCGGGCGGACGAACTGAGCGCCGAGGAGTACGCCGAGGGCGGCCGGCTGCTGACCGCCAAGGTGGCGCGGCTGAGGCCGGGATGGCTGGCCGTGGTCGGTGTGACCGCCTACCGGGCCGCCTTCGCCGACCGCACCGCCCGGGTCGGCCCCCAGCAGCGCACGATCGGCGGCACCCGGGTCTGGGTCCTGCCCAACCCCAGCGGCCTGAACGCCCACTGGACCGCGGCGACGATGGCGCAGGAGTACGCCCGGCTGCGGGAGGCCGCGGGCCTGGACGGTCACCTGCCCGGATGACGTCCGCGGCGGCGCGGGTCAGGGCGGGTCCGTCCGCGTCACCACGCCGAGCAGCCGGAACGGCAGGTGCTCGTCCCACCGGAAGCCGCCGGGGGCGAGCCGGCGGTCCGTGCGCGGGAGTCGCCACAGCCGATGAGGGCCAGGCACTGCACGATCGGTGTCCATGCCGTCCACTAGAGCGGGCACCACTGACAACTGGCGGTCCGTCAGGCCGCCCTGCCCGGCGTCAGGCGTCCCTGCGGCACAGGCTCCACGCGCCCGCCAGCAGGGCCGCCGCCGTCCACAGCGCGGTCACCGCGAGGCCGGTCCAGGGGCCGAGGGCGCCGTCCCAGGTGCTGTGCAGGGCGACCTGGCCGGCCCGGTCGGGCAGGAAGTCGGCGACGCCGCCCGACAGGTCGCCGACGACGAAGGAGACGACCAGCAGGAACGGGATCAGCAGGGAGAGGGTCGCCACGCCGCTGCGCAGGACCGTGGCGAGGCCCGCGGCGAACAGGGCCATCAGCGTCAGGTGCACACCGCAGCCGACCGCGCCGCGCACCCCCTCGGCCCAGCCGGGCGCGGACGCTGCGAGGACCGACCGGCCCACCAGGAGCGTGACGAAGCCGGTGAGCAGCCCGACGGCCAGCGCCGGCAGGGCGATCGCCGTCGCCTTCGCCGCGAACCAGCGTCCCCGGTCGGGCACCGCGGCGAGCGTCAGCCGCAGCGCGCCGCCCCGGAACTCCGACGAGACGGCCGTCGTACCGAACGCGATCGCGGCGACCTGGCCGAAGCCGATGCCGAAGAACACCGAGAACAGCGGGTCGCGGTCGTCGGCGTCGGCCGCGGCGAGCGCCGAGAACGCGACGGTGCAGAGGAGGATCGCGGCGAGGGCGCCCAGCAGGGAACGCAGGGTACGGATCTTGATCCACTCGGCGTGGAGCACGGGTGCGAAGGGCATGGTCAGGCCTCCTGGCGGGGTGCGGTGAACTCGGCCTCGGCCGCGGTCAGATCGAGGTAGGCCTCCTCCAGGGTGGCCTCACCGGCGGCGAGTTCCAGGACGGGGACGCCCGCCTCGGACATCAGCCGGCCGAGGTCGTCCACGCGCGCGTGCCGCACGGTCCAGGTGCCGTCCTCGTCCCGGGAGGCGTCGTGACCGTGCCGGGCGAGGAGGTCGCCGAGGGCGGCGGGATCGCTGGTGCGGACGCGGACGTGGGGCCGTACACGCGCGTGGATGAAGTCTCGCACCGGTGTGTCGGCGAGCAGGCGGCCCCGGCCGAGGATCAGCAGGTGGTCGGCGAAGGCGGCGGTCTCGCCCATCAGATGGCTGGAGACCAGGACCGTGCGGCCCTCGGCGGCGAGCCGGCGCAGCAGGGTGCGGATCCACACGATGCCTTCGGGGTCGAGGCCGTTGGCGGGTTCGTCGAGCAGGACGACCTCGGGGTCGCCGAGCAGGGCCGCGGCGATGCCGAGCCGCTGGCGCATGCCGAGGGAGTACGTCCGTACCCGGCGCCGGGACACGGCGGCGAGGCCGGTCTCCTCCAGGACGGTGTCGACCCGGCGGGCCGGGATCCGGTTGCTCGTGGCGAGGGCGAGCAGGTGGTCGCGGGCGGTGCGGGAGCCGTGGGCGGCGCGCGCGTCGAGCAGGGCGCCCACCCGGCGCAGCGGTGCGCGGAGTTCGCCGTAGGCGTGGCCGCCGACGGTGGCGGTTCCGGCGGTGGGCCGGTCGAGGCCGAGGACGAGGCGGAAGGTGGTGGACTTGCCGGCGCCGTTGGGGCCGAGGAAGCCGGTGACCCGGCCGGGGTGCACCCGGAAGGTGAGCCGGTCCACGGCCCGCCGGCCGGCGTACTCCTTGGTGAGGTCTCGTACGTCGATGCTGGTCATGGCAACAGCCTGGCCGGGAGACGGAGTCGGCTCCTCCCCCGCCGGTGGAGACCGTCTCCCCCGTGCGGGGGAGGCCCGTTGTCGGTGCCGCCTGCGACGATGAGGTCATGGCCCGCTTCCTGCGCCCGCTGCTGAGCGGGACGACGTACACGCGCCTGCTGCATCTGTGGGTGCCGATGCTGGTGGTCAGCGTCTGGCTCTTCGTCGACCCGTCGACCCCGTGGGTGCCCGCGCTGCTGCTCGTCCCGCTCGGACTGGTGCCCGCGGTGCGGCGGGGCGAGGGCGTGCAGGCGCGGCTGCTGCTCACGCCCGGCGAGCCGGACCCGGGCATCTCCGAGGCGCCGGCGGCGACCTGGCGGGACCGGCTGCGCACGGTGCTGTGGCTGGAGCTGCGCATGGTGCTCGGCGCCGCGGCCGTGTTCGCGTCGGTGTGGCTGCCCGTCAGCTGCTTCGAGCTGGCCCGGAGCGCGTGGGACGCGGCGCCGGCCGGTACACCGCTGCTGGACCGGCTGCCGCCGCACCCCGCGTGGGCGCTGCTGGCACCGCTGCCGCTGCTCGCCCTGTACGGGGTGGTCGTCGGCCTCGGCGCGCTGCTCACCGCCGCCGCGCGCCGGCTCCTCGGGCCGTCGGCGGCCGAGCGGCTGGCCGCGCTGGAGGAGCGCACCGAGCAACTGCTGGAACGCACCCGGATCGCGCGGGAGTTGCACGACTCGATCGGGCACGCCCTGACGGTGGCGGTGGTGCAGGCCGGTGCCGCGCGCGCGGCCGGCGACCCGGAGTTCACCGACCGGGCGCTGGCCGCCGTCGAGGAGACCGGCCGGGCCGCGCTGGCGGACCTGGAGCGGGTGCTGGGCGTGCTGCGGGAGGCCGAGCGGCCGGTGAGCGCGCGGCCCACTCTGGCCGACGCCGGCCGGCTGCTGGAGTCGGCGCGGGCCTCCGGCGCCAAGGTCGACGCCGAGGTGACGGGCGCGGTCGAGGCCGTGCCGGGCCCGGTGTCCCGCGAGGGCTACCGGATCCTGCAGGAGGCGCTCACCAATGTGCTGCGGCACGCGGGGGCCGTCCCGGTCCGGGTCCGCGTCGCGGTCACCGGCGGGACGCTCACCCTGGAGGTCCGCAATCCGCTGCCGGGGGCGATAGCCGGCCCCGGGCGGGGCAGCGGCCTGCGGGGCATACGGGAGCGGGCCGCGCTGCTCGGCGGCAGCGCGCGGACCGGCCCGGACGAGGGCGACTGGCAGGTGCGCGCGGTGCTGCCCGCCGGCTGATCTACGCTGGCCGGATGCCGGTCACCGTACTCCTCGTCGACGACGAACCCCTGGTCCGCGCGGGTATGCGGGCCGTGCTGGCGGCGCAGCCCGACATCGAGGTGGTGGGCGAGGCGGCCGACGGCGCGGCGGTCATCCCGCTGGTACGGCGACTGCGGCCCGACGTGGTCGCGATGGACGTGCGGATGCCCCTGATGGACGGCATCGAGGCCACGCGCGCGGTGCTGCGCACGGTGCCGGAGCCGCCGAAGATCCTGGTCGTGACGACGTTCGAGGACGACGAGTACGTGTACGAGGCGCTGCGCGCGGGCGCCGACGGGTTCCTGCTGAAGCGGGCCCGTCCGGCCGAGATCGTGCACGCGGTGCGGCTGGTCGCGGAGGGCGAGTCGCTGCTGTTCCCGGCGTCGGTCCGGCGGCTCGCCGCCCGGTACGGCGACGGGGACCGCCCGGCGCGGGCCGTGCTGGAGCGGGCGCGGCTGACCGAGCGGGAGGCGGAGGTGCTGCGGCTCATGGCGCGGGGGCTGTCGAACGCCGAGATCGCCGCCGGGCTGGTGGTGGGCGCGGAGACGGTGAAGTCGCATGTGAGCGCCGTGCTGGCCAAGCTCGGCGCGCGGGACCGCACCCAGGCGGTGATCGCGGCCTACGAGTCGGGGTTCGTGGAGCCGGGCTGAGCCGGGGGTCGGGCCGCGGGCGCGGCCCGGCACTCGCCGGGGTGCGCCGGGCCGAGTACGATCCGGCCAACACGCCCGCGAGCTGGGAGGACGGACGGTGGGGCAGCTGACCGGTGGCGATCCCTCGCTGCTGCGAAGGATCAATTCCGCGGTGGTGCTGCACGCGCTGCGTGCCACGGACTGCGCGACGCTCACCGAGATCACCGGCGTCACCGGACTGTCCCGGCCGACCGTCGAGGGTGTCGTGGAGGGGCTCATCGAGGGTGGGCTGGTGGTGGAGGCGGTGGCCGACGACGGCGGCGTCCGCCGCCAGGGGCGGCCCGCCCGGCGGTTCCGGTTCCGGGCCGAGGCGGGGCATCTGCTGGGCCTGGAGGTCGGGCCGCACCGGGTCGCCGCGCTCCTGTCCGACCTGGACGGGCGGGTGCTGGGCGCACAGGCCAGGGAGGTCGACGAGTCGGCCCCGGCGGACGAGCGGCTCGACCGGCTGCGCGGCGCGGTCGCCGAGCTGCTGCGCCGGGCCGGGGTGGCGCGCAGCTCGCTGCGGGCGGTGGGCGTGGGCACGCCGGGCATCGTGGACGCGGACGGAACGGTACGGCTGAGCACGGCGCTGCCGCAGTGGACGGGGCTGCGACTCGGGGAGCGGTTGAGCCGTTCCTTCCGCTGTCCGGTGCTGGTGGAGAACGACGCCAACGCGGCGGCCGTCGCCGAGCACTGGAAGGGCGCGGCGACCGAGACGGACGACGTGGTGTTCGTCCTGGCCGGGCTGAGCCCCGGGGCCGGCGCACTGATCGGCGGGCGGCTGCACCGGGGCTACGGCGGCGCGGCCGGGGAGATCGGCGCGCTGCACCTGCTGGGCCGGGAGGCGACGCCGGAGGCGCTGCTGTCCACCACCGACGAGCCGCTGCACCCGCTGGACGAGCAGGCGGTCGCCGAGGTGTTCACGCTGGCCCGGAAGGGCGACCAGCGGGCCCGTGCAGCCGTGGAGCGGTTCCTCCAGCGGCTCGTGCACGATGTCGCCGCGCTGGTGCTGGCGCTCGATCCGGAGCTGGTCGTGATCGGGGGCTGGGCGGCGGGTCTGGACGGCGTCCTGGAGCCGTTGCGGCGGGAGCTGGCCCGCTACTGCCTGCGGCCGCCCCGGGTGACGTTGTCCCTGCTGGGCGAGGCGGCCGTCGCCACGGGGGCGCTGCGCCTGGCCCTGGACCGGGTAGAGGAGCAGTTGTTCGCCGTGGAGGGCACGGGGACGCGGCGCTGAGCCGCACGCGGACGCGGCGCTGAGCCGGACGCGGACGCGGCGCTGAGCCGGACACGGACGGGACACTGAGCCGGACGCGGAGAGGCCGCCGAGCCGCACGCGGACGGGGCACTGAGCCGCATGCGGAGGGGGCGCGGGTCGTCGTAGAGCCTGGTGACCGCTCGTGCCCGCGCGGCGGAGCCGCACATCGGGTGCGGCCCCGCGCCCGTGGCGGGGCCGGCCCGGTCCGCAGCCGGGAAGAGCCCGGTGTGCGGGCCGCCTCACGGCTCAGGAAGCCCGCTGCTCCGGGTCATGGTGTATCTCCACGCCCGCCGATTCGCCGAAGGTGAGCCGGCAGGTGTCGGCGCGGTAGGTCGCCACCGACAGTGCGGCGGTGCGGCCCTGGACGAGGAAGCGGGTGGTGACGACCAGGACGGGCGAGCCGGGGAGGCGGTCGAGTTCCCGGGCGTCGTCCGCGCGGGCGGAGCCCAGCTCGACGGCGCGCTCCTCGCCCTCCAGCGGCAGGTGCTGGAGCTCGCGCAGCACCGCACGCGCGCGTGCCGCGCCGGAGGGGGCGTCGATCGCGGTGAGGCCGGGCACCGAGGCCGCCGGGATGTAGAGCAGTTCGGTGGCGACCTGCTGGCCGTGCGACATGCGGGTGCGGCGGACGGTGTGGACGGGCTCGTCCGCGCCGGTCTCCAGGGCGGCGGCGACGACGGCCGGCGGTGTCGCCAGCTCACTGTCGGCGGGCTGCCAGGCGTCTCCGGCGGCGCCGGGCCAGGCGTGCTGCTCGGTACCGACGGCCACGCCCACGCGCGGGGGCGCGACGGTCGTACCGACACCGCGGCGGCGCTGGAGCCGGCCTTCCAGCTCCAGCTGTTCGAGGGCCTGGCGGAGCGTGGCCCGGGCCACGCCGAAGCGGGCGGCGAGGTCACGTTCGTTCGGCAGGATCTCGCCGACCGAGAACTCGGTGTCGAGTGCCTCGGTGAGCACGGTCTTGAGATGCCAGTACTTCGGTTCCGGCACCGGTTCCAGCTGCGTGGTCCCCACCCTGTCCTCCGCGAGTGCCGTCGTCCGGCGGTTTTTGGCGCCCTTGTTTATTAAAGGTTGTTGCACTTCTCTGCGACGATAGGGCGGCCGTCACCCTTGGTCAAGACCAATCCTCGGTCCGGTGCGCGGCGGAACGGCGGGCCGCGGCGGAGCGTTCACGAGGCGTTCGTGTGCGGCGCGGTGTGTGACATCGCGGCAAAGCCCCCGTCGCACGGCGAAGCCCCCGCCGTACGACGGGGGCTTCGGGCGGGGCGGTCGGGTCAGTGGGCGGCGAGGTGCCGGAGCTTGTCCGGGTTGCGGACGATGTAGACGGAGGTGATCCGGCCGTCGGCGATGTCCACCTGGACCAGGCTGTCGGGCTTGCCGCCGGACAGGATCAGCAGTGCGGGGCCGCCGTTGGCCTCCACGGGGCGGAGGGACAGGTCCGCCGGTGTGGTGCGCGCGGCGCCGACGAGGAAGCGGCCGACCTTGTCGGCGGTGTGCAGGACGCGCAGCGGAGCCTTGGCCTTGCCGCCGCTGTCGCCGATGAGCCGGACGTCCGGGTCGAGCAGGGACAGCAGGCCCGCCAGGTCGCCCCCGGCCGCGGCGGCGAGGAAACGCTCGGTCAGATCGCGGCGTCGGGCCGGGTCGACCTCGTACCGGGGGCGCTTTTCGGCCACGTGCCGGCGGGCCCGGCCGGCGAGTTGCCGTACCGCCGGTTCGGCCCGGTCGAGCAGCGCGGCGATCTCGGCGTAGGGGTAGCCGAAGGCCTCGCGGAGCACGAACACGGCGCGCTCCAGCGGGGAGAGCGACTCCAGGACGACCAGGACGGCGAGGGAGACCGTGTCGGCGAGCACGGCACGGTCGGCGGAGTCCGGCGCGGTGTCGGCGAATTCGGTGAGGTAGGGCTCCGGCAGCCACTGGCCGACGTACGCCTCGCCGCGGGCCTGCACCTGGCGCAGCCGGTCGATGGCCAGCCGGGTGGTGACGCGGACCAGGTAGGCGCGCGGTTCGCGGACCTCGGTGCGGTCGGCCTGGTACCAGCGCAGCCAGGCCTCCTGGACCACGTCCTCGGCGTCGGCGATCCGGCCGAGCATGCGGTACGCGACCCCCGTGAGCAGGGGCCGGTGTTCTTCGAAGACGTCGGTGGCGAGGTCGGCGGTCACGGGTCCATCCCAGCCGACACGCCTGCCGCTGTCCACCCGGAATGCCCGGCTCCGCGAGCGGTCCGGATCACAATGACGGCGGACCGCCGGGCGGCGGCGGCCGGTGACCGTGAGGTGGGCGATGCGGTACGCGGTGCTGGGCACGGGCGAGGTGGGCCGCACCCTGGCCGGCCGGCTGCTGGAGCTGGGGCACGAGGTGACCCTCGGTTCCCGCACCCGCGACAACCCGGTGGCGGCGGAGTGGGCGACGGCCGCCGCCGGGCGGGCGCACGCGGGGACGTTCGCGGACGCGGCCGCGGCGGGCGAGGTGGTCGTCAACGCGGTGGGCGGCCGGGTGGCGCTGGATGCGCTGCGGGCGGCGGGCGCCGAGCACCTGGACGGCAAGGTGCTGGTGGACGTCTCCAACCCGCTGGCGTTCGAGGACGGGCAGCCGCGGCTTGATCCGGTGGATTCGGACAGCGTGGCCGAGCAGATCCAGCGGGCGTACCCGCACACGCGCGTGGTGAAGACGCTGAACACCGTCAACTGCCGGGTGATGGTGGATCCGGGGCGGGTGCCGGGCGAGCACCACGTGTTCGTGTGCGGGGCGGACGCCCGGGCCAAGGAGCGGGTGGCCGGCCTGCTCGTGGAGTTCGGCTGGCCGGCCGGGCGGGTGCTGGACCTGGGCGGCATCCGGTCGGCACGCGCGATGGAGATGTACCTGCCGCTGTGGCTGACCCTGTTCCGCGGCTTCGGGCACGCCGACTTCAACATCGAGGTGCGCCGGGCGCGTTGAGGGGGCGGGCGGGACGCGCAAGGCGGACGGGGTGCTCGGCATCCGGGGGCTACCGGTCGGTAGCAATTGCTGACAAGCTGTCTACGGCGTCCGTCAGCAGCTCAGACGAGGAGCACCCATGTCCGCCACCGTCTCCTTCGAGGTCCCCACCGCGCACGGCCCGGGCGAGGTGACCGTGTCCTACGCGCGCGTGGGCCGCGGCGAACCGCTGGTCCTGCTGCACGGCATCGGCCACCACCGGCAGGCCTGGGACCCGGTCGTGGACATCCTGGCCACCGAGCGCGAGGTGATCGCCGTCGACCTGCCCGGCTTCGGCGCGTCCCCCTCCCTGCCGGACGGCCTGACCTACGACCTGCCCACCGCGAACTCCGTGCTGGGCGCCCTGTTCGAGGCACTGGAGCTGGACCGCCCGCACGTCGCCGGCAACTCGCTGGGCGGACTGTTCGCACTGGAGCTGGGCCGGGAGAAGCTCGTACGGTCCGTCACCGCCCTGTCCCCGGCCGGTTTCTGGAGCGAGGCCGAGCGGCGGTACGCGTTCACGCTGCTGCTCACCATGCGGGGCATCGCCCAGCGGATGCCGCTGCCCCTGGTGCAGCGGCTGGCCCGCACGGCGGCCGGCCGCACCGCGCTGACCAGCACCATCTACGCCCGCCCCGGTCGCCGTTCGCCGGAGGCGGTGGTCGCCGAGACGCTCGCCCTGGTCCACGCCACCGGCTTCGACGCGACCCTGCGGGCGGGCTCCGCCGTACGGTTCACCGACGAGCTGGCGGGCCTGCCGGTCACGGTGGCCTGGGGCACCCGGGACCGGATCCTCCTGCGCCGCCAGGGCGTCCGGGCCAAGCGGCTCATACCGCACGCCCGGCTGGTGCGGCTGCCCGGCTGCGGCCACTGCCCGATGAACGACGACCCGGCGCTGGTCGCGCGGGTCATCCTGGACGGCAGCCGCTGAGCACCGCCGGCCGCCCGCCGGAGTTCACCTCCGGTTCGGGTGCGCGCCGCGGCACCCCGGTAGGAGTGGCTGAGCACACCGGCCGGATCCCGTCCCTGGAGGCGCAGCCATGTCCCACCGTCCGCTCCCCGGTCGCCGCAGCGTTCTGCGCGGCTCCCTCGCCGCGTCGGCGGCCCTGACCCTGCCCGTGGGCCTCGGCGCGGCCCCGGCGTTCGCCCGCTCCGGACGCCCCGAGGCGGGCTGGGGCGTGCAGACCGGTGACGTGACCGCCGACTCCGGCCTGGTGTGGGTGCGCGCCGACCGGCCGGCCCGGATGATCGTGGAGACCGCGGCCACAGAGTCGTTCCGCGACCCGCGCCGGTGGCACGGCCCGCTGCTGGGCGCCGGCACCGACTTCACCGGCACCACCCGGCTGCACGGCCTGCCCTCCGGGGAGCAGATCCACTACCGGGTGCTGCTCGCCGACCCCGACGACCCGCGCCGCACCGGCGAGCCCGTGGCCGGCACCTTCCGTACCGTCTCCCGGCGCCGCCGGGACGGTGTGCGGTTCCTGTGGTCGGGCGACCTGGCCGGCCAGGGCTGGGGCATCAATCCCGACCGCGGCGGCTACCGCATCTACGACGCCATGGCGAAGCTGGACCCTGACTTCTTCCTGTGCAGCGGCGACAACATCTACGCCGACGGCCCGATCACGGCCACCCAGGCGCTGCCCGACGGCGGCACCTGGCGCAACGTCACCACCGAGGAGAAGGCGAAGGTCGCCGAGACCCTCGCCGAGTACCGGGGCAACTTCCGCTACAACCTGCTCGACGGGAACCTGCGGCGGTTCAACGCCCAGGTGCCCTCGGTCGTCCAGTGGGACGACCACGAAGTGCGCAACAACTGGTACCCGGGCGAGGTGATCGCCTCCAGCGACACCCGGTACACCGAGAAGAGCATCGACGTGCTCGCCGCGCGCGCCCGCCGGGCGTTCGGGGAGTACTTCCCCGTCTCCACACTGCGACCGGGCGCGAAGGAGGGCCGGGTCTACCGGGTGCTGCGCCAGGGTCCGCTGCTGGACGTGTTCGTGCTGGACATGCGCACCTACCGCAACGCCAACTCACCGGACGACCAGACCGTCGACCCGCAGGGCATCCTCGGCCGGGAGCAGCTGGAGTGGCTCAAGCGGGAGCTGGCCCGGTCGCGCGCGGTGTGGAAGGTGATCGCCGCCGACATGCCGCTCGGTCTCGTCGTACCGGACCCGATGGAGAACAAGCCGGACTTCGAGGCCGTGGCCCAGGGCGACCCGGGTGCCCCGCTCGGCCGTGAGCTGCAGATCGCCGAGCTGCTGCGGTTCGTCAAGCACCGGCGGATCACCGGCACGCTGTGGCTGACGGCGGACGTGCACCACACCTCCGCGCAGCACTACCACCCCTCCCGGGCCGCGTTCACCGACTTCGAGCCGTTCTGGGAGTTCGTCTCCGGGCCGCTGAACGCCGGCGCCTTCCCGGCGAGCGCGCTGGACGGCACCTTCGGGCCGGAGCGGGTGTTCGTGAAGGCGCCGACCGCGCAGAACGTCTCGCCCGCGGGCGGCTACCAGTTCTTCGGCGAGGTCGACATCGACGGGGACAGCGGGGAACTGACGGTACGGCTGCGGGAGCAGGACGGCACGGTACTGTTCACGCGGACGCTGCGGCCGGGGCGGGTCGGCCAGTGAGGGCGCCGGCGTGAAGAGGCCGGGCGGTCGGCCGTAGAATATGCAACAAATGGGACGGAGCATACTTTACCCATCGGTCACAATCAGTTCGTGATCACGCAACACCCTTCGTCCACAGTGGCAGCATGACTTTGGACATGCCTGATGTGACCCGCGCCAAGCACGGGCGCCCCGTGCACCACTGGCGGCGCGACATCGTCGAACTCGCCGCGCTCTTCACGGCCGTGGCCGTCGCCGACGCGGTGGCGAACCTGGTCGGACACGGGCCCGACGGCCCGGCCCTGCTGGTGATCTCGGCGATCGTGCTGGCCGCGACGGCGGGATTCCACGTGTGGTGGTCACGCCGCCACGGACACGCGCCGCCGGTCAGCGATACCGGTGCCCGGCCGGCCGTCGAGCCGCGGCCGGCCGGGCCCTCCGAGCAGAGCGCCGCCTACGGGATCGGCGGCACGCTGTGGCGGATGCGGACGACCGTGAAGGACGAACCGGGCTCGCTGGCCGCCCTGTGCACGGCGCTCGCCGAACACCGGGTGGACATCCTCAGCCTGCAGACGCACCCGCTGGCCGACGGCACGGTGGACGAGTTCCTGCTGCGGGCGCCGGGCGCGCTCCCGGCGGCCGAGATCACCCGGGCGGTCGCGCTGGCCGGGGGCACGGCCACCTGGATCGAGCGGGCCGACGCGCACGACCTGGTCGACGTGCCCACCCGAGTGCTCGGCCTGGCCGCCCGCACCGCCCTGGACACCGCCGAACTGCCGCTGGCGCTACGTCAGTTGCTGGGTCGCTGCACGATCCGGTCGCTGCCCGGCCGGCCGGCCGGCGGCGGCCACGGCCCGGAGCCGGTGCCGGTCGAGGGGGTCCTGGACGACACGGTGATGCGGTTGCCGGCGCCCGAGGGCGGTGTGCTCACCGTGGAGCGGCCGTATCTGCCGTTCACCCCCACGGAGTTCGCCCGCGCGCGGGCGCTGGTGGCGTTGGACAGCCGGCTCGGGCCGCGCATCCCAGACGGCGAGGACGTGCTGACGCTGCCCGAGGGCGCCGACATCACCGTGCGCCGGGTCGACACCGGGGACCTGCCCGCGGCCCGGGCGATGCACGACCGGTGCTCGCCGGGCACCCTCGGCCTGCGCTACCACGGCCCGGTCGGCGACGCGGACCGCTACCTCAACCACCTGCTCAGCCCCCGCTACGGCCGCACCCTGGCCGCGTGGACCGCCTCCGGGCGGATCGTCGGCCTCGGGCACCTGCTGTGGGACGGCGACGAGACGGAGGTCGCGCTGCTGGTCGAGGACGAGTGGCAGCAGCGCGGCATCGGCGGCGAACTGCTCGGCCGGCTGGTGGCGATGGCGGCGGAGGCCGGCTGCGCGAGCGTGTACGCGGTGACCAAGGCGTCCAACACCGGCATGGTGGCCGCGATGCGCGGCCTCGGCCTGCCGCTGGACTACCAGGTCGAGGAGGGCACGCTGGTGATCACGGCCCGGCTGGACCCGACCCCGGTCACCGCCACGACCGTCCCGCCCCACCTCGGCTGAACGGCACGGGCGACGGGGCCGCACGGCCGAAAGCCTCGTGGCCGAGGGCACCCCACGGCCGAGGGCACCCCACGGCCGAGGGCACCGCTCAGGTGCGGGCGCCTCGAAGGCCAAGGCGCCCGCCCCGCACCGCCGGGAAGACCGCTCGGCACCGCCGCCGGTCGGGGTGGCAGTGCCGGTCCCTCAGCGCACCGCCTCCCGCAGTGCCGTCACCCGCGGTTCGCGCCCGGCGCCCAGGGCCTGGTCCAGGTCGGCCCACAGGTCGTCCACGTCCTCCAGGCCCACCGACAGCCGCAGCAGCCGGTCGCTCACCCCGGCCCCCCGCCGGTCCTCGGCGTCCACGATGCGGTGGCTGATGGACGCGGGGTGCTGGATGAGCGTGTCGACGCTGCCCAGGCTCACCGCGGGAGTGACGAGCCGGACCCGGGAGATCACCTCGTGCGGATCACCGTGCACCTCGAAGGCGATCATCGCGCCGCCGAGCCGCGGGTAGCGGACCCGGGCCACGCGCGGGTCGGCGGCGAGCCGGCGGGCCAGCTCGGCGGCGTTCGCGGAGGCGGCCCGCACCCGCACGGGCAGTGTGGACAGCCCGCGCAGCAGCAGATAGCCGGCGAGCGGATGCAGGACTCCCCCGGTGGCGAACCGTATCCGACGCAGCCGGCCCGCGAACTCCTCGTCGCAGGCGACCACCCCGGCCAGCACATCGCCGTGTCCGCCCAGGTACTTGGTCGCGCTGTGCAGCACCAGCCGGGCGCCCTGCTCGGCCGGGCGCTGGAGCACGGGTGTGGCGAAGGTGTTGTCGGCCAGCAGCGGCACGGAGCCGCAGGCGTGCGCGAGGGCCCGCAGGTCGAGTTCGGCGAGGGTCGGGTTGGCCGGGGACTCGACCATCACCAGGCCCGTGTCGGGGCGCAGCGCCTCGGTGACGCCGGCCGGGTCGGTCCAGGTGACCTCCGTGCCGAGCAGCCCGGCGGTCAGCAGGTGGTCGCTGCATCCGTACAGCGGCCGTACCGCCACGACGTGCCGCAGGCCCATGGCGGACCGGGCGAGCAGGACCGCGCTGAGGGCGGCCATGCCGCTGGCGAAGGCGACCGCGGACTCGGTGCCCTCCAGGCGGGCGAGGGCGGTCTCGAAGCGGGCGACGGTCGGGTTGCCGAGGCGGCCGTAGACCGGCGGTCCGACCGGGTCGGCGCCGTCGGCGGCGAAGGCGTCGATGCGGGCGGCCTCGGCGCGGCTGTCGTAGGAGGGGTAGGTGGTGGACAGGTCGATCGGCGGGGCGTGCAGACCCTGGCGGGCGAGGTCGTCGCGGCCGGCGTGCACGGCCTCGGTGGCCAGGGCTCTCGTCGCGGTGCGTACGTCGTCGTAGGCACCGGTGCTCGCTGTGTCCATGGGCGGAAGGGTGAACATCGAACGGTTCACCGGAGTCGAACACCGTGCTACGTTCGGCTCATGGCCGAATCCGTCGTACTGGATCCGGTCGATCTGCATCTGCTGCGGCTGTTGCAGAACGACGCCCGGACCACCTACCGCGACCTCGCCGCGCAGGTGGGCGTGGCGCCGTCGACCTGTCTGGACCGGGTGACCCGGCTGCGCCGCTCGGGCGTGATCCTCGGCCACCGGCTGCGGCTCGATCCGGCCAGGCTGGGGCGCGGACTCCAGGCGCTGCTGTCGGTGCAGGTACGGCCGCACCGGCGGGAGCTGGTGGGACCGTTCGTGGAGCGGATCCGGGCGCTGCCGGAGGCGCGGTCGGTGTTCCACCTGACCGGGCCGGACGACTACCTCGTGCATGTGGCGGTCGCGGACATGGCCGACCTCCAGCGGCTGGTGCTGGACGAGTTCACGGCGCGGCGCGAGGTGGCCCGGGTGGAGACCCGGCTGATCTTCCAGCAGTGGGAGTGCGGGCCGCTGCTGCCGCCCGGCCACGCCCAGAGCTGAATCCCCTTATTCCCGGGTGACGCGGAGATCCTCCGCGTACGAGGATGGGCCGCATGTCTGAGACCCAGAGCCCCCTGCCCCGACAGGTCGCCGACGCGTACGTGGACGGCCTCATCGCCCTCGACCCGGTCACCGGTACGTACCTCGGTGTGAAGGAGAGTTCGAGCAGGCTGCCCGACTACTCTCCGGCCGGTCAGGAAGCCCTCGCGGAGCTGGCGCGGGCGACCCTCGCGAAGCTGGACGAGGCGGAGCGGCGGCCCGGTGCCGACACCGACGTGGAGCGCCGCTGCGCACGCCTGCTGCGGGAGCGGCTCACCGCGGAACTCGCCGTCCACGACACGGAGGAGCACCTGCGCCGGGTCGGCAACATGGACACCCCCGGCCACGCGGTGCGGGAGATCTTCACGGTCACCCCGGCGGACACGGAGGAGGACTGGGCGGCGATCGCGGAGCGGCTGCGCGCGGTGCCGGGCGCGCTCGCGGGCTACCGTGCCTCGCTCGAACTCGGCCTGGAACGCAAGCTGTTCGCGGCGCCCCGGCCCACGACGACCTTCGTCGACCAGCTCACCGAGTGGACGGACACGGACGGTGAGGGCCGCGGCTGGTACGAGGACTTCGCCGCCGCCGGACCCGAGTCGCTGCGCGCGGAGCTGGACGAGGCGGCGCGGGAGGCGACCGGCGCCCTGGTGGAACTGCGGGACTGGATGCGGGACGTGTACGCGCCGGCGATCGAGGGCGCCCCGGACGTCGTCGGCCGCGAGCGGTACGCGCGCTGGTCCCGCTACTTCAACGGCACGGACCTGGACCTGGACGAGGCGTACGCGTACGGCTGGGCCGAATTCCACCGCATCCTGGGCGAGATGAGGCGGGAGGCGGAGAAGATCCTGCCCGGCGCCGAGACGCCCTGGGCGGCGCTCGCGCACCTGGACGAGCACGGCCGGCACATCGAGGGCGTGGACGAGGTCCGTGAGTGGCTCCAGGGCCTGATGGACCAGGCGATCGAGGAGCTGGACGGCACCCACTTCGACCTCGCCGAGCGGGTGCGCCGGGTGGAGTCGCGCATCGCCCCGCCCGGCGGCGCGGCGGCCCCCTACTACACGCCCCCGTCGGAGGACTTCTCCCGGCCCGGCCGCACCTGGCTGCCCACGATGGGCCAGACCCGCTTCCCGGTCTACGACCTCGTCTCGACCTGGTACCACGAGGGCGTGCCCGGTCACCACCTCCAGCTCGCGCAGTGGACGCACGTCGCCGAGGACCTCTCCCGCTACCAGGCGACGGTCGGCATCGTCAGCGCCAACGCGGAGGGCTGGGCGTTGTACGCGGAGCGGCTGATGGACGAGCTGGGCTATCTCACCGGCCCGGAGGAGCGGCTCGGCTACCTGGACGCGCAGATGATGCGGGCGACCCGGGTGATCGTGGACATCGGTATGCACCTGGAGCTGGAGATTCCGGCGGACTCGCCGTTCCACCCCGGTGAGCGGTGGACGCCCGAGCTGGCACAGGAGTTCTTCGGCGCGCACAGCAGCCGGCCGGCGGACTTCGTGGAGAGCGAGCTGACCCGCTACCTGACGATCCCGGGCCAGGCGATCGGCTACAAGCTGGGCGAGCGGGCCTGGCTGCTGGGCCGGGACAAGGCGCGTGAGCGGCGCGGCGAGGCGTTCGACCTGAAGGCCTGGCACATGGCGGCGCTGTCACAGGGTTCGCTGGGCCTGGACGACCTGGTGGACGAGCTGTCCCGGCTCTGACGGCCTGCCGCGGGGAGGCTTCCCTCGGCCGTACGGGCGTCTCCCGGTGGCGGGGGGCCGGGGCGGGCGGCTAGCTGGTGCCCAGGGTCGATGCGGAAGGCGGGCCGGGCATGCGGGAGCAGCAACCGGGACGGCGGGTACTTCGGACACCGGGCGCCGCGGGGCTGGCCGGGGTGGTCTTCGCGCTGCTCCTGGCGGCGGCGATGGTGCTGTTCCGGGTGGCGCTTCCGGAAGGCGGCGGCGCGGGCGCCGCGCAGGCGTTCACGGACTCCGGGCGGCGCGGCGCGCTGCGCGCGGCCCTCGCGCTGGTGCCGTTCGCCGGCATCTTCTTCCTGTGGTTCGTGGGCGCGGTCCGCACGCACGTCGGCGCGGGTGAGGACAAGTTCCTCGCCACCGTCTTCCTCGGCAGCGGGCTGGTCTTCACGGCGACGCTGTTCGGTGCCGCCGCGGCGGCGGAGGCCGTGCTCGCGGTGGCCCACCGGGCCGGCCTGCCGCCGCCGCCGGCCGCCTGGGACTTCGGCCGCCACTTCGCGTACACGCTGATGACGGAGTACGCCACGCGGATGGCGGCCGTCTTCGTGTCGTCCATGTCGGTCATCGGCCGCCGCCTCGGGGTGCTGCCGCGCTGGCTCACCACGCTGGGCTTCCTCGCCGCCCTGACGCTGCTGGTCGCCTCGTCCAACGTGCCCTGGGCGGAGCTCGTCTTCCCCGCCTGGTCGCTGCTGCTGGGCGTGCACATCCTCGTGGCGAACCGGGGCGGCCCGGCCCGGCCGGACGAGGCGTAGACCGCCGGCGCTCACGTCACTCGATCGGCGTGCCCGACGCGCGGGCGCCTCGCCCCGGCTCGCATGCTGGCCTGCGGGGGGACGACCGCCGTCCGGACCCGTGCCGCTCGCGCCGCGCGGGACGACCGGACCTGGCCAGTGGAAGGGCGGAGCGTCGATGAGGATCGTCGTCGATCTCAACAAGTGTCAGGGGTACGCGCAGTGCGTGTTCCTCGCGCCGGACGTCTTCGCCCTGCACGGCGAGGAAGCGCTGATCTACAGCCCGCGCGCGGACGACGAGCAGCGCGAACGGGTGGCGCGGGCCGTCGCCGCCTGCCCGGTGCAGGCGATCACCGCCGACGCGACGGACCGTACGGCCGAGGCCCGGGAGGCGTCCGATGGCCGCTGACTACGTGGAGTGGCTCAGGCGCGAGGGCCGGATCGTGATCGTCGGTGCCTCGCTGGCCGGTCTGCGGGCCGCCGAGACGCTGCGCGCCGAGGGCTTCGCCGGCGAGCTGACGCTGATCGGGGACGAGCCGTACGAGCCGTACGACCGGCCGCCGCTGTCCAAGTCCGTGCTGCTGGGCATGGCGTCCCCGCACCACACCGACCTGCCCCGGCGCTGGGAGATCGACGCCAAGTGGCGTCTCGGTGTCGCGGCGAGCGGGCTGGACCTGACGGCCCGGCGGGTCCGGCTGGCCGACGGTGACGAGGTGGAGTACGACCGGCTGCTCATCGCCACCGGGGTGCGCGCCCGGCCCTGGCCGAAGCCGGAGGAGGCCCGGCTGGACGGCGTGTGCCTGCTGCGCACGCGGGAGGACGCGGCCGATCTGTACCGGCGGCTGAAGGCGGGGCCGCGCCGGGTGTTCGTCATCGGCGCCGGGTTCGCCGGTTCGGAGGTGGCCTCGGCGTGCCGGGAGATGGGGTTGCCGGTCACCGTGGCGGAGCGGGCGGGGGCGCCGCTGGTGGGGGCGCTCGGCGGGGTCGTCGGCGCGGTCGCGGCGGACCTGCAGACCGAGAACGGCGTGGACCTGCGCACCCATGTGACGGTGACCGCGCTGGAGGGCGACACGGCGGGCCGCGTGCGGGCCGTCCACCTGTCGGACGAGAGCGTCGTCGAGGCGGACGTGGTCGTGGTCTCGCTGGGGTCGCTGCGGAACACCGAGTGGCTGAACGGGTCGGGGCTGGGCGCCGGGCCCCGGGGCATCGCCTGCGACGCGGGCTGCCGGGCCTTCGACTTCCGGGGCATCGTCACGGACGACGTCTTCGTGGCCGGTGACGTCGCGCGCTCCCCGCACGCGCTCTTCGGCTACCAGTTCCTGTCGCTGGAGCACTGGGGCAACGCCGTCGCCCAGGCGGAGACCGCCGCGCACAACATGATCTGCCACGGCGCCGACCGGCGCCCGCACCTGTGGATGCCGGCCTTCTGGTCCTCGATGTTCGGTGTGAACATCAAGTCGGTCGGGGTGCCCCCCATGGGCGAGGAAATCATGATCACGCAGGGTTCGCTGGCCGAGCGCCGGTTCGCCTGCGTCTACGGCTACCAGGGCCGGATCGTGGCCGCCGTGACCTTCGACAACACACGGTGGCTGGAGTTCTACCAGGCACAGATCGAGCGGGGCGCGCCGTTCCCGGTGGAGTTCCCGACGATGGACCGCCGTCCGGAGAACCGGCAGCCGGTGCCGGCCGGCTTCCCGGACCCGTCCCTGCCGACGCACGGCCCCATGGTGACCCTCAGCGGTTACTCGCCGGCCGACCAGCAGCTGGTCTTCCACCCCGCCCGCCACTGACCGCCGCCCGCGGCCCGCACGCCCGAAGGACCCGCCATGCCGCACGCCTCGATGTTGAGCCAGATCACCGACTTCGCCAACCGTGCCAACCCCTATCCGGTGTACGCGGAACTCCGCCGGACGCCGGTGCTCCACGAGGAGGAGGACGGCCCGTACATCATCAGCTCGTACTACGACATCAAGGCGCTCCTCCACGATCCGCGGATCAGCTCCGACGCCACCAACCTGGCCGCCGCCGGGGTGGACGAGCTGGACCAGGCGGAGGAGACGGGAGGGCTGCCGCCGTCGTTCCTGCGCCTCGACCCGCCCGAGCACGACCGGCTGCGGCGCATCGCGAACAGCGCCTTCGGGCCGCCGCACCGGCCCCGGCGGATCGACGGCCTGCGCGGCGAGATGCGGGAGATCGTCACCGCCCTGATCGACGGCTTCGGGGACGCGCGCCGGATCGACCTGGTCGACCAGTTCGCCTACCCCTTCCCGGTCACCGTGATCTGCCGGCTGCTCGGGGTGCCCCGGGAGGACGAGCCGCGCTTCCGGGCCTGGGTCGATCCGCTGGTCGCGACCCTCGACCCCGAGGTGCGGCAGGGCGCGGACGACGAGTTCCGCAAAAAGGCGCAGGAAGCACGGATGCAGCTCGGCATGTACCTGGCCGGGCTGGTCGAGCAGCGCACCAGGGAACCGCGCGACGACCTGTTGTCCGACCTGGTCGACAGCCGGGGCCCGGAGGGCTCGATGACCATGATGGAGGTGCTCAGCACCTCGGTGCTGCTGCTGATCGCCGGTCACGAGACGACGGTCAACCTGATCACCAACGGCATGCTCACCCTGCTGCGCCACCCGGAGGTCCTGGAGCGGCTGCGCACCGACCCGGGTCTGTCCGTCAACATCGTGGAGGAGCTGCTGCGGTACGAACCGCCGGTGCAGCTGGTACCGCAGCGCACCTGCATCGCCGACATCGAGGTGCGCGGGGTCACCATCCCCAAGGGCTCGCGGATCTGGCTGGTGCTCGCCGCCGGCAACCGGGACCCGGAGCGGTTCAAGGACCCCGAGCGGTTCGACCCGGACCGCGGGGACATCCAGCACCTCGGGTTCGGCAGCGGCATCCACAGCTGCTTCGGCGCGCCGCTGGCCCGGCTGGAGACGCAGCTGGCCCTGTCCGAGCTGGCCCGGCGGCTGGAGGGCCCCCGGCTGGTCGAGGACCCGCCGCCGTACCGGCAGAACGCGGTGCTGCGCGGCCCCCGGCATCTGGAGATCGCCTTCGACGGGCTGCGCTGAGCCGTCACGCGCGGCCGGGCGGCGGCCGGGGTCTCCACCTGGCTGCGGGCTGCCGCCCGGCTATGGGGTGGACGGGGTGCCGCCCGGCTGTGGGCTGCCGCCCGGCTAGCCGGTGCGGTTGGCCGGCAGCACCACGCAGACCTCGTAGCCGCCGTCGTCCGTGGGACCGGAGGTCATGGTGCCGCCGAGGAGTTCGGCGCGCTGGCGCAGGCCGATCAGGCCGTGGTGCGCGCCGGGCAGCGGCAGGGGCGGCTGGGTCGGCGCGGTGTTGGTGACCCGGACTCGTACGGAACCGCCCGTGTGCAGCAGGTCGATGCTCGCGGTGGCGCCGGGGGCGTGTTTGCGGGTGTTGGTCAGCGCCTCCTGGACGGTGCGGTAGACGGCGCGCTGCACGGTGGCCGGAAGTCCCTCGGGCAGGTCCATCGTCAGCCGGGTCTCGATGCCGCAGTTGTCGGCCAGCCGCCGGATGTCGGCGAGCGCCGGCTGCGGGGTCAGTTCCGTCGGGTGGCCGCCGGAGGCACGCAGGACGCCGACCATGTGGCGCAGCTCGTCCAGCGTCTGCACGCTCAGCCGCCGGATCGTCGCCGCCGCGTCCTTGGTGTCGGCGTCGCGCGCGCCGACCTGGAGCGCCCCGGCCCGTACGGCGATCAGGCTGACCTGGTGGGAGACGACGTCGTGCATCTCGCGGGCCAGCTGGGCGCGCTCCTTGGCCAGGACGGCCTGGGCCGTCAGCAGCTGCTGGTGGTCGCGCGCCTCGGAGATCTCGGTCAGCCTCAGCGACAGGTCGCGCCGGGTCCGCACCAGCTGGCCCAGGAAGATGGCGGCGGCCGCCGTGGCGGCGCTGTAGCCGAACGAGATCAGTTTCCGGGGGTCGGTCAGGTCCAGGTGCGGTGACGGCAGGGACGCCGTGTCGCAGAACGCGAAGACGAGGGCGCACAGCGGCAGCAGCGCCCTGAGGCGGCTGAGCGAGGCGAGTGTGTACAGCGCGGCCAGGCAGGCGACGACCGCGTCGGACAGCAGGACGGCCGGGAGGGTGAGGAGGTAGGTGAGCATGGGCTGCCGCCGGCGCAGCAGCAGGACGACGGCGGCGCCCAGGCCGCAGGCCATCCGCAGCGGCTCGGTGATGTCCCAGTGGGCCCACACGTCGAGGAGGGCCAGGGCCACGGCCGCGCCATCCAGCAGCAGCGGGGGTGGGCGGCGGGTCATCCGGTCTCCTCCGTGAGGAGGCCAGCCCGCTGGGCGAAGAGGGCGGCCTGGACCCGGCCGCTGACCTCCAGCTTGGTGAGGATCGCGCTGACGTGGTCCTTGACCGTGCCGGTGCTCAGGTGCATCCGGGCCGCGATGTCGGCGTTCGACAGGCCCTCGGCGATGAGGACGAGCACCTCGCGCTCCCGGCCGGTCAGCCGGCCCAGGGCCTTGGGCGGGCGCTCCTGCGGCCCGGCGCTCAGGTAGCCGTCCACCACCGCGCGGGTGACCTTGGGCGAGAGGACGGTGCCGCCGCGGGCCAGGCTCTGCACCGCCAGCGGCAGCGCCTCGGGGTCGGTGTCCTTGAGGAGGAAGCCGGCGGCGCCCGAGCGCAGGGCCGTCTCGACGTACTCGTCCATGTCGAACGTGGTCAGCATGGCCACCACGGGTGGCTGCGGCAGCCGGCGGATGTCACCGAGGACGGTGAGGCCGTCGACGTCCGGCATGCGGATGTCCAGCAGCACCACGTCGGGGTGCTGCTCGCGCACCGTCCGCAGGGCCTGCCCGCCCGACACCGCCCCGACGACCTCGATACCGTCGGCGGCGGCCAGGATGCGCTGGAAACCCGTGCGGATCAGGGCTTCGTCGTCGACCACCAGTACCCGGATCACGTGCGCTCCAGCCTCGACGGAACCACTGTCCGATTCGTACCACGCCCGGGGCGGCTTCGCCGCCGGGCGCCGTGGTCGTGGCAGCGCGATCCGGTCCTGTCCGGTCAGGGCCGGCCGGTGAGGCACAGATGCCGGCGCGTGACCGGCATGGCCGGCACCGCGACGGTCTCGGAGCCGTCGGCCGGGGGCCGGTGCCGCGGGGCGGCCGGCGCGGCGGGCCGGACGTTCCACCGGCCTTCGCGCAACGTCAGGGTGACGGCGGGTGGCACGTCCAGGTAGCGGAACGCGCGGGCGGGCAGGGACAGCGCGTGGACCAGCGCCGCCCGGACGACGGACTCCTCGGCGATCACGAGGACGGCCCCCGGGCCACCGGGCAGCGCCTCCAGCCAGTCGGCCGTCCGACGGCACAGCCCGCGGACGCTCTCGCCGCCGTGCGGTGCGGCGTCGGGATCCGTCAGCCAGACGGAGAGGGCATGGGGGGCCACGGCCGCGATGTCGGCGGCCGGGCGGCCCTCCCACGTGCCGTGGTCCAGGCCGCGCAGGGCTTCCTCGGGCGTGGCGTCGACCCCGAGGGCCTCGGCGGTCCGCGCGCAGCGGGCGGAGGGGCCCCGCAGGGTCAGGGCGTACGGCGGCGGGGCCGCTGTGACGGGCACGCCCGGGGTGCCGTCCCCGAGGACCCGGTCCTGGCCGCCGTGCACGGCGGTCGCGCAGAACATCGTCAGTCGCACCGTCACCGTCCGACCTCCTTCTCCGATCGGGAGGACCACTCCACCGGGGCGGAGGAGTTTCCCTTGGACACCACATTCCAGGAAGGGTGCCCCGCGAACCTCCAGCAGGTGGCCGGAGCACCCCCGCCGGTCGGCGGGACTTGTGGGCGGGAGGGTCGGGGGTCGGGGCCGCTCGTGTCCTACGACCGCGGTCCAAGGTCGCACTGGTACCAGGTGCCCCGCTCACCGCCCAGGTCGGCCGGGTCGGCCGGTCCGACCGGGATGAACCCGGATTTGACCAGCACCCGGTGGGACGCGGCGTTCCGGTGGCTGGTGGCCGCCCGCAGGGTGCGCAGTCCGTACCGCTGCGCCGCCAGCCGGCACACCTCCCGGACCGTCTCGGTGGCCACACCCCGGCCGGCGACGTGCTCGGCGACCCGGTAGCCGAGTTCCGCCGTGTGGTCGCGGATGTTGACCAGGTTGAACCTGCCGAGCACCGCGCCGTCCTCGCCGACGAGTACGTAGCAGGCGCAGGTGCCGGTCTCCTGCTCGGCCAGCAGGTCGTTGTACCGGTCGGTGAACCGGTCGAAGTACTCGTCCCCGCGGTCGGAGATCGAGGCGGCGAAATAGGCGCGGTTCGACAGCTCGAAGGCCAGGACCGCGTGGGCGTGGCTGGCGTGCAGCCGCTTCAGCTCGGGCACCGCCCGACTGTACCCGGACGGGCAGCCCGGTCCGCGTGTTGTCCACCGACCGGGTGCCGCGGCGCCCGGGTTGCGGCGCGGGAGGCCGGGACGATCCGGAGGAGAGGGCTTAGGTCCGGCCGTATCTCCGTGGCACTCCATGACGGGAGGGCCTGAATGACAGCGACTGCAGCTGGAGGGACCAGTTCTGTACGGGGTAGGCGTATACCGCCTCGAGGGCGGCCTGGCCGCGTCGGCGACGGCGAGGACCCTGCCGCCGCTTCCGGAGGAAAGTGGAACTTCTCCGTCAGCGTTGCTGTCTCAGCCCTGAGCGCTCGCGGCTCTTTGTGCTGGGCCAGCCATGTCGCGGGAAGTTGGGGAAGTCGGGAAGTTGGGGAAGCGGAGGGACACTACGCTGCAAGCCATGACCGAAGGGACAGAGGGACGCCAGGTCCGGGACGCCTGGCGCCGGATCGAGGCGTGGCTGGAACAGTACGCGCCGGCCACGTACGCGGCACTCGGCCCCGGAGCGGACCCTGAGCAGATCGACGCGGTTGAGAGCGCCTTGGGGCTGCTCGTTCCCGTTGGGCTGCGTACCCTGTGGGGGCTCGTCTCCGCCGGCAATGTCGGAGAATTCGGAATGCTGCGTGAAAACAACGCGCTGATCCCCCTGGAAGAGGTCGTCCCGCTCTACCAGATGATGATGAGCGTCCAGGAAGAACTGGACGCTGGCTACTCTTCTCCGGGCGCACCCGGGCAAGGCGACGTGATTGCCTGGCAGCGTTCCTGGATACCGGTCTTCTCCCTCGGGCCGCACGATACCGTCCACGGAACCTTTCTCGACAGCGCGACCGGCCTGATGTGGAAGTGGACGAAGACCGCCTACCAGCCCCCCGGTGATGACGATCCGCAGGATTCCCTCGTGACGTATTTGGAAGACCTGGCCGACTCCCTCGAATATCCCGGTCTGGGGCAGGAGCGGCCCGGCACGGTGAACGGTGCCCTCGTGTGGCAGTCCCGCACGTACGAGGATCTGGACTGGCGGCCAGCTGGTAACTGAGAACGGAAGCGGGGAGAGGCCAGTGCTGAGGGCGCGCGAGCGTGGTACCAGCAGCTGGAGTACGGCTTGTACGCCCTGGGAATCACGCCGTTTCTCACTGTGATCTACGATCCGGGTCGCCATCGGAGGCCGACGACCGGCGACGGTCTCACCAGCTGACCCACCGACGCCGCAATAATGCCGGGATCCGCCATACTGCCCGGCCCGATGGCCACCGTACTCCTGTGGTCCTCGAGCCGGGTGAGGCAGCTCTGCGCAGGTTGTCAGATCCCCACGGTCCCGGCTCCGAGGTCGCGACGCGGCGGTCCTGGAAGCGGAGGTTGGAGCAGGCAACCTGGAGGCCTTCATCGAGGGGGCGATTGTCGGCGGTGAGCTGCCGGGCTCCCTATTCGAGGGCGCGCGTGCGCGCCAGGTTGCCCCGTGTTCGTTGTTCTGGTCGACGAGCACCCCCGACCGACGTTCGCCGGCCTCCGTCCTCGACGCAGCGATGGCAGCCCGGGCATACAAATCCATCCCCCACGGGCCGCAGCATTGAGGCGACAGGTGGAGGTTCACACGCCCTCAGACCCCCCGCTGCCGCACGGTCGACCCCGCCCTTCCCTTGACGACCTCCAGCTGGGCGTGGATGCGGCGGCGCAGGTCCGGGACGTGGCTGACGATGCCGACGCTGCGGTCGCGTTCGCGCAGGGAGTCGAGGACGTCCAGGACCTCGTCCAGGGTCTGGTCGTCGAGGCTGCCGAAGCCCTCGTCGATGAAGAGGGTGTCCAGGCGGACGCCGCCCGCCTCGTCGGTGACGACGTCGGCGAGGCCGAGGGCGAGCGCCAGGGAGGCGAAGAAGGTCTCGCCGCCGGAGAGGGTGGCGGTGTCCCGCTCCCGTCCGGTCCAGGCGTCGACCACGTGCAGCCCGAGGCCGCTCCTGCCGCGGCCGGTGCGGTCGTCGGAGTGGACGAGGGTGTAGCGGCCGGACGACATGCGCTGCAGGCGTACGGTCGCGGCGGCGGCGACCTGTTCGAGTCGGGCCGCCAGGACGTACGACTCCAGGCGCATCCGGCGTTCGTTGTCGGCCGAGGTGCCCGCGGTGAGGGTGGCGAGCCGGGCCACCCGGTCGTACTCCTCGCGCAGCGGGCCCAGCCGGCGTACGGCCCCGGTGGCGCGGGCGGAGAGGCGGTCCAGCTCGGTGCCGCAGCGGGCGGTGGCGTCGCGCGCGGAGGCGGCCTCGCGCAGCCGGCGTTCCGCGTCGGCCGCGGCGCGCTCGGCCGCGGCCGGGTCGGCGGGCGGCTGCTGGGCGGCGGCCGCGGTGCCGGGCTCGGTGAGGACCGCGCGGACGGCGGCCTCCTCCTGCTGCCAGGCGTCCAGCCGGTGCTGGAGCTCGCGGTGGGCGGCGGGGTCCAGCAGGGCGTCGGCGGCGGCCTGCGGGGTGTCGAAGCCGGCCCGGTAGGCGGCGTCGGCGAGCCGGGCGTCGGCGTCCTTCAGCCGCTGGGCGGCGTCCTCGGCGGCGCGCACGGCGTCGGCGGCGTCGGTCAGCCGGGCCGCCTGCCGCTCCAGTTGCGCGGCGCGCGCGGCCACGCTGTCGGCCGTGCCCCGCGCCTGCGCCAACTCGGCTTCCAGCTGAGCCTGTTCGCGCTCCAGGGTCTCGCGCCGGGTGAGCCGGGAGGCGGCCCGTACGGCGGCCTGCTGGCGGTCGGCGAGGCGCTGCTCGCGTTCCCGCTCGGCGCCCCGCAGCTCCTCCTGGGCGGCGTGCAGGCCGGAGGCCGCACGGCGGGCGCGGGTGTACTCCTGCTCCAGTGCACCGGCCTCGGCGGCGAGCCGGTCGGTGGGCGTGTCGCCGGCCTCGGCGGTGGCGGCGGCCACGGCCTCGCGGACCTCGCCGAGGCGCCGTTCGTCCTCGGTGTGCCGGTCCTCTGCCCGCTGGTACGCGGCGAGGGCGGTGTCCTCGGTCTCGCGGTCGACGTGTCCGGCGACCTTGCGGGCGGGGGCGGGGTGTTCGGTGGCTCCGCAGACCGCGCAGGGCTCGCCGGCGGTGAGGTGGGCGGCCAGTTCGGCGGCGATGCCGTTCAGGCGCTGTTCCTTCAGGTCCAGCCAGTGGGTGCGGGCGTCGAGGGCGCGCTGCCGGGACTCCTCGGCGCGCTGCCGGGCCTGTGCCAGGTCGGCGGCGAGCCGGTCGCGGGTGCGGGCCGCGTCGAGCCGGCGCTGCATGGGGGCGCGCTGGACGGCGAGTTGCTCGGCGCGGGTGGCGGCCTCCTGGGCGGCGTCGACGCGGGTCTGGAGGGCGGCGCGGGTGCTGTCCCAGTCGGCGAGCCAGGTGTCGGCCTCGCGCAGGACGTCGTCGTCGGCGCGCTCCTGCCGGTCGAGTCCGGTGCGTTCCTCGGTGAGTTCGGCGAGCCGGCGTTCGGCGCGCCGGGCCGCGTCCAGGCCGCCCAGTTCCTCGGCGGCCCGGCGGGCGGCGGCGGCGAGTCCGCTCGCGTCGGCGCCGGCATGGGAGTCGGGCAGCAGGGCGCGCGCCCGGGCTTCGGCCGCGGCGGCCCGGTGGTGTTCCGTCTCGGCGGCCTCCCGCAGTTCCAGCGCGGGGGCGACGGCCTCCGCCTTGCGGCCCCGCTGCATGCGTTCCTGTGCCTCGCGGTGGGCGCCGGCCCGTTCCCGGAGGCGCTCGGCGCGCTGCCGGGCCTCGGCGAATCTGCCCTGGAGGCGGGCGAGTTCGCGCGCCTCCTCCAGGGCGCGGCGGGCCGCGGCGTGGGCGGACTCGGCGGCGGAGAGCCGGCAGTGGGCGACGGTGAGGCGTTCCCGGGCGGTGCTGCGGGCGACGGCGGCGGCGGCGAGGACGGCCTCGGCCAGGCCCGGGTCGCCCGCGGCCAGCTCGGGCAGCTCCATGGCGTCGCCGGCCTCCTGCTGCATGCGGTGGGCGTCGGCGAGCAGGGCCGTGTCGCCCTCGCGTACGCGTGCCTCGGTGGTGCGGCGGCGTTCGGCGAGGCGTTTCTCGACGTCGGTGAAGCGCTGGGTGTCGAAGAGGCGGCCGAGGAGCCTGCCGCGGGCCTCGGCGTCGGCGCGCAGGAAGCGGGCGAAGTCGCCCTGAGGCAGCAGGACGACCTGGCAGAACTGCTCGCGGCTCATGCCGAGCAACTGCTCGATCTCGGTGCCGGTCTCCTGGTGGGAGCGGCTGAGGTCCTTCCAGGCGCCGGCCCGGGCGTCGTACTCGCGCAGCCAGGTCTGCGCCTTGTCGACCGTGGTGCCCTTGCCGCGCAGCTTGCGGCGCTCCCACGGGGGCTGGCGGGTGATCTCCAGCCGGCGTCCGGCGACGGTGAGTTCGAGGCGGACCTCGGTGCGGGTGCCCGGCTGGGCGTGGTCGCTGCGCAGGTGCGTGCCCTGGCTGCTGTGCCGGGCGCCGGGGACGGAGCCGTACAGGGCGTAGCAGACGGCGTCCAGGACGGAGGTCTTGCCGGCGCCGGTGGGGCCGTGCAGCAGGAACAGCCCGGCGGTGGACAGCGCGTCGAAGTCGACGCTCTGGGCGCCGCCGAAGGGACCGAAGGCGGTGATGTCGAGCCGGTGCAGCCTCACCGGGCCACCTCCCGCACGGCGTGGTCGGCACGCACGCCGTCGAACGCCTCGCGCAGCACGGCCGTCTCGTGCTCGTCGGGTCCGGTGCCGCGCACATGGGCGACGAAGTCCTGGGCGATCTGCTGGTCGCTGCGGCCCGCGAGCCGCCGGGCGTACGACACCTGGGGGTCGTCCGGGGCCCGTTCCGGGGCGAAGACCAGGCTGAGGGTGTGCGGGAAGCGCTCGGTGAGCCGGGCCATGGGGTCGGCCGGGCGGACCGGGTCGGTGAGGGTGGCCTCGACCCAGGCGTCCTCGTGGCGGGTCAGCGCCGGGTCGGCGAGGAGGTCGTCCAGGGTGCCGCTGATCCGGGCGAGCGGGCGGGGCACCGGGCAGTCGAGGCGTTCGGCGGTGACCGCGCCGTCCGCGTCCAGGTCGATCAGCCACATGCTCTTGCGGTGGCCGGCCTCGGAGAAAGAGTAGGCGAGCGGCGAGCCGGAGTACCGCACGCGTTCGGTGATGGTCTGGCAGCCGTGCAGGTGCCCGAGCGCCGCGTAGTCGACGCCGTCGAAGACTCCGGCCGGTACGGCGGCGACCCCGCCGACGGTGATGTCCCGCTCGCTGTCGCTGGCCTGGCCGCCGGTGACGAAGGCGTGGGCGAGGACGACGGAACGCGTGCCCCGCGCACGCGTGGCGAGGTCGGCGCGGACGCGGTCCATGGCGGCGCCGAGCACGGTCTCGTGGCCGGCCTTGTCGACGCCGAACTCGTCCTTCACCAGGGCGGGTTCGAGGTACGGCAGCCCGTAGAAGGCGACGTCCCCATGGGTGTCCCGGAGCACGACCGGGGTGCCTGCGGCGGCCGGTTCGGTACGCAGGTGGATGCCGGCGCGGCCGATGAGTCCGGCGCCGACACCGAGGCGGCGGCCCGAGTCGTGGTTCCCTGAGATCATCACCGTGGGCACGCCGAGGTCCGCGAGCCGGTGCAGCGCGTCGTCGAACAGCTCGACCGCGGCGAGCGGCGGCACCGCGCGGTCGTACACGTCGCCCGACACGACCACCGCGTCGACCTCGCGCTCACGCACGGTGGTGACGAGGTGACCGATGAACTCGGACTGGGCCCCGAGCAGGTTCACCCGGTGGAAGGCCCGGCCGAGGTGCCAGTCGGACGTGTGCAGGAGTCTCATGAGCCCCGAGACTAACGGCCGGATCTGACATCACGGGCGGTTGCTCCCGTATCGCCACCACGGCCGGGGCGTTACCCGGGAGATATGCCCGATACACGGCAATAGTCAGGCGTCTCCGTAGGCTTCGCCGCCGAGTTGGAAGCCGGCCGTGCCCGCCGTCACATCGGCGAGCCAGGCGCGGAAGGCGTCCACCTCGGTGTCCGGCAGGCCGATCTCCAGGGTGACGGCCTCGCCGTAGCGGACGTCGCGCACCTGGCGCCCCGTGGCGCGCAGGTCGTTCTCGACCTTGCCGGCGCGCTGGTGGTCGACGGTCACCGTGGCCAGCCGGAAGCGGCGCCGGGTGATCGTGCCGAGCGCGTCCAGGGCCTCGCCGACCGAGCCGCCGTAGGCGCGGATCAGCCCGCCGGCGCCGAGCTTGACACCGCCGTAGTAGCGGGTGACTACGGCCACCACGTACCGCATGTCGCGGCGCAGCAGCATCTGGAGCATGGGCACGCCGGCGGTACCGCCCGGTTCGCCGTCGTCACTGGCCTTCTGCACGGAGGCGTCGGCGCCGACGACGTACGCCCAGCAGTTGTGACTGGCGTCGGCGTGCTCCTTGCGCACGGCGGCGACGAAGTCCTGCGCCTCCTGCTCGCTGGCGGCCGGGGCGAGGGCGCACAGGAAGCGGGAACGGTTGACCTCGGTCTCGTACACACCGGCGCGGGCGACTGTGCGGTACTCGTCCTGCATCACGCCAGCCTAATCCAGGGTGTAGGCGGTTCGGTCTGGTCCTCACAAGGGGCTGACGGGCGGCTTTCGACGGACGGCGGAACGCCTTCGGCCCTCACCCGAGCCTCCGGCAAGAAACGCTTCGTCGGCCGCCGCTTCGTCAAGAACAACCGGCTCATGCACGCCGGCTTCCTCTGGGCATTCTCAGCTCTCCAGGCCTCACCCGGAGCCAACGCCCCCTACCGCCCGCCGGCGCGAGCACGGCGACTGGCACAACGCCGCCCAATGCCACCTGCTCAACCGCTTCCTCGGACAACTCCACCGCTGCCTCCAGACCCGGCTCGGGAGATGGGCACAGGCTGCGTCAGCGAGTGCCTGACACCCCTCCTTGCGGGGCTGCGCCATCCGAACGCTGAGATTCGGTGAAGGTGCGAAGGTCAGCGTCCAGCATGCGGATCAACTCGCCGACCCGTCCCCCGCCATCCGGCGCCGTCGGGAAGCGTTTGAGCACGTCAACGACGACCGGTGTGGCACGATGCATCATCCGCTTGAGGTGTTCAGCACCGACGCTCCGATCGTCGTCGGCGACGATTTCGGCCGCTCGGGCTGCGTAAGCGCCGGCTCCGAGAATGTGCTTGACCTGGGTGGCCTTGGCCAACGGATGCAGATAGGCGGCGCCTGCCGCAGACATCGCTGCCCACGCTGCCTGGCGCGCGGCCGCGGTTTCCGCGCTCTTGGCTGCCTTGAGAGCCGCCGACGCTGTCTCGCGCAAGGATTTCCCCCGCTCGCCGCCCCGGGCGAATGCCCACGCGGCACTGATGGCGTCTCGAGGTCGCGAGTCGTCCGGCTGATCAGCCTCGAATACGTCCAAAACGACCTCCGCGCATGCCGCAGCGAACGCGGTGACCTCACGAAGATCCTGCTTGCTCAGAACGATCTCGCTCGCTTCCCCTGTCATGCCCACATCCTCGATGATGCCCACCGGACAACGCGGCGGGACGGCCGTCTTGGCCGCTCCTGCTACCTGGCCTCCGAAGCAGACAGGATCGTCGGACTTGACTTCTCAACCACCTGAGACGTCATCCGAGCGCGTCAGCCGTGCTTCCTCCCGCGTGGGACCGTGAAGGAGGTGAGCAGGGCCGTGCCGGGGCGGAGGGCCGGCCAGTGTGCGCCGTGCCAGGCGAGTACGGCGAACGCGGCGGTCGGGAACTTCACGCGCACGCGCTCCAGTGTGTCGTCGAGGCCGTCCGCGGCCAGCGTCAGCACCAGGTCCTCCAGGCCCGGGTTGTGCCCGACCAGCAGGAGCGTGCGCACCTGCTCGGGTGCCTCGTGCGCCACCTCCAGCAGTTCCGGTACACCGGCCGCGTACAGCCTCCGGTCGTAGCGCACCGGCGGTGGCGTGGCCCACTCGGCGGAGGCCAGCTCCCAGGTACGGCGGGCCCGTACGGCGGTGGAGCACAGGGCGAGGTCGGGCAGCGAACCGGCGGCGAGGGCCCGCCCGGCGGCCGGCGCGTCCCGCAGCCCGCGCGGCGCGAGCGGCCTGCGGTGGTCCTCGACCCCCTCGGGCCACGCGGACTTGGCATGCCGCAACACCACCAGCCGCCGCAGGGGCCCGGCACCGGCCACCGGGCTCACCGGCCGCTCCGGTCCATCGGGCAGCGCCCGGGCCGCCGCGTCCCGGGACCGAGTGCCACCGGCCGGCCGCCGGCGGCCGACGCGCCCCCTGGGGCGCCGGGCCCGCGCTCCGCGTCGCCCCGGGCACCCCCGACCCCGACGCCGGGCCCGCGCTCCGCGTCACGGACGACACCGCGTACCGCGGGCACACCCGGACCGCCCCCCGCCCCCCTCACACCGGCCCCCCGACATCCAGCGTCAGGCCCAGGGCCAGCAAGCGGTCGGCATAGGCGAACGTCTCGAACCGGGCGCCCTCCGGGACGTCCGGCGCGCTCTCCACGTCCCGCAGGACGCCGAGCACCGCGGGGAGATCCAGGTCGTCGTCCCAGGCGGCGCGCAGCCGTTCCCGTACCTCGCCGGGGACCGGCCGCGAGGGCCGCCGCGCCCAGTCGGCGACGGACCGCCGCCATCGGGCGAGGCTCCGCGCGGCGTCCTCCAGCACGGCCGCGTCCAGCCGCACGGGTTCGCTCCGCGGGACGGCGAGCAGGGCGAGCCGGAGGGCCGCCGGGTCGGAGAGCAGCGCCGGAAGCGGGGAGGGGTCGGCGGGCTCTTCCGCCGCTTCCGGGGCGTCACCGGTGGCGCGCCCACCGACGCCGGCGCCCGCGTCAGCACCCGGTCTCGCTTCGGCCGCTCCGCCTGCGCGCCCGGTCTCCCCGACCGCCCGCCCCCGGCCGTCTCCGGCCGGTCCCGGCTCCTGCGGCCCCGGCTCCTCCTCCCACTCCACCGCCCCCACGGAAACCACCGGCCCCTCCCCGACCCTGTTCTCCGATCCCCGTTGCGCCACATGGATGGCCTGGGACTCGCCGAGGCCCGAGGCGAGGTCGTGGGCGTCTTCGAAGGGGCGGATGGCGAGGCGGGTCGCGGCGGTGCGGAGCTCCGGATGGTCGCGGGGGGAGGTGAGGATCGTCCAGACGGGGGTGCCGCCCAGTTCCAGCGCGCGCACGAGCAGGTCGGCGGTGAGCAGCACCCGCAGGGCCGTCGGGTCGAGACGCCAGGCGTGGGCCTCGATGCGGGTCAGGCCGCGGCGGGCGGGCGCGGCGGGGACGGGCTCACCGGTTCGGGCGTCGAGGATGCGCAGCACGGGCTGAGCGTAGGCGGGCGAGCGGCCGTATGCAGCGGCTTGCACCGATTCCGGACAGCGTGGCGGAGTACGGCGGGAATCCGCACCCGCCGGGCCGCTGTTGCCCGGATGCACAGATCCCCGCAGCCCGAGGAGGCGGCCGATGTACGGCGACGAGGCGACGATCCGCAGGATTCTGACCGAGCTGGGCGACACCTGGGCGGTGGTCGGCCTGTCCTCGAACCGGCACCGGGCCGCCTACGGGGTGGCGCGGGTGCTGCAGCGGTTCGGCAAGCGGATCGTGCCGGTGCACCCGAAGGCCGAGACGGTGCACGGCGAGCAGGGCTACGCCTCCCTCGCGGACATCCCGTTCGGCGTGGACGTGGTCGACGTGTTCGTCAACAGCGAGCTGGCCGGACCGGTCGCGGACGAGGCCGTGGCGAAGGGCGCGCGGGCGGTGTGGTTCCAGCTGGGCGTCGTGGACGAGGCCGCGTACGCGCGGACCCGGGCGGCCGGTCTGGAGATGGTGATGGACCGGTGCCCGGCGATCGAGATCCCCCTCCTCGGCTGACCGCGTACCGGCCCGGCTCCGTCGCGTGCGGTGTTCCGCCGCTCCTCCGGCCCACGGGACACCGCCGTCCCCGGCCGACGGGACACCGCCGGCCCCGGCTGACGGGACACCGTCATAATTGCCCGTGTGACGTTTCCCTCCCCCCACCCCCACTCCCCCACCGCTGCCCGCTTCCCGGTCGTCGTCGTGGGCGCCGGGCCGGCCGGCCTGACCGTCGGGAACATCCTGCGGGCCGCCGGTGTCGACTGCCTGGTCCTGGAGACCGAGAGCAGGGCGTTCATCGAACAGCGGCCGCGCGCCGGTGTCATCGAGGAGTGGGCCGTACGCGCCCTGGAACAACGCGGCCTGGCCGGTGGCCTGCTGGAGCGGGCCGAGCGGCAGTCCGTGTGCGAGTTCCGCTTCGACGGTCAGGGCTACGGCTTCGCGTACACGGAACTGACGGGACGTCACCACTGGGTCTACCCACAGCCGTTGCTGGTGACCGACCTGGTGCGCGAGTACGCCGACGTGCGCGGCGGCGAGATCCGCTTCGGGGTACGGGACGTACGCCTGCACGACCTGGACTCGGACCGGCCCGCGGTCTCCTACACCGACCCGGACAGCGGTGAACGGGTGCTGGCGCACTGCGACTTCGTGGCCGGCTGCGACGGGGCGCGCGGGACGAGCCGGGCCGCGCTGCCGCCGCGGGCGCGGATATCCCGGCACGACTACGGCATCGGCTGGCTGGCCCTGCTGGCCGAGGCCCCGCCGTCCGCCGACCGGGTCCTGTTCGGCATGCACCCCGACGGGTTCGCCGGGCACATGCCCCGCGGTGCCGGGATGACCCGCTACTACCTCCAGTGCCCGCCCGGCGACGACCCGGACGCCTGGTCGCACGAGCGCGTCTGGGACCAGCTCCAGCGGCGCCTGGAGGCCGCGGACCGGCCGCCGTTGACGGAGGGGCCGCTGCTGGAGAAGCGGGTGCTGGACATGCACACCTACGTGGTCGAGCCCATGGTCTTCGGCCGGCTCCTCCTGGCCGGCGACGCCGCGCACCTCGTCGCACCGATCGCCGCGAAGGGCATGAACCTGGCGCTGAACGACGCGTTCCTGCTCGGCGACGCCCTGGCCGCGTATCTGACCAAGGAGGACCCCGCGGGCCTGGACGGCTACTCGGCCGCCTGTCTGCGCCGGGTGTGGGAGTACCAGGAGTTCTCGGAGTGGCTCTCCGAGATCTACCACGGCGCCTCGCACGGTGACCCCTACCGCGCGGGCACCGCGCTGGCCCGGCTGCGCCGGCTGTTCACCTCGCCCGCGGCGGCGGCCGCGTTCGCCGAGCAGTACCTCGGGACGGCGGACACCTTCTGACCCGGCTCCCCGGCGGCCGGTACCGTCAGCGCGCCGCCGGGCCGTCCCGTTCGGCGAGACGGTGGTCGGCCGTCCTCAGCGCCTCCTCGACCAGCCGCCGCAGATGCCCGTGGCGCAGTGAGTAGATCACCCGGCGGCCCTCCTTGCGGGTGTCCACCAGGCCGGCCAGCCGCAGCCGGGCCAGGTGCTGGCTGACGGCCGGACGGGCGGCGCCGCACGCCTCGGTGAGCGTGCCGACGTCGGCCTCGCCGGCGGTCAGGGTGTGCAGAAGGGCGAGCCGGGTGCGGTCGCCCAGCAGGGCGAGCAGCTCGGCGGCGAGCGCGAACTGCTCCTCGCCGGGGCTGCGCTCGTGCGTATGGTGCGCAGGTGACAGGTGCATGCGTGCGCTCATACGCACATAATGGTCCGGTGGGCGCGGTGCGTCCACTCCCGTACCGGAAGGGGATCGACGTGACCGACGTGAGCGACCGGCACTCTCATCACCACCCCGAGGGTCTCCCCCACCGCCTCGCCCATCTCCTCACCCCGCACTCCCACGAGAGCGCCGGGAAGCTGGATCCGGCGCTGGAGTCGTCGGCGCGGGGCATGCGGGCGCTGTGGGTGTCGCTGGCCGTGCTCGGGGCGACCGCGTCGGCGCAGGCGGCCGTGGTGACCGTCTCCGGGTCGGTGGCGCTGCTCGGCGACTCGGTGCACAACGCCGCCGACGCGCTGACCGCCGTCCCCCTCGGCATCGCGTTCGTGCTGGGCCGCCGGGCGGCGACCCGCCGGTTCACCTACGGCTACGGCCGTGCCGAGGACCTCGCGGGGCTCGTCATCGTGCTGACCATCGCCGCCTCCGCGGCCTTCGCCGCGTGGGCGGCGGTCGGGCGGCTGCTGGAGCCGCGTCCGGTCGCGCACCTGCCGGCGGTCGCGCTGGCCGCGCTGCTCGGTTTCGCCGGCAACGAGTGGGTGGCCCGGTACCGGATCCGGGTGGGTCGTCGGATCGGCTCGGCCGCACTGGTCGCCGACGGGCTGCACGCCCGTACCGACGGCTTCACCTCGCTGGCCGTGCTGCTGGGCGCCGTCGGGTCGGCGCTGGGGTGGCGGTGGGCCGACCCGGTCGTGGGGCTGGCGATCACGGCGGCGATCGTGCTGGTGCTGCGGGACGCGGCGCGGGAGGTGTTCCGGCGGATGCTGGACGCCGTCGACCCGGCGCTGATGGACCGGGCCGAACAGGCGGTGCGCGCGGTGCCGGGGGTGCGCGGGGTGGGCGAGCTGCGGCTGCGCTGGATCGGGCACCGGCTGCGGGCCGAGCTCGCGGTGGTGGTGGACGGGGAGGCGACGCTCCGGCAGGCGCACGCGGTCGCCGTCGCGGCCGAACACGCCCTGCTGCACGCCGTGCCGCGGCTGACGGCCGCCCTGGTGCACGCCGATCCGGCTCCGGTGCCGGGTGAGGCGGACCCGCATCTGGCGCTCGCGCACCACACGGCGGCCTGAGGTCAGGCGGTGACGCCCAGTCCCTCCAGGACGATCGCGCCGGGCAGTTCGGCGAGGGCCTTGCCGGGCACCAGGAGCTTGCCGCGCCGGCGTCCGCTGCCGACCAGGACGTAGGGCAGGTCGACGACGGCGGAGTCCACCAGGACCGGCCAGCCGGTGGGCAGTCCGAGCGGGGTGATGCCGCCGTACTCCATGCCGGTCTCGCCGGTCGCCGTTTCCATCGGGGCGAACGAGGCCTTGCGGGCGCCCAGTTGACGGCGTACGGCCCCGTTGACGTCGACCCGGGTGGAGGACGGCACGACGCAGCCCGCCAGGGTGGTCTCGCCGGCCCGCTTGCCCACGACCACCACGCAGTTCGCCGAGCGCTCCAGCAGGTCCCGGCCGTAGTGCTCCACGAAGACGGCGGTGTCGGCCCACTGCGGCTCGGTGTCGACGTACAGGATCCGGTCGGCCGGGACCGCGCCCTGCCAGTGGCGTACGGCGTCGGCGACGGGGGCAGTCAGCTCGTCCAGGCAGTCCGGGGCGGGGGTGGCGGTGTCGAAGTCTCCGATGGGTGCGCGCATGGCCGCACGCTAGCAAGCCGCCCCGGCCCGCCGTAGCGGTGTCTCAGGGCACGGGCGGCACGGAGACGGCCATCACCATCTCCATCGGCTCGTCGCCCCGGTTGCCGTACCGGTGGGGGACGTTGGCCTCGAAGGAGACGCTCGCTCCGGCCGGGACGCGGTACTCCTCCCCCTCCACGGTGAGGGTCAGCTCACCCGCGGTGACGTGGACGAGTTCGACGGTGCCTCCGGGGTGCGGCTCGGAGGGGCTGCTCTCCCCCGGCATCAGCCGCCAGTCCCACATCTCCAGCGGTCCGGGGGCCTCGGTGCCGGCGAGCAGCCGGTTGTAGCTGCCGGCCTCGGTGTGCCAGAGCCGTACGGCGCGTTCGGCGGGGACCACGCGGACCCTGGGGCCCTGCTCGTAGTCGAGGAGGGTGGTGATGCTGACGCCGAGCGCGTCGCCGATCTTGACGACCGTGCCGATGCTGGGGTTGGTGCGGGCCTGCTCGATCTGGATGAGCATGCCGCGGCTGACACCGGCCCGGGCGGCGAGCACGTCCAGCGTGAAGCCGCGCACCGAGCGCCAGTGCCTGACGTTGCGCGCCAGGGACTGGGTCAGGAGGTCGAGGTCCGACACGTTGCGTCCATTGTCCGGAAAGTTCGGTATTCACGAGGGGGCGGTGCGGTGAACGGCACTACGGTGAGGTGCACCCGGGCGTTCACCGAACTGTACTGCGAGGCCCTGCCGGCCCGCGTCAGCCCTCGGGCTCCAGGGCGGCCAGCCGCGCCACCGCCGCCTCGTCCAGGTCTGCCAGCGCCCGCAGCTGCTGCGGAGTCGTACCGTCCGGGATCGGCACCGGGGCGGGCGTCCGCAGCGGCGGCTGCCAGCCGTCCTCCGCCGTCCAGCGCCGTACGACCCGGGCGGGCGCCCCCGCCACCACCGCGCGGTCCGGCACCGTGCCCCGGACCACCGCGCCGGCCGCCACGACCACGTTCCGGCCGATCCGCGCGCCCGGCAGGATCACCGCGCCGGTGCCGATCCAGCAGCCCGGGCCGATCTCGACCGGCTCCATCCGCGGCCACTGCCGGCCGATGGGCTCGTGCGGGTCGTCGTAGGAGTGGTTGGTGGAGGTGACGTAGACGTACGGCCCGAAGTAGCAGTCGCTGCCGATGGTGACCGTCGTGTCCGCGATGACATGGCTGCCGCGGCCGAGGACCACGCCGTCGCCGATGCGCAGGATCGGGTCCGGGCCGAGGTCCAGGCCGGGCATCAGGCCGGCGGTGAGGGTGACCTGCTCGGCGATGATGCAGTGGGAGCCGAGCCGGATCCAGGGCTCGCCGAAGACCGTGCCGAGCGGGAAGGCCAGCCGGGTGGCTTCGCCGATCGCGCCGAAACGCAGGCCCGCGGGGTGCTCGGCCGTGACGGAGCCGTTGCGCTGGACCCAGGACCAGGCGGCGTGTACGGCTCGCTGGGCCAGGCCCTGCCGCCAGGATGAGAACGTGTTCTTGCGCTTCGGCACGGGGTCACGTTACTCACCGGTCGCCTCCGGCGCAGAGGGCGGGCCGCTGTGATCTTTGCCCCACCCGGTGTCGTACCGTGCCGTGGACGGCCCGACACGAGGAGACGGTGATGAGGCGGAAGGCGCTGATCGTGGGTATAGGGGGCAGGGAGCCGCGGGTCGACCCGGAGGCGTTCGTGGCCCCTACGGCGTCCGTGATCGGGGACGTCACGCTGCACGCGGGGGCCAGTGTCTGGTACGGGGCGGTCGTGCGCGGGGACGTCGAGAAGATCACCGTGGGGGCGCAGGCCAATGTGCAGGACAACGTGACCCTGCACGCCGATCCCGGGTTCCCGGTGACCGTCGGGGAGCGGGTGTCCATCGGGCACAACGCGGTGGTGCACGGGGCGACCGTGGAGGACGACTGCCTCGTCGGGATGGGGGCGACCGTGCTGAACGGGGCGGTGATCGGAGCGGGGTCGCTGGTCGCGGCGCAGGCCCTGGTGCCGCAGGGGATGGTGGTGCCGCCGGGGTCTTTGGTGGCCGGGGTGCCGGCGAAGGTGAAACGGCCGCTGTCGCAGGAGGAGCGGGCGGGGGTGACCCTCAACGGCACGCTGTACGCCGAGCTGGCGAAGGCGCACGGCGAGGTGCACGAGCACGGGTAGGTCCGCCGGGCGGCTTCCGGGGGCTTCGGGCGGGCTTCAGTCCCCCGCGCCCACGGGTTCCGCTTCCCGGTGCTCCTGCTGGGCCTTCTTCGCCTTGCGCTTGATGATCAGCATGGAGGCCAGGCCGATCAGGACCGCCGCGGCCAGGCCCAGGTACGAGAAGCGCTTCAGCCAGTCCTCGGCGACCATACCGACGTAGTAGACGACGGCCGTGGTGCCGCCGGCCCAGCAGATGCCGCCGAGGACGTTGGCGATCAGGAACTTCCAGTACGGCATGCGGAGGACGCCGGCGAGGGGGCCGGCGAAGATGCGCAGGAGGGCGACGAAGCGGCCGAAGAAGACCGCCCACATGCCCCACTTCTGGAAGGAGCGCTCGGCGGTGGCCACATGGCCCGCGCCGAAGTGGCGCGGGAACCTCGCGCCGAGCCAGGCCAGCAGCGGGCGTCCGCCCTTGCGGCCGATGGCGTAGCCGATGGAGTCGCCGACCACGGCACCGGCGGTCGCGCAGACGCCGAGGACGACCGGGTTGACACCCGAGTGCTGGGAGGACATCAGCGCCGCGGAGACCAGGACGATCTCGCCCGGCAGCGGGATGCCCAGGCTCTCCAGGCCGATCACCAGGGCCACCACGGCGTAGACGGCGGCCGCCGGCACCGAGTCGAGCCATTCCTGGACGTGCACCGCCGGTTCCTCCCCTGTCGCTGTCGTGCCCTCCGGCCTGCCGGGCCGCCGCGTACGAAGCGGCCCTCAGGGAAGGCTACCTGGTCGGCGTTCCCTGCCCGCCCGCACGCGCCCTCCCCCGGCCTCGCGGACGGTGCCCGAGGCGTCACTCCCTGCGCGCGACCAGGCGGTAGGCGTTGGACAGGCCGAGGCGGTGGGAGAGCGGTCGTACGGCGAAGCGGTCGAGGAGGGTCGCGGTGAGCAGGGCGGGGACGCCCGCCAGGAGGAGGGCGGTGCGTGCGGTCCTGCGCAGGGGGCCGGGGCGGGCCGGGAGCCAGGGGGCGTCCTCGCGCGGGGCGGTGTGGTCGAGCGCGAGCCAGACGGCGGCGAGCAGGTCGACCGGGTCGTGCGCCTCGGCGTGCTGTTCGGCGACCACCGTGAAACCGAGGTCGGCGAGCCGCCGGCGCAGGTTGGCGACCGGTATGAAGTGCAGGTGCTGCGGCTGGAGCCAGGGCAGCCACCAGCGGCCGAGCAGCCGGGCGTAGCGGCTCTCCGGGTCCGGTACCTCGATCAGGAGGTGACCGCCGGGGCGTACGGCCTCGTGGGCGGCGCGGAGTTCGCGGTCGGGATCGGTGCTGTGCTCCAGGTAGTGGAACATGCTCACCACGTCGTAGTGGGCGGCGAGTTCGGGGGCCAGGTCGGGGAAGGCGCCACGGTAGGCGTGGTCCACGCGGCCCTCGCGGGCGCCCAGTTCGACGCCGTCCGTGAAGTCGAGGCCGTCGAAGACCGTGCCGGGCAGGACGGTGCGGGCGGTCGCGCAGAAGTGACCGTGTCCGGTGCCGACGTCCAGCCAGGTCTTCGGCGCGGGGTCGTGCGGCAGCATCGCCTCGGCACGCCCCCGGTACATCGCCGTACGCCCCCCGAAGGTGCCGCTCATCCGCTGCTCGCCGAGGCCGTCGTAGAAGTCCCGGTAGTAGAACTCCAGTCCTTCTTCGGTCAGTCGGGGGTTCTGGAAGACATGCCCGCAGTCGTCACACCGGTCCAGCGTGAACCGTCCCGGCTTGTGCTGGAGCAGATCGGCGGTCCGCAGCCGGGGGGACAGCCGACCGGAGGAGCACCAGGGGCAGGTGTCACGCCGGGGCGCGAGGAAGCGGTCGACACCGGCGCGGATGTCGGCCTGGTAGGCGGAACGGAGGGCGGCGATACGGGCTGTCCTGTCGTCGGCGGGCGGTGCGGGGGCGTCGGTGGTTCCGGAGGCGGTGTTCCGGCCGTCGGGTTCTCGCCCGTCGGCGTCCCGGCCGGCTCCCTTCGGGGTGCTTCGGTCGCCGTCGTCCTGGGGGTCGGGGGCTTTCGTGTCGGTCATGGGGGCTCCGCTGCCAGGTGTTCGAGGTGGGTCGCCGCGGTCCGGGCGCCGCCGGCCGCGTGGAACGCGGTGCCGACGCGGGCGGCGGCGGACCGGTGGGCGGGGTCGTGCAGGACGGTGTCGAGGGCCTCCCCCAGGCGGGGCGCGGTGACCCGGCCGAAGCGGACCCGGACTCCCGCGCCGGAGTCCACGACCTGGGCCGCCACCACCGGCTGGTCGTCCCGGATCGGCGCGACGACGAGGGGGACGCCGTGCCACAGCGCCTCGCAGACGGTGTTGTGGCCCGCGTGGCAGACGACGGCGTCCATCCGTGCCAGCAAGGGGAGTTGGGGAACGGACGGCAGGACCAGGACGTCCTTGTCGTCCGGCGCCACGGGCAGCGTGCCGTCCGGGTCGGCGATCACCGCCTGGATCCGGTCGGCGCGGTCCCGCAGCGCGGCCAGGCACATGGCGAGGAAGCGGCCGCCGGCGTCGGCGTTGGCCGTGCCGAGGGTCACCAGGACCTTGGCCCGGCCGTGGTCGAGCCGTTCCCAGGGGAAGTCCTCTCCGGCCGGGCGGCCGGCGAGCGAGGGGCCGACGTAGTGGATGTGCGCGGCCAACGGGGCCTGCGGGCCGATGAGTTCGGGGGTGCTGAACACCAGGAGCAGGTGGGGTGAGGAACGCGGGTCCGCGGTGCCGGCGGGGTCGCCGATGCGGGCGCGCAGCTCGGCCAGGCGCTGCCGGATCCAGTCGGCGACCTTGGGCAGGCCGTCGTAGGCGCCGCTGAACTCGGCGGACGTGGTCGCCGAGGTGGCCCACGGCAGTCCGAGCCGCTCGGCCACCAGCGCGCCGGCGAAGGCCTGCTGGTCGGCGACGACCACGTCCGGGCGGAACGCGGCGACCGCCTCGCGGACCCCCGGTGCCATCGCGTCGGCGAGCGGCAGCAGGTACCACTCCCACAGGAACCGCAAGGCCTCCGCGCCCCGCAGGCCGGGCGGCCGTACGGCGCCCGGGCCGCCCGGCACCGGCCCCGCGCACCCGAACACCTCGGTGTCCGCCCCCGCGAGCCGCCGCACCAGCGCCGGGTCGGCACACGCCCAGGCCACCCGGTGGCCGCGCGCCCCGAGTCGGGCGGCGACGCCCACGGCGGGGTTGATGTGGCCGGTCAGCGGCGGTACGACGAAGAGGAACCCGCTCACCGGACCGCCGCCCCCGCCGAGACCAGGTCGAGGATGTGCGCGCCGACCGTTCCGGGCGCCTCGACCAGCACCGAGTGCTCGTGCCCGGGCAGGACGACCGCCCGGAAGTCCGCCAGCAGCCGCCGCTGCACCGGCACCAGTTCCGCCAGGTCCGAGTCGCCGCCGTACACCCCGAGGACCGGGCAGCGTACGGTGCCGATCTCGGCCTCGGTGAGGACCCGGCTGGCGGGGATGTCCCGGCCCAGGGTGGTCTCGCGGGCCAGCCGGGCGGCGCCCTTGGCGAGGCGGGCGGTGTTGTGGCCGCGGTGAGCGGTGATCCAGGCGATCGCTTCGGGCTCGTTGTACGCGAGTTCGCTCACCACCCGGCGCAGGATGCCGCCGAGTTTCGCGGCCCAGGCGGCCGTCGCCGGCTCCGACTCGATCAGGGTCAGGCTGGCCACGCGGCCGGGGTGGCGGGCCGCGAAGCCGAAGGCGATCGTGCCGCCGTAGGAGTTGCCGACGAGGTGCACCGGACCGGTCACGGCCAGCCGGCCGAGGAGCGCCTCCAGGTCGGCGATGTTGTGGTCGAGGGTGTAGCCGTGCGGCGGGCGCTCGCTGCGGCCGTGGCCGCGCAGGTCGTACATGACGACGTCCAGCCCGGCCGCCGCGAACGCGGGTGCCACGGTGAAGTAGTAGCTGGCCAGGCTGTCGGTGAGCAGTCCGTGCACCAGGACGACGGTGGAGTGCGGGGTGCGGCCGTCCGTGGGGCCGGTGCGCTGGACGTGCAGCCGGATGCCGCCGGCGTCGACCATCGCCATCGTTCAGCCCGCCCGGGTGGCGCGCAGGCTCCCCACGACGTACTCCACGAGCCGGCCGACGGTCAGCTCGATGATCTCCTCGAACTCCATGCCGGCCAGGAACTCGGCGAGGCTGACCCGCTGCCCGTACCGCTCCTCCAGCAGTCCGGCCAGGGTGACGAGGTCGATGCTCTCCAGTTCCAGGTCGCGGTTGAAGGTGGTGGACATGTCGATCACCACGTCGTCGTCGCCGTACTCCGCCAGGACCGTGCGGAGCATGCCGGTGACGTCGGCGAGCACGGTCTCGGCGGTGGGGTCGGCGGTGGGCTGCGGCGGGGCCGGCTGGGTGGGGTTCATCGGGGGGACTCCTCGGCTGCTGAGTCGGCGGGTGCGGCGGCTTGTTCGGCGTGGGGTTCGGCGGGAGGTTCGGCGGGGGGCGCGCCGGCTGGTGCGTCTTGTGCCACTTGTGCGTCGGGTCCGGCGTCGGCGGGTTCGGTGTCCGGTCGGCCGGGTGGGTCGTCGTCGGCTGCGGGTCCGGTCGTCCAGGCCACCACGTAGGCGCGCCTGGGCAGGCCGGGCGGGTTGGCCGCCGGCGCGCAGTGCACGGTGTAGGCGCGTTCCAGACGCCCGGAGACCAGGAGCCGGCTGCCGTCCGGGGCGGCCTCCAGCACGGCGAAGTCCCGGGGGCGGCCGCCGAGTCCGACGCCCTCGGCCTTGGCGACGGCCTCCTTGGCGGCCCAGAAACGGGTGAACCACACCGCCCGCGCAGCACCGCCGTCCGCGCACAGGGCGTGCAGGAGCCGCAGTTCGGCCGGGCCGAGCGCGGTGGTCAGGGTCGCCGGGTCGCGGTCGGCGACCTCTTCGATGTCGATGCCGGGCCCGGGCTGCGGGCGGTGCGGCCGGACGATCGCCACGGCGGCCTCGGACCGGTGGGCGAGCGAGACGTCCAGCGGCGGCAGCTCGCGGCCGTGCACACCGGTGACGTAGGGGCGGCCGAGTTCGTCGTTGCCGACGCGCAGCTCCGCCGGGAAGACCGGCCCCTCGCCCCGCTGCCACAGCCAGTGCCGTACGGCGTCCTTGACCGCGATCCTGCCGAGCAGCCACTGCCGGCGCCCGCGAGGCGGGCGCTCGGCGTACTCCCAACGCTCCGCGCCGCCCAGCGAGTTGCGCATGATCAGCTCGCGGGAGGCGAGGTCCGGCCACCGCTCGTGCACCAGTGTCCGGCCGCCGGGCAGGGCCGTGGAGAGAGTGTGGCGTTCGGGGAAGCGTTCGACGGGCCGGGTGGTGGGGTCGTTGTCGAAACGGCGGTCCTGCCAGCCGGTCAGCCGGGCCCAGACCCGGCCGGCGACGGTCAGCTCGGCGTCCGCCTCCAGCACGGTGTCCGTGAGGGACGTGATCCGCAGCAGGCAGTGGACCTCGGTGCCGGGCTCGGGGTGCGGTCCGTGGAACCGCGCGCCGCCCAGTTGCACCGGGAAGACGACGGTCCGCCGGGTGCGGGTCGCCATGATCCAGTAGCCGAGCAGCTGGCCCACGTTGTCGAGCAGGGCGCCGGGGGCCGCGGGGGTGGTGATCACTCCGCGGATGTGCCGCTCGCCGAGCGCGGTCAGCTCGGTCAGGCCCTGGAACCGCGGGCCGTGGAACATCCAGCGGTCGCGGTAGAGCTGGGCGGCGCTGTGGTCGGGGACGCGTTCGGGCTCGGCCGCGAGGGGGTCGGGCGGGGGCGGTGCCGGGTGGTGCGGGGCGAGTTCGACCACGGCGCGGGCGGTGGGGCCGAAGGTGACGGTGACCCGGTCGTCCGGGCGGGCGGGGTCCGGTGCGACGGTGACCGGGACGTCGACGGCGGGTACGGCGGTGAGCCAGCGGTCGAACCGGGCGCCGTGCACGGCGACCGCGCGCAGGCCGGGGGCGGCCGCCTCCGCCGCGTCCATCATGTGCCGCACGATCGTGGTCGCCGGGACGACCGGCCAACGGTCCTCCAGGTCGGGCCAGTTGGCGCGCTGCGGGAAGAAGCAGTGGTCGAGGAGGTAGGGCATGGTGTGGGGGGAGACGTGGAGGACTGTGGTGGTGGGACCGGGGACCACAGGGGAGGCGCCCGAGGCGGCGCTGGTCGTTGCCGGTGCCGGAGGCCTGGCCGCTGCGGGGGATGTTCGGGGGGCGGCTCGGCGGCTCGCGGTGATCAGTTCCGCCGCCGTCGTGGCGGTGTCGCGCAGCAGGGCGGTGAGTTCGGCGGCGGCCGGGTGGTGGGCGGCGAGGGCGTCGAGGGCGGGGGCGCCGGAGGGTGCGGGCCCTGCTGGGGCCGGCGTCGGGCGTAGCTGGGCGCGCAGGGCCTCGCGGGTCGGGCCGTCCAGGGAGACCAGGGCGCTGCCGAGGTCGAGGCGGACGGGTGGCCGGGCGGGTGCCGGCCGGGCTGCCGGGGCCCGGGGTGGTGCGTACGGCGCCACGGCCGCTCCAGAGGTCCACAACGCGGTGGCCACGCGACGGAGTTGGGCCAGGCCGCTGTGGTGGGGCGCGTTGGCGGCGACGGCCAGGTGGTCGCGGTCGCCGAGGGTGTCGCCGATGAGGGAGGGCAGCCGGCCGGGGCCGGTCTGGACGAAGACGCGGTGTCCGGCGGCGTACAGGGCCTCGGTCAGCTCGCGGAAGCGGACGGGTTCCAGCAGGTGCCGTACGAACAGTTCGCGGACCGCCGGTTCGTCCCTGGGGAAGGGTGCCGCGGTCGTCCCCGACCACACGGGCACGGTCGGCGGGTGGAGCCGGAAGCGGTCGGCGGCCTCCTTGATGGGCGCGAGGTACGGTTCGAGCATCGGCGTGTGGAAGCCGGACCGGAACGGCAGTACCTGGCAGAGGACGCCCTCGGCGCGGAGGGCCCGTGCGAACTCCGCCACCGCCGGGCCGGGGCCGCAGACCATGGACTGGCGGGGCGCGTTGTCGTGGGAGAGGACGATCCCGGAGTCCGCCCAGGTGCCGGCGAGCGCGGCGCCGACGTGGTCGGCGGAGGTGCCGACGGCGGCGAAGGCGAGGCCGGGGACGGTGACCGAGTCCGGGTCGAACCCGGCCATGAACGCGTCCACCTGGGCCGCCGAGTAGAGCCCGGCCGCGGCCATGGCCGTCCATTCGCCGACGCTGTGCCCGGCGACCGCGTCCGGTACGACGCCCATGTGGCGCAGGGCCTGGTCCAGCAGGCGGCCCACGCCGACGACCCCGAAGCCGTGCCGGCCGACGTCGCCGACCCGCACGTCCGGACCGGCGCCGGCGACCGGGGGCAGGCCGAAGTGGGCGGCGATGTCGTCGGTGCGGGGCGTGAAGTCGGCCTCCAGGCCGGGGAAGACGAACACGGTCTTCCCGCGCAGCGGTCCCGGCCGGAACCACACGTCGCCCCGGCCGTGCCAGGCGCGGCCCTTGGCGACCGCGCGCCGGGCCAGGGCGAGCCGCTTCGCGGTGGGGTCCACGACCCCGAGCCGCACCGGCCCGGCGTCACCACCCGGCCGCGCGGGATCGAGCCCGGCATCGAGCACGGCCCCGTCCTCCGCATCGACAAGCGCGGCGAGACCGTCCACGTCATCGGCCGCGAGCAGCAGAACGCGCTCGGGTTCGGCGACGCGAGCGGGGTGCCGTCGGGCCGCGGTGCCGGGCGCGGGGCGGCCGCCGGTGGCCGCGATGCCGCGTACCGGGCCGACCTCGGGGGCCTCGGCGCCGGGCGCCGGACCAACCCCGGTGCCGGACTTCGAGGCACCGGCAGCGGGCGAGGCCGTAGCACCGCCCTCCGTCAGGAGCCCTGTGTCCGCCTCGGTCACCGTCGCTGCGCCGACTCCGACTCCGGCCAAGGGCGCCGTCCCCGCTCCACCGACCGCCCTCGCCCCGGTTCCCGCTGTACGCTCCGCCGCTCTCCCCCTCCGCGCGCCCCTGGAACGTTCGCCCGGCGCCTCCTCCAGCACCACGTGCGCGTTGATCCCCCCGAAGCCGAACGCGTTCACCGCGGCTCGGCGGATCCGGTGGGGGGTGTCGGTTTCCCAGGGGTGAGCGCGGTCCAGGGTGTGGAAGCGGGTGGCGGCGAGGGCGGGGTGGGGGTCGTCGCAGTGGAGGGTGGGCAGGAGGGTGCGGTGGTGGAGGGCGAGCGCGGCCTTGACCAGGCCGGCCGCTCCCGCCACCGGCATGGTGTGGCCGATCATCGACTTCACCGAACCGAGCACCGGCCGGCCCGCGTCCCCGACCCCGCCCGGGAGCGGCCCGAACACCTGGACCAGCGTCATGAGTTCGGCGGCGTCCCCGGCCGGCGTGGCGGTGCCGTGCGCCTCCAGCAGGCCGATCGAGTCCGGTGCGGCGGGGTCGAGTCCGGCGGCCCGCCAGGCCTGGCGCACGGCACGGGTCTGCCCGCCCGGGTCGGGGGTGACCAGTCCCGCCGTACGGCCGTCGCCGGCGACGCCCGTGCCGCGGATCACGGCGTACACGCGGTCGCCGTCGCGTTCGGCGTCCGCGAGCCGTTTCAGTACGACGACCCCGGTGCCCTCGCCGATGAGGATGCCGTCGGCGTCGCGGTGGAAGGGGCGGATGCGTTCCGTCGGGGACAGGGCGCGCAGCTGGGAGAAGACGCTCCACAGGGTGATGTCGTGGCAGTGGTGCACTCCCCCGGCCAGCATCAGGTCGCAGCGGCCGGTGGTGAGCGCGGTGACCGCCTGGTCGACGGCGACCAGGGAGGAGGCGCAGGCCGCGTCCACGGTGTAGGCGGGGCCGCGCAGGTCGAGGCGGTTGGCGATGCGTGAGGCGGCGAGGTTGGGGACGAGGCCGATCGCCGCGTCGGGGCTGTCGGGGCCGAGCCGTTCGGTGAACGCCGTCCTGACCCGGTCGAGTTGGCTGGGTGCCAAGTCGGGGAGCAACTCACCCAGCGTACGGGTGAGTTGGTGGGCGGTGCGCACTCGCTGGTCCAGCCGGGCGAGGCCGGGGGTGAGGTAGCCGCCGCGGCCGAGGACGACCCCGATCCGGTGCCGTTCGGGCAGCCGCCCTTCCGCGCCGCCCGCGTCGTCGAGCGCGGCAGCGGCCACCTCCAGGGCGATCAGCTGGTCGGGTTCGGTACCGGGCACCGAGGCGGGCATGATGCCGTGCCGGGTGACCTCCACCTCGGCCGACCCGTCCACGAATCCGCCGCGCCGGCAGTACACCTGGCCGGCGACGGCGGGTCCGGACGCCGCGCCGGGATGGTAGTAGTCGGCGTCCCAGCGGTCGGCGGGGACCTCGGTGATGGCGTCGGTGCCGTCCCGCAGGTTGCGCCAGTAGGCGTCCAGGTCCCGGGCGCCGGGCAGCAGCACCGCCATCCCGACCACGGCGACGGGTGTTTGACGTCCCGTCATGTCACCAGCCCGACGCGGTGTAGACGACGGCGCGGGCCGCCGGGTCGCCCCAGGCGAGTTCGCGGAGCAGGGCGGCGGTGCCCTCGTCCGGGTCGATCAGCGCGACCCCGCGCCGGGCGTAGGCGCGGCCGAGTTCGACGCCGACCATGCCGGGGTGGCCGTCTGCCGGTGCCCAGGGCCCCCAGTGGACGGTCAGTGCCCGTCGGCCGGTGCGGGCGGCCCAGTCGGCGCCGAGGGTCTGGAGGGCGTCGTTCGCTGCGGCGTAGTCGGCCTGGCCCCGGTTGCCCAGGACGGCGGCGACGCTGCCGAACAGCACGGTGAACGCCGGTGCGGCTGGCAGCTCGTCCAGCGCGGCGAAAAGCGCGCCGGCCCCGGCCGTCTTCGTGCCGTAGACCCGCTGGAAGGACTCGGGAGTCTTCTCGGCGATCAGCCGGTCCTCGATCACCCCGGCGGCGAAGACGGCACCGTCGAGCCGGCCGTGCTCGGCGTGGATCTCCTTGACGGCCTGGAGGACGGCGTCCCGTTCGCGGAAGTCCACCGAGCGGTAGCGGGCGGGGCTGCCGAGGGCGGTGAGTTCGGCGAGCGTGGTGGTGATCTCCCGCTGGGCGAGGATCAGTTCGGTGGCCCGGTTGATCTCGTCGGGTCTCGGGGCGCCGGGGCCGGCGGCGAGCGCGGCCCGCAGCTCCACGGGGGTGCGGGCGGCGGCGGTGTGCGGGGCCTCCGGTGCGGTGGGTGCGGGCGTACGGCCGAGCAGCTCGATCCGGCACCGGCAGGCGGCGGCCAGGGTGGCCGCGAACCGTGCCGTGATGCCCCGGGCCCCGCCGGCCAGCAGGACCACGGAGTCCCGGTCGAGCCCGAGCGCGGCGGCCTCGGCGGCGCCGTCCCCGGCGGGTCCGGCGCCGGTGCTGCCGAGGAGGCCGAGCGGCGCGGGCACCAGGTCGAGGCCCCGGCGCTGTCCGGGGGCGGTGTGCAGCACGACGGGGGCCGGGTCCGGGGCGCGCAGCTCGGCGAGCACCGCGTCGGCGACGGCCGCCGGGCCGGTGTCGCCCACCGCCAGCACGCGTGCCAGCAGGTCCGGGTACTCCCGGCCCACGCTGCGGATGAGGCCGTCCAGCCCCGCCGACCGCAGCGCCCCGGCGCCGTCGGCGGCGCGCACGGCCAGCAGTACGCGCGGCGCGCACGCCAGCGCCGCCCGGAGCACCGGGAAGGCGTCCGGCAGTACCGGGTGGTCCGGGCCGGGCAGCGCGCCCAGGTACAGCACGCCGTGGAGCGGGCCGTCGGCCGCGCCGAGGAGGTGGTCGCCGTCGCGGAGCAGGGTGTCGGCGCCGGACTCGGCGAGCCGCGTGGCGACCGCGGCCGCCGCGGCCGCGGTGCCGCCGAGGAGGACGAACCGCTTGCCGGTCAGGTCGGCGGCGGGGCCCGGGTCGGGCAGCGGGACCGGCCGCAGCTCGCAGCGCTGGGGGGCGACACCGGCGGCCGGCTCCGACTCCGTCTCGGGGGCGACCACGTGACCGTCTCCGGTGGGTGTTCCCGTCCGTGCGGTCAGCCACGCCGTGACGGCCGCCGCGGTGCGCGCCCTGGCCAGTTCCTCCAGTTCGGCGTCGTCCAGCAGTTCCGCGCCACCCGCGATGCCGAGGCGCCGGGCGAGTTCGCCGGCGATCTCGGCACGCTTGATCGAGTCGATGCTGAGGTCGGCTTCCAGGTCGAGGTCGGGTTCGATCATGTCGACGGGGTAGCCGGTGCGTTCGCTGATGATCTCCCGTACGACCCGTTCGACGTCGTCCGGCGAGACGGGCTCGGGAGCACCGGTCGGCGGTGCCGGGACGGGTGGTTGGCGCACGGCCTCCACCGGTGCCGACACCGACACGGGCCCGGTCTCCGACGGTTGCGAAACGGCCACCGGCGCCGTCTCCAGCGGCTCCGGCACCGACTCCGGCCCCCGAACCCGCCCGGGCGCCCCCGGCACGACGGGCCCCGGTGCCGTGGCGCCGAAGTAGGTCAGCAGCACATCGCGCTGCGCGGCGATCATCTCCCGGCTGGTGCGCAGGAATTCGGAGATCAGCGCGTCCCGGTCGGCGGGGGCGCCGTTCGGCTGGTCGGTCGTCACAGTCGTCTCCATGACGCGTCGGGCCGGCGCGAGCGCACCGGGCAGGAGGGCTCCGTCGGCCGTACGGACGAGGTGTCCGTCGACCGTCCAGCCGGGCCGCTTCGGCGCCGGGGTGCGCAGCGCGTCGACGGCGTCACGGCCCCGCAGGAGCCAGGCGGTGCGCACCGGTTGGCCGGAGACGGCGAGCTGGGCGAGGGCGTCGAGCCAGCCGGCCAGGCCGCTGTCCGCCCGGGGTTCGCAGGCGACCGTGCGGTGCGGGCGGTCGCCGAGGATCCGGCCGACGAGCCGGGTGAGGACCGTACCCGGGCCCGCCTCGACGAAGATCCGCGCCCCTGCCTGGTACATCGCCTCGATCTGCGCGGCGAAGGCCACCGGGGCGCCGATCTGGGCGGCGAGTCCGGCGCGGACGGCGTCGGGGTCCGGCGGGTACGGCGTGGCGGTGCGGTTGGCCCAGACGGGGAACTCGGGGGCACGGACCGGTTTGTCCGCGAGGACCTCGGCGAACCGCTCCCCCGCGGCGGCCACCAGCGGGCTGTGGAAGGCGCAGGCCACGGGGATGCGGCGGGCGCCGAGCCCGGTGGCGCGCAACGCCCGTACGGCGGCGTCGACATCCGCCGTGGGTCCGGAGATCACGGTCTGGTCGGGCGCGTTGACGTTCGCGACGACGACCGACTCGGGTGCCCCGGCCTCACGGAGGGCGCCTGTGACGGTGTCGGCGGGGGCGCCCACGGCGGCCATGGTGCCGGGCTCGTCGCCGGCCGCCGCGAGGATCGCCGCGGCCCGCTCGGCGCTCAGCTCCAGCAGGGTGTCCGGGTCCAGGGCGCCGGCCGCGGCGAGGGCGGCCAGTTCGCCGTAGCTGTGCCCGGCGGCGAGGTCCGGGTGGACGCCGGCCGAGGTGAGGAAGGCGTGGGCCGCGAGGCCGGTGATCCCGAGGGCGGGCTGGGCCGTCCGGGTGTCGGTGAGCGCGGCCCGGTGGCGGTCGCGGGTGGTGTCGTCGAAGGCGGCCGGCGGGAAGAGCCGGTCGGCGTGGGCGCGGCCGAGGTGCAGGTAGTGCCGCAGTTCGGGCAGGGTGACCAGCAGTTCGGCGAGCATGCCGGTGCGCTGGCTGCCCTGGCCGGGGAAGAGGAAGGCGATCTGTCCGGCGACCGGGTCCGCCAGGTGTGTGCCCGCGCCCGGGTCCGGTTCACCGGAGAGCACGCGCCGCAGGTGCGCGACCAGTTCTCCGGTGTCGCGGGCCACGAACGCGGCCTGGACGGGTTCGTGGGAGGTGTCGGCGCGGTGGGCCGCGGCGAGGGCGAGGTCGCGCAGCCGCCAGGGTCCGCCGTCGGACTCGGCGGCCCGGAGGAGGTCCTCGGCGCCGCGGCGGGCCGCCGCGAGGTCCCGGCCGCGCAGGAGGAACAGTTCGGCGGGCCAGGCGTCCAGGGCCTGCCGGGGCGGTGGCGCGTCCGGGTACGCGGCCAGTACGGCGTGGAAGTTGGTGCCGCCGAAGCCGAACGCGCTGACTCCGGCGAGCCGTTCGGCGGCCGGTGCCGGCCAGGGCTGGGCGCGGGTGTGGAAGACGAACGGGCCGGCGTCCTCCTCCCAGGCCGGGTTGGGCCGTTCCAGGTGCAGGGTGGGCGGCTTGACACCGGTGTACAGCGCCAGGGTGGCCTTGATGAGTCCGGCGAGTCCGGCGGCGCACTTGGTGTGCCCGATCTGCGACTTGACCGAGCCGAGCGCGCAGGCGCCGTTCGTGGCCCCGGCCTCGGCGAACACCTCGCTGAGTACGGCGAGTTCGGTGCGGTCGCCGACGACGGTCCCGGTGCCGTGCGCCTCCACCAGACCGACCGCGGCGGGCGGCACACCGGCGTTGCGGTACGCCCGCTGGAGCGCGGCCCGCTGGCCTTCGGGGCGGGGGGCGGTCAGGCCGAGGGAGCGGCCGTCGCTGGCGGAGCCGAGGCCCTTGACCACGCCGTAGATCCGGTCGCCGTCACGTTCGGCGTCCGCGAGCCGCTTGAGGACCACACAGGCCACGCCCTCGCCGAGGGCGATGCCGTCGGCGGAGGCGTCGAAGGCGCGGGACCGGCCGGTCGGGGAGAGCGCGTGGACGGAGGAGAACAGGACGTAGTCGTTGATGCCGTTGTGCAGGTCGGCGCCGCCGCACAGCACGAGGTCGCTGGTGCCGCAGACGAGTTCCTTGCAGGCGACGTCCAGTGCGGCGAGCGAGGAGGCGCAGGCGGCGTCGACGGTGTAGTTGGCGCCGCCGAGGTCGAGGCGGTTGGCGATCCGGCCGGAGATGACGTTGGCGAGCATGCCCGGGAAGGAGTCCTCGGTGAGCCGGGGCAGCTGCTCGTCCAGGGCGTCGGGGACCGTGCCGTAGTAGGACGGGAGGACGGCGCGCAGGGTGACGGCGTTGGACAGGTCGCTGCCGGCTTCGGCGCCGAAGACGACGGAGGTGCGGGAGCGGTCGAACTCCCGCCCCTGGCCGCCGTATCCGGCGTCGTCCAGTGCTCTGCTCGCCGCCTCCAGGGCCAGCAGCTGGACGGGTTCGATGCTGCCGAGGGAGGCGGGCGGGATGCCGTAGCGCAGCGGGTCGAAGGGGACGGGCGGCAGGAAGCCGCCCCATCGGGATGCCGTGTGGCCGGCGTCGTGGTGCACGGCGGGGTCCCAGCGGTCGGGCGGGACCTCGGTGACGGCGTCGCGTCCGGTGACGATGTTCGCCCAGAAGGCGGCGAGGTCGGGGGCCTGCGGGAACATGCACGCCATGCCGACGATCGCGATGTCGAGCGGCGGGGGCGGCGGGGGTTCGGGGGTGGCGTTGGGGCCGGGGGCGGCGCGGGGGCCGGAGTGTGCGGATCGGACCTGCGCGGCCTGCGCGGCCTGCGCGGCCTGTGCGGCCGGGGTCGCTTGGGTGTCCCCGCTGTCGTGTACGGTCCGTGCGGTCAGGAAGTCGGCCGCGCCGTCCGTCACCGCGTGGTGGAGGGCCGCCACGGTGGTGGGTGCCGAGCGCAGGACGGCGACCTGGCCCGCCATGAACAGCCCGTCGTTCAGTTGCCGTTCCTCGTCGACGTCCCGCAACTCGCCCCCGTCGGCGCGGGTCAGGCCCTTGCTGGCGAGGCGCAGCCGTCCGACGTTGAGTCGCTCCAGCCGCTCCCACACCTCCCGGTCGGGCAGGCCTTCGGCCCGTAACGCGGCCTCCCGGTCGCGGTAGTCGCGGGTGAACGGGCTGGGCACGCATCGGGTGGCGTGCCCGGGCGCGGTCTCCAGCAGGGCGGTCCCGGTGGCGGCGAGGACCTGGTGCTGGAACAGCGGTCGGACGGCCCCGTGGGTGACGGCCTCCTCGGTGAACAGGTAGGCGGTGCCCATGAGGACGCCGACGGCGGCGCCCCGGGCGGTGAGCGGGGCGGCCAGCGTGGCGACCATGGCCGCGGACCGCTCGTCGTGGACACCGCCGGCGAAGAACAGCTCGATCCGCCGCGCCGACTCGTCGCCGGTCCCGTCCAAGAAGTCCTCGATGACGGCGAGTTGGGCCTCCCAGAGCGGAAAGGAGGCCCGGGGGCCGACGTGTCCGCCGCATTCGGAGCCCTCGAACACGAACCTGCGCGCGCCCGCGTCGAGGAACTGGCGCAGCAGCCCCGGCGAGGGCACGTGCAGGAAGGTGCTGATCCCGGCCCGCTCCAGCGCCTCGGCCTGGGCGGGCCGGCCGCCCGCGATGATCGCGTGCGTGGGCCGCAGCTCCCGTACGGCGTCCAGCTGGGCGGCGCGGATCTCCTCGGGCGCGAAGCCGAGCACGCCCACGCCCCAGGGCCGGCCGTCGAGCGCGGCCCGCGCCTCGGTGAGCAGCGCCCGGGTCCGGGCGCCGTCGGCCAGGGCCAGCGCGAGGAACGGCAGCGCCCCGGCCGCGGCCACGGCGGCGGCGAATCCGGCCTGGTCGCTGACCCGTGTCATGGGCCCCTGCGCGACGGGCAGCCGGGTGCCGAGCGCCCGGCTCATGGCCGACCCGGGCCGCAGGGCCGTACCCGCCGGTGGCGCCCCGGACCCTACGGCCCCGTGGATCGCCGCCGTCAGCCCCCGCACGACTCCGCGTACGTCGCGCCACCGCTCGGCGAACCGGGCGGCGAGGCAGCCGTCCTGGCCCACCGGGAGCAGCCGGCCGCGTGGCTCGCGGGCGCCCAGCAGGGCGGCGACCGCCGCGGGGTCGTCGGCGGGCGGCTGGGGTGCGCCGGGGCCGCGGCGCCGCAGTACCCGGTGTCCGCCGAGCAGGACGGTCTCCGAGCCGTCCAGGGACCGCAGTACCGCCCGGGTCTCCTCGGGCAGCCCGGACTCGGCGAGCAGGGCCAGTTGACTGTCGAGGACGACGCCGGCCGCGCCGCCGGCCACGGCGGCCGCGGCCGTGCGCGGGCCGACGCCTCCGCAGGCCCAGACGGGCAGGCCGGTCAACTCCTCGTCCGCGAGCAGCTGTTGGAGGAGGACGAAGGTGCTCAGCTCACCGACCCGGCCGCCGCTCTCGCAGCCCCGGGCGATCAGTCCCCGGGCGCCCGCACGGGCGGCCGTACGGGCCTGGCCGAGGTCGGTCACCTCCGCCAACACCCGGCTGGACGGCGCGAGTTCGGCTGTCTGCCAGGGCGCGTCCGGGGTCAGGACCACGGTGTCGACGGCGCCGCCGAGGTCGGTGGGGCCGAGGGCACAGCGTCCGGTCACCCGTACGCCGAACGGGCCGGATGCGGCCTGTCTGAGCCGGGACAGCTGCTCGCGGGATCTTCGGTCTCCGGTGCCCAGGTCCAGGACGCCGAGCGCGCCGGCCGCGGTCGCGGCGGCGGCGAGAGCGGCGTCCGGCTCCCCGAACGGGGTGAGGCACAGGATCAGGTCATGGGCACGCACAGGGGAGGTCATGATGCTCCGGCACGATCGGCGGGGACGGCACGTGGGGGGTACGCGCGGCGAGACACTCTGGTGCGAGGGCAACGGAAACTAGCGAGGTCCTTACTCGCGGGTCAATAACGGTGCGTCCATTGCGCGCCCGGGGGCGCCGATCCGGCCAGCGCGCCGAATTCCCCGCAAGCGGCGGTAAAACCCGCGATTCCCTTCACGGGCGCGGGCGCGGAACCGCCCGGCCGTGCACGCGGCACCGGCACAAGCCCGGCAAACCGTCCGGCTTCCCCACCGCGCGGTCATCCCGCGCCGCGCGAGCGGTCAGACGGCCGCCTTCTGTAAATTCCGGATCACGTCGGCCCGGTGGCTCGAACCGGGCCGACGGGAAACGGACAAGGGGCACGGGGCGCCGTACGAGCGCGACGCCCCCGTGCCCCTCACCCTCGTCCGCAGGTCAGCCGAGCACCGCCCGCACGGCCCCCACCACGGCACCGCCGTCACCGGACCCCGCCAGAGCACCGCCGTCGCCGGCGACCGGCTCGGTCAGCGTGCCGACGACCGGGGCCACGAGGCCCTTCGCCTCCCGTACGGCCCCGGCTCCGGACCCGGCTCCGGCCGCGGGTGGCTCCGCCCGCGTGGCCCGGATCTGCACGACCCGCGTCCCGCCCCGCTCCCCCGAGGTCCCCGGCGTCCCGCGCGAGGTGCCGTGGCCCTCCGGCTCGCGCCCGGTCCCGCCCGCCGACGGCTCCGGCCGCCCGGCGCCGGGCCGGCCCTCCTCGGTGAGCGCGTCCGGTGCCGCGTCGGTGCGCGGCCGTCCGCCGGCCGCCGCCGGCTCCAGCTCCCAGCGCTGCCGGGCCGAGCCGTCGCGTTCCGCCACTTCGACCCGGGTGCCGGAACGGCCGGATCCGGTCGCGAGGGCCAGCCCCTGGTGCCAGCGCAGCAGGATCTCACCGCGGACCGTGAAGTCGTACGACACCTCCCCGGCGGCCACGACACAGCGGGCCAGCGCGACGCTCTTCGTACCGGGGTCGGCGGCGAGGCACAGGGTGGGGTCGGCGGCGCTGTGCAGCAGGCCGTCGTCCTGGTACGACCACTGCTGCGCGGGGGCGTCCGTGCACAGCGCGAGGCGGACACCGGCGCCCGCCTCGACGCGCCGGCCACGCACCTCCAGGCAGCGCCCGGAGGCCAGCGCGCGCAGGGTGCCGTGGGCCGAGACGACGGGCCCGCCGACGGAGGCGGTGGCCGGTGAGGGCGCGGGACGGGCGCCGCCGCCGCTCGACCGCGGGGTGCCGGCGGCGGGGGCGCCCCAGGTGGCGGCGGGGTCGGGGACACCGTTGTCATGGGAGCGGTCGCGGATCACGAGGACGGTGGCGAGCAGGGCCAGGGAGGTGAGTCCGACGCCGAGCGCGACGGCCTTGCGGTGGCGGTGCTCCGGTCCGGTGCGGTGCCGGCCGCCGGAGACCGGCGGTGCGCTCGGCGGCGTCTGCGGCGGCGGGGACGGAGTCGGCCACTCGTCGGGGGCGCCCCGGCCGGGCCGGGAGTCGAGGTAGCGGCGGGCGCCCCAGCCGAGCACGGTCTCGGCGAGCAGCAGCGGCAGGGCACCGTCGAAGTGGGCGAGTTGCTCGGCGGCGTACCGGCAGTGGCCGCAGTCCGTCAGATGGCGGCGCACGTCCGGCAGCAGGGTGCCGCCCCGGCGGATGGGCACGTCGATGAGCCGGTTGTAGAAGCGGCATTCCTGGGTGGGCGCGAGTTCGCGGTGGGCGCGTACGCAACCGGCGCGGAATTGCTCACGCGCTTGTTCGAGGGCCGTCGTGGCGTCGGCCGGGTCCATGCCCAGCAGAACGGCCGGTATGTTTATGGGTTCGGCCTCGACCTCGGTGTGCCAGAGAAGGCATTGCGCGGCGCCGGGAAGGGCCCGGAATGCGCGGGCGGCGAGCAGTCTGCTTTCCGGCGGCCCGGGCTTCGTGGCGCGCAGGCCGCGCCCTCCGGTGGTTTTGCGCAATTCCGGCAGGGCGATGCAGGCGACGTCGTCCGCGGCCCAGGCCCGGACGACGTCCCGGACGGCGACGAGCAGATGGGGGCGCAGGGCGCCGCCGGTCACTCCGCTCGGCATGCGGCCGAGCATGTGGTGGAAGGCCGCGGTGGCCACGAGTTGGGCGGTGGGCCCGGCGGCGGCGAGGCAGACCACGGCGTAGTCGCGGGTGGCCCGCCAGTGCCGGGCGAGCAGCAGCGCGACGGCGTGGTGGCGGCCGTCGTCCGGGCCGCTCAGCCGGGCGACGAGAGCGCGGTCGGGCTCCCCGGTCGGGCCGGGCAGCGGGGGGTGGGGCGGACGTGGGGGGTATGGGGACTGCACGGAACCATTTCCTTTCCAGCCGCAGGACCGCGTGCGCAATGAGATCCCGTCGGAAAGCAGTGCCTGATTGGTGCATACCTGAAGGGCCGGCCTCGACGTCGACGTCTGCCTTTGCCCTTCGCGTGGGGGTGGCTCACCTTGGCACACGCTGCTCACAGGAAACAAGAAGTGGGAATGCCCTCGGCGGCAAAGTCGGGGAATTACCCAATGGTTACCGCCGGTATCCCCTTCGGGGGAAGCCGGAAGGTGGTCAACTGCCGCCCCGCAAAAGCCGGATGCCGCCTTCCGGCGGCCCGGTGGGGTGGCGTGAACGCGGTGTGAAAGCGGTGTGGGGCGGCCCCGAAGGACCGCCCCACACCGGACAGGAGGAACGACGACCGTGGTCCCTCGGCTCACTTCCCCTGGTCGGTCGGCCGGAGCGTCCACAGGACGCTCATCTCGCCCGTGACGGCGCCGTCCGCGCGCCGGATCTCGATCGACACGGGGAACTCGGGGCGCTGCCCCGCGTCCAGTTCGGCGACGACCTCGGCGGCCGGGCGGCCGAGCGTGGCGGTGGCGGTGACGTCCCCCATCGCCAGCTTCCGGTAGGCGATCTCGGCCCGCACGGCGAGCGGTACGGCGCGCGAGAGCTGGTCCCCGAAGGCGGCCAGCACGATGGCGCCGCTGGCCGACTCCCCGAGGGTGAACATCGCACCGGCGTGCGGGCCGCCCACGTGGTTGTGGTACTCGCCCTGGTCCGGCAGGGACACCACGGCCTTGTCGGGAGTGGTCTCCAGGAACCGGAGGTTCAGCGTCCGGGCCATGGGCACGGTGGCGGCGAGCATCTCGCCGATCGACATCTGGTCTGCGCTCATACCCGACATGTTACTCACGAGTAGCGAAGGCTGGCCAGTGAGGGGACTAGGGTTACAGGCCATGTGGCCAGATCAGCAGCCGCCAGGGGGCGCGCAGAACCCGCAGCACAACCAGCAGAACAGTCCGCAGAACCCGTATCAGCAGCCGGGCTACCAGCAGCCGAACCCGTACCAGCAGCCCGGGTACCAGCAGTACCCGCAGGCCGGCGCGTACGGGCAGCAGGCGCAACCCGGTCCGTACGGGCAGCAGCAGTGGGGGCAGCCCCCGACGGCGCCCATGCCCGGGCCCCCGCAGGGCGGCGGCGGCCGTACCAAGCTGATCGCGATCATCGCGGCCACGGCCGTCGTGGTGACCGCCGCCGTGACCGGCTACCTGGTGCTGGGCGGCGGCAAGCACGACGAGGCGGACAACGGCAAGGGCGGACAGAGCACGAGCCCGTCGCCGACCGGTTCCGCGCCCGACTCGCCCACCTCGACCGCGACCGACAACCCGCGCTCCGGCGAGGCGGAGAAGCCGACCGTCCCCGGCTGGAAGGTCGTGGTCAACCCCAAGTACGGCACGGCGTTCGACGTGCCGGCCGACTGGGAGGTGGAGCGGCCCGGCACCTTCTCCTTCTTCGAGGACGAGAAGAAGGGCGACGGCTCGGCGTACATCGGCTTCTCCGGCGCCACGTTCCTGCAGCCGGACTACTGCACCTCCGACGCCGGCGGCTACAAGGAGTCGCACGCGCTCGCGGGCAGCGGCACCAAGGGCGAGAACGGCGCCAAGGACACCCCGAGCATCGCCCGCGGCGACTCGGCCACCTTCGCGTTCGGCGGGTACACCGACCAGTCGGACGCCGCCAAGAAGTACCTGCGGATCGGCAAGGCCAAGCCCTTCACGACGGCATCGGGCGTCAAGGGCAGCGTCGCGACGTCGTACGTCACCGGCGTGCCGAAGAAGAAGAAGTGCGACACCGACGGCAAGGCCGTCACCTTCGCCTTCAAGAACTCCACGGGCGACTTCGTCTCCTGGACGCTCTACGGCGCCAAGGGGGTCAAGGACGAACTGTCCGACGCGACCATCGACAAGATCCTCGCCACGGTACGGCTGCACGGCGACCCGACCGTGGACTGACCGCGTCCCGGGGCCGGCCCGGAGGGGTCAGCCGATGCCGAACGCCCCGGCGGGAGGTTCGGGCGAGGGCACCGCGTCCGTGTCCTCGACCGGCCGGGCCGAGCCGATGAACTCCCCTACCGCCGGCCCGTGTTCGACGCGCGCAGGGAAGGCGTCGGCAGCGGCCCGGCGGGCCACCGCGGCGACGTCCAGCGGCCGGTGCGAGGCCACGACCACCGCGTTGCCGAACCGCCGCCCGCGCAGCACCGCCGGCTCGGCGATCAGCGCCGTCTCCTCGAACACGGCGGCCAGGTTGGCCAGTTGGGAGCGGAGGAAGCCGAACGGCGCCGCGTCCGCGAGGTTCGCGACGTAGACCCCGCCGGGCCGCAGCACCCGCTCGGCCTGGCGGACGTAGGGCAGCGTGGTCAGATGGGCCGGCACCCGCGACCCGCCGAACACGTCGGCGACCAGCACGTCGGCGTGGTCGTCCGGCGCCTTCTCCAGCCAGGCCCGGGCGTCGCCCGCGTGCAGGACGACGCCCGAGCCCGCCGGCAGCGGCAGCCACTCGGCGACCAGTTCCAGCAGCCCCCGGTCGGCCTCCACCACGTCCTGCCGGGACCCGGGCCGGGTGGCGGCCACATAGCGGGGCAGCGTCAGCGCGCCCCCGCCGAGGTGCACCACGTCCAGCGGCGCACCCCGCGTGGCGACGGCGTCCAGGACGAAGCCCAGCCGCCGCGCGTACTCGAACTCCAGGTACTCCGGGTCGTCGAGATCGACGTACGACTGCGGCGCCCCGTCGACGGTGAGCAGCCAGGCCCGCTCCCGGTCCACATCGGGCATCAGCTTGGCGGTGCCGTGGTCGGTGGTGCGGGAAACGGGTATCTGCTCGGTCACCCGTTCATTGTGACGTGCGCGGAGACGGCGGGGAGACGGCACGGGGAGCCGCGGGGCCGGGCCGGGCCGGCCCCGCGGCTCCCCACGCGTCCCCGCCTCACTCCACCGTGATCACCGTTCCCGCTCCCACCGTGCGCCCGCCCTCGCGCACGGCGAACCCGAGCCCCGGCTCCAACGGCACCTCCCGCCCCAGCTCGACGGTCATCTCCACCGTCTGACCGGGCCGGGCGACCGCCGCCTCGCCGAGGTCGACCTCCCCGACGACGTCCGCCGTCCGGATGTAGAACTGCGGCCGGTAACCGGTGGAGACCGGCGTGGTACGGCCCCCCTCGCGCCCGGAGAGGACGTACACCCGCGCGGTGAAGCGGCGGCTCGGCACCACGCTCCCCGGCGCCGCGACCACGTGCCCGCGCCGCACGGCGTCCCGGGGCACGCCCCGCAGCAGCAGCGCCACGTTGTCCCCGGCCTGCGCCTCCTCCATCGGCTTGCCGAAGGTCTCCAGGCCGGTCACCACGCTCTGGACGTCCGCGCCGAGCACGTCGACCCGGTCGCCGACCCGGACCACCCCTCTCTCGACGGCACCGGTCACGACGGTCCCCCGCCCGGTGATGGTGAGCACGTTCTCGACGGGCAGCAGGAACGGCGCGTCGAGGTACCGCTCCGGCATCGGCACGTACGTGTCCACCGCGTCGAGCAGCGCCTCCACGGACGCCGTCCAGCGCGGATCGCCCTCCAGGGCCCTCAGCCCGGAGACCCGTACGACGGGTACGGCGTCACCCGGATAACCCTGGGCGGTGAGCAGGTCGCGGACCTCCAGCTCGACCAGGTCGGTCAGCTCCTCGTCCCCGGCGTCCGCCTTGTTCAGCGCGACCACGATGTGGTCGACGCCCACCTGCCGGGCGAGCAGCACGTGTTCGGCTGTCTGCGGCATGATCCCGTCGAGCGCGGAGACGACGAGGACGGCCCCGTCGAGTTGGGCCGCACCCGTGACCATGTTCTTGACGTAGTCGGCGTGACCGGGCATGTCGACGTGGGCGTAGTGCCGGGTGTCGGTCTCGTACTCGACGTGGGCGATGTTGATGGTGATACCGCGGGCGGCCTCCTCCGGGGCCCGGTCGATCCGGTCGAACGGCACGAAGGTGCCGGTGCCGCGCTCGGCGAGGACCTTGGTGATGGCGGCGGTCAGGGTCGTCTTGCCGTGGTCGACGTGACCCATGGTGCCGATGTTCAGGTGCGGCTTGGTGCGCACGTAGGCCGTTTTGGACATGGCTGTACCTCGAAGCCTCTTCAGGGTGATGAAGGACGCGGGACCCCGGGGACCGGCCGACCCTCCCCCTGCGGGGTCCGCCGGAGCAATCCGGAGAGGGTCAGCTTCGGGCGCCGTCGACAGCGGCCACGAGGAGGGGGACGGCAGCCTTCGGCGCATCCGCGACGGCGGATGCTGCGAGGAGGAAGGCGTACCGGAACATGGGGTCGATCATCGCCGACGGCCCGTCCGGCGTCGACTGGTTTTCGGGGCGGGTGAGTTCGGGCTCACGGCGCTCACACCCGATCGTCGGTTAGGGTCGCCGGATGCTCGATGCCAACCGCTCTGGCACCGCCGCGGCCTCTCCCCGGGCCGCCGCCACCCTGCTGTCCCCCTACGCCCGCCTGACACTGCTGCTCGTGCTGCTCGCCGGCGCCGCGGTCTGCGTGCTGCTGTTCGAGCCGCAACGGCTGCTGACGCACGGCCTGCCACCCGGGCTCGGCGGGGCCGCGGCGGCCCTCGTGTTCGGGGCGGCGTACGGGCTGTGCACGGTGGCGTTCGTGCCGCGCCCCCTGCTGAACCTGGCCGCGGGCGCCCTGTTCGGCTCCCAGCTGGGTCTGGCGACGGCGCTCGCGGGCACGGTGCTCGGTGCCGGGGTCGCGTTCGCACTGGGCCGGATGCTCGGGCAGGACGCGCTGCGCCCGCTGCTGCGGGGCCGCTGGCTGAAGGCGGCCGACGGGCAGCTCAGCCGGCACGGTTTCCGGTCCATGCTGGCCCTGCGGCTCTTCCCGGGCGTGCCGTTCTGGGCGGCGAACTACTGCGCGGCCGTCTCCCGCATGGGCTGGCTGCCGTTCCTGCTGGCGACGGGGCTCGGCTCGGTCCCCAACACGGCCGCCTACGCGGTCGCCGGCGCCCGCGCCTCGGCGCCGACCTCCCCCGCCTTCCTGGCCGCGATGGCCTGCATCGCCGTACCGGCGCTGGCGGGCACGGTGGTGGCCTGGCGCAAGCGCCACCAGCTGCGCGGCCGGTGACCGAGATGTGGTCCAGCGTCATCGCCGTGGCCGGCACGCTGCTCGGCGGGGCGTTCACCGCGCTGCTCCAGTCCCGTCGTGAGCGCACCGCCCGCGCCGAGCGGAGGGCGGAGGCGCTGCGGGTGGCACTGGGCGAGCTGGTCGCGGCCCTGGGCGATCACCGGCGGGCCCTGTGGCACCGCGAGGAGCTGCGGCTGAGCGGTGCGAGCGCGGAGGCCGTCGAGGCGGCGCGGGCCGCGTCGCACGCCACCCGGTCCGCCGTGACCGCGCCCCTGGTCGCGGTCTGCATCCTCGAACCCGCCCTGACCGAACCGGCCCGCCGGGCCGCCCTGGCCGCGTTCGGCCTGCGCGACGCCCCCGACCACACCTTTCTGGCCGACCGCCGCGAGGCCGCCATCACCGCGACCGACGACCTGGTGACCGCCGCCGGCCGCGCCATGGCCCGGTAGTCGTCCTCGGCTGTTCTCCTCGTCGGGGGCGTCCGGGGTGCGGTTGCCGCTCGGGGCGCATGCACGACTCCTGTGAGCGGACCGGCCTGATCCGTGAGTGGTGCGCGCTCACGCCGACGCTGCGGGGAGCGCGGCGAGGAACTCGCGTACGTGGCGGAGCCAGGTCGACCGGTCCGCCGGGCTCAGGATGTGAGCGGCGCCGGGCAGTTCGATCAGCTGGGCTCCCGGGATGCCGGCCGCCAGACGGTACGAGCTCTCGGGCAGCACCAGTCGGTCGCCGGTCGGCGCCAGCACCAGGGTGGGGGCGGACACCTTCGCAAGGTCGGCGCGGACGTCCACGCGGGACACCAGGTCGAAGTGGTCCAGCAAGCCCGGCGGCATCGCGGTCAGGGTATGGGCGACCCGTTCGTCGAGGGCGGCCGGTTCGAGATCCGCCAGGTCCGCCAGGTCCGCCGGGGACAGGCAGGACAGGAGGGCGAGCCGTGCCACGTCCTCCCACTGGTCCGCGGCCGCCAGGGATTTGATCAGCTGGGCGGCAAGCGCCAGGACGGGATCGGCGGCAGCGAAGCCGGCGGTGAGGACGAGGGCCCTGACACGGTCGGGGTGCCGTGTGGCGATCCGGACGGCCACGGCGCTGCCGAGGGACTCCCCGAGAACCGCGAACGAGTCCTGGCCGGCCGAGACGGCGGCCGCGACCAGGCGGTCGGTGAGGTCGTCGAGGTCCAGGGGTTCGACGGCCACGGGAGAGCCACCGGCCCCTGGGTAGTGCGGGCCGACGAGGGTGTGGTCCTGGGCGAGGTCGTCGAGCACGAGGCCGAAGTTCGCCTCGATGCCGCCGCCGGCGCCGTGAGCGAGCAGAAGTGCGGGGCCGCGCCCCCGCACGAGGACGTCGAGGTCGGCGGCGGAAAGCGGATGATCGGTGGTCATGACGCCGACGCTAAACTCCGACACCGGTGTCAGAGTCAAGTCACCGTATGGGCAGGAACGCGGCGATGGGGGAGCGGCATGCGCATGAAGGAGATGGTGCGGCGTACCGGAGTCCATGAGCGGCTGCTGCGCTACTACGAACAGCAAGGACTCCTGACGCCCGACAGACTGCCCAGCGGCTACCGCGTCTACAGCGAGTCGGACGTCCAGACGGTGCACCGCATCCGCTGTCTGCTGGCGGCGGGCCTTCCGACCGCGCGGATCGCCGAGGTCCTGCCGTGCGTCCGGACGGATGGCGAGCGCCTCGTACCCACCTGCCCGGACCTGCTCGCCCGACTGCGCCGGGAGCGCGAGCGGATCAACCGCGCCATCGAAGATCTGCAGACGTCGCGCGCGATCCTCGACACCGTCATCACCGCCGGGGCTGACCTGAGGGAACGCTCAACTCTCTCTGATCAGGGCGCGGAGGCCGGAGGAGGGCCTCGCCCTGGCCACGCCACGAGGTGTGCGCGCTGAGCTCCTCGAACACTGCGGACTGGAACTGCTCGACGTGGAGAATCTCCGCGAACACTTCGTACCGACCTGGCCAGCATGGCGGGAGAACCTCGAACGCCGCAGTAGCCGAGGCGGCAGGCCGGCCGCCTTCGGCCACGGCGCCCGCAAGCAGCGCAACACCGTCGAGCGGTGCTTCAACATGCTCAGGCGATGGCGAAGGAAACGGCCCAACCCAAGTGCCGCGCAGTCCGCGGGGACCGCTACGCTTCGTCCGTCACATGATCATCTCGTCTTCGAACAGCGCTTGGACGCCACACCTCCATGTCTTGGTTTGAATCCCTCGTCCTCGGACTCGTCCAGGGGCTGACCGAGTTCCTGCCCGTCTCCTCCAGCGCGCACCTGCGGCTGACCGCGGCGTTCTCGGGCTGGAAGGACCCGGGGGCGGCCTTCACGGCGATCACGCAGATCGGCACGGAGACCGCGGTCCTCATCTACTTCCGCAAGGACATCGGCCGGATCCTCTCGTCCTGGTTCCGCTCGCTGTTCGACAAGGCGCGGCGGCACGACCACGACGCGCAGATGGGCTGGCTGGTGATCGTCGGCTCCATCCCGATCGGGGTGCTGGGCGTGACGCTGAAGGACCAGATCGAGGGGCCGTTCCGCGATCTGCGGGTCACCGCCACCATGCTCATCGTCATCGGCCTGGTCATCGGCGTCGCCGACCGGCTGGCGGCCCGGGACGAGACCGGCGGCCGGCACCGGGCGCCCAAGCAGCGCAAGACGCTGGAGCACCTCGGGGTCAAGGACGGCCTGATCTTCGGCCTCTGCCAGGCCTGCGCCCTCATCCCCGGCGTCTCCCGCTCCGGCGCGACGATCAGCGGCGGCCTGTTCATGGGGTACAAGCGGGAGGCCGCGGCCCGCTACTCGTTCCTGCTCGCCATCCCGGCCGTCCTCGCGTCCGGCGCCTTCGAGGTGAAGGACTCGCTGGACGAGGGCCACGTGGACTGGCCGCCGACCCTGTTCGCGACGGTGATCGCGTTCGCCTCGGGATACGCGGTCATCTCGTGGTTCATGAAATGGATCTCCCAGAGGAGCTTCATGCCGTTCGTCTGGTACCGCGTCGCCCTCGGCATCGCGATCATCGCGCTGGTCGGCGCGGGCGTGCTGAGCCCGCACGCGGCGGAGTCGACGGGCTGAGGGCCGTCCACCCTCACGGTTTCGGACATCTTCCGCGCCCCGGCGGCCCGCCTATGACCTGGGCAACTTCCAGGAACCGCACGGCAGTTCGCCGATACGGACGGACGAGCGGGCGGCACCGGTGACCAACGCCGTACCTTCTGCGTAGCCACGCGGTAGCGCACCGTCAGTGCTTGCCCCTAGGCTGTGCCGCATGTCCCCCGAATCCCCGTCCCCTGGTTCCGTGCGGTCTGCCGCCGAGGTGAACGAGCAGATCCGGGCGCTGTGGCTGCGTGCGGGCGGCACCCTGTCGACCCAGGAACGCGCGGAGTACGAGCTGTTGGTGATCGAGTGGGCCGAGGCGATCCGCGTCCGGATCATCGAGGCGGCCTGACCCCGGCCACCCGCCGGCGCCCCGGCCAAGACCGGCACCGGTCAAGCCCCGTGGCACCGCTAGACCGGCACCGGTCAAGCCCCGTGGCACCGCTCACGCCGCCGGTTCCCGCGCAGCCCCTCACGCCCCCAGGTGCGCGAGCGCCCCGTCGGCCAGCGGATACGGCGGTTCCACCGGCAACAGCGCGCCCGCCCGCTCCCGTTCCCCCGCCCGCACCAGCGCGTGGATCTCGGTGGCCAGCGGGGTGACGTCCTCGATGCCGACGATCCACTCGTCGGCGTACCGCGCCGCCGCCTCCCCGGCGAGGCCGAGCTGCAGGGACCGGTGCGGCAGCGGGTTCAGGTGCAGGTCCCGCTCCGGGTCCCACTGCACACGGGCCGGGCTGCGCGCCAGTTCCCGCTTCCAGGCGGCCCGGTCCGCGTGCAGGGCGGCCACGTAGTGGGACAGGCAGGCGTGGCCGAGGGCCCACTCGAAGCCCTCGCGGCTGATCTCGACGGCGAGGACGGTCTCCTGCCCCTCCTTGGTGCCCCAGCCGCAGCGGTACATCATCCACAGGAAGGACGGCTTGATCCAGGTCATCCGCTCCCGCTTCCAGGCGGACGGGAACCGTCCGGTACGGGCGGCGGGGCGGCCGATCTCCGGGCGGTAGGCCTGGTACACGGTGACCGTGGCCGGCGTGTGCCGGGCGCGGACGCGGAACTCCGGCTCGGGGGTGGTCGTAGGGGGCGTGGTGGTCGTTTCCTCGTGCACGGGGACAGAATCGGCCGCCGCACGCGCCCCGCACCACCGAATATTCACCGCGCACACCACTTGGCTCCGCGCCCGCCGTGCCCAAGACTGTGCCGATGACGCAGCGTGCGGAGTTCGCGACCGTGAGAGACCGACTGGCCGTGGACGACCTGGTGACCGCGTACGCGGTGGCGGTGGACGACGGCGACTGGAGGGCTTACCGGGACCTGTTCACGGCGGACGGACGCGCCGACTACCGCTCGGCGGGCGGCATCGAGGGCGGCGCGGACCGGGTCGCCGCCTGGCTCGCCGAGAGCCTGGCCCTCTTCGCCATGCGCCAGCACCTGATCGTCAACCGGCAGGTGCGCTTCGGCGCCCTCGACCACGACACCGGCGACACCGCCCGGGTCCGCGCCGACTACGTCAACCCGCTGCGCCTCGCCGACGCGAACGGCTCCGCCGCACCGGACCTGGTGTGCGGCGGCCGGTACGACTTCGGGCTGCTGCGCACACCGGACGGCTGGCGGCTGAGCGAGGTCGTCGTCCACGAGAAGTGGCGCAGGGGCGGTGGCCCCCGGGAGCGCGAGGCGTAGGCGCGACCAGCCGCTTCGCCCCCGCGTGGCCGCCGGACGACCGGCCCCGCCCGGTCCGGAACGCGCGCGGCCGTCCCCTCACCACGCACACTGGAGCCATCGGTGGGTAGGGGAGGTCCTTATGAGGATGATCAACCGCTGGCTGGCCTCCCCGTGGCGCCGCTCGGCCGCCGCCGCTCTCGCCGGGGCCCTTCCCGTGCTCGCGTTCCCGGCCCCGTCGCTGTGGTGGTTCGCGTACGTCGCCCTGGTGCCATGGATCCTGCTGGCCCGCTCCGCGCCGACCGCGCGGCGGGCCGGGTACGACGGCTGGTGGGGCGGCATCGGCTTCCTGATCGCCGTACACCACTGGCTGCTGCCGAGCCTGCACGTGTTCATCTTCGCGATCGCCGCCCTGCTCGGCCTGCTCTGGATCCCGTGGGGCCGGCTGGTGCGCCGGTTCCTGGGCGGGGCACCGACACCGGGCCGGGCCGCCGCCGCGCTGCTGGTGCTGCCGTCGGCCTGGCTGGCGGTGGAACTGGTCCGGTCCTGGCAGGGCCTCGGCGGGCCGTGGGGCATGCTGGGCGCCAGCCAGTGGCAGGTGGGCCCGGCGCTGCGGCTGGCCTCGGTCGGCGGGGTGTGGCTGCTCAGTTTCCTGGTGGTGGCCGTCAACGTGGCGGTGGCCATGCTGCTCACCGTGCGCGGGACGCGGGTGCCGGCCGTGGCCGTGGCCTCGCTGGTCGCCACGGCCGCCGCGACCTCGGCCGCCTGGGTGTGGGCGCCGCGCCCCGGCGTCGACGGACGGGTGCGGATCGCCGTGGTGCAGCCGGGCATCGTGGCCGGGCAGGAAAGCGGCGACAGGCGGTTCGCCCGGGAGGAGCAGCTGACCCGGCGGCTCGCCGGGCAGGGCGCCGACCTGGTGGTGTGGGGCGAGTCCAGCGTCGGCTACGACCTGGACGACCGCCCCGACCTGGCCCGGCGGCTGGCCGCCCTGTCCCGCGACACCGGCGCCGACCTGCTGGTGAACGTGGACGCCCGACGCTCCGACCGGCCCGGCATCTACAAGAGTTCGGTGCTGGTCGGCCCGCACGGCCTGACCGGTGACCGGTACGACAAGATGCGGCTGGTCCCCTTCGGCGAGTACATACCGGCCCGCTCGCTGCTCGGCTGGGCCACCTCGGTGGGCCGGGCCGCGGGCGAGGACCGGCAGCGCGGCACCGCACAGACCGTGATGAACGTGGGCCACGGGCTGCGGGTCGGCCCGCTGGTCTGCTTCGAGACCGCGTTCCCGGACATGAGCCGGCACCTGGCCGCGGACGGCGCGGACGTCCTCCTCGGCCAGTCGTCCACCTCGTCCTTCCAGCACAGTTGGGCGCCCGAGCAGCACGCCTCGCTGGCCGCGCTGCGCGCCGCCGAGACCGGCCGCCCGATGGTGCACGCCACGCTCACGGGCGTCTCGGCGGTCTACGGCCCGGACGGGCAGCGCCTCGGCCCGTGGCTCGGCACCGGGGCGAGCACCGCGCGCGTGTACGACGTACCGCTCGCGCACGGCGTTACGCCGTACGTCCGCTACGGGGACTGGCCGGTGCAGGGCGCGCTGCTGGTGCTGGCGGCGCTGGCCGTGACGGAGGGGGTGCGGGCGCTCAGGCTGCGCCGCAGCGGTCCTGAACCGCTCGCACCACCCGTTCGCAGAGTTCGTGAGTCGCCAGCGCGTCCCGGGCGCTGAGCACCTGACCGGCCCGTACGGCGTCCAGGAACGCGAGGGCCGCCTGCTCGATGCCGCGCTGCCGGGCCACCGGCACCCAGTCGCCGCGCCGGCGCACGGTCGGCTGCCCCTTGTGGTCGATCACCTCGGCGAGGTTGACCACCTGGCGCTTGGTGTCCTGCCCGGACACCTCCAGGATCTCCTCGGTGGAGCCGCTGAGCCGGTTCATCAGCCCGATGGCGGTGAAGCCGTCGCCGCCGAGCTGGAGCACGACGTGGTGGAGCAGACCGTCCTCGACGCGGGCGCGCACCGTCACGTCGTCCACCGGGCCGGGCGCCAGGAAGCGCAGGGTGTCGACGACGTGGATGAAGTCATCCAGGATCATCGAGCGGGCCTCCTCGGGCAGCCCGATCCGGTTCTTCTGCATCAGGATCAGCTCGCGCGGGTGGTCCCGGCACTGGGTGTAGCCGGGGGCGTAGCGGCGGTTGAAGCCGACGAACAACGAGACCCCCCGGCGCTCGGCCAGGGCGACCAGCCGCTCGGAGTCGGCGAGCCGGTGGGCGAGCGGCTTGTCCACGTAGGTCGGCACGCCGGCCTCCAGCAGCCGGGTGACGATCTCGGGGTGGACGGCGGTGGGCGCGTGCACGAAGGCGGCGTCCAGGCCGGCGGCGAGCAGCGAGTCCAGGGTGGTGTGCCGCTGCTCGCGGGGCAGGTGCAGTATGTCCCCGACCCGGTCCAGGGTGGCGGGGGTGCGGGTCTGCAGGTGCAGGTCGACTCCCGGCTGGGTGCCGAGCACCGGCAGGTACGCCTTCTGCGCGATGTCCCCGAGTCCGATGCAGCCGACCTTCACGTGCTCTCCCCTACGGCTTGCCTGCGTGGTGCCTGCCGGAAGCATACGGGGGCCGCCAGTCGGCGATGCCGTCGAAGCCGCGCAGGAGGAGCGCGGGTCCGGCCGGCGACAGGGCCGTGACGGCGGTGTTCCGCAGGGCCACGACGGCCCGGCTGCCGGCCATGTTGAGGCGGGCGACCCGGACGGCCCGGCGGGCGAGGGCGGTCGTGCGCGGGAGGCGGTCCGCGGTGTAGGCGGGCAGGTCGCCGCCGTGGTGGGCGAGGACGACGGCGTCCTCGATGGCCTGGTTGCCGCCCTGCCCGAGGGTCGGGGGCATGGCGTGGGCGGCGTCGCCGAGGAGGGCGGTCCGGCCCGCGTGGTAGGCCGGCAGGGGCCGGTCGAGGTGGTGGACGTCGTGCCGGAGCACGTCCTCGGGGCGGGCGGCGGCCAGCACGGCGGGGACGGGGTGGTGCCAGTCGCCGTAGCGGCGCAGGAGTTCGGCCTTCTCGTCGTCCGGGGCGTGCTCCCCCGCCGGGACCCTGGCCGCCCCGTAGGCGTACACCCGGCCGTCCCGGAGGGGCTGGGTGCCCCAGATGTGGCCGCGGCCCCAGGTCTCGTGCGGGGCGAAGTCGGTGCCCGGCAGGGGGATCAGGACGCGCCAGGTGGTGAATCCGGCGTACACCGGTCCCGGGTGCGCGGGGAACAGGGCGGCACGGACCCGGGAGCCGACGCCGTCCGCGCCGACGACCAGGCCGGCCTCCAGCTCCTCCGCGCCCACCCTCACGCGGGCGGGGCGGTCGCGGTCGCCGGGGTCGGTGAGGGTGGCGGGCGTCCCGGTGCGGACGGCGCCGGGCGGGAGCAGGGCGGCGAGCCGGTCGACGAGGACGGCCCGGGGCAGCAGGACCAGGGGGCCGCCGAAGCGGGCCGCCGCGGCCTCGGCGTTCGAACGGGCCAGCCAGCGTCCCCCGGGGTGCGCAGTCCGCCGTCGCCCTGCCAGGCCGCCAGGTCGCGGATCTCCTCGCCGATACCGAGGACGTCCAGGGCCCGCAGGGCGTTCGGGGCGAGGGAGATGGCCGCGCCCACGGGCTTGAGGGCGGGAGCGCGCTCCAGCACGGTCACCGCCCGGCCCCGCTGGTGCAGGGCGGCCGCCGCGGCGAGTCCTCCGATCCCGCCGCCGATGACGATCACGCGGGCATCCTCTGCCATGACCCCTCCTTGACTACGGCTGTAGTACGCGTGACTGTACTACAGCCGTAGTGAGACGGATAGGGTTCCCCCATGGCCGCACACTCCCCCGGCGCCTCCCGCGCCGATCTCGTCGCCGACGCCGCCCTCGCCCTGCTCGCCGAGCGCGGCATGCGCGGACTGACGCACCGTGCGGTGGACGAGGCGGCCGGGCTGCCGCCGGGCTCGACGTCGAACGTGGCGCGCACCCGGCAGGCGCTGCTGGAACTGGCGGTGCGGCGGCACGCGGAGCGGGAGGCACGGGTGCTGGCGCTGACGGAGCTGCCGGACCCGCGCGGCGGCCCCGAGGCGCTGGCGGACGGGCTGGCGCTCGCGGTCCACCGCTCTCTGACCCGCCACCGCGCGTTGCTGATAGCCCGGTACGAACTGGCTCTGGAGGCCACCCGCCGCCCGGAACTGCGCGCCTACTACGACCGCACCGGCGCCGTCTTCAGGGAGCAGCTGACCGCGCTGCTCACGGCCGCGGGCTCACCCGAGCCGGACCGCCACGTGCTGTCCCTGGCCGCCTGGGCGGAAGGGCTGTTGTTCTCCTGCGCGGCCGGTTCCTTCAACAGCCGGACGCCGGACCTGGAGGAGATCCGCACGGGGCTGCGGGAACTGCTGGTGAGCCTGCTGGGATCGCGACCCGGCGGCTGCTGACGTCCCGCCCCGGCACGAACCCGGCCACCGGAGCCATACCACTGACGCGGCGGCACCCAGCCCTCGCCCCGACACCGCGGATGACCGGGACGGCGCGGGGATGTGGCCGGTGGTCGGCTGGGCGAGAAGGCCTGCTGGACCGCGGCACAGCGCAGCCGGCCGACGGCACGGCCCCGCACCGCACCGCACCGAGCACCCCACCCGACCCGCCGGAGACTAGCGCTGGCGCGGCGGCGTCCAGCCCTCGTCCCCCGGGCCGACGTCCTCCCCCAGCCGCGACGCCAGCCGGCCGATCGCCGACCGCACGCCCGCGCCGTAGCCGTCGTCCGCGAGGGCGCCCGCGGTGCTGCGGGCCCGGCGCAGGTGGCTGCGGGCGGCCTCGGCGCGGCCCAGCCTGTGATAGTCCGCGGCCAGGTTGAGATGGAGGGAGGGGAGGAAGCCCTGGACGCTCGACGGGTCGCCGGCCGCCCGGCCGTCGGCCAGTTCCTCCGCCGCGGACAGCGCCCGCAGGTCCCAGGCGAGTTCGTCCGCCGGGTCGTCCTGGGTGTCGGCCAGGTAGTGGGCCAGGGTGCAGCGGTGCAGCGGGTCGCCGTCCTCGCCGATCTCCGCCCACAGGTCCAGGAAGCGGCTGCGGGCCTCCTCGCGGTCGCCGCCGTGGTGCAGCATCACGACCTGCCCGATCCGCGTCAGCACGGCGTCCGGCGCCGCCTGTTCCTGTCGCTCCGCCACGGGGCCCTCCGGGCTGTCGACCGTTGTGTGCCTTCCGACGCTAGACGGCGCCGCCGGGATTCCCGAGGAGGCGGCGCCGTGGTGCGGTGCGCCGGTGGCCGGCCGGGTCGCGTCCGCGTGACCCGGTCCTGCACGGGTACGGCCCCGCGCCCCCGGGGAGTTGCGCCCGCGCCGGTGCGGGGGCGTCTGCCGCGCTCAGCCCAGGTTCGGGATCCGCCAGTCGACCGGCTCGTGCCCCTGCGCGGCGATCGCCTCGTTGATCTGCGTGAACGGACGCGAACCGAAGAACTTCCGCGCGGACAGCGGCGAGGGGTGCGCACCCTTGACCACCACGTGCCGGCTCTCGTCGATCAGCGGGAGCTTCTTCTGCGCGTAGTTGCCCCACAGGACGAAGACCGCCGGGTCGGGGCGGGAGGCCACCGCGCGGATCACCGCGTCCGTGAACTTCTCCCAGCCCTTGCCCTTGTGCGAGTTGGCCTCGCCGGCGCGGACGGTGAGGACCGCGTTGAGCAGCAGCACGCCCTGCCGGGCCCACGGCATCAGATAGCCGTTGTCCGGGACGGGCAGGCCCAGCTCGTCCTGCATCTCCTTGTAGATGTTGCGCAGCGAGGGCGGGGTCTTCACGCCCGGGCGGACCGAGAAGCACAGCCCGTGGCCCTGGCCCTCGCCGTGGTACGGGTCCTGGCCGAGGACGAGGACCTTCACCCGCTCGTACGGCGTCGCGTCCAGCGCGGCGAAGACCTCCTCGCGCGGCGGGTAGACGGGACCCTTCGCCCGCTCCTCCTCCACGAACTCCGTCAGCTCCTTGAAGTAGGGCTGCTGCAGTTCGTCGCCCAGAACCCCGCGCCAGGACTCGGGCAGCATGGCGATGTCGGTCACGTCAACGTCCTCACGGTGTCGATCAACTACGGCGTGCGGTCACTTCCCGGTTCCAGAACCTACAGGCGACCACTGACAACCGGTGCCGTGAGGGCCGTCCACCGGTCTCACCAGCTGGTTTTGCGGTGCAACGTCCACATCATCATGATCGTCGACGGGTCGAGGGCCTGCTCGCCGCCGGAGATGTCGACGCTGGCCGCCACGAACTGCCGGCCCTGCCAGAGCGGGATGAGCCGGGCGTCGTCCACCATGATCTGCTGCGCCGCCTCCATGTCCTTGACGGTCCGGGCGCGGTCGCTCTCCGCGCGCGCGTGGGGCAGCAGTTTCCCGGTGATCTCCTTGCGCGGGTAGGGCGTGCCGAGGGCGTTGTGCTCGCCGACGAACGGGGCGATGAAGTCGTCCGCGTCCGGGAAGTCGGGGAACCAGCCGCGCCCGAACACCGGGTACTCGCCCTTCTGGTAGCCGACCACGTAGGTCTTCCAGGGGCGGCTCCTGAGCGTGATGGTGAACAGGCCGGAGGCGTCCAGCTGTCGCTTCAGCTCCCGGAACATCAGGGCGGTCTCGGAGCCGTAGCGGTCGGTGGTGTACCAGAGGGTGAGCGGGACGGGGTGGGTGATGCCGGCGTCGGTGAGGATCTTGCGGGCCTTGGGGACGCTCGGTTCGCCGTAGTCGTCGAAGAAGCCGGTGGCGTGCCCGGTGAGGCCCTTGGGGACCATGGAGTACAGCGGGTCGACGGTGTCCTTGTAGACCTTGTGCGCGATCGCGCCCCGGTCCACGATCTGCGCGACGGCCTTGCGCACGGCGGGCTGCCGGGCCCAGGGGTCCGTGGGGTTGAAGACCAGGTAGCTGATGTCGGTGCCGGCGCCGTCGACCAGTTGCAGGTCCTCGCTCTCGTGTTCCTGCAGGGCGAGGATGTCGTCGGCGGCGAGCCCCCGGTAGGTGACGTCGATCCGCTTGTCCCTGAGCGCCTTGACCATCTGGGCGGAGTCCTTGAAGTAGCGGATGGTCACCGCGTCGTTCCGCGGTTCGGCGAAGCCCCGGTAGGTGCCGTTGCGGACCAGGACGGCCTGGGAGCCCTCCTCGTAGGAGCGCACCTGGTACGGCCCGGAGCCGTGCACCGAGGCGTCCTTGCGCAGCGAGGTGGCGGGGTAGTCGTCCGGGTCGACGATCGACATGGCGGGGGTGGCCAGCACGAACGGGAAGGTCGCGTCCGGCTGGTTGAGGTGGAAGACGATCCGGCGGTCGCCGGAGGTCTCGACGCGGTCCAGGCTGCCGAGCAGCCCGGCGGGACCGCCGGGGGCGTTGATGGTGCGGACGCGGTCGATCGAGTACCGGACGGCGTCGGCGGTCAGCGGGTCGCCGTCGGCGAACTTCAGGCCCGAGCGCAGCTCGCAGCGGTAGGTGCGGCTCGTGGAGTCGGTGAAGGAGCAGCTCTCGGCGGCGTCGGGCTGGGGGGTGGTGGCACCGCTCGGGTAGGCGAGGAGCGTCTGGAAGATGTTCCGGTACAGCTCCCAGGAGCCGTCCCAGGCGCCGGCCGGGTCCAGCGTGCTGGGGGCGCTGGTGGTGCCCACGACGATCGGCCCCTTGGCGCCGGGGCCGCCGTCGGACAGCAGACCGCATCCGGCCGCCAGCGAGATGGACGCGATCGCCGCGACTGGCCGCAGGAATCGGTTCCGGTTGAACACGCGCACGCTCCTCGATCCGCCGTACCAAGGGTCGGCAGACCATACCGCAGCGTCCGGGATACCGAACCTCTCCCGAAATCGGCCTTGTTGATCGTCGGAACCATGACGACGTTGTCAGTCCGCTGTGCGGATCCGGTACGGCCTTCCGGGCGCCGATCCGTCCGAAAACCGGCGCCCGGAAGAGATGCCCTTTCTCAGCCGACGCCGGCGTTGAGGAAGATGCCGCCGTCCACGACGAGAGTCTGACCGGTGATCCAGTCGGACTGCTCGGAGGTGAGGAACGCGGTGGCCCCGCCGATGTCGGAGGGCACCCCGAGCCGGCCGAGCGGGTAGGCGGCGGCCGCCTCCTCCTCCCGGCCCTCGTACAGGGCCTGCGCGAACTTCGTCTTGACCACGGCCGGGGCGATGGCGTTGACCCGTACCCTCGGCGCGAACTCGTGCGCCAGCTGCTGGGTCAGGTTGATCATCGCGGCCTTGCTGACGCCGTACGCGCCGATGAACGGCGAGGGCGCGAGGCCGGCCACCGAGGCGATGTTGACGATCGCGCCGCCGTTGTCCTTCTGCCAGGCGTGCCAGGTCTTCTGGGCGAAGCCGAGCGCGGAGATCACGTTGGTCTCGAAGACCTTGCGGGCGACGTTCAGGTCGAGGTCCGCGATCGGGCCGAACACCGGGTTGGTGCCCGCGTTGTTGACCAGGAAGTCGACCCGGCCGAAGGCCTCCATGGTGCGCCCGACGACCTCGGTCTGGTGGTCCAAGTCGTGCGCCTTGCCGGCGACGCCGATGACGCGCTCGGCGCCGAGCCGCTCGACGGCCTCCTTCAGGGCGTCCTCGCCCCGGCCGGTGATGCACACGCGGTCGCCGCGGGCGACCAGCGCCTCGGCGACGCCGTAGCCGATACCGCGGCTGGCGCCGGTGACGATCGCGACCCTGCCGGACGGCTCCGGGAGTTCAGTCATGTCCGTGTTACCCCTGAGTCCGTTAGTCGAGCGGTCCGCCGGCGACGTACAGCACCTGGCCGGAGACGAAGCCGGCCGCCTCGCCGGTGAAGAAGGCGATGGCGCCCGCGATGTCCTCGGGCTCACCGACGCGCTGTACCGGGATCTGGGTGGCGGCGGCCTTCTTGAAGTCGTCGAAGTCCATGCCGACGCGGTCCGCGGTGGCCTTGGTCATCTCGGTGGCGATGAAGCCGGGGGCGACCGCGTTGGCGGTGATGCCGAACTTGCCCAGCTCGATGGCGAGGGTCTTGGTGAAGCCCTGGAGACCGGCCTTGGCGGCGGAGTAGTTGGCCTGGCCGCGGTTGCCGAGCGCCGAGGAGGAGGAGAGGTTGACGATCCGGCCGAAGCCCGCGTCCACCATGTGCTTCTGGACGGCCTTGGTCATCAGGAACGAGCCGCGCAGGTGCACGTTCAGGACGGTGTCCCAGTCGGAGACGCTCATCTTGAACAGCAGGTTGTCGCGGAGCACCCCCGCGTTGTTGACCAGGATCGTCGGGGCGCCCAGCTCCTCGGTGATCCGGGCGACGGCGGCCTCGACCTGGGCCTCGTCGGAGACGTCCGCGCCGACGGCGATGGCCTTGCCGCCGGCCGCGGTGATCTTCTCGACGGTGTCCTTGCAGGCGGCCTCGTCCAGGTCGATCACGGCGACCGCACGGCCTTCGGCGGCCAGTCGTACGGCGGTGGCGGCGCCGATTCCGCGCGCCGCGCCGGTGACGACCGCGACCCGCTGTTCAGTGGTGGACATTGCTGCTTCTCCTCGCCCTTGAGAGAACCTGTCGGGCCCCTGGAGGGGCCCTCGATGCGGTGAGCGACCGCTTAGTACCTTCAGCACCCGTGACGCTAGAAGCCCTGGCACCCGGTGTCAACGGCACATCCGGCCGGTGTGATCCATTACCTCACCAGGAGGTCGAGCAACCGCTCCGTCTCGGCGGCCGGGTCGGCGGTCAGACCGGTGTGCACGGGACCGGGCTGGACCACGGTGGAGCGCGGCGCGACCAGCCAGCGGTAGCGGCGCCCCGCGTCGTCGCCGGCCGCTTGCCCGGCCTGCTCGCCGCCCGCACAGTGCCGCTCGATCGCAGTGAGCGCGGCACGCACCCCGGCCACGTCGGCGGCCGGGTCCAGCGCGAGCAGCCGGGCCTCGTCCAGGTGGGTGAGGGCGCCGACGTACCCCCGGGCGCGGCAGTACACGACCACGCCCGCGTTGATGCACTCCCCGCGCTCGACCCGGGGTACGACGCGCAGCACCGCGTACTCGAACACGTCCCGGTCGCCGCCCTGGCCGGCCCGGGTGATGTGTCGCTCGGTCACATGACCGGCCATGTGGATGTGGCGCTCGCTCACTTGCCCTCCTCGGTTCCGGAGCCGCCGGCGGCGTCGAGGCCGGTGATCCGCTCGGCGATGACGGCCGCCCGGGCGAGCAGCGGCCGCGCGTAGGCCCTGCGCAGCTCGTCGGGCGTGTCGAAGCCGGGCTCGTCGGCGAGCCAGGCCTCGGGGATCGCGGCGGTGACCTCGGCGAGCAGGTCCTCGGTGACCCGGGGTACCAGCTCGGCCGCGGCGGCGGCGACGTCCGGGGCGAACCGGGCGAGGGCGTGGTCGGAGGCGTCGTAGGGACGCGCGGCCGAGGCAGCGGCGGCGGGCCAGTTGTGGTGCCAGATCATGGTGGCGCCGTGGTCGATGAGCCACAGCTCGCCCCGGTGCACCAGCAGGTTGGGGTTGCGCCAGGAGCGGTCGACGTTGTTGATCAGCGCGTCGAACCAGACGATCCGGCCGGCCTCCGCCGCGTCCACCGGGAAGGCGAGCGGGTCGTAGCCGAGGGCGCCGGACAGGAAGTCCATGCCGAGGTTGGTGCCGCCGCTGGCCCGGAGCAGGTCCTGCACCTGCTGCTCGGGCTCGCCGAGCCCGAGGACGGGGTCCAGCCGGACCGTGACCAGCCGGGGCACGCGGAAGCCGAGGCGGCGGGCGAGTTCGCCGCACACCACCTCGGCGACCAGGGTCTTGCGGCCCTGCCCGGCACCCGTGAACTTCACGACGTAGGCCCCGAAGTCGTCGGCCTCGACCAGCCCCGGCAGCGAGCCCCCCTCACGCAGCGGCGTGACGTAGCGGGTCGCGGTGACCTCTTTCAGCATTTCTCCGGGCCGTCCATCTCTTCAGCCGTGCACGTGCGGCCGTCGGCGGCCGTCCGCCCCTCGGTGCCGGCCTCGGGCATGAAGAGAGAATAGTAACCGCGGGTGATCACAGGCGAGGAGCAGCGGGCCGACGCGCCAGGGGGCGGTCCCGGTCGGCCCGGTGGAGGGCGGAACGCGGTGCACCGGCCGCGCCGGGGCGCGCCACCCGGCTCACTGCGGCAGTGGGCGGACGCGCAGCGCGCGGCAGGCCGGACCGGAGATCTGCGTGCCGTCGTCGGTCAGGTCGAAGGACGAGTGGTGCAGCGGGCACACCAGGCGGGTCGCGGCGGCGTTCACGTGGGCGTGCCGCAGCAGGCCGCCCCGGTGCGGGCAGCGCGCCTCCACGAGCACGCCGTCCCGGCCGTCGGGGCCCTGCCGTTCCACGGCCACCGTGTCGGCGTCGAGTTGGCGCAGCCGTGGCCGCCCGGCCGCCCGCTCCGCGCCGCTCACCGGCCGGCCTCCGCGCGGGCCCGTCGTACCGCCGCCTCGGTGGCGCGGGCGATGGTCGCACTGGTCAGTTCGACACCGGCCCAGACCCGGTCCAGGTCCGCGCCGTGCTCCCGGTCCCAGGCGCGCAGCGCGGTCAGCATCTCACGGCTGTGGAACGCGTCGATGTGCAGGTGCTCGTCGTAGTACTGGCCGTTGGCGATGCCCAGCCGGGCGCAGGCCGTGGCGTAGCAGCGGAAGCCGAAGAGCACGCTGGACTCGAAGTAGGCGTAGGCGCCCAGGAAGTAGTCCGGGGTGGGCGCCCGGGAGGCCAGCCAGTGGAAGAGGTTGACATAGGCGAGCGTCTCCTCGCAGGCCCTGGCGGCGTGGTGGAAGGGATCGGTGGACAGCCCCAGCTCCACCATCAGCCGCTCGTACAGCCGGGCGTGCTCCTGCGCCTCGTTGCCGCACCCGAACTCGTCGATGAGCACCCGCATCACCGCCATGCGGGCCCGGGGCGTCAGCCGGGGCAGCACGCCCAGGTGGGACTGGGACTCCACCAGCCCGTCCACGGCGAACTGCCCAGCGACACAGGCGAACTCGGCCGCCGTCGCCCGCTCGGCCAGGTACCGCTCGCTGGGCGAGGGATCGTCCTCCTCGCGGCGCAGGCGCTGTTCCAGCGCGCCGAGGAGGTCGTCCAGCGAGCCGAAGGCGGGCGCCGCGTCCGCCAGCGCGTCCGCCTCCGCGCGCGGCCAGACCGCCTCCAGCGCGAGCAGTTCGGCGTATCCGGCGGCGTCGGGGACGGTGCGGTTGTGCCAGTACAGCCGTTGCTGCACGGTGGCGGACCGCGGCAGTGCGGGGGCCCCGCCCGTCCTCGCGGTCACGGCGCCGCCTCCCCGGCCGCGCGAGCGTCCCGGGCCGTGGTGTCCGTGCCGATGACGCCCCGCGCCACCAGGGCGCGTTTGACGTGCAGGTACCAGTCGTCGCGCAGGATGCCGTACGTCTCGCACGCGGTGTCGACCTCGGCCTGGAGCGCCGGCGTCGGGTGGCGCAGCAGTGCCGCGCACAGGGCCGGCTCCAGGTTGGCCAGCGGGCCGATGAACCCCGCCACGCCGGGGACCTGGAACAGCAGGTTCTCCCAGCCCTCGAAGACCGGCACGCCCAGGCCGGCCGCCACCAGCCGCCGGGTGAACGCCGGGTCCCCGCTGGACTCCTTCACCCCGACCACGCCCGGGAGCCGGCAGATCCGTGCCAGTGTCCCGGCCTCGATGCGGTTGCCGGACAGGGCCTCCTCGTTGTAGACGAGCACCGGCGGCCCCGCGTCGAGGACCCGCTCGTAGTGGGTCACGATGTCCTCCTGACCGACGCCCGCGCCGAAGGGCGTGGTGACCGCCACCGCGTCGGCGCCCAGCTCGGCGGCGAGCCGCGACCGGGCCACCACGGCCTCGGTGTCCGGCAGTTGGACGCCGGCGATGACCGGCAGACCACCGGCGCAGCGGACGGTGGCCGCCACCATGTCGCGCCACTGCGCCTCGGACAGCAGCCAGCCCTCGCCCGAGCTGAGGGTCGGCATCAGCGCGGTCACCTCGGCGCGGACCGAGTCGACCAGCCGTGCCACGTCGTCCGCGCGTACCCGGCCCTGCCGGTCGAGCGGGGTGACCAGCGGCACGACCACGCCGGACAGGGGGGCGCCCGCGCCCCGCGTCCGGCCGGTTTCCAGGGCGACGCCGGAGGCCGGCCGCGCCGGGGGGCTCTGCGGGGTCTCAGCGTTCGTCATGGGGAGTCCACATCGTCGTCGGGGCAGGAAAGGCGGTCCAGCGCGGCCAGGTCGACGCGCAGGGCCAGCGACCGGCGGTACAACTCCTCCAGCCGAGCGGGGAACGCCTCCTCCGGGCCGTCCGGGGGTGCGCTCAGGAGCGCCGTGGCACCGGGGCGTCCCCGCAGGCGCGGCGACACGCTGTGCAGCCGGCCGCCCCGGTGCACGGCCGGGGCCAGCAGCAGCGCGTCCGCGATCGGTACGTCCCTGAGCGCGGCGGCCTCCAGCGCGGTGCGCACGTCGCCGCGCCGCAGGCCGAAGCGGGCGATCCGCAGTTCGCTGTGCAGGTTGTCCATGAAGGGGTAGTAGGCGTCCTGTTCCGCGCGCGGCCGCCGCCAGATCAGGTCGTCGCACAGTCCCACCTGCTCCAGCGTCATGGCCAGCGGGCGGCGCGCCGCCAGCTGGCGGACGAAGAAGTTCTTGCAGGCGGTCCTGACCCTGTCGTCGGCGCTGTGCATGCCCATGAACAGCGAGGCGTCGATGAGCGTCCCGAGGCCCGGGACGGCCCCCGGGAGCGGGGCGCCCGTCCCACCGCTCGGCGGAGTGCCGGTCTCACCGCTCATGGGAGGCGGATTCCAGCGTCTCGCGGATGACCGTCGCGGCGGCGGCGAACTGCTCGGGCGGGCGCGCCAGCGCGATCCTCACGTACCGCTCGCCCCGGCCCGGGTTGTCCCAGTAGAAGTAGGTCCCCGGCAGCACGTAGACCTCGGCCTGGAGGAGCCGCGCGTGGACGTCCTTCGCGGTGAGGCCGGAGGGCAGGATGCGCAGCCAGGCGACGCTGGTGTCCACCCGCGCGTCCAGCAGTTCGAGGACGGAGCCGGGCAGTTCGCGCCGCAGGGTGGCCCGGTTGGTGTCGATCACCTCGCGCACCGAGGCGAAGGAGTCCGCGACGGAGTCCTCGACGTACTGGGTGAGGAAGTTCAGCACGAACGGGGAGACGTTGAGCAGCACCGAGGTGTGCAGGTTGTACACCTCCTCGTGGATGTCCGCGCTCGCCGTCAGCAGGGCGCACTTGGCGTCCTGGACCGGCCATGTCTTGCCCGTGTCCTCGATGGCGAGGTAGCTGACGCCGGACTCCTCCAGCATCCGGTACACGTCGGGGCGCTGGGCCAGGCCGTTGTGCAGGGCGAAGGAGGCGAAGCAGAAGTCCAGTACCAGCAGCTTGCGCTGGTCGCGGCAGAACCGCAGGACCTCCTCGAACCCGCGGCCGCCGTCGGTGAACAGCGTGAATCCGGTGGGGTTGTTGGGGTCGACCAGGTACAGCGCGTCCGTCCGGACCAGACGGGTCAGCTCCGCGTACACGGTGTCCGGGTCCGCCAGCGCGTCCTCGGGCAGCGCGGCGGGCGGCGCCCCGAGATACCTGAGGAGGTCCACCAGGTTGTCGAAGCAGGGTTCCACCAGGGAGACGGTGAGATCGTGCCGGCGCAGGTACATCGCCGCGACCATGGTGGACACGCTGGCCGCGTACGACAGCAGGGTGCGGCCCAGGGCGGGCGCGGTCGTCTGGCCGTGCAGGCGGAAGAACGCCTCGGTGAACTGCCGCTCGAAGTGCGCCTGCTGTCGTTCCTCCGACTCGTACCACAGCGTGGGCAGCCGCGAGACGATCTTGTCCTGGCTGCCGGACTGCCGCTGGTGCGTATGCGCGTCGGCCAGATTGTACCGAGTGCGCAGTGCCTTGATCTCGTGCTGGGTGAGGTCGATCAATTTCTGGGGTGACATATCCGCTCCTCGCACAGGACGGCATTCGTATGCTGATGAAGCCGATGACGCCTGGAATGGTAGGGAGCGCGAGCGGCCGGGACCACGCCAGAAATGATGAGGAACCATTGGCGGAGCCAAACGACGGGCTATCCGAAAGTACGCTGGTGGAATAGCGTGTTCCGCCAATAACCTGCCCGCATGACCTCAAGTGAATCGGGCGGGGCCGGACGGCCGGCGGCGGGAACGGCGCCTTCTCGGACCGTGGGGGCGCTTTACGCGGCGCTCGGCACCGCGCTGGCGGGCACCTCCTTCGTGGCCACGAGCCTGCTGACGGACTATCCGTTCCTGAGCGGCCAGACCCTGCGGTTCGCTCTGGGCGCGCTGAGCCTGTCGCTGCTGTCCGTCGTGGGGCGCGTGCGCTGGCCGCGGCCGACCGGACGGGAGTGGGCGCTGCTGGCGCTGCTGGCCGGGACCGGTCTGGTCGGCTTCAACCTGGCCTGCCTGGCCGCACTGGGTTCCGCCGAGCCCGCCGTACTCGGCGTGATCGTCGGCGCGACCCCGCTGCTGGTGGCGATCGCCGGTCCGCTGCTGAGCCGGCGCCGGGTGTCGGGGCGTCTGATCGCCTCGGCCGCCCTCGTGGTCGCCGGTGCCGCCGTGCTGGTCGGTTTCGGGCGCGGCAGCGCGGGCGGCTTCGGGTTCTCCCTGCTGGCCCTGCTGGGCGAGGTCTCCTTCACCCTGCTGGCGGTGCCGCTGCTGCCCCGGCTGGGGGCGATCCCGGTGGCGACCTACGTCTGCGTCCTGGCGACGGTCGAGATGGGCGCCCTGACCGCGGCGGTCGAACTGCCCGCCGGGGCGCTGCGCCGGCCGGACGCGCGCGAACTGGGCGCCCTGTGCTACCTGGCGGTGGCGGTGACCGCGGCGGCGTTCATCTTCTACTACCTCGGCCTGCGCGCCCTCGGCCCGGAGGCGACCAGCCTGTTCGCCGGGCTCATCCCGGTCATGGCGGCGTTCACCGCACCGATGGTCGGCAGCGGCACGCTCGGCGCGGCCCAGGTCACCGGCAGCATCCTGGTCGGTACGGGGCTCAGCGCGGGCCTGTCCGCGCCGGCCCGGGACGCCGTACCCGCGCCCGCGGCGCCCGCGTCCGAAGGGCCGCCGACCGGTCCGGCGGATCCGAAAGTGCCGGTACCGACGGCGGATGACGACGGCTGAACATTCGTCATTTCGCCTGGTACCGGGCCAGGAGCCGCATTTCTAGCATGAGGGGGCCAGGTCCTTTCTTCCGGCCGGCAGGATCCGCAAGAGAGGGCCCAGGCCCCGCAGGACCGCGTCCGGCACTTCCGGCGCCACCGCGCCGCATCTCCTTCCCTCTCCCGTGAGGATGCGAAATCCATGACCACCACGCATGTCGTCCTGAGCGCCGCAGACCTTCCGGACCACTGGTACAACATCGTTCCCGACCTGCCGGCGAGCCCGCCGCCCGCGCTGCACCCGCAGACGCTGGAGCCGCTGCGTCCCGAGGACCTCTCGGGGCTGCTGCCCCAGGGCGTCATCGAGCAGGAGTTCTCCGAGCAGCGCTGGATCGAGATCCCGGACCGGGTGCGCGAGCTGTACCAGATCTGGCGGCCCTCCCCGCTGCACCGGGCGACGCGGCTGGAGCGCGCGCTGGACACCCCGGCCCGGATCTACTTCAAGTACGAGGGCGTCTCACCCGCGGGGTCCCACAAGCCCAACACCGCCATCGCGCAGGCCTTCTACGCGGCCGAGGACGGGGTGCGCCGGCTGACCAGCGAGACCGGGGCCGGACAGTGGGGCTCTGCGCTGTCCTTCGCGGGCTCGCTGTTCGGTCTGGAGGTCACCGTCTACATGGTCCGCTCCTCCTTCCGGCAGAAGCCCTACCGGCGCATCCTGATGGAGACCTGGGGCGCCGAGGTGCACCCGTCGCCCAGTGCGCGCACCGAGGCGGGGCGCGCGGTGCTGGCGCAGACCCCCGACTCCCCGGGCTCGATCGGCATCGCCATCAGCGAGGCCGTGCAGGACGCGCTCAGCCGCGAGGACACCCGCTTCGCGCTCGGCTCCATCTCCAACAACGTACTGATCCACCAGTCGGTGATCGGCCTGGAAGCCAAGAAGCAGCTGGAGATCGCCGACGACTACCCGGACGTGGTGGTGGGCTGCGTCGGGGGCGGCTCCGGCTACGCCGGCCTGTCGTACCCGTTCCTGTACGACACCCTGACCGGCAAGCGCTCCGGCACCCGCTTCGTCGCCGTCGAGCCGGACGCCTGCCCCAGCCTCACCCGGGGCACCTACGCCTACGACTATCCCGACACCGCCTCGCTCGGCCCGGTGCTGCCCATGTTCACCCTCGGGCACAACTTCATGCCCGCCCCCATCCACGCCGGCGGTCTGCGCCACCACGGCAGCTCCCCGACCATGGGGACGCTGGTGCAGCACGGCCACGTGCAGGCGCGCTCGGTGTCGCAGACCGACATCTTCAGCGCGGCCGTGCTCTTCGCGCGCAACGAGGGCTTCGTGATGGCCCCGGAGTCCGCCCACGGCGTCCGCGGGGCCATCGACGAGGCGCTGGCCGCACGGGAGGCGGGCGAGGCGCGGGTGATCCTCGTCCACGTCTCCGGGCACGGCAACTTCGACATGGCGGCCTACGACTCCTACCTGGCCCAGACCCTGACCGACCACGAACCGGACCAGGCGGAGATCGAACGGGCCCTCGGTGAGCTGCCGTCGGCGAAGATCCCGGTCTGAGACGGGGCCGGGCCGCGCACCCGTGAGCGGGTGCGCGGCCCGGCCGTGGTCAGTCGACCAGCCCGGTCGCGGTCAGTCGACCAGCCCGGCCTCGACGGCGTACAGCGCCGCCTCCACGCGGTTGCGCAGCCCCAGCTTCGCCAGCAGGTTCTGCACATGGGACTTCACGGTGCTCTCGCTGAGCGTGAGTTGCGCGGAGATCTCGGCGTTGGTGCGGCCCCGGCCGAGCAGGCGCAGCACGTCGTGCTCCCGGGGCGTCAGCGAGTACGGCGTGCAGGCGGAGGCCTGCTTCGGCACCGTGGCGGAGGACAGGGCCGCCGGCGGGAGCCGGCGCTCGGCCGGCCCGGCCGCCGCGACCGGTGCCGGGAAGAGGGAGTAGCCGGCCACGAGCATGTGCAGCGCGGCGACCAGGTCGTCCACCTGCGCGCTGCGCAGCAGCGTTCCGTCGGCGTCCTTCCCGATGAGGCCGATCGTCGCGGAGTCGCACAGGGAGTCGCTGACCAGTGCCAGCACCTTGCCCTGCCAGCCCTCGGCCTGACGCAGCGTCGCCGAGCAGCAGCCGTTGGGGCTCTCGACGGTGTGGACGACGACGTGCGGCTTGGTCTCGGCCATCAGCGTCACCGCCTCGTGGTGGTCGCACGCCTCGGCCACGACGTCGATACCCGACTTGCAGCGCAGTACCGCCCGCAGGCCGCTGCGGGTGATCGGCGACGCGTCCAGAATGAGGACGCGAATAACAGTGATCTCCGGCGATTGTTGTGACTTTAAGTTCTCCATGTGCCCGATTCCCCCGTCTTTTCTGAAGAAATGGATCTTCACCTGCTCGAACGCGGTCGAAAGCGCTTTGGTGCGGGAACCCCGAGGTCGAAGGATAGACGACGAGCAGCCGAATCCCACGGGTGCAGCGGTAAACGGTCCCGAAAATCCCCGTGCGGCTCGTTGCCCGTAACCGCCGCCCGAGAAATGCGGGGCCCGCATCCGCGGGGAGGCGGCCCGGCAAGGTTCCGGACGCCCGTCTGAACGGCCGCGCTCCCCCGCCCGTACCCCATGGCGGACCAGGAGAAGCTCCGCGGAAGGGAATCCACACATGACCAGCGCATCGCTCCACCCCGCAGCCGGACCGGGCCGCCGTACCGTCGTGGCGGCGGCCGGAGCGGCGGGGCTCGCCGCCGCGCTGACCGCCTGCGGCTCGGGCGACGACTCCTCGGCCACCGGGTCGGGATCCACCGGGACCACGGGCACCGGGGCGACGGGCACCACCGGGGCCACGGGGTCCACCGGGTCGGCGCAGGGCGGCGGTTCCGCGGCCGGCGGCGCCGCGCTCGCCAAGACCGCGGACATCCCCGAGGGCGGCGGTAAGATCTTCAAGGACCAGGGTGTCGTGGTCACCCAGCCCACGGCCGGCACCTACAAGGCGTTCTCGTCCAAGTGCACCCACCAGGGCTGCGCGGTGGGCAGCGTGGCGGACGGCGTGATCCGGTGCCCCTGCCACAACAGCGAGTTCTCGGTGGCGGACGGCAGCGTGAAGAAGGGGCCCGCCACGCAGGCGCTTCCGGCGGCGCGGATCACCGTCTCCGGCGACGAGATCAAGCTGGCCTGAGCGGGCCTCAGCGCCGCTTCCGCGGCCCGGCGAGGCAGCCGAGCACCTCGTCGGTGGTCGTGATGGAGGCGACCAGCGCGAGGGTGTTGCGGATCATCGCGGGGGTGTACTCGGCGGGCACCCCCGCGACGGCGTCCGCCGGGACGACGGCGGTGTAGCCGAGGTTGACGGCGTCGAACACGGCGTTGGGGACGGCGACGTTCGCCGAGACACCGGTGACGACCAGCGTGCGGCAGCCCAGGTTGCGCAGCAGGGCGTCGACCTCGGTGCCGTGGATCGGGGACAGCCCGTGCAGCCGTCGTACGACGATGTCCTCCTCGGCGACCTCGATCGGGGGCGCGACCCGGACCGCCGTACTACCGGCCAACTGCTGCGCGGGGAGCCGTTCGGCGGCCCGGAACAGGCGGGCGTTGCGGTTGGCGCCCCGCCCGTCGGGCCGGCGCTCGGCGATCGCGTGGACGACCTGCATCCCGCTCTCGTGCGCGGCGGCGACCAGCCGGGCCACGTTGCGCAGGGCGCCCGAGGAGCGTGCCTCGCGGGCGAGTTCGGGCAGGGCGCTGTCCGGTCCGACGACTCCCCGCTGGCACTCCACGGTGAGCAGGACGGTGCTCGCGGGGTCGATGAGTGAGGGGAGTTGCTCGTACGACCGCATGGCGGGTGCCCCCTGGTGGACGACGGCTTCTCTTTTCTGACGTGATGTCAGAGGATCACCATAGTTTTCTGACACGACGTGGGAGAAGAGGGCCGCATGTCCGTCACTCAGCAGCGCCGGGGCCGGAAGATCATGATGACGCCCGGTGAGCTGGACGAGTTCCTGACCACCCAGCGCACCTGCCGGGTGGCGACCGTCTCCGGCGACGGCACACCGCACGTCAGCGCGCTGTGGTTCGCCTGGGACGGCACCTCGCTGTGGCTGTACTCGGTGGTGCGCAGCCGTCGTTGGGCCCAGCTGGGCCGGGACCCGCGGGTGGCCGTCGTGGTCGACTCCGGCGAGGAGTACGACCAGTTGCGCGGGGCCGAGCTGACCGGCCGGGTGGAGTTCGTGGGCGAGATACCGCGCCGGGGCGAGCTGTGCGCCGAACTCGACACCGCCGAGACGCTGTTCGCCCGCAAGAACTTCGGCCTGGACGAGATGCCGCACGACGGCCGGCACGCCTGGGCCCGGCTGACCCCGGACAAGATCGTGTCCTGGGACTTCCGGAAACTGGGCGGGACGTGACGGGGACCGGGGTCGTCAGCCCAGCTGCCGGGCGGCGCCGCGCAGCGCCTCCACCGCCGCGCGGATCGAAGGCCTGCGGTCCGCGTCCGCCCGCCAGACCACGTACACATGGCGGCGCACCCGCTGCCTGAGCGGCACCAGGACCACCCCCTCGGGCACCGGGTGCCGGCCCAGCAGTGGCGCGATGCACACACCCAACCCTGCTGCCACCAGGCCGAGTTGGGTGTGCGTCTCGCCCGCGCGGTGGCCGACGATCGGCTCGACGCCCTTGGACCGCAGGGTGAACATCAGCCACTCGTGGCAGAACTCGCCCTCGCCCCAGGTGATCCACTCGTCCTCGGCGAACTCGGTCAGCTCCACCTCGTCCCGGTCCGCGAGCCGGTGCCCGACGGGCATCGCGACATCGGCCGGGTCGTCCAGCAGGTGCGCCTTGACGAGGCCGTCGGGCAGCGGCATCGGCTTGTTGTACCAGTCCAGGACCACCGCGAGGTCGAGGTCGCCGCGGACGACACCGGCGATGCCGTTCTCCGGCTCCAGCTCGCTGGAGCGCACGCGCAGCCCCGGGTGCTCGGCGCGCAGCGCGCCCAGCGCGGCGGGGAAGAGACCCCGGGCGGCGGTCGGGAACGCCGAGAGCCGCAGTTCGCCGACGACCTGGCCGCGGTGCGCCTCCAGGTCGGACTCGGCCAGCTCGACCTGCGACAGGATGCGTGACGCGTGCTCCGACAGCAGCCGGCCGGCGTCCGTGAGTCGTACACCCCGGCCGTTCCTGGCCAGGAGCTGCTGGCCGATCTCCCGCTCCAGCTTGCCCAGCTGCTGCGAGACCGCGGACGTGGTGACGTGCAGCGCCTCGGCGGCGGCGCTGACCGAACCGTGCCGGGACAGTGCGTCGAGGGTGCGCAGGCGCTCCAGATTCAACATGTAAGTGATTCTAAGAGATACCAGGTGAGAAATCTCGATTGTGCTACGAGATCGCTTCCCGCACAGTGATGGGCATGAGCACGGTTACCACGTCATCCCCCACCCGGTCCCCCGCACCCGCCCGCCCCCGCGCCCGCCTCGACTGGCGGCTCCGCTTCGGCGCCCTCTCCATGATCTGGGGCTTCAGCTTCCTGTTGATCAAGGTGGGGACCCAGGGGTACGCCCCCTTCCAGGTCACCCTCGGACGCCTGGCGTTCGGTACGGCGGTCCTCGTGACGGCGATGGCGGTCAAACGCGAGCGGCTGCCGCGCGGGGCCCGGCTGTGGGGGCACATGGCGGTCGCCGCGTTCCTGCTGAACGCCCTGCCGTTCTCCCTCTTCGCCTACTCCGAGCTGACGATCCCGTCCACCCTGGCCGGCATCTGCAACGCGACCTCCCCTCTGTGGGGCATGGCCCTGTCCCTGGTCGCCCTCTCCGAGGACCGGCCCACCAGGGTGCGCGTGGCCGGGCTCGGCCTGGGCTTCCTGGGCGTCCTCACGGTGCTGGGAGCCTGGCAGGGCTTCCACGGCCTGGACGCGACGGGCACGGCGATGGCACTGCTGGCCTCGCTCAGCTACCCGGTGGGCTGGATCTACGTCCGCCGGACCCTGGCCGGCACGGGTAACTCCCATCTGTCGATGACCGGCGGCCAGTTGCTGCTCGCCACGGTGCAACTCGCCCTCGTCACCCCCTTTTTCACCCACGTGCCCGAGCACTTCGCGCTCGTCCCGCTGCTGGCCGTCGCCGGACTGGGCGTGCTGGGGACGGGGCTGGCGGTCCTCCTCCAGTACGGGCTGGTCGCCGAGGTCGGACCCACCACCGCCCAGATGGTCACGTACTTCATCCCGGTCATCGCGACGGCCGCGGGCGTGGCGATCCTCGGCGAGTCGCTGCGCTGGACGACCCCGGTGGGCGCGGTGATCGTACTGGCGGGGGCCGCGCTGACACAGGTGCGGGGCAAGGGGGCCTGAGGCGTCACGGCAGGGGCTCGTAAGGGGCGCCCGTCCCCTCCCCCGATCGCCGTCAGCCGTACACCCGCGCAGGAGACGGCCGTACCGCCGCCGCCACCGCGTCGGCCAGGGGAGGGATGTCCGCCACGGCGAGCGGTGAGACCGTGATGCGGACGGCCTGCGGGGAGGCCAGGCGGAACCGGGCTCCCGGGGCCACCGCCCAGCCCCTCTGCAGCAGGCGGGCGAGGGCGCCCGTCTCGTCGGGGACCGGCACCCAGACGTTCATGCCGCTGCGGCCGTGGGCGACGACCCCCCGCTCCGCCAGCGCGTCGACCAGCCCCGCCCTGCGGTCACGGTACGACCGCGCCACCGCCGCCCGGTCCACCGCGCCGTGCGTCCACAGGTGGGCCACGGTCCGCTGGAGGACGAGGCTGACCCAGCCGGGGCCCAGGCGCAGCCGGCCCCGGACCCGGTCGACGGTGACGGGGTCCCCGGCGAGGACGGCGAGGCGCAGGTCGGGGCCGTAGGCCTTGGCGGCGGAGCGGACGAAGGCCCAGTGCCGGGTGACGCCGGCGAGGGGGTGCAGGGGCAGATCGACGATGCCGTGGCCGTGGTCGTCCTCGATGAGCAGGGTCTCCGGGTGGTCACCCAGCACCGCGCGCAGGGCACGCGCTCGGGCGGCGGTCACCGAGGCGCCGGTGGGGTTCTGCGCCCGGCCGGTGACGATCAGGGCACGGGCGCCGGCATCCAGGGCACGGCGCAGGTCGTCGGCGCGCGGTCCGTCGTCGTCCACGCCGACCGGGGCGGTGTTCAGGCCCAGCGCGGGGACGAGGTCGAGGAGACTGCCCCAGCCCGGGTCCTCGACGGCGACCGTGTCACCGGGCCTGAGGTGGGCGGTGAGGACGCGTTCGATGGCGTCGAGGGAGCCGGAGGTCACGGTTAGCGGGCCCGCGGGAACGGAGTCGGCGTCGAGTTCGGCGCGGGCGACGCGGGCCAGGTCGGCGTCCACCGGGTCGTCGCCGTAGCGGACGGGTCGGCGGTCGCCCCGCTCGGCCGCCGCGGCGAGGGCCGGGGCCAGGCGGGGCAGCAGGGCCGGGTCGGGGTTGCCCGTGGAGAGGTCCCGGCCTCCGGGCGGCACCTCCACGCGCAGTTCCTCGCGGCCGGTGGTGGCCGGCCGGGGGCGGACACGGCTGCCCCGGCGGCCGGCCGTCTCGATCACCCCGCGCTCGCGCAGGATGCGGTAGGCGGCGGCCACCGTGTTCGGGTTCACGCCCAAGTGGACCGCCAACTCCCTGAGCGGAGGCAGGGCTTGGCCCGGCCGCAGCTCCCCGGCGCCGACCGCGCGCTCGACGCCGGCCGCGATGTCGGCTGCGCCCCGCCCTTCGATCCGATACTCTCCTAGCACAAAGCCAATTATGCACTAGTACAAACACCGCCGCAATGGAGGGATCGCCGTGCAGCGCACGACCGAGGACACCCGGGCCGCCGCCTACTCACCGACCGACCGGACCGTGCCCACGCGCTCCGCGGAACGGGCTTCGTACGACAAGGAGTTGGTGCACGCCATACTGGACGAGGGGTACGTCTGCCACCTCGGCTTCGTCCGCGACGGCGCCCCGGTGGTGCTGCCGACGCTGTACGGCCGGGTCGGCGAGCGGCTGTACGTGCACGGTTCCACCGGTTCCCGCCCGCTGCGGATGACCGGCGCGGCCGACCCGGGCCTGCCGGTGTGCCTGACGGTCACCCACGTCGACGGGCTGGTGCTGGCCCGTTCCGCCTTCCACCACTCGATCAACTATCGCTCGGTCGTGGTGCACGGCGTCGCGCACGAGGTCACCGACCCCGAGGAGCGGCGCATCGCCCTGGACGCGCTGGTCGACCACGTCGTCCCGGGCCGGGCCGCCGACTCCCGGCCCGCGAACAAGAAGGAGCTGGCCGCCACCGCGGTGATCCGCCTGGACCTGGAGGAGGTCTCCGCCAAGGTCCGCACCGGCGACGCCAGCGACGAGCCGGAGGACGTCTCCCTGCCGCACTGGGCCGGGGTCGTCCCCCTGCGCAAGGGCTACGACGCCCCGATCCGCAACGCCGACCTGGCACCCGGCATCGAACTGCCGGACTACCTGCGGACCCGCTGACGACACCGCCCCCACCGGAACGGGCCTCCCGCCGGACCGGTAGCCACGGGCGGACGAGGAGGACCGGCCGCCGAGGCCCGCGGAGCCGCCGCCCGGAATGCATGGCCGCTCTCGGCCGCCCGGGGGTGTCAGCCTTGGCGGCTGGGGAGCATGGCCAAGGCCCGGGAGCGCTGCGCGACGAGGTTGGCATAGGTGCCGTCGCGCTCGGCCCAGCGGTGCATGAGGACGCCCTTCACGAGGAGTGCGTCCTCAAGCGTGGCCCGGTCGGTGGCCCTGCCGAGGCCCTGCGCCTCGTGCCAGGCGGGGTCTTCCCCATCGGTTGGCCACACTTTGTTGTACGAGCGGCGCAGGGTGGGCCCGGCACCGCCGGCGTCCCGTCCCCCGCCCGTTCCCGGGGACGTCCCCGGTGTCCCACGGGACGGGGGAACGGCATTCTGACAGCTCGTCATGGAAACGCTTGCTGTCGTGATCACGGTGCGTGGTCACGAGAACGACAGCCCGGAGGTTTCCATGATCCGACGGACCCTGCAGAGCGGCATGCTGGCCGCGGTCGCGGTGCTCGCCATCCTGCCCACGGCGGCCGGCGCCGCCCCGACGGGCGGCACCACCCCGTACCCCACGCCCGCCACCGGCGTGCGGCACACCCTCCCCTCGCTGCTGCCCGCTCCCGCCCAGCACCAGTCGGCGAAGCACCGTACCGCCCGCCACCACAGCAGCGTCCACCGCGTGCACGGCAAGCACCACGCCGGGCGCCGCCTCCACTCGGCGCACAGCACCCACCGGCTCCGCCGCGTCATCGTGCACACCGCGTCGTATCGGCGTGGCATCCCCGCCGTGGGCCGTGTGGTCACGCACCGCCTCGCGTTGAACGTCCGCTCCGGCCCGGGCACCGGCTACCGGGTGGTCGGTCACCGGCACCACCGCCGGCTCGTGGCCCTCACCTGCAAGCGCTACGGCACCGGGGTGTACGGCAACCACACGTGGTACCGGCTGTCCCACCACCGGGGCTACGTCTCCGCCCACTACGTCAGGGTCGGCACCGCGCTCCCGTGGTGCTGACGGTCCCCCACCGCCGTACCCCTTGAACCACCGTCCACCCCTACCGTCGAGGCCTGTTCGGGACCACGTATCCCCGAACGGGCCTTCGACGCGCTCATGTGCCTCACCCTCCTCACACCTCACCGAGTGTTGCAACCGCCTTCCCCTCGGGAAGCCATTCCGACATCAAGGGCGAAATGCCCATAGTGGAAGAGGAGTCGAGGGACGCACCATGCCCCACCCCGAGAAACCGACCGCGCCCGACGAACCGTTGGTGGTCAGACTGCGGGAACTGAAGGACGGTACGGGGCTGAGCCTGGCGGCGCTGGCAGCGCGCACCCCGTACAGCAAGTCCGCCTGGCACCGCTACCTGACCGGTGCTCAGCGGCCGCCGCGCCCCGCCGTGGAGACGCTCACCCGGCTGGCCCGCGTCGATCCCGACGCGGTGCTGGCCCTGTGGGAGGCCACCGAGCACACCGCCGACGATCCGTCGCCCGCCCGCACCCCGGACAGGATCGAGCCCCGGCGCTCGCGCGGGCGGTGGCTGCCACTGTGTGCGCTCGCGCTGGCGGGGGTGGCGGCCGTGGTGGGCGCCGCCGTCTCCGCGCACGACCAGAGCGGTTCGACCGATACGCCGGTCGTGATGGCGGTCCCGCACTGCTACAGACCCTCCTGCCGGGGCGAGTTGCCCGACGTGACGGCCTGCGCCCGCGACGCGCGGACCACCAGCACCGTCACCGACCCCGCCTACACCGTCCGGCTGCGCTACTCCCCGGCCTGCGGTACCGCCTGGTCGGAGGTGCGGGTGCGCTCCCCGCACGCCCGCGAGGTCTCGGTACGCGCGGGCCGGGACGTCCTCTCCACGACCTACCCGGCCGACGACACCACCGGCTACACGAGCCCGATGCTCTCCGTGCGCTCCCCCCGGGGCGTCGAGGCCTGCGCAGAGGTGGCCGAACAACTGGCCTGCACCGGCATGGACGTACAGGATCCGGACGAGGGCTGAGCCCCTGCCCGGGGCGGGCGACGGTCCACCCGCCGGGCTCCCGCGATGCCCTCGGGCTGGCAGTCCCTCCTTCAGGAGCCGTCAGCCTGGACCGACGTCGTCCGTCCGCACGACTGCCCGTCATGCCACCGCGCCCTGTGACGGCGTCGACGAGGGCCTCGGTGATGACCCGCACTTGTCCTTCCGCCACAACCGAGCACCCCGACGTAGGGCTCGTCTGCGATGCCGGTCATGCGGTCACCCATCCGAACGCAGCCCGGAAGGTTCGGGTCACGCCCACCCACGTGATCCCCTCGATGGAGAGGTCCGCGGCGTGCCCGAACGTTTCGGCCCGACGGTTGAGATTGCGCTCCAGCGGCACCGGCATGGCACGCAGCCTGTGAACATGCCCCGTGTCTCGCGGAAGTAACTCCCACTTCGCGGGCTTGTCAGCGGCAGGTAAGGGCATCCGGTGGCCAGGAGGTTGATAACAATGGTTCCCCTGCTTCTGGTTCTTCTGCTGGCCCTGATCCTCTTCGGCGCGGGCTTCGCGCTCAAGGCGTTGTGGTGGATCGCGGTGATCGTGCTCATCGTGTGGCTGCTTGGCTTCGTCGTCCGCACAGCGGACAGCGGCGGCCGCAAGGGCCGCTGGTACCGCTGGTAGACGACAGACATGTCAGGCGCGAGGAACGCGCCACGCACGAGGTGATGGGGCCCGGCCGGATACGGCCGGGCCCCACTCACGTAAGAAGCGTTTTCGCGCGCCTGGCGGGGAGAGATCGGGCGTATCGGGCGCATCGCCGGGTACGTGAGTGATGCAGCGGCCCCGCAGGCCCAGCAGTGGAACCCTGCTCCTCCTGTCTGCGGGGCCGCTGCGCACATCTCTGTCGACGGGTCCCGATGCCGGCCGCCGCGCGCCGCCGCCCGGATGCCGTCGGACATCGGTCGCCGTTGGCGCGGTCGCTGCGGTCCGCGGTCCTGCCCCAGGCGGAGCGTCGCGCGCCGTCCGTGTCGCCGTGCAGGCCCGGCTGTGGGCGGGTTCGCCGGGCCGTTCCGGAGCGTCGGGCGAACTGCGCTCACACAAAGGCTTGTTGTGCTCGTTGACATGTCATCAGCACAGGCGTTTCACTCGACATCCATGCATGGCAACGTTGTCAGGCCGTGGAAGCGACCGGGAACCGTTGCCTGTCGCCGGCGTTCCGGGGTTCTTCGGCGCGTCGGCACCTGATGTCCGAGGCGCTGACCGCTGCGGAGGCAACCGATGGTGAAACCCCGAAGTTCAGATGTGCCACCCGACCGAAAGACATGCCGGCGACGCATGGCCGTGGTCTGCGTCCTGGGCATGGCCGTGCTCGCGGTTCCGCCGATCGAGAGCGCCCATGCCGCGAGCGCTACGACGCCGGCCTTCGTGAAGGATCCGGCATCCCTCGTCAACCCTCTCATCGGCACCTCCGGTGCGGTGGACACCTTTCCCGGTCCCGACATGCCGGCCGGAATGGTGCAGTGGGGTCCCGACACCACACCCCACCGCGCCGACGGCGGCGGATACGAGTACAAAGACAACAAGATCTCCGGCTTCAGCCTCACCCACCTTTCCGGACCCGGCTGCCCCGTCGCGGGCGACCTGCCCGTCCTGCCGGTGACCGGCGCGCTGTCGGGTGACCTCGGCAGCAGATCCGTCGGCTTCAGCCACGACGACGAGCAGGCCCGCATCGGGCACTACAAGGTCACCGACGCGGGCGGCGTCAGAACCGAGCTGACCGACACCAGCCGCGCCGGCCTGGGCACCTTCACCTTCCCCGCGGGCCGACAGGCGAACCTGTTGTTCAAGCTGAGCGGGGGCGCCACACAGGTCGACGGAACCCGCGTTCAGGTGGTGAACGACAAGGAGATCAGGGGCGCGATCGACAGCGGTCACTTCTGTGGCGCGAAGAACAGGTACACGCTGCACTTCGACGTCAAGTTCGACCAGCCGTTCACGGCGAGCGGCACCTGGGTGGGCAGCACCATCAACCCTGGTGCCAGGTCGCTGAAGGCGGGCACGGTGCGTCCGACCTCGCAGGCACCCAGGTCGGCCCCGCTGAAGGAAAGGCACTTCACCGTTCCGGCGAGGCCGTCCCCGACGATCCACGAGAGCGGTGACAAGGTCTCCGGCACACCCTCCCCGGTGCCGGGCTCCGGCGCGGTGCCCCGCTCGTCCACCGGTGGCAAGGCCGCCCAGCCTCCTACGACGGATGCGAACGGCATGTACCTGACTTTCGACACCTCGTCGGATCCGACGGTGAGCGCGAAGGTCGGCATCTCGTACACGAGCGACGCAGGCGCGGCAGACAACCTCACCAGCGAGATCAGGAACTGGAACTTCGACGCCGTCGAACAGGCGAACCACGACGCCTGGAACGCGGTGCTCGACAAGATCCGGATCGGCGGCGGGTCCCGTGACCAGCAGGTGCAGTTCTACACCGCGCTGTATCACGCACTGCTGCACCCGAACGTCTTCTCGGACCACAACGGCCGGTACATGGGCATGGACCACCAGGTCCACAAGCTGGCCAAGGGGCAGAAGGCCCAGTACGCCAACTATTCCGGCTGGGACACCTACCGTTCCCAGACCCAGCTGATGGCGATGGTCGAGCCCAAGGTCGCCGACGACGTCGTCACCTCGATGCTCAATGGCTACGACCAAACGGGCCTGCTGCCCAAGTGGGCCTCGAACAACGGCGAGAGCTACGTGATGGTCGGCGACCCGGCCGCCGGTATCATCGCCGGCGCCTACGCCTTCGGCGCGACTGACTTCGACACGGACAAGGCGCTCGCCGCCCTGCAGCACGAGGCCACCACGCCGAACAACGACCGTCCCGGTGAGCCGGTGCGGGACGCCAAGGGCTACCTCCCTCTGGACGAGAACGACTACGGCTGCTGCAACTTCTACGGCCCGGTCTCCACACAACTGGAGTACGACTCCGCCGACTACGCCCTCGCCGGCTTCGCGAAGTCGCTGGGCAAAACGGCCGCCTACAAGAAGTTCGCCACCCGCGCCCAGGACTGGATGAACGTCTTCAACCCGCAAACCGGCTACATGCAGGCAAAGAACAAGGACGGCCAGTTCGCGGGTGGTTTCACCCCGGGCACCTCGAACGGCTTCGTGGAGGGTACCTCCGCCCAGTACACGCCCATGGTCCCGTTCAACCTGCAACAGCTCATCCAGGCGCGCGGCGGCGCCAAGGCGTACTCGTCCTTCCTGGACAGCCTGCTCGACGACATCACCCACCCCGGCAACACCGACGCCGACCTGAGCAACGAGCCCAGCGTGGAGATCCCCTGGGAGTACGACTACACAGCCCAGCCCTGGAAGACCCAGAAGGCCGTCCGCGAGGTCCAGCAGAAGCTGTACTTCAATGCTCCCGTCGGTTCGTTCGGCAACGACGACCTCGGAGCCATGAGTTCCTGGTACGTCTGGTCCGAGCTCGGCGTGTATCCGGAGACCCCGGGCACCGACACCCTGGTGCTGGGCAGCCCGGTCTTTCCGGCGGCCGAGGTGAACTTCGGCCACGGCAGGACAGTGCGGATCAACGCGCCGCAGGCCGCGCCGAACGCACCGTACGTGCAGTCTCTCGATGTGAAGGGCAAGGAGTGGAAAACCTCCTGGCTGACGTACCAGCAGTTGAAGAACGCGGGCACGGTCGACTTCACCCTCGGCACCCGACCCGACACGTCCTGGGCGTCGGACCCGTCGGCGGTGCCGCCGTCGGACACCACCGGCGGCGACCGGGTGCTGGCCACAACAGGTCCCTCCAGCGATGGGCTGGTGCTGCAACCGGGAGCGTCCGGTGACAGCACGCTCGACGTGACCAACCTCGGCGGCAGGACCGTCACGGTCGACTGGAAGGCGACGGTACCCTCCGGCGTCACGCTGGACGCGGTGTCCGGCTCCCTGACGGTGCCCGCCTCGGGCTCCACCGAGGCGAAGGTGCACGTGACGGCGGGCGACCACGAGGGCACGTTCCCGGTCACCTTCGCGTTGACCGACCACAGCACTGGCGTGGCGCTGAGCGGCGCGACCCTCCGCGTCGCCGTGGCCAAAGCCGGTGCGCTGTGGCCGTACGACACCAACGAGGGCATCTACCCCGACGGCGTGAAGTTCTCGGGCGGCTTCGACGGCGGCGGTTGGGCGCTCTCGCAGAACGCGCTGTCGGCGGCGGGCGTCACGGGCGGCTCGACCCTCACCGCCGACGGCGTCTCCTACACATGGCCGGGCGTGACGTCCGGTCAGCTCGACAATCTGGAGATGGCCGGCCAGACCATCCCCATGCCGACGGGCACGTCGGGCGCGTCGCTGGGTCTGCTGGGCGCGGCGACCGACGCGCCGACGGACGGCAGCGGGGTCTCGGGGACAGTGACCGTCACCTACACCGACGGCACCGCCTCGAAGGCGACGGTCGGCTTCTCGGACTGGACGCTCAACGGCGGGTCCAGCAAGCCGCTCGCGGGTGACACGACGGCCGTCACGACGGCCTACCGGAACACCGGAAGCGGGGGCCGGGACAACGTCAAGACCTACGTCTTCGCCACGAAGGTCCCGCTGGATCCGTCCAAGCAGGTGGCGTCGATCACGCTACCGGTGACGGGCTCGTCGGGGACCGACCACCTGTTCGCCTACGGCTTCGGCCAGTGAGAGGCGGCGCACGGTAGGCGCTCACGACGGCTGAGCAGGCGGGCCTGCCGGCGCAGTGGGCGGTGGTCGTCGAGCCGGGAGACCCGGCACGTACCGGACGACTCGCCTTCCGCAGCCCCGACGGCCCGCCCGGCGCCGGGGGGGACGGTCTCGCCGAGTTCCAGGCCGCGCAGAGCGCCGGTGACGAGGTCCCCCGCGCTCATGCGGGGGACGGCGCTCAGGTCCATACCCTGGGCGGATGACCAGACCAACGATCGGATGATCGGAAAGACACCCTCTAGGCGGCGGTGCCTCGGGCGGACATCTCTCTTTCCGGGCCGCCGGAGGCGACCGGTTCCGGGGAGCCCTTGGCCGGGGCGGCGGACTGGGCGATGAACGCGCCGACCAGCACGACCGCGCCGCCGGCGACCTGCGGCGCGGACAGGTGCTCGCCGAGCAGCACCCAGGCCAGCACGGTCGCCACGACCGCCTCCAGGCAGGCGACCACCCCGGCGACCTGCGGCGACAGCCGGCGCACCGACAGCACGCCGGTGACGTACGCGATCACCGTGGCGACGAGCACGATCCAGACGAGCAGGGCGACGGCCGGTACGGAGGTGCCGTCCAGCCGTGCGGAGCCCGCCAGCACGGACCAGTCCATGCTCCAGGGGCGGGCCAGGGCGGTCAGCACGGCGGCGCCGACGAGGAGGCCGTAGGCGATGACACCGAGGGGGTCCGGTGCCGAGTCGCCCGCGTCGCTGCCCTGGTCGGACAGGACGAAGTAGCCGACCTGGCAGCAGGCGGCACCGAGGGCGAGCACGAGGCCGAGCGCGTCGAAGCTCAGCCCGGACCAGATCTCGACCACGCAGGCGAGACCGCCGGCCGCGAGGATCACGCCGAACGCGGCGGCGCGGGTGACGGGCCGCCGCTGCACGAACCGCACCCAGCCCAGCACCAGGGCGGGAGCCAGGTACTCGATGAGCAGGGCCACGCCGACCGGTATGCGGGACAGCGCGGCGAAGTAGCAGGCCTGGACCCCGGCGACGGCGAGCAGCCCGAACCCGGCGAGCAGGGCGGGCCGGCGGCGCGGCAGGTCCCGGTGCCGTACCGCGACGGGCAGCATCACCAGGGCGGCGCCCGCCACCCTCAGCCACACCACGTGCAGCGGGTCGAGCCCCGCCTCGATCAGCGGCTTGGCGGCCACTCCGGACCCGCCGAAGGCCAGCGCCGAGGCGAGTGCGAGGCCGAGCCCGGCTCCCTTGCCGGGGCTGTGGTGACTGCTCACAGACGTATGCACCGGCACATGATGACAGGCGTCGACAGGAGCGTCACTCCCGTTGACACCTGTCTCAGCTGGTGGACGGCACGGCGGGGGGCGGGCCGGGCTCGTCGGCCTGCCCGGCGGCGCCGGCCTCGATCCGTGCGATCAGCTCGTGGGCGGGGATGCCGGCGTGCTCCAGGACCTCGACGGCCCGGGACGCCGGGTCCGCGGCGAGCGCCGCGAGCAGATCGGTACCGCTCACCCGGGCCGCGCCCCGCCGCGCGGCCCGCGCCGCCGCGTCCGCGAGCGCGGCGGCCGCGGCCGGCGACCAGCGCTCGGGACCGCGGGCGGACTGGCACCGACCGCCGTGCAGGGCGGACGGTACGCCGGAGTCGGACCGTGCGGGCGGAACCGCCCCTACCCCAGGCTCGGAGCGGACGCCGGAGTCGGGGCACGCGGCGGAGTTCTCGACACCGGTCTGCCAGCGCAGGCCGTAGCCGATGCTGCGCTGCACGAGGTATCCGAGGAGTCGGGCGAGCCGCGGGCCGCCGACGGCGCCCCGGGCGTCGGGGTCGTGTTCCAGCAGGGCGTGGAGCAGATGGGCGGTGTCGGTCTGCCGGTCCCGGTCCCGGACGGCCCTGCGGCGGGCAGCGGCGACCACCGCCGCCAGCTCGGCACCGAGCCCGGCAGCGCCGTCCGCGTGCGGAACCGCTCCGTCGTGGGCGGCCCGGTGGGCTGTACGGGATTGCACATCCTCTACCTCACCAGCCCCAACGGCAGGGGACATCCACGAGGGGAACCATTTCGGCGTCCCACGCGGAGTGCACATCGCCGCCCCGGATCTCATCCTTACGGAGGAGATCCGGCCGATCCCGCGTATTGAATGTTCGCGCCCCCGCGGCTACGTTCCGCGCACCGTAGCCCGATACGCCCGATCCGAAGGGGTGGTCGCATGGCCGAAGTCAGCGCGGAGGCACGCATCCAGGCGCCGGCCGACAAGGTGTGGGCGCAGCTCACCGACTGGCCGTCGTACGGGGCGTGGAACGCGACCCACACCAGCTTCCCCCGGGGCGGTCCCGAGACGCTGGCGGTGGGCGGGACGTTCCAGGAGAACATGAAGCTGATGGGCTTCCCGGCGGAGGTCGACTGGACCATCGAGGAGCTGGAGCCGGCCCGGGTGTTCGCCATCCGCGGGAAGGGCCCGATGGCGGTGACCGTCGCCACCCGGTACACGCTGACCCCCGACGGGCACGCCACGACGGTCCGGATCGACGGCGAGTTCACCGGCGCCGCGGTGTCGTTGATGGCGGGCAGGCTCAGGGACTCGGCGACGGCAGCGCTGAACGAGTCGCTGCGCAGGCTCGACGGCCTGGTGACCTGAGCCGGACACGCGGAGGCGCCCCGCGCGATGGTCACGCGGGGCGCCCGGGCCGCCGTACGGGGACGGACGGCATCCGCCTACGGCTCAGTGCTCGTCGGCGAGGATGAGGTACAGCTTCTTGCGGGCGTCGTTGAGGACGGTCAGCGCCTTCTCCCGCTGTTCCTTGCTGCCGGTCTTCCAGACCTGGCCGAAGGCCTCCATCAGACCGAAGCCGGCCTGGCGGATCTCGGTGAGGGCCTCCCAGTCGACCCCGCGCGAGGCCTCCTCCCAGGGGGCGTCGGCACCCTCCTCGGCGGCGGCGCTTCCGGCCTCGGTGAGGGAGAACAGCTTCTTGCCGCCCTCGCTCTCGCTGGTGATCAGGCCCTCGTCCTCCAGCAGTTGGAGGGTCGGGTAGACCGATCCGGGGCTGGGCTTCCAGGCACCGCCGGTGCGTTCGGCGATCTCCTGGATCATCTCGTAACCGTGCATGGGCCGTTCCCTGAGCAGGGCGAGGAGGGAGGCGCGGACGTCACCGCGCCGCGCCCGTCCTCGCGGACCACCTCGCCCGCGCGGCCCCCAGGGCCCCGGCCCGAACCCGGGCCCGCCGGGCCCGAATCCCGGACCACCCGGCCCGAAGGGCCCGAACGCGCCGCGCCGCCCCTCTCCCCGCCGCCCGGGACCCTCATGCCGATGCCCACGCTCGAATCCGTGGCTGCGCATCTCGATCACTCCATTCCATCGCTGATCTGTCATATCAATATCACGTATCGTTCGCGATGCTTCAACGATATATCGCAACGACTGCCATGACAAGCCTGCCCCTGTGGATCGGATGCGCACCCCCAGCTACGCCTCGACCCGCGCCTCAACCCGGCCCCTGCCGGCTCTGCCGCAGCCCGTGCCGGAGGCCCCGTTACGGTTGCCGGGGTCGCGGACCTCGATGCGACGAACCCGGCCGACCACCTGTTGGAGGACGGGGTCCGGCTTGCCTCCGGCGCCCGGCTGGAGCAGTTCGCGCGGGCGGGTTCAGGGGACGCGTTCTGCTTCGTCGGCGAGGGCGGCGAGGAACGCCCGGTCGTGTACGTCAGCCTCGACGGCGAGGCCGGACTGCTCGCTCTTGGCCTGCTGGAGCTGGTGCGGCTGTGTCTGGTGGCACCATGGTGGCGGGATGCTCCCGGACGGACGGCCGGCGAACTCCAGAGGGTCGCCGACGAGTACCGGGAGGACATACCCGACCTCGACCAGCGACGCGACCGTGCGGCCCCCACCCGGCCGGCCCCCGCAGGCGAATTCAGTCCGACACCTCTCGATTGGCCTTGGTGCGGCGCCCGTCGCACCCGCTAGCGTCAGCCCATGCGCATTCGAATCGTGGACGCCTTCACCGACCGCCCCTTCGCCGGCAACCCGGCCGGAGTCCTGCTCCTGGACGACGTCTTCCCGGACGACGACTGGCTCCAGAACGTCGCCATGGAGGTGAACCACGCCGAGACGGCGTTCGCGCACCGGCTGCCCGGGGGCGGCGAGGCGGACTGGGCCCTGCGCTGGTTCACGCCCCTCACCGAGGTCGCGATGTGCGGGCACGCCACCCTCGCCACGGCCCACGTGCTGCACACCACCGGCGCCCACGAGGGCCCGGTGCGGTTCGCCACCCGCAGTGGCGTGCTGATCGCCACGCCCGCCGCGGACGGCTCGATCACCCTGGACTTCCCGACCGCCCCGCTCACCCCGGTGGAGATCCCGGCCGGGGTCGCCGAGGCGCTGGGCTCGCAGCCGGTTGCCGTCTTCGACACCGGCCCGAACGTCGGGGACCTGCTGGTGGAACTGCCCGACGAGAAGGCCGTCCTCGACCTCACCCCCGACCACCGGGCGCTGCGCGCCTACTCCTCCCGCGGTGTCATCGCCACCGCCCGCGCCGACGACCCGGACCGCGGCTACGACTTCGTCTCCCGCGGCTTCTTCCCGAACGTCGGCATCGACGAGGACCCGGTGACCGGCAGCGCCCACACCGCGCTCGCCCCGCACTGGTCCGCCCGCCTGGGCCGGGACGACCTCACCGGGCTCCAGGCCTCCCGCCGTACCGGCGTGGTCCGCACCCTGCTGCGGGGCGAGCGGACCCTGCTCACCGGCCGCGCGGTGACCGTGATCGAGGGCGAACTGCGCGCCTGAGGGCCCGTTCAGGCGGTCGGCAGCCAGCCCACCTTGCCGGCGAGGAGGGCGTAACCGACGAAGGCCCCGATGTCGAGCAGGGAGTGCGCGACGACCAGCGGCCCGACCCGGCCCCAGCGGCGGTACAGGTACACGAACACCACGCCCATCACCAGGTTGCCGAGGAAACCGCCGACGCCCTGGTAGAGGTGGTACGACCCGCGCAGGACCGCGCTGGCCACCAGTGCGGTCCCCGGGGTCCAGCCCAACCGGTCCAGCCTGCGCAGCAGATAGCCGACGACGATCACCTCTTCGAGGACCGCGTTCTGCACCGCGGACAGGATCAGCACCGGATACTTCCACCACACGGCCGGCAGTGCCTCGGGGACCACGGTGAGGTTGAAGCCGAGGCCGCGGGCGGCGAGGTAGAAGGCGATACCGGTGCTGCCGATCACGGCCGCGACACCCGCGCCCCGGGCCAGGTCGGGCCAGGGCCGGGTGCGGTCGAAGCCGAGGGTGCGCAGGCTGCCGCCCTCGCGCAGCAGCAGGTGGGCGACGAGGGCGACGGGGACCAGCGCGGTGGCGATGCCGAAGAGCTGCCAGGCCAGGTCGAGCCAGGGGCGGCCTGGGGCGGCCGAGGCGTTCAGGGTGGCCGCCTGGTCCTTGAGACCGCCCGGTTTGGTGACCGAGCCGATGAAGCTGATCAGCGCGGACACCCCGCTCGCGCCGAGCGAGAGCGCGAGGACGAGCAGTGTCTCGTCCCGCAGGATCCGCCGCGGGTCGCGCTCCCGCGCCGCGGAATCGGCCACCGAGTCAGCCTCCACCTGCACCCCTGCCTCCAGCCGGCTCACGGGCCCCTGGCCCACCTTCGCCTGGCAAGGATCGCAGACCGAGCCGTACGACCCGGGAACCGGTCCCGGCCCGTACGGCTCAGCCTCGGCGGCCGGCCCGCCTCACCCCAGCGGCACCGGATCCGGCAGCCCCACCGGCCACATGTGCACCGGCTCCCCCACATGCATCAGCTCGGCGTACCGGCGCGTGGTCGCGGCCAGGGCCGCCTCGCGGGACATCCCCTGTTCCAGCGCCCGGTGGAAGGTCGCCGCCTGCCAGGACGCCCCGTTCACCCGGCGCCGGCAGCGTTCCTCGATCACGCCGAGGTAGAGGTCGCGGTCGGCGGCCTCCACGCCCCACGCGTCGAGCCCGGCTGCCGCGAGCGGGAGCAGTTCGTCGCGGACCAGCGTGACCGCGTCGACCTCGCCCGTGCCGCCGTGGCGTCCGCGCCGGGGCCACAGGAAGCGGGCGTCGATGCCGTACCGGCACGCCGCGTCGAAGTTGGCCTCGGCCGCTTCGAACGGCAGCCGCGTCCACACCGGCCGGGGCTCCTCGGCGAGGGCACGGACGAGGCCGTAGTAGAAGGCCGAGTTCGCGATCACGTCGGTGATGGTCGGGCCGGCCGGCAGTACCCGGTTCTCCACCCTGAGGTGCGGGACGCCGTCCGCGATGCCGTACACCGGCCGGTTCCAGCGGTAGATCGTGCCGTTGTGCAGGACGAGTTCGGCGAGCTTGGGCACCCCGCCGGCCTCGATGACCTCCAGCGGATCCTCGTCGTCGCAGATCGGCAGCAGGGCCGGGAAGTAGCGCAGGTTCTCCTCGAACAGGTCGTACGCCGAGGTGATCCACCGCTCGCCGAACCAGGTGCGCGGCCGGACGCCCTGGGCCTGGAGTTCGGGCGGCCGGGTGTCGGTGGACTGGAGGAACAGCGGGGGCCGGGACTCGCGCCACAGCTCGTGCCCGAAGAGGAACGGTGAGTTCGCGCCGACGGCGATCTGCGCGGCGGAGGCCGCCTGGGCCGCGTTCCACACGTCGGCGAACCGGCCCGGCGTCACCTGCAGGTGCAGCTGTACGGAGGTGCACGCGGCCTCGGGCACGATCGACTTCGAGGTGCAGACGAGGTGCTCCACGCCCTCGATGTCGAGCCGGAAGTCCTCCCCGCGCGCGGCCACGATCTGGTCGTTGAGCAGGGTGTAGCGGTCGGCCTCCGAGAGGTTGGAGGAGACCAGGTCGTCCCGGCCGAGGGTGGGCAGGATGCCGATCATCACGATGCCCGCGTCCACCTCACCGGCCTTCCGGTCGGCGTAGGCGAGCGAGGTGCGCAGCTCTTCGGCGAGCCGGTCGAATACCCGGCCGCCCAGTCGGTGTGGGGCTATGTTGACTTCCAGGTTGAACATGGCGAGTTCTGTTTGGAAATCGCGGCTGGCGATCCGCTCCAGAACCTGCCCGTTCAACATTTTCGGCATACCGTCGGACCCGGCGAGATTCAATTCGATCTCGACGCCCATGAGGTTCTTGGGGCGATCGAACCGCTTCTCGCGCAGCAGCCGCTCCAGTCCCGTCAGGCACGACTGGAGCTTTTCTCGGTAGCGCTGGCGATCGGACAGGTCGAACTGGCCTGCCACGACCTTCTCCCCCATCGAAGTTTCCCTCCTCGGATGGGCGGGCCGACGATCCGGCCGCCGGGCTCCCGGGTCAGGGGGGATGATGCCCAGCCGAAGCGATCGATAACGTCCCGCGCGGGCGTGTGACCCGCTACTCTTACGTATGTTCCCTGCGGCACATTCACGGGGCATGCCGCATCGTGCACCTCCGGGTGCCCCGAACGCCTCGTGAAAAACGCCGATGACATTCGGCCGACCGCTACTGGCGCGTATGACGAGGTCAGAGCCGGGGTCCCGGCCCGGAAATCGGGATAATTTCCGCAAAACGACGCCTTAATTCGGCCTTGTCCGGCCGACCGGAATCGGATAGCCGAAACAACCGGCGAACACGCGTCGTATAAACTCCGTCCACAAGGCGGAAGGTTGGCGCCCTCGGTTCTGGTTTCCGCGGTGTTCCCGCCGTCCCGGTTGAGGGGCGGCATATCGAGCCGCAGTCTCTTCCCCGCCGAACCGGGCCCCCACCTCTCCGGCCTTCCCCGTGAGCTGACAGCGCCGTCCGCCCCACCCTCCTCGCGCCGCCGCGCCTGTCGAACGAGAGGCGACCCACATGCCGCTGCACGTGCCCCCTGCCCCCGCGCCCGCCCTGCGCTCCGTCCTGACAGCCCTCGCTTCCCCCACCGCGGTCCGTGAGGCCCGCACCCCCTCCCTGCGCGCCGCGCAGGGTCCCGCCACCGCGGAACTCCCGCTGCCCGTCCACGTACTGGACCGGATCACCGCGCAAGGCCTGTCCGCGACGCGGCTGACCGGCTGGCGCTTCCTGATCCGGTGCGGCGACCGCGCGGTGGCCGCGGCCGAGACCATGCTCACGCCCGACGGCTGGGCCTTCTCCCATTTCTTCGAGGGCCCCTACGTCGCCTCCACCGAGCGCGCCCTGCACCAGGCGGAGACGCTGCAACAGCCGTACCAGGCGCGTCTGCTGTCCGTGCCCGGTCTGTACATGCTCACCCTGTGGCTGCACGGCGACTGCTCCGGCGACGGCACCGAGGGGCATCCGGCCGCCGGCGACCTGCTCGTGCCGCTGGCGCCGGCGCCGCCCGGCATCCCGGCGCACCGTCCGTTCCGGGTCGCCGAGTTGCTTCCGGTGCTGACCCATCGGGCGACTCCTCTTCCCCTGCTCGGCTCACCGGTGCTCGGTTCGCCCGCCTGACCCCGCACGCGTACCCCGCTCCCCGGAAGGGAAGCGGGGTACGGCCATGCCGGGGGGTTTCTGCGCCCGGGGCCATCCGGCCTAGTCCCATCCGGCCACCGTGGACCACCCGGAGGGTCGCCGCGAACCATCCGAAGGGACCGTGCAGTTGGGCTGAACCGTCCGCGCGGGTGACGCGTCCTGAACCTGTGAGAAGCGGTGCCGTGAAATCCCTGCGGAACGACGCCCAGAGGACAACACTGGACTCCGACCGACTCACCACCACGGGGGACGGACATGATCACATCAGAGCGAAAGATCCCGCCCATGTGCCAGCACCAGCCGCCGTGCCCGCCAGCCGAATCCGCCGACCGGGAGTCCGCCCGTCTCGTGGCGCACCACCCGGAGCAGGGGTGGAGCCTGCTGTGCAACGGCGTCCTGCTCTTCGAGGACACCGGCGAGCTGCTGCCCGACGGCCGCATCATCGCCCCGCACCGCCCACTCGGTGCGGACCGGGTGATGACCGCCGCCTGAGCACGGCACAGTGACCCGAGGGGCCGGCCGCACGCACCCGGTGCGCACCGGCCCCGAAGCGCGTCCGGCACCGGCCGCGCAGCGTAGCGGGGTGCTAGCGCAGCGCTTCCCGCAGCGCCTGGTAGGCGGGCTTGGGGCGTAGCTCCTCGTCCCACGGCAGGGCGGCGCCCTCGCCCGGGAAGACCGCCGGTATCCAGGAGTACTTGTCGGTGTAGTCCCAGATGGTCACGCCCACGCAGCGGCGTACGGCCAGGCAGGCCCGGGTGAGGTTCCGGTACCAGGTCGCCTGCTCGGCGAGCTTCTCCTCGGTCGTGGGCAGCTGCATCCGTACGTCGACCTCGGTGAGCGCGGTGTCCAGGCCCAGCCGGGAGAAGCGGCGGAGGTTGTCCTCCAGGGTGGTGGGATAGCCGTACTGGAGCGCCAGATGGGCCTGGAAGCCGATGCCGTCGAGGGGCACGCCCCGGGCCCTGAGGTCCTTGGCCAGCCGGTAGTAGGCGTCGCTCTTCGGGCCGGTCGCCTCGATGTTGTAGTCGTTGAGGTAGAGCTTGGCGTGCGGGTCGGCCTGGTGGGCCCAGCGCAGCGCGTCGGCGATGTAGCCGGGGCCGAGGGTCCGGTACCAGAGGGTGTCGCGGTAGCTGCCGTCCTCGTTGAAGGCCTCGTTGACGACGTCCCAGGAGTACACCTTCCCCCGGTAGTGCCGTACCTCGGTGGTGATGTGCTTCTTCAGCACGGCCCGCAGGTCGCTCGCCGTCCACTGCCGCGAGGTGAGCCAGTCGGGCAGCTGGCTGTGCCAGACGAGGGTGTGCGCGCGGACCTTCTGGTGGTGCTCGCGGGCCAGGTCGACGATCTGGTCGCCGTTGGCCCAGTCGAAGACGCCCTGCCGCGGCTCGGTGGCGTACCACTTCATGCCGTTGCCGGGGGTGATCATGTCGAACTCGTCTCCGAGGAGCCGGGTGTAGGCGGTGTCGGTGAGTTCGGGATTGTCGGTGGCGCTGCCGAAGTAGCGGCCATGGCGTTCGGCGAGGGCGGCGAGGGTGGTCGGGTGTGCCCGGTCCGGTGCGGCCTGTGCGGTGGGTCCGGTGGCCAGGCCGGCGGTCACCAGCACGGCGGCGAGGGCGCCGGCGAGTCTCAGACGCATGGTGGGGCTCCTGTTCCGGGGTCGTGGAAGGGTGCGGTTCAGCCCTTGGTGGCGCCTGCGGTGAGGCCGCCGACGAGCTGGCGTTCGGCGACCGAGTAGAAGGCGAGGGCGGGGACCATGGCGAGCACGAGATAGGCGAAGACCCGGGCGTACTCGGCCGAGTACTGCCCCTGGAACTGCTGGACGCCGATGGGCAGGGTCCACCAGGTGCTGTCGGTGAACACCAGCAGCGGCAGGAGGAAGTTGTTCCAGCTGGTGACCACGGCGAGGACGGAGACGGTGCCGAGCGCCGGCCGGGCCATGGGCAGCAGGACCCGCCAGAAGAACCCGAAGGCGCTGCATCCGTCGAGCGTGGCGGCCTCCTCCAGTTCGCCGGGGATCTGCCGGAAGAAGCCGCGCAGGATGATGATCGTCATCGGCAGCCCGAACGCGGCCTGCGGGAGGATCACCCCGAGCGGGTTGTCCAGCAGGCCCAGGGAGCGCAGCAGCAGGAACAGCGGCAGGGCGGCCACCGCGAAGGGGAACATCAGTCCCATCGTGAAGACGGTGAACAGCACCTCACGCCCGCGGAAGGCGAACCGTGCGAAGGAGAAGGCCGCGAGCGCGGACACCGCGACCACGAGCACGGTGGTGCCCACCGCGATCAGGGTGCTGTTGCCGACCAGCCGCCAGAACCCGCCCGAGCCGAGGATGCCGGTGTAGTTGCCGGTCAGCCAGTGCTCGGGCAGCCCGAACGGGTTGCGGGACAGCTCGTCGGTGGACTTGAAGCCGGACAGGACGGCGTACAGCAGCGGTACGACCATCACCGCGCCGACCGCCAGGAGGATCAGGTGCAGCGGCAGCGTGCGGACGCCCCCGGTTCTGCGGGTCACGTGCCGTCCCCCCTCATGGTCGTGGTGGCCCCTTCGAGGTCGCGGCGGAGCACGAACCGCTGGTAGGCGAGGGCGAAGACGAGGCAGATGCCGAACATGACCACGCTGATCGCGCTGGCGTAGCCGACCTGGTAGCGCTTGAAGCCGTACTGGAACATGGTCACGGCCATCGTCTCGGAGTGGTGGTCGGGGCCGCCCTGGGTGATCACCCACACGAGGTCGAACAGCTGGATCGCCCCGATCACGGACAGGAAGACGCTGATGCGCAGGGTGGGCGCGAGCAGCGGCAGGGTGACGTTGCGGAACCGCTGCCAGGGCCCGGCGCCGTCGATCAGCGCCGCCTCCGTCAACTCGGCCGGGATGGACTGGAGTCCGGCCAGGTAGAGCATCATGTGGAAGCCGAAGTACTTCCAGGTCATGACGAGGAAGAGGGCGGCCATCACGGAGGAGGGGTCGGCGAACCACTCGCCGCCCAGGCCGTCCAGGCCGACGGCGCCCAGGACGTGGTCGGCCAGTCCGTCGTCCGGGGCGAAGACCATACCGAAGAGCACGCCGGTGATGGCCTCGGACAGCACGTACGGCGCGAAGAACAGCATCCGGTACACGGCCCTGCCGCGCAGCCGCTGGTTCAGCAGCACCGCCATGGCCAGCGCGAACGGCAGTTGGAGCACGAGCGAGAGCGCCACCAGCACCAGGCAGCGCCACAGGTCGCCGAGGAAGACGTCGTCCTGGAAGAGGCGGGTGAAGTTGTCGCCTCCGACGTAGTCGGAGGGCATGCCGAAGCCGCCCCAGCGGAAGAAGGCGGCGTACAGCGCGAACAGCATCGGCAGCAGCACCAGCCCGATGAACAGGGCTAGCGCGGGCAGTTGGAAGCCGACCGCGGTGAGCCAGTTCAGCGTGCGCCGCCGGGTCCGGCCGCGGTCCGCGCGGGCGGCCGGGAGCGGGGGGCCCGCGGCGGGGCCGCTGCGCTTGTCCGGGAGGAAGGTGGAGGTCATCGCCGGTTACTGCGCTTCCTTGGCGGTCCGGGTGATCGACTGCGCGACCTGTTCGGCGGACTTGGACCCGGCGATGAGCGCGGCCACGCTGTCGTTGATCTCCTGGCCGACGGCGGGCGCGTAGGCCTGGTCGAGGTAGAGCTGGAAGCCGGTGGCGGCCTTCAACTGAGCCTGAACGGCCTTGAGGTTGGGGTCGGTGAGGACGGACTCGGCGGCCGGGACGACCGGCAGGACCCCGGTCTTCTTCACCAGTTCCCGGTCGGTGGTCTGGGAGGCGAAGAACTCCAGGAAGTCGACGGCGGCCTGCGGGGCTCCTCGGCGCAGGGCGTGTCCGCCGCCTCCGCCGAACACCTCGGTGATCTTCCCGTTGCCGCCCTCGACCTCGGGGAACGGGAAGAAGCCCAGGTTCGCGCCGAGGCCCTTGCCGGCGTCGGCCTCCACGACGGGCGCCCACTGGCCCATGAGTTCCATGGCCGCCTTGCCGTTGCCGACGCTCGCGGCCTGGCCGGTCGGGGTGGAGTACGCGGCGCCGAGGTAGCCCTTCTGGAACGGCTGGAGGTCCACCAGCTCCTTCAGGTGCTGTCCGGCCCGCACGAAGCCGGCGCCGGTGAAGTCCTTGGTGTCGCTTGCCTTGCGGAGCGCGTCGACCCCGGCGGTGCGCATCGCCAGGTAGGCCCAGTAGTACATGCCGGGCCACTTCTCCTTGCCCGCCAGGGCGAGTGGTGTGACGCCGGCGGCCTTCAGCTTCCGCACGGAGTCCAGGAAGCCGCTCCAGGTGGTCGGGGGCGTGCCGATCCCGGCCTTCTTGAAGAGCGCCTTGTTGTACCAGAAGCCGATCATGCCGATGTCGAACGGGATGCCGTACACCTTGCCGTCCAATAGGTACGGATCCTTCGCCACCGGCAGCAGACCGTCGGCCCAGGGCTTGGTGCGGTCCGTGAGGTCCTCGACCAGTCCCGCGTCGACCTGTTGCTTCAGCACACCCCCGCCCCAGGTGTGGAAGATGTCCGGCAGCTTCCCGGAGGCGATGAGCGCGGTCATCTTCGACTTGTAGGCGTCGTTCTCCAGCTGGACGATCTTTATCCTGACCTTGGGGTTGTCGCTCTCGAACTTCCTGGCCAGGGCCGCCCACACGGTCTTGGCGGGCTGCGTGGTCGAGATGTTCCACCACTCGACCGTGGTCGTCCCCGAGGACGACCCTCCGTCCGAGTCGCCGCCGCAGCCGCTGAGCGCGGCCGCACCGAGGCCGGCGCCGACGGAGGCCGCCAGGAAACCGCGGCGGGACAGTGCAGGGTCGCCCATCATGCGCTCCTTCGAAACTTTCGAGTTGCTTCGGAGAGGGTCCCGGCTGAGAAAACCGGGCACCACCGAGAGTCGCCGACGCGTTCGCCGGTCACCGGTGAGCCGAAACATTCGAGTGATTCCTCGAACGTTCCGAACGGCGACTCTAGGAAGGCACATGGGGAGCGTCAAGGTGTCGTGCACGAGGTGACGGGCATACGGCCGAACCGACGGCAGACGGTACGCCCCTGGGAGAGATCGAATGTTTCGTTCGCGGGCCCGAATCCAGGCGGGCCGACGGAGACGGTCGTGCCCTCCGGCTGGTCGGATCCCCGGTGCGGGAGTGGGATGGAAGGGAGCGAGACCTTGCCCGGAACGGTGGAGTCATGTCCGGTAACGACGCCTCTTGCGTCGCCCGAGTGGTCGTCGGTGTGAGCGGCTCCCTGAACAGCGTCACGGCCCTGCGCCGGGCCACCGCGCTGGCCCGCCGGCTGGGAGCCGAGCTGTGGCCGGTGCTGGCCTGGGAGCCACCGGGCGGCGACCCCGCCGCGCGCCGCGCCCCCGCCGCCGGCCCGCTGCTGGAGGAGTGGCGGCGGCTGGCCAGGCAGCGGCTGGCCGCGGTCCTGTACGAGATCTTCAGCGCGGAGAGTCCCGGCGTACCGGTGCACGCCGTCGTCGTCCACGGCGCCCCGGGCCCGGCCCTGGTGGCGGTCGCCGACCGCGAGAGCGACGTCCTGGTCGTCGGCACGGGCCGGCGGGGCCTGCGCCGGCCCTTCGCGGCCCGGGTCTCCCGGCACTGCGTGTCCCACGCCCGCTGCCCGGTCCTGGCGGTCCCGCCGTCCCCGCTGGAGTCGGAACTGCTCTCCGTCCACCGCCGCAACACCTGGCACCTGCGGCTCGACACCCGGGAGCTGTGACTCCGGCGCGGCCCTGTCCACGGCCACCCCGCTACCGTCGCGTCAAGAACGCCCGCACCGCCGTCAGGGCGCCGTCAAGGTGCGGGGCGCCGCTCCGTCGGCGGTCTACCGTTTTCCCCATGGAGCACCGCGACCGCATCCGCCCTCGGCCGACCGGCTCGTACCCGTCCGGCACCGGGGCCGTGGCGTACGACCGGAACTGGGCCGGGGAGGGGCGCAGTGCGGGCCGGTGTGCCGGCGCGCTGTTCGGGCTGCTGCTGGGCGTGGACCAGGTGGCCGGCTCGCTGACCTGGGCGCGGGCCGCCCTGTGGCTGCTGCTGGCCCTGCTGCTGCTCCTCGTGCTGTACCCGGCGCGCGTCTCGGCCGGCCCGGGCTGGCTGGCGAGCCGCCGGCTGCTGCGCACCCGTCGCGTGCGCACCGATCTGCTGACCGCCGTGAGCCCGCTGGACGGCGTCACCCCGCGCCTGGTGCTGCACGACCTCCTCGGCAACCGGGTGGAGATCGACCCCGAGATCCTCGTCCGCAACCCGGACCTGTGGTACCGGCTGGACGAGGGCGCCCGCGCCGCCGAGGCGGCCGGCACCCTGCGGTGCGGCACGACCGCCCTGCACAGCCTGGCCCGCCGCGTGGACCGGGAGACGGCCCTGGGCGTGTTCCGGGCGTCGGGCCTGGAGTGACGCTCGGTGGTCGGCTCCCTCCCGGGAGCGGACCGGCCACGGCCCTTCTCCGCTACGGCCGCCCGCGCGGCCTTCCTGATGTGACCGCCCTCTCACCGGCCATTCTTAACGCAAGCTTGACGCCTCCCGAGCCCTGATCCACAGGCCCGGGCATCACGCTCTGTTTACGCTTGTGCCGCCGTCCGTGTGATGGCCGAGAACAGCTGAGCCGCACATCAGGAGCACGCCGATGGCCACGACCGAGCGCCCTCCCAGTACCAGCCGCCTGCGCGCCTGGATGCTGGAGGGACTGTCCGACATGGGCAAGGGCGGTGGCCACACGGGACCGCACGCCGAGCCGGAGCCGCCGCACCAGGGACAGCGCTGGTGGCGGGTGATGTGCCTGACCGGTGTCGACTACTTCTCCACCCTCGGCTACCAGCCGGGCATCGCGGCCCTGGCGGCCGGTCTGCTCTCCCCGGTGGCGACCATCGTGCTCGTCGTCGTGACCCTGGCCGGTGCCCTGCCGGTGTACCGCCGGGTGGCCGAGGAGAGCCCGCACGGCGAGGGCTCCATCGCGATGCTGGAGCGCCTGCTGTCCTTCTGGCAGGGCAAGCTCTTCGTGCTCACCCTGCTGGGCTTCGCGGCGACCGACTTCCTGATCACCATCACGCTCTCCGCCGCCGACGCCTCCACCCACCTGGTGGAGAACCCGCATCTGACGGACGCCCTGGCCGGCAAGCAGATGCTGATCACGCTGTTCCTCGTGGCGCTGCTCGGCGCGGTCTTCCTCAAGGGCTTCCTGGAGGCCATCGGGGTCGCGGTCGCCCTGGTGGGCGTGTACCTCGTCCTCAACCTCGTCGTCGTGTTCACCGGCCTGTGGCACGTGGCCACCGCCGGCCACGTGATCACCGACTGGAGCAGCGCGCTGACCACGCAGCACGGGAACGTCTTCGTGATGATCGGCGTGGCGCTCATCGTCTTCCCGAAGCTCGCCCTGGGCCTGTCCGGCTTCGAGACCGGCGTCGCCGTCATGCCGCACGTCAAGGGCGACCCGGGCGACACCGAGGAGCGGCCGAGGGGCCGTATCCGCGACACGAAGAAGCTGCTGACCACCGCCGCGCTGATCATGAGCTGCTTCCTGATCGCCACCAGCTTCATCACCACGCTGCTGATCCCGGAGAAGGAGTTCAAACCCGGCGGCCAGGCCAACGGCCGCGCGCTCGCCTACCTCGCGCACGAGTACCTGGGCAACGCCTTCGGCACGGTCTACGACGTCTCGACCATCGCCATCCTGTGGTTCGCCGGCGCCTCCGCCATGGCGGGCCTGCTCAACCTGATGCCGCGCTACCTGCCCCGCTACGGCATGGCCCCGCACTGGGCCCGCGCCGTACGCCCCATGGTCATCGTCTTCACCCTGATCGCGTTCCTGGTGACCTGGATCTTCGACGCCAACGTGGACGCCCAGGGCGGCGCCTACGCCACCGGCGTCCTGGTGCTGATCAGCTCGGCCGCGATCGCGGTGACCATCGCCGCGCGCAAGGCGGGGCAGCGCGGCTGGACCGTCGTCTTCGCGGTGATCTCGGCGGTGTTCCTCTACACCACCGTCGTGAACGTCATCGAGCGCCCGGACGGTGTGAAGATCGGTGCCTGTTTCATCGCGGGCATCATGCTGGTCTCGCTGCTGTCCCGGCTGGCCCGCGCCTTCGAGCTGCGGGTGACCAGTGTGTCGCTCGACCCGATGGCGGAACGATTCGTCCGGGACCTGGCCAGCCGTAGGATGCGGTTCATCGCCAACGAGCCGGACCGGCGCGACAACGCCGAGTACCGCGACAAGATCGAGCAGATCCGGGCCGACAACGACCTGCCCGAGCAGGAGGACTTCGTCTTCCTGGAGGTCACGGTCACCGACCCGTCCGAGTTCGAGGCGAGCCTGACCGCGCGCGGCGAGGTGCTGCACGGCCGCTACCGGGTGCTGACGCTGGAGTCGGCCTCCATCCCGAACGCCCTCGCCGCACTGCTGCTGCACGTGCGGGACCTCACGGGCTGCACCCCGCACATCTACTTCGAGTGGACCGAGGGCAACCCGTTCGCCAACTTCCTGCGCTTCTTCCTCTTCGGCCAGGGCGAGGTCGCCCCGGTCACCCGTGAGGTGCTCCGCGAGGCGGAACCGGACCGGGCCCGCCGGCCCCGCGTCCACACGGGCTGACGGCGGCCCGGGACGCGCGTCACGTCGTACCGGCGGTGGGTCCCGCCTGCACGGTCCGAGCCGCGTGGCCCTATCGTGACCGGCATGCAGTCCTACACGATCGGCCAGGCCGCCCGGCTGCTCGGTGTCAGCCCGGACACCGCCCGCCGCTGGGCCGACGCCGGCCGGGTGACCACCCACCGTGACGAGTCCGGGCGGCGGCTCATCGACGGCAGGGACCTCGCCGCGTTCTCCGTCGAACTGGCCAAGAGCGGCGCCACCGAGGAGGACGCCTCGCACACCTCCGTCCGCAACGCCTTCCCCGGCATCGTCACCGCGATCAAGCTCGGCGACGTCGCCGCCCAGGTGGAGGTCCAGGCCGGCCCGCACCGGCTGGTCTCCCTGCTCACCCGGGAGGCCGTGGAGGAGCTGGGCCTGGAGGTCGGCATGGAGGCCACCGCCCGCGTGAAGTCCACCAACGTGCACATCGACCGGGCCTGACCCGGATCCATCTCCCGCAGGGCCTACGCCTCCCCAGAGGCCCGTAGTAACGCACATGCGAGGCCCACATCACAACTGTGTGGCTCATGCGATGCGACAGCAGACCTACACCTCGCAGATGCGGCATTATCGTCGCCGCGGGCCGTCACCGGCCGTGCAGGGCGCGACACCTGTTCGACAGAACCGAGGAGTAGATCCGTGATGACCCGTTCCGTGCACCGGACCCGGCGGATGTGGCAGCTGGCCGGTGCGGGAGTCGCCGCCCTGACGGCCCTCAGCGCCTGCTCCTCCTCGTCGGACTCCCCCGACTCCTCCGGCAGCCCGGCCGGCTCGGGCGCGCCGGCCGACGCGAAGGTGTCCGGCACGGTCACCGTGTTCGCGGCGGCCTCCCTGCAGGAGAGCTTCACGGCCCTGGGCAAGAAGTTCGAGCAGGACCACCCGGGCACCAAGGTCAGCTTCAACTTCGGCGGCAGCGACAGCCTCGCCGCGAGCATCACCGGTGGTGCCCCGGCGGACGTGTTCGCCGCTGCCAGTCCCAAGACCATGGCCATCGTCACGGACAAGGAGGACGCGGCCGGCGCCCCGGCCACCTTCGTCCGCAACCAGCTGGAGATCGCCACCGTGCCGGGCAACCCGCACAAGGTGTCCTCCCTGAAGGACCTGACCAAGTCCGGTCTCAAGGTCGTCCTGTGCGACAGGACCGTGCCGTGCGGCGCCGCCGCCCAGAAGGCCCTGGACGCCAGCAAGCTGAAGCTCACCCCGGTCTCCTACGAGCAGGACGTCAAGGGCGCCCTGACCAAGGTGGAGCTGAAGGAGGCCGACGCCGCCGTCGTCTACAAGACCGACGTGCACGCCGCGGGTGGCAAGGTGGAGGGCGTGGAGTTCCCCGAGTCCGCCGACGCGATCAACGACTACCCGATCGCCCTGCTGAAGAACGCGCCGAACGCCCAGGCCGCCAAGGCGTTCATCGCCCTCGTCCGGTCCGCCCAGGGACAGCGGGTGCTGAGCGAGGCCGGGTTCCTCAAGCCGTGACCCGGCTCGACGAACCCGGCGCCGCGGCCGGCCCCCGCACGGGCCGCCCGCGGCGCCGCCGCGTCGGCACGAGGAGCCGGCCGGGGGCGCCGCTGCCGCTGCTGCTCCCGGGCGCGCTGGCCCTGGCGTTCCTGCTGCTGCCGCTGATCGCGCTGCTGGTCCGCGCGCCCTGGCGCAGCCTGCCGGCCGAGCTGACCAGCACCGGGGTGTGGCAGGCACTCCAGCTGTCCCTGACCAGCGCCACCGCGGCGACGGCCGTCAGCCTCGTCCTGGGCGTGCCGCTCGCCTGGCTACTGGCCCGTACGGAGTTTCCCGGCCGTGGGTTCGTACGGGCCCTGGTGACGCTGCCCCTCGTCCTGCCCCCGGTCGTCGGCGGAGTGGCCCTGCTGCTGGCCCTCGGCCGCAACGGGGTGGTCGGCCGGTGGCTGGACTCCTGGTTCGGGATCACCCTGCCGTTCACCACGGCCGGGGTCGTGATCGCGGAGGCGTTCGTCGCGATGCCGTTCCTGGTCATCAGCGTCGAGGGCACCCTGCGCGCCGCCGACCCGCGCTACGAGGAAGCGGCGACCACCCTCGGCGCCTCCCGCTTCACCGCGTTCCGCCGGGTCACGCTGCCGCTGGTCGCGCCGGGCATCGCGGCCGGTGCGGTGCTGGCCTGGGCCCGGGCGCTCGGCGAGTTCGGCGCGACGATCACGTTCGCGGGCAACTTCCCCGGCCGCACCCAGACCATGCCCCTCGCGGTCTATCTCGCCCTCCAGGACGACCCCGAGGCCGCCATCGCCCTCAGCCTGGTCCTCCTGGCCGTCTCGATCACGGTCCTGGCAGGTCTCAGGGACCGCTGGATGACACCATCATGACGAACGACGCCCAGCCCGCCCCGGCCCAGGACCGGTCCCCCGCCGCGCTCCCGCCCCCCGGGCTGCACGCCCGCCTCGTGGTCGACCGTCCCGGCTTCCGTCTGGACGTGACCCTCACCGCCGCCCCCGGCGACGTCCTGGCCCTGCTCGGCCCCAACGGCGCCGGCAAGACCACCGCCCTGCGCGCCCTCGCCGGCCTCACCCCCCTCACGGACGGCCACCTCCACCTGGACGGCACCCCGCTGGAGCACACGCCCCCCGAGTCACGCCCGGTCGGCGTGGTCTTCCAGGACTACCTGCTCTTCCCCCATCTGTCCGCCCTGGACAACGTCGCGTTCGGCCCCCGCTGCCGGGGCGCGAGCAGGGCCGAGGCCCGCGCCCGCGCCGCCGCCTGGCTGGAGCGCATGGGCCTGACGCAGCACGCGGGCGCCAGGCCGCGCCGGCTCTCCGGCGGCCAGGCCCAGCGCGTCGCGCTCGCCCGCGCGCTCGCCACCCGGCCCCGGCTGCTCCTGCTGGACGAGCCGCTGGCGGCACTGGATGCCCGTACCCGCCTGGAGGTCCGCGCACAACTGCGCCGCCACCTGGCCGAGTTCGAGGCCGTCTCCGTCCTGGTCACCCACGATCCGCTGGACGCCATGGTCCTCGCGGACCGGCTGGTGGTCGTGGAACACGGTCGGCTCGTCCAGGAGGGCACCCCGGCCGAGATCGCCCGCCGCCCGCGCACGGACTACATCGCCCAGCTCGTCGGCCTCAACCTCTACCGCGGACAGGCCGCCGGGCACACCGTACGACTGGACGCCGGGCCCGCGGTCACGACCACGGAGGAGCTGTCCGGCCCGGTATTCGTGGCGTTCCCGCCGTCCGCCGTGTCCCTGTTCGTGGACCGCCCCTCCGGCGCCAGCGCCCGCAACCTGTGGCGCTGCGAGGTCGCCGGGCTGGAGACGCACGGCGACCAGATCCGCGTCGACCTCACCGGTGAGCTGCCGCTCGCGGCGGACCTGACGACGGTGGCCGCCGCCGAGCTGGACCTGCGCCCGGGTGCACCGGTGTGGGCGACGGTCAAGGCGACGCAGACCCACGCGTACCCGGCCTGAGCACATCCGCGCTCTACGGTGGGTGCCCATGACTCTGAGCATCCGCAACCAGCTGCCGGGCACCGTCACCGAGGTACACCTCGGCCAGGTCATGGCCACCGTGAAGATCCGCCTCACCGGCGGTCAGGACCTCACCGCGGCCATCACCCTGGAGTCCGCCCGGGAACTCGCCCTGGCCGAGGGCGCCACGGTCCGCGCCCTGGTGAAGTCCACCGAGGTGTCCCTGGCCACCGCGCCGGTCCAGCACGTCTCCATCCGCAACCAGCTGCCCGGCACCGTCACGCGCGTGTCCTCGGGCGCCGCCATGGCCACCGTGAAGATCGGCATCGAGGGCGGCGAACTGACGTCGGCCATCACCCAGGAGTCCGCCGCCGACCTCGGCCTCACCCCCGGCTCCCCCGTGATCGCCCTGATCAAGTCCACCGAGGTCGCCCTGGCCACGGCCTGACGAGGGCCCGGGGGCCGGCCTGTCATCGGCTTGACGACGGCCTGACACGGTGAAGCCCCCTCCGGACGCGGAGTCCGGACGGGGCCCTTCACCGTTCGCTCAGTCCTCGTAGGCGTCCAGCGGCGGGCAGGAGCACACCAGGTTGCGGTCGCCGAAGGCCTGGTCGATGCGGCGCACCGGCGGCCAGTACTTGTCGGCGGCCGAGACACCGGCCGGGAAGACGGCCTCGTCGCGGCTGTAGGCGTGCGTCCACTCACCGGTGAGCGCGGCGGCGGTGTGCGGGGCGCCCCGCAGCGGGTTGTCCTCTGCGGGCCACTCGCCGGAGCCGACCTTCTCGATCTCCGCGCGGATGGCGATCAGCGCCTCGCAGAAACGGTCCAGCTCGGTGATGTCCTCCGACTCGGTCGGCTCGATCATCAGCGTGCCGGCCACCGGGAAGGACATGGTCGGCGCGTGGAAGCCGTAGTCGATCAGGCGCTTGGCCACGTCGTCCACGCTCACGCCGGTCGCCTTGGTCAGCGGGCGCAGGTCGATGATGCACTCGTGCGCGACCAGGTTGCCGGGGCCGGTGTAGAGGACCGGGTAGTGCGGCTCCAGGCGCTTGGCGATGTAGTTGGCGGAGAGCACGGCCACCTGGGTGGCCCGCTTGAGGCCCTCGCCGCCCATGAGGCGGACGTACGCCCACGAGATCGGCAGGATGCCCGCGCTGCCCCACGGGGCCGCCGAGATGGGGCCGACGCCCGTCTCCGGGCCGGCCTCCGGCTGGAGCGGGTGGTTGGGCAGGTACGGCGCCAGGTGCGAGCGGACCGCGACCGGGCCCACGCCCGGACCGCCGCCGCCGTGCGGGATGCAGAACGTCTTGTGCAGGTTCAGGTGGGAGACGTCACCACCGAAGTGGCCGGGCTTGGCGAGGCCGACCAGGGCGTTGAGGTTGGCGCCGTCGACGTACACCTGACCGCCGGCCTCGTGCACCTGGGCGCAGATGTCGGCGACGTGCTCCTCGAACACGCCGTGCGTCGACGGGTAGGTGATCATCAGCACCGACAGCTCGTCGCGGTACTGCTCGATCTTCGCCCTCAGGTCCTCGACGTCGATCTCGCCGTCCTCGGCGGTCTTCACGACGACGACCTTCATGCCGGCCATCACGGCGCTGGCCGCGTTGGTGCCGTGCGCGGAGGACGGGATGAGGCAGACGGTGCGCTGCTCGTCGCCGTTGGCCCGGTGGTAGCCGCGTACGGCGAGCAGGCCGGCCAGCTCGCCCTGCGAACCGGCGTTGGGCTGGAGCGAGACCTTGTCGTAGCCGGTGACCTCGGCGAGACGCTCTTCCAGCTCGCGGATGAGCGTGAGGTAGCCCTGCGCCTGCTCGGCGGGCGCGAACGGGTGCAGCTGCCCGAACTCGGGCCAGGTGACCGGCTCCATCTCCGTGGTCGCGTTGAGCTTCATGGTGCAGGAGCCCAGCGGGATCATGCCGCGGTCGAGCGCGTAGTCACGGTCGGCCAGCTTGCGCAGGTAGCGCAGCATGGCCGTTTCGGAGCGGTGCTGGTGGAAGACCGGGTGGGTCAGGTAGGCGTCGGTGCGCAGCAGCGCCTCGGGCAGGGTGTCCTCGGCGCTCGCGTCCAGCGCCTCGATGTTCCCCTCGACACCGAAGGCGGCGAAGACGGCCGCCAGCTGGGCCCGGCCGGTGGTCTCGTCGCAGGCGGCCGAGACGTGGTCGGCGTCGACCAGCCGCAGGTTGACCCCGTTGGCCCGCGCGGCGGCGACGACCTCGGCGGCCCTGCCGGGCACACGCGCGGTGACGGTGTCGAAGTAGGCGCCGTGGACGATCTCCACGCCGCCGGCCTTCAGCCCCTCGGCGAGGATCGTGGCGTACCGGTGGGTGCGCCGGGCGATGGTCCTGAGCCCGTCCGGGCCGTGGTAGACGGCGTACATGCCGGCCATCACGGCGAGCAGCACCTGCGCGGTGCAGATGTTGCTGGTGGCCTTCTCGCGGCGGATGTGCTGCTCACGGGTCTGCAGGGCGAGCCGGTAGGCCCTGTTCCCGTCGGCGTCCACGGAGACACCCACCAGCCGCCCGGGCAGGCTGCGGGCGAACTTCTCGTGTACGGCCATGTAGCCGGCGTGGGGTCCGCCGAAGCCCATCGGCACACCGAAGCGCTGGGTGGTGCCGACGGCGATGTCCGCGCCGAGCTCACCCGGCGAGGTGAGCAGGGTGAGCGCCAGCAGGTCGGCGGCGACGGTGACGAGGGCACCCAGCTCGTGGGCCTGGTCGATGACCGGCTTGATGTCGCGTACGGCACCGGAGGCGCCCGGGTACTGGATCAGCACGCCGTTGATCTCGCGCTCGGCGATCTCCGCCGGGATGCCGTCGCCGAGGTCGGCGACGACCACCTCGACGCCGGTCGGCTCGGCACGGGTCTCGATCACGGCGATGGTCTGCGGCAGCGTGTCCGCGTCGACCAGGAACAGGCCCTTCTTGTTCCTGCCCATCCGCCGGGACAGCGCCATGGCCTCGGCCGCGGCCGTGCCCTCGTCCAGCAGGGAGGCGCCGGAGGTGGGCAGACCGGCGAGGTCGGCGACCATGGTCTGGAAGTTCAGCAGGGCCTCGAGTCGCCCCTGGGAGATCTCCGGCTGGTACGGCGTGTAGGCCGTGTACCAGGCCGGGTTCTCCATGACGTTGCGCAGGATGACGGGCGGGGTGAACGTGCCGTAGTAGCCGAGCCCGATCATGGAGCCCAGCACCTGGTTGCGGTCGGCGAGCGAACGCAGCTCGGCGAGCACCTCGGCCTCCGTGCGGGCGCCCGGCAGGTCCAGGGCATCGGCGTTCTTGATCACATCCGGGACCGCGGCGGCGGTCAGCTCGTCGAGCGAGCCGTATCCGACCTGCGCGAGCATCTTGGCCCGCGCCTCCTGGTCGGGCCCGATGTGGCGCTGCTCGAACGGGATGCCGGCTTCGAGCTCGGAGAGCGGAGTGCGATGGACGGTCATTGCGGAGGCCTCCTGGTCTGACGCGACCTTCGAGGGGCACCCCGGTACGGATACCCCGACGGCCTCCCCCTCTGTCATCTCAACCTGAGAGCTTCACCGGCGACCCGCGGGCGCCGGCTTTCACCGTCGGTGAGGGCGGGAGCCGTCGACACCCGCCCTGCTTTCCAGAGTGACCTCGTCCGTGCGGTACGTGGGCCTGAGAGATTCCGGGGAGGATTTGCTCCTTCGGCGCCTCCGAGGTGGTCGGAGGACTCTCCCGCACGGGGTCAGCAGCCGCTGTCAGCCTACCAGCGAGGTCAACGCCGGGGCCTTCGAGTGGCCGCCTCGGTGAATGTGCTCTTTTGTAGTGCTTACGGATGAGTTGCGACCACGTGGAGGGAGAGGGACCGTGCAGACCGACATCGATCCGCGCAACCTGATCGGCCGCAAGGCGTTCGACCGCAATGGCACCAAGATCGGCACCATCGACGAGGTGTACCTGGACGACGCCACCGGCGTACCCGAGTGGGCCGCCATACGAACCGGCCTCTTCTCCCGGGACGCGTTCGTCCCCCTGGAGCCCAGCGAACTCGTCGACGGCTCCCTCCACGTCCCCTTCGACCGCGCCCTGATCAAGGACGCCCCCGACTTCGGCGTGGGCCGCCACCTCTCCCCCGCCCAGGAACTCCAGCTCTACCACCACTACGGCCTCGACGCAGGCCCACCCCCCACGGTCCCGGACCACACCTTCGGCAAACTGGCCGGCCCGGAGAACCCCTGACCCCACCCCGCCCCACGCCTCCCTCTCGACCGGCCCTCCACTCGCCGCCCGGCCTGTACGCCTGGCCTGTACGCCTGGCCCGCGGCGATTCGCCCTACCCCGCGTCCTGCCCCACCCCCTGGACCCGGCCCGCATCCACGGCCCGCTCCCCCTCCGAGTGACCGCCCAGGCGCTCCTCCGAGCCCAGACCCGTGTGCGAACCCCCGGTCCCGCCCAAGGGCTCCTCGGACCGGCTCTCCTGCGGGGCCGGGGGGCGGGGCGGAGCCTGGGGAGGGGGGCGGGTCGGGACCAGCGGCAGCGGCTCGGACTCCTCCAGCGCGGGGTCCGCGACGAAGAACGTCCGCACACGCCCCGGCAGGGACAGCGGCGTCTCGAACCGCACCGTCACCCGGCCCAGCCCACTGCCCTGCACCCACCCCGGCCCGTACTCCGCGTGCCGCACGTCCTGTCCGGCGCGCCAGTGCCGTTCCACCGGCTCGGGCCGCTCCACGACGCCCTCGGCCGCGGGCTCCTCCGGCACCTCCGCCACCTCCCGCGAGGGCATCGCCTGCGCGAACAGGTCCTCCTGCGTGTAGTCGGCGAGCCCGGACACCCCCACCCCGAGCAGCCGCACCCCACCCGTGGTGTCCACGGAGTCCAGCAGCCGCGCGGCCGCCTCCCGGATGACCGCGGGATCGTCCGTCGGCCCCCGGAGCGTCTCGGAGCGGGTCAGCGTGGAGAAGTCGTACCGTCGTACCTTCAGCACGATGGTCCGCCCCGACAGCCCCGCCTCGCGCAGCCGCCGCACGCACCGGTCGGCCAGCCGCTGCACCTCCAGGCCGACCCGCAGCCGGTCGTGGATGTCCACGTCGTAGGTGTCCTCCACCGACACCGACTTCGTCTCCCGCTCGGCCACCACGGGCCGCTCGTCCCGGGCCTGGGCCATCGCGTACAGCGCGTGCCCGTGCGCCTTGCCGAGCAGCCGGACCAGCTCGTCCTCACCGGCCTCGGCCAGCTCCTGCACCGTACTGATCCCGGCCCGGCGCAGATGATCCCCGGTGGCGGGCCCCACCCCCGGCAGGGTCCGCACCGACAGCGGCCCCAGCATCGCCCGCTCGGTGCCCGGCTCTATCAGCACCAGACCGTCCGGCTTGGCCTGCTCGGACGCGATCTTCGCCAGCATTTTCGAGGCGGCGAGTCCCACCGAACCGGTGAGCCCGGTGACCGCCCGGATGTCCTTGCGCAGCGTCTCCCCGGCCCGCCGCGCCGACTCCTCGTCCCAGGCCGCTCCCCCGGCCTCCAGGTCCACGAACGCCTCGTCCAGGCTCAGCGGCTCCACCAGCGGTGACAGCTCCCGCAGCAGCGCCATCACCTGCTCGCTGACCGCTCGGTACAGACCGAAGCGCGGCACCAGATAGGCGGCGTTGGGCGCCAGCCGGCGCGCCTGGGCCATGGGCATCGCCGAGTGGACCCCGAACACACGTGCCTCGTACGACGCGGTGGCCACCACCCCACGCGGTCCGAGCCCGCCCACGACGACCGCCTTCCCGCGCAGGCTCGGCTTGGAAGCCTGCTCCACCGAGGCGAAGAAGGCATCCATGTCGAGATGCAGGATCGTGGGCGCGTTTCTCACATCTCCGATGCTGCACCATGCCACTGACAATGCGGTGGTGCCGGAGCGCCCCGGTGAGGTTCCGGCGGTCAGACCGCCCGGTTGCGGCGCCGCGCCAGCTCGTCCCCGGGGTTGTGCCCGAGGAGCGTCTCGCCGGTGTCGATGCGCTCACCGTGCAGCTGGGAGAGGGCGCTTTCCACGTCACGCCACACCACGCCGACGGCGATCCCGAAGATGCCCTGACCGCCCTGGAGCAGGGCGTGGACCTCGTCCGGCGAGGTGCACTCGTACACCGTGGCACCGTCGCTCATCAGGGTCATCCGCTCCAGGTCACGGAAACCGCGTTCCCTGAGGTGCTGGACGGCCGTACGGATGTTCTGCAGCGACACCCCGGTGTCCAGGAACCGCTTTACGATCTTCAGGACGACGACGTCCCGGAAGCTGTACAGCCGCTGGGTGCCCGACCCGTAGGCGGGCCGCACGCTGGGCTCGACCAGACCGGTACGCGCCCAGTAGTCGAGCTGCCGGTAGGTGATACCGGCCGCCGCGCACGCCGTGGGCCCCCGGTAGCCGATCTGCTGCTCGGACGTCATGGCCGCCACCCCTCCACCGTTCGGCACCGCCGTCGGCAGCTGCGGAGCGTGATCCACCACGCTGCCCGGACGGGGGTGTCCCCCATCTGAGCGAAGTCGCGGGCTCGGGGGCGCGTACGGACCGCTCTCCCCGAAACTGCGTCCGGGGGCACCCCCAGCCGTACCGTCGCCGCTGGTTCTCACGCCGACCTCCGTCCTTGACCTGCCTTCTCGACGGTAGGCAGTCACCAGGGGTGCGTCAACGATCGCCACACTCGGCACGCCGAGTGATAATCACCCTAGGAGTGGTTTCCCGTGTCCCACCGCGGGGAAAGGCTAGCCGAATGCGCTCGCGGCGGGCCGTAGGACGCTCTCACTGGCCGCAGGCAAATGCCGGGGCGACCAGCCGCGCGGCGCCTCCGTCCGCCCCGAGAAACAGGACCCGGCAGGTTCGGCGGACCCGCCCCCGCCGCTCACTGGCTGCTGGTGCCGAAGTCCTCGGGCGAGATCTGGTCGAGGAACTCGCGGAACTTCTCCACCTCGTCCTCCTGCTCGTCCGGAATGGCGATACCCGCGTCGTCCAGCACCGTGTCGCTGCCGTAGATCGGCGTTCCGGTGCGCAAGGCCAGCGCTATGGCATCGGAGGGGCGGGCGCTGACCTCGACCCCGCTGGCGAACACCAGCTCCGCGTAGAAGACCCCTTCCCGCAGATCGGTGATGCGCACCTCGGTCAGCTCCTGGCCGACGGCCTCCAGCACGTCCTTGAACAGGTCGTGGGTCAGCGGGCGCGCGGGGGCCATGCCCTGCTGGGCGAAGGCGATCGCCGTCGCCTCCCCCGGCCCGATCCAGATGGGGAGGTAGCGGTCGCCCCCCACTTCGCGCAGGAGCACGATCGGCTGGTTGGAGGGCATTTCGACCCGGACACCTACGACATCGAGCTCGTTCACACAGCAACCCTAGGCCGTGCCCGGGACGTTTGGGTAGTCGGGCCGGGAACAGGTGCCCGATCCGGCCGTCCCGCGGGCCCGCCGGGTCAGGGCAGCCGCACTCCCAGAGCGGTCTGCACCAGCGCCGCGTGCAGCCTCACCGCGAGGGCCGCCAGCTCCTTCGTACGGGCCTCGGCGTGGGCCCTGGTCTGCGGGTTGCGGTGGCGCTTGAGCGGGGCCATCACCTGGTCGACCAGCCCCGCCTCCCGGTCCGCGGCGGCCTTCATCACCCGGAGGTGGCGTGGCTCGATCCCGAACCGGCCCAGCTCGGCGATGAGCGAGGCCACGGTCACGGCCTCGGCGTCGTACGCCCCGTCCTCCAGGGGAGTGAGCAGCCCGTAGGACTCCCACTCGCGCAGTTCGTCCTCGCCGATGTCCGCCGCGGCCAGCAGCTGGGCCCGGCCGATCCTGGTCACCGTGCGCGCTTCCGCCGGCACCGGCACGTCGTCCGGGGTGCGCTGGCGCCCCACCAGGGGCAGCGGGACGGCCTCACCCCGCGCCATGGCGTCCAGATGCTCCCTGATCACCTTGAGCGGCAGGTAGTGGTCCCGCTGCATCCGCAGGACGTGCCCGAGGCGCTCGACGTCCGCGGCGCTGAACTTGCGGTACCCCGACGGGGTCCGCTGCGGTTCGATGAGCCCCTCCGACTCCAGGAAGCGGATCTTGGAGATGGTGACTTCGGGGAACTCGTCGCGCAGCACGTTCAGCACCGTGCCGATGCTCATCAGGCCACTGTCCCTGGCGGCGGTACCGCTTCCGGCACCGCCGCTCGGTGTTTGAAGCATGGACCTTCCCTGGGGGTCCCCCCGGACATCGGTCCGGGGGCGGTCAGATGCCCTGCCGACTCGCGTAGAACACCAGCCGGTACTTGCCGATCTGCACCTCGTCACCGTTGGCCAGAGCGACCTGGTCGATGCGCTCGCGGTTGACGTACGTGCCGTTCAGACTGCCCACGTCGGCCACCGTGAAGGAGCCGTCGAGGGAGCGCCGGAACTCCACGTGCCGCCGGGAGACCGTCACGTCGTCCAGGAAGATGTCGCTCTGCGGATGGCGGCCGGCCGTGGTCAGGTCGCTGTCCAGCAGGAAGCGGCTGCCCGAGTTCGGGCCGCGGCGCACCACCAGCAGCGCCGAGCCCATCGGCAGCGCGTCCACCGCGGCCTGCGCCTCCGGGGAGAGCGTCGGCAGCGGCGACTGGCCGGTCACCTCGGAGTCGTACGCCTCCAGGCCGGAGATCGAGATGGTGGACGTCGTCTCGGAAGCCCGCTCGGGCGCCACCCCGGGACGCAGCGGCGCCCCGCAGTTGGAGCAGAACCGGGCGTTCTCCGCATTCCGGTTACCGCACCTCGTACACACCAGGACCGACATCGACGGATCCTCCTGCCGCGGCTGCCCCGCCGGGGCGTTGGACGCGTACGGTCCGGAGGCAAACCCTCCACCCGTACCTGAGGTTGACGGTTGCCCGAAACCTATGCCGCCGGACTGGGCAGGGTCAACAGACGCCGCGCCCTGACCACCGGAAATGTCACCGCCCGGACCAGCGACCTGGTCCCGGAACAGCGGGCGCTGGCCCTCCGCGTCAGGCTGTGCGCGATGACGAGCGGTCGCGTTGTCGCGGCCCTCTCGCGCGCTCTTGCCGAACAACTTCGCAAACAACTTCACGGGCGATTCCCCTTGACCGAAACAGACCCGCCCGTGGGGCAGGACGAACCCTGATTGCCTACACCGGCCGAGCCGGACATTCTCACAACGTCCGTAACCACCAGACAGTTTCCACCACGCACCACCCCTTCGATGCGCCGACCCCCCGCAACCTCATGCCCCTGCGCGACGCCCCCCATGCACCACCGGTTCACTGGGAGGACGACCGAGCGTAGTCAGGCCGCTTCGCCTGTCGCAAGGCATCCACAACGATCTTGTCCGACCGCTCGACGGTCACCGTGGCCTGCTCCTTCTCCAGAGTCTGCACCACGCCTCCCGGGATGTTCAGCGCGGGCTCGAGGTCCTGCGGCTTGCCGATGACCTTGAAACGATAGGGGGCGTTGATCTTGTTCCCGTCGACGCTGACGGCCCTGCCCGAGTCGGTGACGTAGGTGCCGGCGACCACCCGGACCCCGTTGACCTCGATCGCCTCCGCGCCGGCCGCGCGCAACTCCTGGATCGCGTCGAGCAGCATGTCCGCCTGGACCGTCCCCTTCGTGTCCTCGATCGTCATGGTGATGCCGGGACCCTGCGCCGCCACGGTCCCCGCCAGGATGCCGAGTTGCCGCTCCTTCTCGGCGGTCTGCTTGCGGGCCTCGGCGGCCTGGTCGGAACTGGACTGCAGCTCCTGACGCTGCTTTTCGAGTCCCTGCTTCTCGTCCTCAAGACGCTGCGTACGGGAATCCAGTTCATCGAGGATGCGAACAAGATCTTCCTGACGCGCGCCGCGCAGCGCGCTGTCGGTGTCGCTGTTGGACGCCACCTGGACGGCCAGGCCGAAACCCAGGCCGAACAGCAGCAGCGCGACGATGAGTTGGGCCCGGGTGAAACGCGGCGGCCACAGGCCCTTGACGAGCCGCTGCCTGCCCGTCAGCGACTGGTGGGGCTGCTCCTGGCCCCACCGCCGCTCCCGGCCCTGCGGCTGCCCGGCCTCGGGCGCGGGCACGGACGCGGGCGCCGGCACGTGCGCTGGCGCGGGCACCTCGGCCGGCAGCTCCCTGCGCAGCGGGATCTCCGGCCGGTCGTTGCGGCCGGCCCGGTCGTCACGGTCGCTCTGTTCGTTCTCTGCGTTCTGTTCGCTCATCGGTCTCACGCCCGGAACACGTGCCGCCGGATCGCCGCGGCGTTGGAGAAGATGCGGATGCCCAGGACCACGACGACGCCCGTGGACAGCTGCGCGCCCACGCCCAACTTGTCGCCGAGGAACACGATGAGGGCGGCGACGACCACGTTCGACAGGAACGACACCACGAAGACCTTGTCGTCGAAGATGCCGTCCAGCATGGCCCGCAGGCCGCCGAAGACGGCGTCCAGCGCCGCGACGACGGCGATCGGCAGATACGGCTCGACGACCGCCGGAACCTCGGGCCGGACCAACAGGCCGGCCACGACTCCCACGACGAGGCCCAGTACGGCGATCACGATGTGCCCTTCCCGGTCTTCTCGGACTTCGGCTGTGCTGTACGTACGATCACACTGGGGGCGGCCGGCAAGCGGACGTCACCCTCCGTGGAGATGGTGGCGCGGACGCCGTAGTTCTCCTCCAGAGCATGGAGATACAGGCCGTCGGCGCCGTTCTGGAACCTGGTGCTGAGCCTTGACCCATCCCCCACCGCCAGCACCGTGTACGGGGGTACCAGCGGCCTGTTGTCGACCAGTATCGCGTCACCCGCGGCCCTGATCGCGGACAGGGCGGTCAGCCGCTGCCCGTTGATGGAGATCGCCTCGGCTCCGGAGGCCCACAGGCCGTTGACCACGCGCTGCATGTCGCGGTCCCGCACCCGGCCGGTGTCGGAGAAGCCCGAGGTCTCGCGGGGGTTGCTGCCGTCCCCGCCGCCGGTGGCCTCCTTGGCGTCGTCCACGACGAGCTTGACGCCGGGGCCGTGCACCGCGGTGGCCCCCGACAGCAGGCCCACCAGGTCCGCCTCGGCGCTGCCGCCGCTGGACCTCAGGGCCGCCCGCTGGCGCGCGCTGACGTCGTCGCGCAGGGTGTCCACGGCGCTCTCCAGCTTGTCCGCGTCCGCCGTCTCGGCGTCGATGCGGTCGATCAGCTCCTGGCGCTCCTTGGCCACGACGGGCGCCGTCACCCGCGCCTGCGCCGCTCCCACGGTCACCACCAGCGCTGCCAGGACGAGCCCCGCGGCCAGGCCCAGCTTGGCCCGGAGCGTCTTGGGCAGTCCGCCCTCGCCCTGGGACCTCCTACGGGCTGCTGCCTCGGCGTATCCGTCATCGAGGCTGTGGTCCATGACGTTGGTGATCAACGACATGGAGGCGTCCGGGCGCCCCGGCCGCGTGGGGCTGCTCCGAACGGGGGGTTGCTGCGGCATGCCGCACATCGTCGCATGTCGTGCCGGGTACCTCCGAACGGCCCCACCCAGCGTGCCGGACCGGCCCCGTCGGGGGCACGTGTCCGGCACGCGTGCGTACAGCCGCTTTCCGCCGTTCCCGGCTGTCGGGGCCTACCGGCCGGCGCTGTCCACGACCGCCGCCCACTCGTCCAGCAGGGCCTGCGCGGAGGCGTCGTCGGGCCCCTCGGCCCACAGGTGGGTCACGGCCTCGGCCGGGTCCGGCAGCACCATCACCCAGCGGCCGTCGGTCTCCACGACCCGCACACCGTCGGTCGTGTCGACGGAGCGGTCCCCGGCGGCCTCGACCACCCGCCGCATCACCAGACCCTTGACGGCCCACGGCGTCGCCAGGTCCCGCTTGAGGACGTGCGCCCGCGGGATCCGGGCGTCGATCTGGCTGAGTGTGAGCTGCGTCCGCGCCACCAGCCCGATGAGCCGTACGAAGGCCGCCGTGCCGTCGTAGACGCTGCTGAACTCGGGGACGATGAAGCCGCCCTTGCCGTCACCGCCGAAGATGGTGCCTTCCTCGCCGCCCACGCGCGTGAGGTCGTCGGGCGAGGTGGTGGTCCACTCGACCTGCGTGCCGTGGTAGGCGGCCACCTGCTCGGCGATCCGGGTCGTGGTGACGGGAAGCGCCACGCGCCCGCTGCGCCGCTCGGCGGCCACCAGGTCCAGCATGACCAGCAGCGCCCGGTCGTCCTCGATGATCCGGCCCTTCTCGTCCACGAGCGAGAGCCGCTCGCCGACGGGGTCGAACCGCACACCGAACGCGGCACCCGAGGACGCCACGATCTCACCGAGCCGCACCAGTCCCTTCCGGCGCATCTCCTCGGTCTCCGTCGGCCTGGACTCGTCGAGACCGGGGTTGATGGTCAGCGAGTCCACACCGAGCTTGCCGAGCAGGCTGGGCAGCACGAGCCCGGCGCTGCCGTTGGAGGCGTCCACGACGACCTTGAGACCCGATTCCGCTATCCCGGTCGTGTCGACGTTGCGCAGCAGCGATCCCGTGTACGAGTCGAAGACGCTGGCCGGGAAGTACAGGTCGCCGATCTCGCCGGGGAACGCCCGCCGGTACTCCTGACGCGCGAAGACCCGGTCCAGCTTGCGCTGGCTGCCCTGCGAGAGGTCCGCGCCGTTGCCGTCGAAGAACATGATGTCGACCGAGTCCGGCACACCGGGCGAGGTCCGGATCATGATTCCGCCGGCACTGCCCCGCGCGGTCTGCTGCCGGGCCACGGGCAGGGGTACGTTCTCCAGGTCGCGTACGTCGATGGCGCTGGCCTGGAGCGCGGAGATCACCGCCCGCTTGAGCGCCCGGGCACCCCGGGAGTGGTCGCGAGCCGTGGTGACCGTGGAGCCCTTCTTCAGGGTCGTGGCGTAGGCGCCGGCGAGCCGCACCGCCAGCTCGGGTGTGATCTCCACGTTGAGGATGCCGGAGACACCGCGGGCGCCGAACAGGTGGGCCTGGCCCCGCGACTCCCAGATCACCGAGGTGTTGACGAAGGCACCGGCCTCGATGGTCTTGAACGGGTACACGCGGACGTTGCCCTGGACGATCGATTCCTCACCGATCAGGCACTCGTCACCGATGACCGCGCCGTCCTCGATCCGGGCGGCCCGCATGATGTCGGTGTTCTTGCCGACGACGCAGCCGCGCAGATTGCTGTGCTGTCCGACGTACACGTTGTCGTGCACGACGGCCTTGTGCAGGAAGGCGCCGCTCTTGACGACCACGTTCGATCCGACGACGGTGTGCTCGCGGATCTCCGCGCCGGCCTCGACCTTGGCGTAGTCGCCGATGTACAGCGGTCCGCGCAGTACGGCGTCGGGGTGCACCTCGGCGCCCTCGGCGACCCACACGCCCGGGGAGATCTCGAAGCCGTCGATGTCGACGTTGACCTTGCCCTCGAGGACGTCGGCCTGGGCCTTCACATAGCTCTCGTGGGTGCCGACGTCCTCCCAGTAACCCTCGGCGACATAGCCGTAGATCGGCTTGCCTTCCTTCATCAGCTGCGGGAAGACATCGCCGGACCAGTCGACGGGCACATCGGCCTCGACGTAGTCGAAGACCTCGGGCTCCATGACGTAGATGCCCGTGTTGACCGTGTCGGAGAAGACCTGTCCCCAGGTCGGCTTCTCCAGGAAGCGCTCGACCTTGCCTTCCTCGTCGACGATGGTGATGCCGAACTCCAGCGGGTTGGGCACGCGGGTCAGACAGACCGTGACCAGCGCACCCTTCTCCTTGTGGAAATTGATCAGGTCGGTGAGGTCGAAGTCGGTCAGCGCATCGCCGGAGATGACGAGGAAGGCATCGTCCTTCAACGCCTCCTCGGCGTTCTTGACGCTTCCGGCGGTACCGAGTGGCTTCTCCTCATTGGCATACGTGAGCTCCATGCCCAGCTCTTCGCCGTCGCCGAAATAGTTCTTGACGAGCGAGGCCAGGAACTGCACGGTGACAACGGTCTCGTTGAGCCCGTGCTTTTTGAGCAGCCGTAGCACGTGCTCCATGATCGGGCGGTTGGCCACGGGCAGGAGCGGCTTGGGCATGCTAGAGGTCATGGGGCGCAGGCGTGTGCCTTCGCCCCCGGCCATCACGACGGCCTTCATGTCGGAAGCGTCCTCCTCCAAGAGACGACGGTCTAGCCGACTTCACCCGTCCAGATTGTCCCGCACTTTTCCACCGCGGGCCATCGAGGCGTTACGTCCGGACAATCGCCGAGCTCAATCGGACGTGGCATCCGCGCGAACCAATCGGCGGACTTGTACCACGTAGAGCACTCCTGCCCACCAATAGAGGGTTGTACCCCATCCGGCGAACGCCCATCCGAAAATAGCAGCGAGTGACGCGATCCAACCACTTCCGCCACTGAGGAGGAGGAGCGGGAAGGCGTACATCAAGTTGAACGTGGCGGCCTTCCCGAGGAAGTTCACCTGCGGCGGCGGATACCCGTGCCGGCGGAGGATGCCCACCATCACCAGGAGCACCAGCTCTCGCAGCAGCAGCAGGCCGGTCAGCCAGAACGGCAGGATCTCCCGCCAGGTCAGGCCGAGCAGGGTGGAGAGCACGTAGAGGCGGTCGGCGGCGGGGTCGAGGAGCCGGCCGAGGCTGCTGATCTGGTTCCAGCGCCGGGCGAGCTTGCCGTCGAGGTAGTCGCTGACCCCGCTGAACGCCAGCACCAGGAGGGCCCAGCCATCGCTGTTGGGGCCGCCGAACTCCGGCCTGAGGATCAACCACAGGAAGACGGGTACGCCGACGAGGCGCGCCATGCTGAGGATGTTGGGGATGGTGAGGACCCGGTCTGTCTGGACGCGGGTCTCCTGGACCTCCACCCGGGGGCCTCCTGTGCGAAACGAGCCAACGATGCCCCCTGACCCTACCTCAACGCAAAAAAGCTCCGGCTCTTGGGCAGTGCCCAAGAACCGGAGCTGTAAAAGGAGTTCGGCGGTGTCCTACTCTCCCACAGGGTCCCCCCTGCAGTACCATCGGCGCTGTGAGGCTTAGCTTCCGGGTTCGGAATGTAACCGGGCGTTT